>DAOUKH010000055.1:0-46840 GCA_034421515.1 Dehalococcoidia bacterium
CGGGCCGGCGCGGTGACGAGCTCGATTCTGTTGGGTACCGGCGTCTTGCTCGTCCCCGAGCACCATCCGGTGCGCCTGGCGAAGATGCTGGCCACGATCGACCGGCACACCGAAGGGCGGCTCGTCCTCGGCGTCGGCGCGGGCTGGCTCGAAGAGGAAGCGGAGATCATGGGCGTCGACTTCAGCCGGCGTTGGGGGCAGACGCTGGAGGCGCTGCGGGTGATGAAGGCACTCTGGACCGGAGAAGCGGTGGCCCACGACGGGCGCTTCTGGCAGTTCCCCGAGGCGCGCTCAATACCGCGGCCGGCGCGGCGCCCGCACCCGACGATCTACCTCGGCGGCGTAGCGAAAAAGGTGCTCGAACGGGTCATCGCCTACGGCGACGGCTGGTCGCCGGAAAAGGTGACGCCCGAAGAGCTGCCGGAGCGGCGAGAGACGCTGCATGCGCTGGCGCGCGAAGCGGGGCGCGACCCGGCGGGGCTGCCGATCTCGATCTTCGGGAAGCCGCCGGAGCCCGACATTGTGACCGCTTACCTGGAAGCGGGGGCGGACCGTGTCGTCGCCGGCCCCGGCTTCGCCGAGAACGAGCAGGACTGCATCGATCAGCTGCGGGACGTGGCGGCGAAGCTCCTGCCCCTCGCCGCCAAGCTCTAGCGCCGAGGGCGCTAGCCCAAGGCCTTCCCGACGGCCCCGTTAAGGAAGTCGATGATGAGGTCGTTGACGGCCTTGGGGTTTTCCAGGGGGGCGAGGTGCCCCGCCTCGGGGATGACCTCGCTGCGGACGATGGGAAGGTTCGCCGCCAGGTACTTCGCGGCCTTCTGAAAGGCCCCGCCGTCGTGCTCGCCCACGGCGACGAGCGCGGGCACCTGAATCGCGCCGGACTCGATCTGCTCTTTCTGCGTGGGGCGGTCGTCCCGGGTCGAGCCGGTGAGGATGTGCCAACTCTTGCCCGACCATGCGTCGACCATGGCGCGGACCTTGCCCTCCTTCACGGCGTAGTCCGGGGTTCCTTCCCACACCATGTTCCGCACCCGGCCCTCGACCCACTCGTCGGTCTTGCCGACCCTGCGGAAGCGTTCGGCCTGTTCGTCCATGTACTTCTGGAGGTTGGCCGAAATGGGGTCGCCGGAGACGCCGGCGGCCATGAAGACGACCGTCGTAGCGCGGCCGGGGTTGTTGAAGAGGTGCTCCATGACGACGGTCGTGCCGACGGAGTGCCCGACGAACGAGGGCTTGGCGAGGTCCATCACGTCCATAAAGGCGGTGAGGTCGCGGCCGAAGGCCTTCCACGAGTACTCGTCGTCGGGGGCCTCCGATCGCCCGTGCCCGCGCAGGTCGATCCGGAAGGCGCGGTAGTACTTCGCGACCTCGGGGAGAACGTCGTCGAAGATCCGTCCGTCGAGCGTGTGGCCGTGGACGAAGACGACGGGATGCCCCGAGCCGAGCGACTCGTAGTACAGCTTGAAGCCGTTGACTTCGACGTGCGGCATCGCGGCGGCTAGGAGATTCGGCGCTGCGACCTGCCGGGCATGGCGCCGTAGCTGACCTCGGGGTCGGTGACGACGTCGACGCAGGCGGGGAGGCCGGAGGCGAAGGCGCGTTCGAGGGCGGGACGGATGTCCTCGGGCCTTTCCACGCGCTCGCCGTGTCCGCCCATCGCCGAGACGATCTGGTCGTACCGGGTGTCCTGCGAGAGGTCGCAGCCAAGCGCCCGGCCATAGGCGCGCTTCACGCCGTGGATCGTCTGCGCCCAGCCGCCGTTGTTGGCGACGACGGAGACGACGGGCAGCTTGAACCGCACCATCGTCTCCATGTCCATGCCGTTGAGGCCGAAGCCGCCGTCACCGTTCAGGAGGAGTACCTGCTTACCGGGGCGCGCGAGTTGCGCCGCCATGGCGAAGCCGGTGCCCACCCCGAGGCAGCCGAACTGGCCGGGGTCGAGCCAATGGCCGGGCTCGTGAATGGGAATGGCACGGGCGCCGAAGGTGACGATGTCGCCGCCATCGCCGACGACGGTGGCGTCGCGGTCGAGGAACTTGCGGATCTCTCCAACGAGCCTCATGGGGTGAATGGGGTTCTGGTCCGTCTCCATCAGTTCAAGGTCGTGGGTACGGAAGCCCATCTCTTCCTCGTGGACCTTGTCGACCCAGTCGCCCGTCGTCTCGAAGCCCACGCCGGGCAGGGCGTCGAGTATCTGCTCCATGATGAGCCGGGCGTTGCCGACGAGCCCGACGTCATTCCCGCGGTTGCGGCCGACCTCGCGGGGGTCGGACATGATGTGAATCAGCTTGGTCTCGTCGGGGATCAGGGTGTTGCGCCCGAAGCTCATGCGGAAGTCGATGGGCACGCCGATCAGGAGGATGACATCGGCCTGGGTGAGGGCGAAGCGGCGCGACTGCGCGCCGAAATGGGAATGGTCGGGCGAGATCGAGCCGCGCCCCATGCCGTTGAGGAAGACGGGCGCCTTGATCGTCTCGATGAACTCGCGGAGCGTGTCGGCGCCGTCGGTCCACCAGACATCGCTTCCCGCCATCACGACGGGGCGCTTGGCGTCCTTCAGGAGCCTGGCCGCCTCGTTGATCAACTCTGGGTCGCCCGGGGCACGGGCCCCGGTGCGGTAGTTGACGGGGAAGTGCACCTTGTCCTCGTCCACCCTGGCGTTGAGCACGTCATTGGGAAACTCGATGTAGCTCGGCCCCATGCGCCCCGTCGTCGCCCACCGAAACGCGGTGGCCACGTAGTCGGGGATCCGGTTGGTAAGGGCGCAGCGCTCGGAGAAGTTCGAGACCGACTGCATGAGCGTGACGCTGTCGAAGTCCTGCAGGCCGCCCATGAGCTGGTCTTTGACCCCGCTGTTGCTGCCGATGCAGATCATCGGGCTTGGGGCCTGATAGGCGTTGGCCATCGCGGTCACGGTGTCGGTGACGCCGGGGCCGGCGGTCACGACGGCGACGCCGGGGGTGCGGGTAACGCGCGACCAGCCCTCGGCGGCGTGTCCGGCAACCTGCTCGTGGCGCACGTCGATGATGTCGATGCCTTCGTCGGCGCAGCCTTCGAAGATGTTGTAGATGTGGCCGCCGTTGAGGGTGAAGATGTACTTCACGCCCTCGGCCTTCAACGCTTTCGCGACCAAGCGGCCGCCACTGAGTTCGCCCATGCGCGAGCCTCGCTTTCTGTTCTGGGGACTTGCCACCCGCCGGTCGGGGCCGGCGGACGCCGGCTATTGTAGTCGAGCGCCGCGGGGGTGGGAAGCTAACGCGCCGTGCGCCATGCCGCGATGTAGACCGAGAGCACGACGGCGAGGATGGTCCACACATCGGGGCGCGACCAAGCCTCGGCGATGACCACTCCCCCCGGCGCAAAAGCCGCGTAGCGTTCCGCCCAGAAATGGGTCAACGCCGTCATGAAGGGGGCGTCGTCGAACCAGTATTGGGTGAGGACGTTCCCGGCGAAGAAGGCCAACAGCGCGGCGGCCCCTGCAACGTAGCGGAGGTAGAGGACTGGCTTGCGATTCGTTGCGCGCGCCAGGCCTTCGCTGATGATGTACCCGACGCCCGCCGCGGCGATGATGCTCAGGAAGCCGCCGAGCGCGCCGTTGACCAGCGCCCAAATGACGCCTCCAACGAGGGCTAGGCCGAGCGCCGCGGCGGCGGCCGTGGCGTGCTCCCCAGCGTCCATGACCAACATCGGGTTCTTGCGCACCTGGGCGCAGGACTCGCAGCGGAAGCCCACCGGCGTCGCAATCGAGCAGCGCGGACAAATGGGCTTGCCGCACTTGCCGCAGCCGAGCATGGTCTCGACCTGCGGATGCGTGGCGCACTGCATCAATTCACCTCGGCTCACGCCGAGGGTCCGGCGGCGGATACGGCGCCGGGTACGGCCCCTTCGGCGGTGGCGGCGGGGCCGGTGGCTTTGGCGGCGGTGGCGGCTCCGGCGGCCGCGGCGGGTACGGTGGCGGCGGGGCCGGTGGCCGCGGTGGTTGTGGCGGCGGCTCCGGCGGTGGTTCCGGTGGCGGTGGCGGTGGCTCCGGCGGCTCCGGCGGTGGCGGCTTCTCCGCGGCCGGCTTGGCCTTGATGCCACGCCGCACCCACTCGTCGCGGTCTCGGACATCCCTGTCGAAGAACAGGCGGTAGAAGATGATGCGCGCATTCCATCTTTCGGGCAGTTCGTTGCCCAGGAGCCGCTTGACGATGATCGCCACGACCATCAGACCCAAGCCGAGGATGTACGCCTCGCTTCGCTCCAAGAGCCAGCTCCACATGGGAAGCAGCGCGGCGGAGATCCCGAGGAAGAGCGGTACGCTGCCCCAGAACGCGATGCCAAAGAGCGCGATGATGGTAACGAGCAGCAGCTCCAAGCGGGCCACGGCGAGCAAGACGCCGAGGAGGATGCTCATGCCCCGCCCGCCCTTGAAGCGGATCCATACCGACCAGTTGTGTCCCACGATGCAGGCGACGCCGGCGGCAATCTGCTGGGAGATTTCCAAGTCGAGGGCCTGAGCCAGCCAGATGGGCGCGGCGCCCTTGAGCACCTCCAACACGCCGATCGCGATCGCGGTCCGGCGTCCCACGAGATGGGCCGCGTTGCTGGGACCCACGGAGCCGGAGCCGTATTCCCGCAGGTCGACGCCCCGCAAAACCTTGACGGCGAGGTGGGTCACCGGGATCGCGCCCCAGAAGTAGGCGGCGATAACGACGATGATCGCGGTGGCGGTCATCGCGTCGAGTCTCGGCGGCGGTCCTTCAGCGAAGGCACGTCGCTACGCCTCGGCGTCCGTGGGTTTGGGGCGGTCGACGAGCGCAAAGGTGAGCCGCCCCTCGGCGGCGGTCTCTCCATCGATGGACGCCCGCGCCGTGCCCTTGCCGATAGGGCCGCGCACCCGCTCGAGCGTGACTTCGAGGGTCACCGTGTCGCCGGGGACGACGGGCCGCTTGAACCTGAATCCGTCGATGCCCGCGAAGTAGGCGACCTTCTCGCGGTTCTCGGGGAGCGAGAGGATCGCCACCGAGCCCACCTGGGCCAGGGCTTCCACGATAAGGACGCCGGGCACGATGGGGTTCCCCGGGAAGTGTCCCTGGAAAAACGGCTCGTTGATGGTGAACTGCTTGAGCCCCGTGGCGCTCTTCCCCGCTTCGACTTCAAGGACCCGGTCCACCAAAAGAAAAGGCGGCCGATGAGGGATGATCTCCTGGATGCCGCGGGCGTCAAGCATGGGGCTTTCCTAGCTTCCGGCGTTCCGGCTCTGGGCCCGCAGGGCGTCGACTGAGCTTGCCGGCGGGCCAATGGCGCCGGGGAGCCGCTGGCCTTCGTAGTTGCCGTGGTAGTCGGAGCCGCCGCAAGGTATCAGGCCGTGGTGCTCGGCGAGGTTCTTGAACCGACGCTCGTCCTCCGGCGTGTACGTTCCATAGTAGACTTCCATGCCCTTCAGGCCCGCCTCCTTCATCGAAGGCAGCAAGCCTTCGATGCCCTTGGTGTAGACGGGATGCGCGAGGACGGGCACGGCGCCGTTTGAGACGCCGAGCGCGATGGCCTCCTCGGGAGTGAGCTTCTCGCGCTCGACATAGGCGGGGCCGCCTCTCCCGATGTACTTGTCGAACGCCTCTTGGTTCGTGGCGACGTGCCCCGCCTCGATGAGGGCGCGGGCCACGTGGGGGCGCCCCACGGAGGCGTCGCCGGCGATCTCGAGGACCCGCTCCCACGAAAGCGGCATCCCCAAGGCGGCCAGCTTCTCCACCATCCCCTTCCCGCGGGCGTAGCGCCCTTCCCGGAAGCGGGCAAGCTCCGACTGGAACCGCTCGTCCGTCTTATCGACAAAGTAGCAGAGGATGTGGACTTCCGAGCCCTCAATGTCGGTACTCAGCTCGACACCGTCGATGAGGGTCAGGCCGGGGTGCTTCGCCACCGCCTCGGCGGCCTCGGAAAGCCCCTCGGTGGTGTCGTGGTCGGTGACCGCGAAGGTCTTTACGCCTTGCGAGGCCACAAGGTCCACGAGCTCGGTTGGCGTGAGGCGGCCGTCCGACCTCGTGGTGTGCATGTGCAAATCTACTTCAGCCATTCGTCAGGTCACCTCGTCGGGTATAGATTGCATGAGGTTGCCCTGTGGCGGCGCGGCCTAGGCGACCTCTCTGTCGACACGTTCGATGCTGCGCGCCAGGCCGGTCTCCTCGTCGACGTCGACGAGGACGGAGCTGAACACCGCGGGGCCGGTGGCCACCTGCAGGCGCGCGTGCTGCTGGGTGAGGAACCGTTCCAGCACTTCCCCAACGGCGTTGCCGATGACGGAGTCGCGCGGGCCGACCATCCCGATGTCGGAGACAAACGCCGTCCCCTTGGGCAGTACCTTCGCGTCGATCGTCCCCACGTGGGTGTGCGTGCCGAGGACCGCGCTGACGCGGCCGTCCAGATACCAGCCCAACGCGCCGACCTCCGAGGTGGCCTCCGTATGGCAGTCGACGATAATGACCTTCGTATCGGGGCCGACTTCCGATAGAAGCTCGTCAATCGCGCGGAAGGGGTCGTCCACGTTGGCCAGGAAGACGCGTCCGATGACCTGGGTAACGAGCACCCCGTCGTGCAGCCAGTAGCCCTTGCCGGGCGCCCGCGGCGGGTAATTCATCGGCCGGATGATCGGGTAGTCGCCCTCCAAGTAGGGGACGATTTCCTTCTTCGCCCACGCGTGATTGCCGGTCGTAATGACGTCGACGCCCGCCGCGTACATCTCTTGGGCGGTGTCCGGCGTGAGCCCAAGCCCTCCGGCTGCGTTCTCTCCGTTCACGACGACGAAGTCGAGGTCCAGTTCGCGGCGAAGCTCCGGGACGAGGGCGCGCACCGCGCGCCGGCCCGGCTTCCCTACGACGTCTCCGGCCATGAGGATACGCATGCTGGCGCGGCTACTCCGCCGGGGGATTGGAGCAGGGGCCTCCCCGGCGCTTCAGTATACGGCCCGCCCCAAACCGTGAAAAGAACGCCCCTCAAGAAAGGGGCGCGGGGGTCATCCCCGCGCCCCTTCAGAGAGTCGCTGCGGGCCTGGTCTACTTGGCAAGGCCGACCGCGCGGGTCTCCCGCACGACGGTCACCTTGATCTGACCGGGGTAGATCATGGTGTCCTGGATCTTCTGGGCCACGTCGTGGGCGAGCTTGGCCGCCTGGACGTCATCCACCTTCCTGGGTTGCACCATGATCCGGACCTCGCGTCCGGCCTGGATCGCGTACGCCTTCTCCACGCCCTCGAAGCTCGTCGCGGTCGCCTCGAGGTCCTGGAGCCGCTTGACGTACATCTCGGCGGTATCCCGGCGAGCTCCCGGCCGGCCTCCGCTGATCGCGTCGGCGGCGGCGACGATGAACGCCTCGACGTTGATCCGGTCGTCGTCGTGGTGCTCCTCGATGGCGGCCGCGACTTCAGGATTGATGCCGTACTTGCGGGCGATCTCGCCGCCGATCTCGGCGTGGCCGCCCTCGATCTCATGCGTGAGCGCCTTGCCGAGGTCGTGAAGCAGCGCTCCCGCCTTGCAGACTTGGGCATTGGCGCCGATCTCGGAGGCCATCATGCCCGCGAGGTGCGCCGCCTCGACGCTGTGCTTCAGCACGTTCTGCCCATAGCTGGTGCGGTAACGCAGCCGTCCGAGCAGGGCGGTGACCTCGGAGGAGAGGCCGAGAACGCCGGCGTCGATCACCGCCTGTTCACCGGCCTTGCGCATGCCCTCCTCGACCTCTTCGCGGGCCTTGTTCACCATCTCTTCGATGCGGGTGGGGTGAATGCGCCCGTCAAGCATGAGCTTCTGCACGGCGACCTTGGCCACCTCGCGGCGGATGGGGTCGTAGCCGGAAAGCGTTACCGCCTCCGGCGTGTCGTCGATCACGAGGTCGACGCCGGTCGCCTGTTCAAGGGCGCGGATGTTGCGCCCCTCGCGCCCGATAAGGCGCCCCTTCATGTCGTCGCTGGGGAGGGGGATCACGGACACTGTGGTCTCGGAGACCACGTCCGAGGTCAGCCGCTGGATTGACAGCGCGATCGCCTTGCGGGCCTTCATGTCGGCCTCGTCGGCGATACGGCGGTCGATCTCGTGGATCTTCTTGGCCGCTTCGAGCTCTAGCTCGTTCTCGACGCTCCTGAAAAGCTCGGCGAGCGCATCCTCTTTGGAGAGGCCGGAGACGCGTTCGAGCTCGGCCACCTGTTGGCCGCGCGCTGTCTCTAGCTCCGCTCGCAGGTCGTCTAGCCCGCGCTCCTTCTCTCTGAGGTCCCGCTCTTTCCGGTCGACACCCTCGATCTTATTGTCGAGTGCATCTTCTTTCTGAGCGAGTCGTCGCTCCTGTCGTTGAACGTCTTGTCTGCGCTCTTTGTACTCGGCCTCGGCGGCAGCGCGCGTCTTGTTCGCTTCGGCGCGCGCCTCTTTGACGACTTGCTCGCGCCTAGCCTCCGCCTTGTTGATGATCCCGTCAGCCTGCTGTTCAGCGGCTTCGACTTTCTTGGTCAGCCCCCCGGTCACCAGCGCCACGAAACCTTCGATGACGCGGCTAATTGGGTTAGCCAACTTCTACCGTCCTTTCTTTACTCTGCTGTCGTTTCCTTCCGGTATGGGCCTGTGAAAAGCCCAATGTTTTCCCCGTCATTATCGGCCCCGTCGATTTTGAGTGTCAAGGTTGGCGGATTTCGTCAGACCCGTTCGTTGACAGGAGTAGGGCGCCTTTCTACAATGCCCGTCTACTCAGTTGGGTCCGGCGCGGCCCCGCGAGGCGAACCCATGGCCAACGCACCCTTTCCCACCCCGCTTCCCGACCCATGGAGCGTTGAGTTCTGGGAGGGCTGCAAACGGGGCGAGCTTCTGCTCCAGCAGTGTTCCGGCTGCGGCAAGCCCCGCCACTTCCCCAGGCTCACCTGCCCCTCTTGCGGCAACGAGGAGTACGGCTGGACCAAGGCAAGCGGGAAGGGCTCCCTCTACAGCTTCATCGTGGTCCACCCTCCCACCTTGCCCGCCTTCAAGGACGACGTTCCGTATCCCGTGGTGCTGGTCAAACTCGAAGAGGGGCCGCGCATGGTGAGCAACGTGGTCGACTGCGCCAACGAGGACCTCGAGATCGGCATGCCGCTCGAAGTCGTCTTCGACCCCGTGACCGAAGACCTGACGCTGCCCAAGTTTCGACCGGCGGCCACCTAACTCCACCGGGGCGCCCATGCCCCTCTAGGGGCAGGCGTCGAGCGGCACGTCCCCGAATTGCTGCCCCTCAGATGCGTTGGCCGTGATGGGCGCCTTCCAATCAAGCGCGGCGAGCTCGGCCCAGGTGTAGACGGCGCAGTGGCGGAGCTCGTCCTCGCAGCCACCGTCGACGGTGCAGCTCTCCTGCTCGAAGTCCAGGCTGTAGGCCTGTACCACGTACCGCGCCGCTGCCTCGGCCTCGTCGGAGGGAAAGAGGGCGAAGTTGCTCACCGTGGCCCCGCCGCCGGCGACGGCCTGCGCCTCCCCGTTCACGTAGATCACCAGGTCTTCGTCGGTCTCGTTGACGAACGAGGAATCCACGAAGCCCCCGGGCACGAAGGCGACGACGAGGGCCATCATCCCCACGCCCACGGCTATGGCTCCGGTGACCAAGGCGGCGACGACGAGGATGATGCGCCGCCGACGGTGCGCCTCCTCCAACGGGTCGTGCGCGCGGTGCGGGTCGGGGTGCATGGGAGAACTGTGCTGCGGGGCCGGGCGGCTCGCGCCAACAGGTTGCAATGGGCGTGGGCATCGTAGCACACAGCGGTGCGGGGCCCGCGTCGGCGCCAGGAGTGCGGTACCATGAACTTACGGCGCGCCACGGCGCCAGGTCTCGGGGGAATCGCCATCGCCATCGCTTTTGATTTCGCCGGTTTCGCCGGCGCGGGCATACGCCGCGTGGCGGCGGCTGCGGTGCTGGTGGGGCTTGGTCTGGGTTTGGCGCCCGCGGCGGTAGTAGCCCAGGACGAGACAGCTCCGACGCTAACGGAGACCGCGGGCGGATACGAGGTCTCCTTCTTCATCGATCCCTTCCCCGCCGCCGCGGGGGCGCTGGGGCGCATCGAGGTCGCCGTCGCGGCGTCCGGCGGGCCCGTGGTCGGCGTGACCGCCTCGCTGGAGATCATCGACCCGCTCGACGGCGCGGTGTCGCGGGTCGCACTGGAGCCGGACGAGGAGCGGCCGGGGCGGTTCGAGGAGGCGGGGTTCTTCTTCCCGCGCGAGGGTATGTGGACGACGCGTCTCCTCCTCGACGGCCCGCTGGGGCGTGAGTCGGTGGAGACCGTCATTCCAGCGACGGTCCGGGCCGTGGCCGACGAGATCGCGGAGGGCGTGGGCGGCCCGTATTCGATCAGCATCGGGTCCAACCCGGTGTCGCCGGTGGCGCACCTGGGGTCGCGGTTCACCGCGCTGGTGCTGACGCACCCGGGCGAAGAGTCGGTGCCGGACTCCCGGCTCACCTACCGGTTCATCAACCCCGAGACCGGCGAGCGGCTCGACCTTGAAGGGACGAAGCGGCTCGACCAGCCCGACTTCTTCCAGAACCTGATCACGTTCCTGACGCCCGGAACGTGGCGTTTCACCACCACGGTGGAAAGCCCGCTAGGCACCGGGTCGATCGAGGGTCAAATCGTGGTGCGGGAGAACACCGACGCAGGCGTCGGGGGGACGGCTCTGTGGGCCTCGGTCATGGGACTCTTGATCTTCGGCGGCGCGTTCCTGGCCTGGCGCTACCGCAACGCGGCGAAGCGCGACTAGGGCTTCTCGCCTTCCGCCGGAGGGTGGAACGGCGGCTGGTCCGCGCCCCAGTAGATCGTCTGGTGCGGGAAGGGTATCTCGATGCCCAGCTCGTCGAAGCGGTACTTGACGCGCCTTCGGAACTCGCCGGTCACCCCCCACTGGGCGCCGGGCTTGGTCTGTCCGAGGCAGAGAATGTTGACCGATGAGTCGGCAAAGTCGCCGATCCGCAGCGCGGTGATCGGCGCCGTGATCTGCGGGCCCATGTCGGGGTCCTCGCTTAGCTCCTTGCCGATTTCGTTGAGGAGTTCCATGCAACGGTCGACGTCTTCCTTGTAGGCAATGGGAATGCTGAGGAGGACGCGGGCCTTCTCCTTGGTGTGGTTGGCGACGACGCCGATCGAGCCGTTGGGGATCACGTGCATGGAGTAGTCGAAGGCCCGGATGACCGTGCGCCGGAGGTTGACGTCCTCGACGCTTCCGGATTGGCCGGCAATTTCCACCCAGTCGCCGACGCGGTACTGCTCTTCGAGGATGATGAAGATGCCGGAAAGCACATCGCGCACCAGGCTCTGGGCGCCGAGGCCGACGGCGATGCCCACCACGCCGGCAGCGGCGATCACGGGCGTCACGTTGATACCGAGCCCGCTGAGAATCATGAACAGGGCGGTAAGGTAGACCAAGACCTTGAACGCCCCGATGATCACGGCGGACAGCGTGGCCTCCCGCTTCTGGATCTCCTCGGGCAAAGTGTCGGGGCGGGCGCGGTCCTTGACGACGCCCAGGATGATCTGCGGCACGGCCCGCTCGGCCGCCTTCACCAGGACAACGGCAATGCCGACGATGATGGCTATCTGGATAATCTCTTCGGCCAGGAACGACCCGACAGCGGCGCCGAAGTCGAGGAGCTCGGCATTGATCTGGGTGGTGTCCGCGCCGAGGCCGTTGGCGATGGAGACGCCGGCGCCGAAGAGGACCCAGCCGATGACGAAGGCCGTGCCGAGAAGGGCGGCCGCTCTGTCGAGGACGGATAGGTCGCCGACGATCCAGACGTCGAGCTTGTGTACGGTGCGGACGATGAGGGGCGGCAGCCGCCGAAACACCAGCCCGGCGATGACAACGCCAAGGGCGGCGGCGAGGATGACCTGTACCCAGTTGATCTGGGTCTCCTCGGCGGCTTGGGCAAGGACGGCAAGGAAGGGCATGGGAGGGCGTCCGGAAGGCGTCCTAGTATGCCAACGGCGGGGCCGGAATGGAAGGCGGGACGGCGCACGCTCCAGGCCGTCCGGCACTTAGCCGTGTTTCAGAACGCGGTTTCGTAATTTCTCTGTGCGCCGGTTCCATTTACTCCTGTCGCGTGGTAGAATGTTATGGTAGCTTGGCCTGCGGTGAAGCCTGCCCTCCGGGGCCGCGAAAACGCCGGGGCCCATTCAGGAATTACACCTCATGTCCATGCAGGCACAAGACGGCCCCGCGTCGCAAGACTACACCGCCGTAGACATCCAGGTGCTCGAGGGCACGGAGGCGGTCCGCCGCCGGCCCGGAATGTACATCGGGAGCACCGACGAGCGCGGCCTCCATCACCTGGTCTACGAGATCGTCGACAACGCCGTCGACGAGGCAATGGCGGGGCACTGCGACCGGATCGTCATCAAGATCGCGAAGGACGCGACGGTCACCGTCCAGGACAACGGGCGGGGCATTCCCATCGACGTCCACCCCACCACCGGCCTGACCGGCCTCGAGACGGCGATGACGACGCTCCACGCCGGGGCCAAGTTCGGCGGCAGCGGCTACAAGGTCTCCGGCGGACTGCACGGGGTGGGCGCGCACGTGGTGAACGCCCTGTCCGCCAAGATGCGCGTCGAGGTGCAGCGCGACGGTCGGCACGTGTTCCAAGAGTACTCGCGGGGCCGCCCCACCGGGCCGGTGACCGACATGCTGCCCATGGGGGCCCGCGGCACCACGGTCTCGTTCAAGTCCGACTCGCAGATCTTCGGCGAGCACGAGTATGACTTCGCCACGCTGGCGACCCGCCTGCGCGAGATGGCCTATCTCAACGCCGGCCTTGAAATCCAACTGGTCGACGAGCGCTCCGACCGCGAGGTCACCTTCTATTTCGACGGCGGCATCGCCAGCTTCGTCCGGCACCTGAACGCCTCGCGGCACACCGTCTTCGACAAGCCGCTGCACATCACGCGGGTCGTCGAGGACGCCACGATCGAGGTCGCCCTGCAGTACAACGACGGCTTCGCCGAGACCGTCATGTGCTTCGCGAACTGCATCAACACGCGCGACGGCGGCACGCACCTGACCGGCTTCCGATCGGCGCTGACCCGGGTGATCAACGACTACGCGCGTAAGCAGAAGCTGATCAAGGACGACATGCCGAACCTCCAAGGCGAGGACGTCCGCGAGGGCCTGACGGCGGTCATCAGCGTGCGGATCACCGATCCGCAGTTCGAGGGGCAGACGAAGGGCAAGCTGGGCAACCCGGAGGTGAAGGGGTACGTCGAGACGGTGATGAACGAGTCGCTGTCGGCGTGGCTCGAAGAGCACCCGGCGGACGCCCGCCGCATCATCGACAAGTGCCTGACCGCGGCCCGCGCCCGCGAGGCCGCCCGCAAGGCCCGCGATCTCGTGCAGCGGAAGACCGCCATGGAGGGCGGCACCCTCCCCGGCAAGCTGGCCGACTGCTCGGAGCGGGACCCGGCGAACTGCGAAATCTACATCGTCGAGGGCGAATCGGCGGGCGGCTCGGCCAAGATGGGGCGGGACCGCCGCTTCCAGGCGATCCTCCCGCTCAAGGGCAAGATTCTCAACGTGGAGAAGGCGCGCCTCGACCGGATGCTCAACCACGAGGAGATCCGGGCCCTGATCACCGCGCTGGGCGCGGGCATCGGCGAGACTTGGGACATCGAGAAGCTCCGGTATCACCGCATCATCATCATGACGGACGCCGACGTGGACGGCTCCCACATCCGCACCCTGCTGCTCACCTTCTTCTTCCGCCACATGGAGCAGCTGATCGAGAACGACAATCTGTTCATCGCCCAGCCGCCGCTCTACCGCGTCGCGGTGGGCAGGGACGCCCACTGGGTGTTCAGCGAGCGCGAGAAGGACCGCATGATCCTCGAGCTGGCGCTGCGGGACGTCACCGCGAGCTCCGGCGGCAAAAAGGGCAAAAAGGACGCCGAGGGCGAGCCGCTCCGGCCGCGCGCGGCGAACATCCATGCCCTGCGCTCGCTGCTAAGCGACCTCGAAGGACGCGGCTACACCCGCGACCTCCTCTTCGCGCTGCTGCGCAGCATCGACTTCGACTTCCTGGAAGGCATCGACTTCAACGACCGGGAGTCGGTCGAGGAGCTCGGCCGGAAGCTCGAGGAGCTCGAACCCGTGAGCGAGGCCAACGTGCGGGGCAACGAGTACACCTCGTTCGAGCTGAGCGTGCGCAACGGCGGTCCTCAGACCGCCGCCTTCGGCTCCTCGTTCGTGGGCGGCACGCTGCGCCGGCTCTACGACGAGTACGCCACGCTGGCCGAGTACGACGCCGGCGCGACCTACACGGTGAAGCGCCGCGACCGGGACCTCGGCGCGTTTGACTCGGCGCCCGCCCTCATCGACATGGTGGACGAGATCCTCGAAGGCGGCGTGCGGGGGCTCAACCTGCAGCGCTACAAGGGCCTCGGCGAGATGAACCCCGAGCAGCTCTGGGAGAGCACCATGAACCCGGAGACCCGCACCCTGCTCAAGGTCGACATCGACAACCTCACCGATTGCCAGGACGCCTTCACCACGCTCATGGGCGAAGAGGTCGCCCCGCGGAAGGCCTTCATCCAGAGCCACGCCAAGGCGGTCAAGAACCTCGACGTCTAGCGCGTCTGCACTCTATCCGCAGTGAACGAAAAAGAGGCGGACCGACGGTCCGCCTCTTCGTTTGTCCGAAGCTCCCGTCCGCGACCTAGGTCAGATTGCCCTCGGCGTCGGCGTGGAAGAGCGCGCTGACCTCGTAGCCTCGGGCGCGGAGGGCATCGGCGCCGCCCTCGCCGCGGTCGACGACGACGAGGACTCTCGCAACCTTGCAGCCCTCGGCCTCCACCGCCTCGATGGCATGGCGAAGGGAGCCACCGGTGGTCATGGTGTCGTCCACGATCACGACCTCGGCGCCCGGGGCGGGGAGGTTGCCCTCGACCAGCTTCTTCGTCCCGTGCTCCTTGGTCTGGGAACGCACGTAGAAGGCGTCGATGGGGCGTCCGGCGCGGGCCGTGGCGATCTGGGTCGCGGTGATGATGGGGTTCGCCGCCGTCGCCGGACCGCCAATGGCGCCGACCCCAGGGCCGAGGCGCTCGGCGACCAACTCGCCGATCAGGCGCACGCCATCCGGGTCGTGGGTGGCGCGGCGGCCGTCGAAGTAGTACGAACTGGTCTTCCCCGACGCGAGGGTGAACGAGCCGCGCATAACGGCCCGCGTCTCGATGATCTCCTTCAAGCGGTTGCGGCGGCTGCCAGCGGACGGCTGGCCGTCGGACCGGTAGAGGCCGCGGGCGGCGATGTAGTCGGCGACGGCCGGTGGCACGAGGTCGCGGATGGGGAGGCCTCGGCGAACACGGTCGCGGATGGCGGTGGCGCTGATTTCGATCAGAGGGGCCTCCAGCGGCGCGGCATCGACGTTGGGCACCTCGGCCTTCACTTCGTCGATGATCGCCGCTGTGTCGCGGCCTGGGCGGCCTAGAACGGCGATCCTGGCGAGGCGGGCGATCTCGCTCGGCTCGCGCCATGCGGGGAAGCCGGCGAAGGCGTCGGCGCCGAGCAGGAGGACGGGCCGGCCGCCCTCCGCGGGGAGGGCGCGCAGTGTGTCGAGGGTGTAGGTCTCGCCGCGCCGCTCGACCTCAAGGCGGGAGACGCCGAACTGAGGGTCGCCCGCGACGGCAAGCTCGACCATGCGTGCACGGTCCTCCGGCGGCGACACATCCTCGCCGGCCTTCATCCAGGGTTTCCCGGCGGGCACGAAGAGGACCTCGTCCAAGCCGAGGGTTTCGAGCGCGGCACGGGCCACGATCAGGTGGCCGGTGTGGATGGGGTCGAAGGTCCCGCCGAAGATGCCCAGGGTCATGGCGCGCCTACCACTCGAGCTCAATGTCTCCGAAGCGAACCGTGTCGCCCATGGAGACACCGGCGTGCTCCAGGGCATCGGTCACGCCCAGGCGGTCGAGCTGCAGCTTGAGCTGGGCTAGGCCGGCCCACTTCCGCAGGTCGCTGCCGGCGACGAGCCGCTCCGCCGCAGGGTGCTCGACGACGTAGTCGCCCTCCGCGGTGACGTAGACGCGTGGGGCTCCGCCGCCCACGGCGACCGGTTGCGGCACGGGAACGACCTCCGGCTCCGGCATGGGGGGCGCGTGCTGCGCCTCGGCGGCCGCGGCGCGCATGAGCTCTGCCACGCCCTGCCCAGACGCACCGGAGAGGAAGAAGAGCGGACCGTCGCACCACGCGAGAGCGCTCCGTATCTCGGCCTCGCGAGCCGCGACCTCGGGCATATCGATCTTGTTGACGGCGACGATCTGCGGCTTGCGCTCCAGCCCCGCGCCGTAGGCCTCGATCTCCTCATTCACTTCACGAACCGCGGCGGCGACGTCGGGCACACCGCCGTCGACCAGGTGCACGAGGGCGCGGGTGCGGGTGGCGTGCCGCAGGAACTCGTGCCCGAGGCCGACGCCGAGGTGGGCCCCTTCGATCAGCCCAGGGATCTCAGCGAGGACGAAGCTCTCCCATCCCAAGGTGACGACGCCAAGCTGCGGCTCCAGGGTCGTGAACGGGTAGGGGGCGACTTTCGGGGATGCCATCGTCGCGGACTGCAGCAGCGTCGACTTGCCGGCATTCGGCTGCCCGATGATCCCCACGTCGGCCATGAGCTTGAGCTCCAGCCGGTACGTCCGCTCTTCTCCTCGCTCGCCCTTCTCGGCGATGTACGGCGCCTGCTGCGTCGAGGAGACGAAGTCGGCGTTGCCCTTGCCGCCCCGGCCGCCGACGGCCGCGATGTATTCCTCGCCCGACTCCGTCAGGTCGGCCACCCGCACCGGTTGCCCCTTGCCGTCGACCCACACCTCAGTACCCGCCGGGACATCGACAACCACGTCCTGCCCCTTGCGCCCGTACATGTCCTTCCCTCGTCCGTTCACGCCTCGCTCGGCGTTGAAGCGCCGGCGGCGGCGAAAGGCGCTCAGGGTGCTCATCTGCGCATCGGCCCGAAGCACGACGCTTCCGCCGTCTCCACCGCGACCACCATCGGGACCGCCCTTGGGGACGCCTTTCTCTCGGCGGAAGCTGACCGCGCCATTGCCGCCGTCGCCGGATCGCACCGTAATGCTGACGGTATCGAAGAATGAATACATGGGTACGTGTATGGAATAGCTTATCGGAATTAACCGTAAGGGTGTGCACTTGTGCGGTTGAGCGGGCGGTACTTCAGGGCAGAGGCGGTGCATGTGGACGTGCGTCGTGGTGCGCGGTGTGGGCGCGGGTGTGTGTGGAGTTCCGGCGGTCGTCGCGCGGGCGGATGACCAATGGGCGGAGCGCACAAGTTTTCCAGCGTTACGCACAGAAATAGTGCGGTTATGCACAGGAAATCGCCGGAACGGGGGCTAGGAGACGGCCCGTGAGTTCCGCCGGTCGAGGGCGTCGCGGATCTCGCCGACCTGCCGGCGGAGGTCCGAATGGACGTCGATGTCGGCGGCGATCTTGCCGTGGGCGCGCAGGATCGTGGAGTGGCCGCGGTCGCCGAGGAGGCGGCCGATGTCGGAGAGCGACAGGCGGGTCTCTTGGCGGAGGAGGTAGGCGGCGACCTGCCGGGCGTGGGCGATGTTCTTCTTGCGGGTGGCGCCGGCGAGATCGTCAGCGGTGAGGCCGTAGTACGCGGCCGTGCCATCGATGATGTCGAGCGGGTGGTAGTTGCGGGCCCGGGAGGGTTCGGCCTGGAAGTCGCCGATCGCCTGCTCGGCGAGGGAGAGGTCGATGTCGCGGCGGCCCATCTGGGCCATGGCCAGGACCTTGTTGAGGCCGCCCTCCAACTCACGGACGTTGTGGAGGAACTTGCGGGCCAGCACTTCGATGACGTCGTCCTTGAGAAGCACGCCGGCCTGGTCGGCCTTCGCACCGAGGATGGCCATGCGGGTCTCGAGGTCGGGCGGGCTGATGTCGGCGGTGAGACCGCCTTCGAAGCGAGAGCTCAGGCGTTCCTCTAGGAGCGGGATGGACTTGGGGCGGCTATCGCTGGTGATGACGATCTGCTTACCGGAGGTGTGCAGGTCGTTGAAGGTGTGGAAGAAGCTCTCGCGGGAGTGCTCCTTGCCGGCGATGAACTGGATGTCGTCGATGAGGAGGACGTCGGTCTGGCGGTATTTGTCGCGGAAGTCCTCGACGCGGTTCTCGCGGAGGGCGGAGACAAAGTCGTTGGTGAAGTGCTCGGCGCTGGCGTAGAGGTAGCGCCGGCCCTGCGCGGCGACGGCGTGGCCGATGGCGTGCAAGAGGTGGGTCTTGCCGAGGCCCACGCCGGCGTGGATGAAGAGCGGGTTGTAGGCTGTGCCGGGCTGATCGGCGACGGCGATGGCGGCGGCGTGGGCGAAGCGGTTGGCCTTGCCGACGACGAAGGTCGCGAACGTGTAGCGGGGGTTGAGCGCGGCGCCGGCGCCGCGGACCCGCGCGTTGGCGCTCGGCGCGGACGGCTGGGGTGCGGGTGCGGGGACGGGAGCGTCGCCGACGACCTCGTAGCGCACGGCCCAGTCGGTCCCCGTGCGTCCCTCGAGGGCCCGGACGATCAAGGGCGCCATGCGCTTCTCAAGGCACTCGGCCACGAAGCCGCTGGGGACGCCGACGGTGAACTCGCCGCCCTGGGCGCTCAGGCCCACGGTGTCCTTGAGCCAGGTGTCAAAGTTATGGCGGGTTACTTCAAGCTGGAGGCCGCCGAGCACGGCGGACCATATCTCCCGGGCCGATGGAGTTGGTGGAGGCAAAGGGGGACTCCTAGGGGCCTGTTTCCTTGGGGGGTTGTGCCTGCCGGAGGAAAGCAACCGGCGAACGTTCGGCGGCAACGCTATCAACGCGCGGAAAGCGGGGTCAAGGGCGCGCCGCGACGAATTCCCGCCGATTTTGCGAGGTCACGCGAAACGCCAAACAGGTTTGTATTCAGAGCGCGGTGTGCGGGCTGCCGGGGCCTATAATCGCGGCATGGCGAGGATCGTGCTCATGGCCACACCGGCGTTCGCGCTTCCCACGCTCATGGCGCTCGCCGACGGGCCGCACGAGCTCGTGGCGGTCTACTCGCAGCCCGACCGTCCGGCGGGGCGGGGACGGCGCGTGACGGAGAGCCCGGTCAAGCGCCGCGCGACCGAGCTGGGCCTCGAGACGCGCACGCCGAAAAGCCTCAAAGACTCCGAGACGGTGGCGGCGTTGGCGGCGCTTCGGCCCGACGCGGCGGTCGTCGCGGCCTACGGCAAGTTCCTGCCCAGCGCCGTGCTCGAAGTCTTCCCCAAGGGCGCGCTCAACCTGCACCCGTCGCTGCTGCCGCGGTGGCGCGGCGCGTCGCCGATTCCCGCAGCCATGCTCGCCGGCGACGTTGAGACCGGCGCGACGGTGATGCTCGTCGACGAGGGCATGGACAGCGGCCCGGTGCTGGCCCAAGAGCGGGAGACCATCCGAGACGATGACACCGGCGAGACGCTAAGCGAGCGTCTCGCGGCCCGTGGCGCGGCGCTCATGGCGGCGACCTTGGACCGCTGGCTCGCCGGCGAGATCGAGCCGATGCCGCAGGAGGAGTCGGCGGCGACGTTCACCAAGCGTTTGACGCGCGAGGACGGGCGCATCGACTGGCAGGAAGACGCGGAGCGCATCACGCGGCAGGTCCGCGCCTACCGGCCTTGGCCGGGGAGCTTCACCTTCTGGCGCGGGGCCCGCATCGAAATCATGGAGGCCGCGCCGGTGGCGGGATTGGGCGGCCCACCGGGAATGGTGCGCGCAAGCGCCGAACACCCTATCATCATCGAGACGGGCGACGGCGGCCTTGCGGTGACGGCGCTCAAGCCCGAAGGAAAACGGGCCATGACGGCGGAAGGGTTCGCGGCGGGGCGGCGGGACTTCGTCGGCTCGGGGCTGCCCAGCTAGTCGCCTTCGGCGGGAGCCTCGTCGCCGCCCTCGGCAGCGCCCTCTTCGCCCTCGCCTTCGCCCTCTTCGCCTTCTTCCTCACCCTCGACGGGCACCTCTTCCTCTTCTTCGACCCGCTCGATGAGCTCGAAGACCTTGGCGACGATGAGCTCGGGGTCGGTGAGGATGGTGACCTTGTCGCCGAGATCGATGGCCGCGACCGTGATCTCGTCGTCGAGCTCCTGGAGCGGGGCGCCGTCGAGGCGGACCTCCTCAGGCAGGTCCATTGGAAGCGTCTCGACTTCGATTTCGCTCAGGAGCTGATTGACGCGCTTGCTGAACTTGTCGAGGTCGGGATCGACGTTGTCGAGGTAGATCGGCACGGTGGCGCGCATGGTGCGGGTCGCCTCGACGTGGAAGAAGTCGACGTGGAGGACGTCCTCGGTGAGGGGGTCGCGCTGGACGCGCCAGATAAAGACGGTGCGGGCGTCGGCCTCGCCCTCGATCTGGAGGCTCACGGGCGTGTTCCGGGTTGTCTCCACGATGGTGTGGATCAGGTCTTTGGTGTCCACCTGCAGGGCGGTGGAGTCGATGCCCGCGCCGTAGAGGTTGGCGGGGGTAATGCCGGCGCGCCGGAGATAGCGCGACCGCTTACCGAGGATGGCCCTGGGGCTGGCCGTGAGCGTGATCGTAGCCATGAAAAGACACCTATGGATCGTTGCTGGGATAGGGGACGCCGGCTCGCGCCGGGCGCCGGAAAGCGCACCAGGAAATGATACGAGAACGCGGCCCCGTCCGCAACTGAAGGGCTAAGGGTAGGCTTCAGCCAGGCGGTGGATGATGGGGACGGCCTGGCCGAGGCTGACGATCTCGGCGTCGGGGGGGATGGCGGGCTCGGAGTCGTTGCGGCGGAGCCAGATGGCGCGGAGGCCCGCCCGCTTGGCGCCCTCGACGTCGTTGCGGTGGTGGTCGCCGACGTGCAGGGCGTGGTCGGCCGTCGAGCCGATCCGCTCGAGCGTGCGGTCGAAGATGGCCTTGGCGGGCTTGGAGAGGCGCTCCTCGTCGGAGAAGGTCAGCGTATCGAAGTAGCCGATGAGGCCGACGCGCTCGAGGAAGATGCGCTGGGTGACGCCGGGGGTCGCGCCGGTGTTGCAGATCAGGGCCACCTTCAGCCCCATTTCGCGTGTGGCGGCGAGTACGTCCTCCGCCTCGGGGTCCACCTGCGGAGGATGGTCGAGGTAGGAGTCGGCGTAGTGGCGCTCCACCTCGGCGCGGGCCTCGTCGGAGAGGCGCTCCACGAGCTCGCCGTCGACGGCGTCGAGGAAGATGCCAACCTGCTCGGTGAAGGTGACGTCGCCTTCGTTCGTGCGCACCTCGTCGAGGATCTCGTAGGTGGTCCGCGTGGCCCTGCGCAGGTGGTCGTAGGGGAAGTCGAAGCCTTCCTCGCCCAAGGCCGCGGCGATGCCGTCGAGCCGGGCCTGCATCCGCGGCGCGCCGAGCTCCATCGAATCGACGATCAGCGTCTGCCAGAGGTCGAAAGTGACCGTGTCGAGGGGGCTCATGCTAGTAGCGGATGAGGGAGAAGACGTCGAGGCCGTCGAGCTTGCCGCGGCCGTTGAGGAAGTCCAGTTCCACGAGCACCACGGCGCCGACGACCTCAGCGCCGAGCCGCGCCACGAGGTCGCGCGCCGCAGCCATGGTGCCGCCCGTGGCCAGGACATCGTCGGCGAGAAGGACACGTCCGCCGGGAGGAACGGCGTCGGTATGGACCTCGAGTTGCGCGGAGCCGTATTCCAGGGCGTACTCGGCGCTGACCGTCTGTCGGGGCAGCTTGCCTTGCTTGCGGGCCGGAACAAAGGAAGCGCCGAGTTCCAAAGCGAGCGGTGCGCCGAAGATGAAGCCGCGAGACTCGATGCCAACGACGGCGTCGACGCCATGGCGGTAGCGGTCGGCCATCAAAGAGACGGCGTGGCGCACGGCGCCGGGGTCTTGGAGCAGCGGCGTGATGTCCTTGAAGACGATGCCCGGCGAAGGAAAGTCGGGAACGTCGCGTATCAGGGCTTTCAAGTCCATGGGAAGGGGCCGTTGGCGGGACGCCGCGATTATACATGAGGGGGCTTGGGAGCCCGCGCCCGTGATACGCTCTGGCCGCGCTGGAGGAACGCCGATGACCCAAGCCCGACTGGAGACCGTGGCGTGCAACTTGTGCGGGGCCGAGGAGCACTCGGAGCGGCACGTCGTGCGCGGCTACCGGATCGTGCGGTGCGACCGGTGCGGCCTGACGTTCCTGAATCCCCGCCCCGCAGCGGCGGAGCTGGCGACGATCTACGATACGGCCGCCTACTACGGCGGAGGGACCGACTACGAGGATGTCCACCTGGGCTATCCCAACTACTTGGCCCTGGAGGCGCACCTGGCCTTCGTGGTCGGTGAGCTGCTGCGGCCCCTGAAGGGAATGAAGCCGGGCGTGGCGCTGGACGTTGGCTGCGGCATGGGTATCGTGCTCGACCAGCTGCGCCGGCGCGGCTGGTCGCCCTGCGGGGTGGATGTTTCGGCCTACGCCACGGAGTACGCCCGCCGCGAGCTGGGGCTGGACGTCGTCACCGGCACCATCGGGCAGCTCGAACGGCCTCCCGAGAGCGTCGACCTCGCCACCATGCTGCTGACGATCGAGCACCTGCCCGACCCCAAGGGCGTCTTGGAAGCGGTGCACCGCCTCCTGCGGCCCGGCGGGGTCTTGATCGTCGCCACGCATGACGTTGAAGGCGTCTGGCCGAAGCTCGTCGGCGGGCGCTGGCGGCACTTCAACGTGCCGGAGCACACGTACTACTTCTCACGCCAAACGCTGACACGCATGGCCTCGGACGCGGGCCTTGAGACGTTCAAAGTGGCCGAGACGCCGACGTTGGCGGCGGTTACGGACTCTGGCGACACCGACACCGGGCTCTACGCCCCGATCCGCCTGCTCCATAGGACGGGGCTGCTCACGGCGGCGGCGCCGGCGCTCCGCGCCATGCATGGCCTGGCTCGCCGACTCGACTGGTCGGACGGCATCACCATGTACGCGCGCAAGGTGTAGGCGGGTCTGCCGCAAGTTGACGGAATGAGGGGACGAACGTATCATGGAAGCATCCCCTTGAACGCGGTTTTGGATTTTGTGTTGTGAGAGTCATCGCCGGACGCGTCAAGGGGACGCGGCTCGAGGCCAAGGTTCCCGGGGTGCGGCCAACGTCCGCGCGCGTTCGGAGCGCCCTCTTCTCGGCGCTGGGGCCTGAGCGGCTGGAAGGGGCGCGAGTGCTCGACCTCTATGCGGGCGCGGGCGCGCTGGGGATCGAGGCGCTGAGCCGCGGCGCCGCCTTCGCGCGCTTCGTGGAGCGGGACCGCCGGCAATGCGCGGCGATCCGAAAGACGCTCCGCGCCGCGGGGCTGCAGGACCAGGCCGCGGTTTCGTGCGCGACGGTTATGAAGTACCTACAAGCGACGGACGAGACCTTCGATCTGGCGATCGCCGATCCCCCCTACGCCGCCACGGAGACGGATGAAGCGCTCGGCGCTATCGCGTCCGGCGGCATCGTCCGGACCGGCGGACGCATCGTCCTCGAACATGCCGCCCGGGCGGCGGCGCCCGAGCCGGAGGGCCTGGAGCTGCTGGCGAGCCGGCGCTACGGCGACACCGCCCTAGCGTTTTATGAGCCCCGCGAGGCCGCCGGGGTCTAGGCCATGACCATCGCGCTCTACCCGGGGAGCTTCGACCCCGCGACCAACGGCCACGTGGACATCGCCAAGCGCGCAGCGAAGATCTTTGACGAACTGGTGATCGGCGTGTTCGACGCGCCGCCGAAGAAGCTGCTGTTCGATACCGAGGAGCGCGTCCAGCTTTTCGAAGAGGCGATGGCCGGAGTGCCCAACGTCTCCGTCCGCACCTACAAGGGCCTCACCATCGCGTACGCCAAGGAGATCTCGGCGACGGCGATGGTGCGGGGCCTGCGGGCCAACTCCGATTTCGAGTACGAGTTCGAGATGGCGATGATGAACCGAAACATGGACCCCTCAATCGAGGTGGTCTGCATGATGACGCGGATCGAGTACCAGTTCCTGAGCTCCAGCCTTCTCAAGGAGGTCTGCTCCCTGGGCGGGCGGATCGACAACCTGGTTCCCAAGCATGTGGAGAAGGCGTTGCGCGAGAAGCTGACGCTGGCATAAACACGGCGCCGGCAGGAGGGGAGGAGTCGCATGAAGAAGGAGAACGGCCCGGCCGACGCGAACGTCGAGGCCCTCAAGATTCTTGAGAAGCTCGAAGCGCTGACATCGTCGGCCACCAAACTCCCTTTGACCAACCGCGCCGTCCTCAACCCCGCCGAGCTGAACGCCCTGTGCGCGGCCCTGAAGAAGGCGCTGCCGAAGGGCATCTCGGAGGCGCAGCAGATCATCCGGTTCAAGGACTCGATCCTGACGCAGGCGCAGGCCGAGGCGAAGCGTATCCGCTCCGAGGCCGACGAACAGTCGATGACCAAGGTGTCGGACACGCAGGTCTACCGGGATGCGCGGACGACCGCCGAGCACATCATCGCCGAGGCGCGGGAGCAGGCCGGCGAGGTGCTGGAGCGGGCCGAGGAGATCGCGCGGCAGCGCGTGAAAGGCGCCGACGACTACGCCGATGAGGTGCTCGAGAAGCTGGAAGGCGAGCTCGGCGCGTTGCTCGCCACGGCGCGGCGCGGGCGCGAGATCCTGTCGCGCGAGCGGGAGAGTCCAACCAACAACGGGGTCGCCGAACCCGTCAGCTAGCCGCCCACGACCGCGGGCGCTTCATGAGCGAGGGACCGGTTGCTGATCCGCCGGCTCCGCCTCGAATACTTTCGCAATATTCGCGAGCTTGACTTGGAGCTCGCTCCCGGCCGCACCGTCCTGCACGGGGACAATGGGCAGGGAAAGACGAACATCCTCGAAGCGCTGTTCATGCTGGCCGCCGCGAAGTCTGTTCGCGCGCGGCATGAGCGCGAGATCGTCAGCCTGAAGTCAGACGCGGACATCCCGTACGCGCGCGTCGAGGCGGAGGTCCAGAAGTCGAGCGGGGGCGAGCCGCGGCTGACGATCGACATCGTACTGCAGCGGACGCCGGGCGGGCCCGGCGGCGAGGGGGCGCACCTCCAGAAGCGGGTGCGGGTGAACGGCGTGAATCGCAGTGCGGCGGGCCTCGTCGGCGAGGTGCAGGCGGTGCTGTTCGAGCCGCAGGACGTCGAACTGGTGTTTGGACCCCCATTAACCCGGCGCCGCTACCTGGACTTGACCCTATCTCAGATCGATTCGCGCCTCTTTCGCTCCCTGCAGGAATACAACCGCGTGCTGGCGCAGCGCAACTCGTTGCTCAAGGCGATCCGGGAACGGCGGGCCGGGGTCGACGAGCTGCCGTATTGGGACGAAGGGCTCGTCACGGCGGGAGCGGTCGTCGTCGGGGCGCGGCGGACGGCGCTGGAGCGGCTCGGCGCGCTGGCGTCGGAGACCCACGGCGAGCTGACGGACGGCGCGGAGCGGCTCGACCTGACCTACGTGCCCTCGCTGGCGGGGGCGCTGGAGGCGGATGAGGACGAGATCGGCGCGCTGTTCAACGAGGCCTTGGCCGAGGGCCGGGAGCGCGAGGTGGCGCAGGGGACGACGCTCGTTGGGCCGCACCGCGACGATTTCACGTTCACCGTCGGCGGGGCGAACCTGGCGACGTTCGGGTCGCGGGGGCAGCAGCGGCTGGCGACGCTGGCGCTGAAGCTGGCCGAAGCCCGCTTCATGGAGGAGCGGACGGGGGAGCCGCCGGTGCTGCTGCTCGACGACGTGCTCTCCGAGCTCGACCCGGCGCGGCGGCGCTATCTGACGGAGCGGGTCGAGCGGCACGCGCAGGCGATCATCACAACGGCCGACCTCGCAGCGTTCGAGGCGGACTTCCTGGAAGGGTCGCGGGTGCTGCGCGTGGCCGGGGGCGCCGTCGACGCTTGCTAGGGCGCGACCCGCTGACTAGCATGGGCGGGCTATGGCCATCGGCGACGACCACCGGCGCGCCTTCGACGAGGCGGCCCAGATTCTAGCCCGCTCGCGGCACGCCATCGCGCTCGTGGGCGCGGGCATGTCGGCGGAGAGCGGCATCCCCACGTTCCGCGGTCCCGGCGGGCTGTGGACGAAGAAGGGCGAGCCGGACATGCGGATGTACGACGCTTTCCTCAACGACCCCGAGGCGTGGTGGGAGCAGCGGCTGCGGCCGCAGGACCCCGACATGGCCGCCTTCTCGGAGGCGATGGAGAACGCGAAGCCGAACCCGGGACACTACGCGCTGGCGGAGATGGAGCGGGAGGGGTTCATCCGCCACATCGTGACGCAGAACGTCGACAACCTGCACCAGGCGGCGGGGAGCGTCAACGTGGCGGAGATCCACGGGAACCGGTTCAAGTACCGCTGCATCAACTGCGTGACCCGCTTCGAGGCCGAGGAGGTCTCGCTCGACAAGCTGCCGGTGCGGTGCCCGCACTGCCAGGGGTTGGTGAAGGGCGACGGGGTCATGTTCGGCGAGCCGATCCCGGTGGACGTGCTCGAGGTCTGCCAGACGCAGGCGTTGATGGCGGACTGCGTGGTGCTGATCGGGACGTCGGCGCTGGTCTACCCGGCGGCGGGGCTGCCGTCGATCGCGCAGCAGCGCGGCGCGCGCCTCATCGAGGTGAACCCCTTGGAGACGGCGCTGTCCGGCGCGTGCGACATCCTGCTCCGGACGCCGTCGGGGGAGGGTCTGCCGTTCCTGCTGGAGCGGGCGAAGGCCTTCCGGGAGGATACGGCGTAGGGATCGCGATGAGCAACGAGCAGCTGAGCTTCTACCAGCGAAAGCTGGCCTATGAGATGGACTCGGCGGACCTCTACGAGGCGCTCGAGCACGGCGAACCGATCGTCGTCGTCGACGGCCGGTCGGCCGACGCCTATGCGCACGAGCACATTCCCGGCGCCGTCAGTCTTCCGCACCGGGAGATCAGCCCAGAGTCGACGGAGTCGCTGGATAGGGCGAAGCGCTACGTCTGCTACTGCGACGGAATTGGGTGCAATGCCTCGACCAAGACCGCGATGAAGCTCCTGGAGCTTGGCTTCGAGGTGCGCGAGCTCATCGGCGGGCTCGACTGGTGGAAGCGCGACGGCTACGCCACCCACGGCGACGGCGCGCACGCCGCGGCCGGCGTCAAGTGCGGCTGCTGAGAGCTAGCGGGCCCGCCCTCAATCCCTCCCAGAGGGAGGGAGGTTTGGGTGCTTTCTCTGGGGAATGGCGGGCTTCGACGGGGTTGTTCGGGGAGAGCGACGGGCGATTCGCGAATCGCCCCTACAGGGGAGGGGAGGAGCCCCCGCCCGCACCCCAGGGCAACCACGAGGGTTGCCCCTACAGGGACGATCCCGCTCCCGGCGTTGGGGGTCCGTGGGGGTTGGAGCACCCCTCCCAGCCCCCCGCCCTCACCCCAACCCTCTCCCAGCGGGAGAGGGGGAAGACCGCCCTGCGCCACCGGTCTTGTGTTGGTTGTTGGGGGGGCCCTCATCTCAATCTTCTCCCGTGGGGAGAAGAGGGAAGACCTCACCACCCTGGCCCTCTCTCAGGGGGAGAGAGGTTCATGGTGCTCCCCCAGAGGGGGAGAGGCGAGACGCCGCTCCGCTTGACCGGCGGATTTGGGGGCTGCTAGGCTGGGAGCGCCCCTTCTGATTCGCTCCCCTGTTGAATTCATGCTCCCCGGAGGCCTTGCCGTGCCTGATAGCGCGCCGCGTTTACTCGATACGCCGAAACGGACCCTGCTGGGGCCCGGACCGGCCAACGTCCACCCCCGGGTCGAGGAGGCGCTGGCGAGGCCGGTGATCGGCCACATGGACCCGCGCTTCGTCGACGTCCTGGAAGAGGTCTGCGCGATGCAGCGGGCCGTCTTCCGCACGAAGAACGACGCCACGATCGCGGTGTCGGGCACGGGGTCGGCGGGCATGGAGGCGGCGGTGTGCAACGTCGTCGAGCCCGGAGACAACGTGGTGATCGGGATGCACGGCTTCTTCGGCGGCCGCATCGGCGAGATGGTGGAGCGCTACGGCGGCAACGTCATCCGTGCCGAGGGTGAGTGGGGCAGCCCGCTCGACTCCAAGGCGGTCGAGGCGGCCCTCGACAGCGTGGACAAGGTCAAGATGGTTGCGGTGGTGCACGGCGAGACGTCGACGGGGGTGCTGCAGCCCCTGGACGGGCTCGCCGACCTGGCACACGACCGCGGGGCGCTCTTCCTGATCGACTGCGTCACGTCGCTGGCCGGGGTGCCCGTTGAGGTGGACGGGTGGGGCGTCGACATCGCCTACTCGGGGACGCAGAAGTGCCTCGGCGCGCCGCCGGGGCTGGCGCCGGTGACGTTCAACGAGCGGGCGCTCGACGTCGTCCGCGCGCGGGAGTCGACGGTCGCCAACTGGTACCTCGACATCCGGTCGGTGCTGCGGTACTGGCGGGGCGAGAACGGCGTGCGGGGCTATCACCACACCGCGCCGGTGTCGATGATCTACGGTCTGCACCAGGCCCTGGCGGTGATCCTGGAGGAGGGGCTGGAGGCGCGGCACGCGCGGCACCGGCGGAACTCGCTGGCGCTGTACGCGGGGCTGGAGGCGCTTGGGGTGGAGCTGATCGTGGAGCCGGCCTACCGGGCCTACCCGCTGACGACGGTGCGCGTCCCCGAGGGCGCGTCGGACGCCGAGGTGCGGGGCGCGCTCCTCAACGACCACGACATCGAGATCGGCGCCGGCCTCGGCCCGTTCGCGGGCAACGCCTGGCGCATCGGCCTCATGGGCTACAGCTCGACGCCGGAGAACGTGAGGCTCTTCCTGGACGCGCTGGGAGGCGTGCTGGCGGCGCAGGGCTGCGCCGTCGAGGCCGGCGCCGGCGTCGCGGCGGCGGAGCGGTCGTTGGCGGCGGTCGCGGCGGGGTAGGGGCGCAGGGCCGCGCTTGGCTGGCCTTCATGCGGGGAGGGGCTACTCGTTGCCGGTTGTGGCATAGTGTGGCCCCATGTGGGTGGGACACTATTCGTTCGCGGCGGCGGCCCTGATTTTCGTGCTTGCGGCCGTTGCGGCCGCGGGGTTGTGGTATACGGCGGGGCCGGGCAGCGCACAGGCGCAACGGGAGCTGCCGGTCATCCGCGCAGTAGACCCTGAGGACCCCTACTGTGTCTTGCAGCAATCGCCGCGACGGTGGGAGAGGCTGCTGACCATAACCGGTGAGAACTTCGGCACGGATGCCGACAGCCGCCTGCAGATTCGCGTCATAGGCTCCCGAGGGACATCTTTCCACGTTGGGTCGGAGGCCGAATGGGCCGGCCCGACGGAGATCAGGCTGGATTTCGCGCGCATCGCGCACCGGCTGCCGGAAATAGACAAGATGACCGCCATCGTTAGGATCACCAATGCGTCCCACGAAGCGATCTCGGACTGGTCCGCGGGGTTCATCATCGCGACGAACGCAGAGACGTGCGGCACGGAGCGGCCGGAGCCGCCGTCGCTGCCGGTGTCCCCACTCTTGCCGTCGGGTCCGGCGGTGCGGGGGGAGGCCGGTGACCTCTGGGCCGACGTCATCCTCGGCAAGCCGGACTTTTCGCAGCTCGGCCCCAACGAGGTCGTGCCGCATCGGGTCTTCAATCCGGGGGGCGTTGTCGTAGACCGATCGGCGAGCCCTGGCAAGGCGTACATCTGGGACTCGGGCAATAGCCGCATCCTGGGGATCGATCTCGCCGAATGCTACGCCGGCGAGGCGTCGTGTTCGGCGGAGATCGTGCTGGGGCAGCCGTCGGGCTACGACCACTCGGCGTGTAACGCGGAGGGCGGGTTCCAGGACTTCCCCCGCCGCGCCTTAGCGAGGGCGGACACGCTGTGCGGGATGCCGGAGGGGGTAATCAGCCCAATCTTCGCGAACACGTTCGTGACGATGGCCGTCAACAATGATGGAGACCTGTATGTCCCGGACTCTCACAACAACCGAATCTTGAAATACGAAAGCCCCTTCGAAAGCGACACGATCGCCGATACGGTCTGGGGGCAGGACGACTTCTCGGGCATCCTGTGCAACCAGGGGAACTTCGCAGCGCCAACCGCGGAAACCCTGTGTTTTCATTCCTACACGAACCGCACCGTAGGCCCGTACGGGAACGGCGTTGCACTGGATGACGAGGGCAACCTGTGGGTCGCCGATAGCGGAAACAACCGGGTGCTTCGGTTCCCCGTCGACCCTGAGACGGGCGAGGCCGCGAAGGCCGCCAACCTCGTGCTGGGCCAGCCGGGCTTCATTCATGCAAGGCCGGGGAACAGTAGCCAAAAGCTGCATGCCCCCTCGGCCGTCGCGATCGCCCGCGACGGGTCGGTCTACGTCGCGGATACAGGAAACGACCGAATCGTGGTCTTCAACCCACCCTTTGCAACCGGAATGCCGGCCACGCGAGTGTTCGGGTCGCAATTCCGTCGCCCGACGTCAATCAGCATCGACCCCGCGGGGGAAGGGCTGTGGGTTAACGACACCCGTAACTCCATGATCGAACTATGGGACATCGCGAGGGAATCGGTTTCGGAGGTCTTGGGTAGGGAGTCTTATGAACCCGATGGAGAATGCCCCCGGGGCGCGTTTACTTACTGCGAGGGAGCCGGAGGCATCGGCATTGATGGGCAGGGCAACATCCTGGCGTCGTTGTCGCGGCTCGGTCAGGACATTGTTCGCTTTCCGTCTCCTACCGCGGTGGCCGGGACGTTCAATGAACCGGACCGGCGTCTTTTTTCCACAGCAAACAACAAGTACAACCAGACGGGAAGGAAGGGTGTGGACTCAGTCCGAGGGGTCGCGGTGTGGGGAGACCAACTGATCGTATCCGACATACGGCGGCTGATGTTCTGGAACGGGCTCGACGGGTTGACCAACGGAGAACCCGCCGACGGGATAGTAGGCGAGGAAACGTACGATGCGAGATGGGCCGACTGCTGTGGCAGGATCAAGGTGGACGGAGCGGGCCGCCTATGGGTCCTAGACTTCGAGGGTCGGAGATACATCGATGTCTATCAGCTTCCTCTGACCGAACATTCCGCCCCGATACACACGATCTGGAAGAGCGAGGTCGACTTCCCTGTGCTCGGCACAGAAGACCGCATAGAACTGAGAAACGTCCACGGCATCGCGCCCGTGGGGCTCGGCGAGTTTCTGTGGTTGTCCGACACGGAGAACCACCGTGTCGTGCGGATTCGAGACCCGCTCACCAACCCCGTGGTGGACGTAGTGCTGGGGCAGGAGAACGCCAGGGGGACACTGTGCAATCGGGCCGAGCATCCGCGACCGCCTGCCCACTTAGGCCCCGCCGACCTGAGTCCCCCGACCCCCAATACGATTTGCTTTCCCGGGGCCCTCTCGATCGACCGGCTTGGCAACCTCTATGTTTCCGACCATACGCTGGTAGCAGTGGGGAACCAGCGCCTGCTCATGTTCTCGAAGGCGACCTTCCCTGCGCGCGACACGTCCGCTCTGTTCGCCCCCGACGCCGCGAAGATATTCACCGAATCAGCCGTTCAGACTGCCGGCCTTCGATTTCCGGCCTGGATGCCGGACGGCATGGTCGATCCGACCCGTCCTTGGTCGGGCTCCGCAGCGACGTGGGAAACGGCGTTCGACAGTTGGAACCGGATGGCCGCTGGCTTCAACTCCTATGCGGCGGCCAGATTCGTCGGGATCTACGACGACCCGCTAGGGCCAGACTTGCTCCCTACGGCCTATCTGTACGACGTCGCCTCGCTCCCTTATGCGGCGACCTTCGACGACCAGGACAATCTGTACGTGGGCGACGTCGACCGTAGCAGGGTGCTCGTTTACCGGAACCCATCGGGGGACCTGCCAAACCCCGAGGGGCAACCCGAATCGCCTCCTGTGGACGCCGCGCCGGTCCCGGAGCATCCGGTCGCCATCCGCTCAGTCGAACCCGCACCCCCATACTGTCTCCTTCGCGACTGGACGCGTCCGGCTGAGAGGACTTTGAATCTTGAGGTCGAAGGGTTCCCGGAACGGCGCGACCTCGGATTGCAAATCCGCAGAGTCGGGGTGCGGCACCGTGAATGGGTGCCCATCCGCAGCTTGACGGCAAGCGATGGCCGAGCGCGAATTACGATTGCGGACGCGGAGCTGTGGCGGCGAATCTGGCCGCATATCGACAAGGCGGTCCTCACCGTCCGAATCACGGAGCACGACGGAACTCCGCACTCGAGCTGGTCTCCGGCGTTCCAAGTGGCCAACGATGGCCAGACCTGCGGCGCCGTGCTGCCGACCCCAACTCCCACCCCGACGGCGACACCCAGACCGACAGCTACGCCAACTCCGATGGCAACGCCGACCCCGCAAACTGCTCCCACACAGGTAGTGGCGGTCACTCCAAGCGCGACACCGATAGCGAGGGCGACACCGATAGCGACCCCAACGGCGACGGCGACCTCCATCCCAACGGAGCCCCCAACCTCGACGGCGACTGCTATCCCTACGGCGACTGCTACACCGACGGCGACCGCAACCTCGACGCCGGAACCAACCGCAACGGCAGTACCGACTCCCTCTCCCACGCCGAGCCCTACGCCGTCACCGACCCCGACGGCAACGCCAACGGCGACGGCACCCGCGCCATCGCCCACGTCAGTCCCGACACCGGTGCCCCCGGCCCCGACGGACGACGGCGGGCCCAATGCGGCGCTCTTGGTGTTCGTAATCGTGGCGGTGATAGCGTTGGCCGGAACGGTCTATATGCTCATGCGGCGCAGGCCCGAAGAGCCCAAGGAGTAGGCACCTCGGACTAGGTGATGGGGACCGCAGGGGAACGCGCGTCTCCTGTGACGGTTCGGGCGCCCAGTGCGGCTTTCGCCCGGCAGCGTGGCAGATCGAGATGGCGTTCGGGCAACGCAGGCGGCGGCGCAGTGGGTACGGACGACACCGGGGGCTGGCGCGGGTGGGCGCGCTGCGCTAGGCTCGCTGCCGGACGAGCAAGGAGGCGATGATGTCGTTGAATGTGTATTTGCACTTCAGAGAAGGGTGCCGGGAGGCGTTTGAGTTTTACCGGTCGGTGTTCGGGGGCGAGTTCGATATCTTTCAGACGTTCGGTGATGGGCCGCCCGACATGGACATGGGGGTACCTGAAGGCGAGCGGGACAACGTCATGCACGTGTCGTACAGCATTGGAGGGACGGTGCTGATGGGCAGCGACGTGCCGTCGGCGTTCGGTCCGTCGCCGGAGCAGGGGAACAACTTCTCGATCTCGTACTCGGCGGGCAGCCGGGAGGAGGCCGACGAGGTCTTCGGCAAGCTCTCGGAGGGCGGCGCGGTGACGATGCCGCTACAGGACATGTTCTGGGGGTCGTACTTCGGTTCCTGCACGGACCGGTTCGGCATTAACTGGATGGTCAGCCGCGACGAGCACGAGGACTAGCGCCCCGCGCTGCCGGCCTCCCGAAGCTCCCTCACAGCGCCCGTTGAGTTGACAAGCCGCAGGCCAAACGTTAGATTTGGAGCACCTAGTGATAGGGAGTATCAACAAGAGGCCGAAGAGGGGATGCGGTATCAACACCCCGGAGTCTTGGTTGTAGGCAACAGGTCTGCAGCCGGGAGCAGGGCGAGGTGTTGGGGCGTCCGGCCTCGCGGGCGCAAGGGGCATTGCGGTGATTCGAAGGCTGGGCCCGGCAATCTTTGCGCTGCCCCTGGTGGTCGTTCTCTTTCTTGTGCTGGGTTTCGAGTGGCTGCGCGGCGGGTCTGACTACGAGCAGCCGGTGGGAGTGACGGCCGAGGCTGCGCTGGTCTCACCGGACGGCGGGGACATCGGCACGGTGAGCCTGACGCAAGGCGCCGTTGGCGTCATCGTCGCGGTTGACGTGCGGGAGCTGACGCCGGGCGGGCACGCCGTGAGCATCAACGCCGTCGGCGCCTGTGAGCCCGACTTCGAGGCGGCCGGCGATCACTTCGACCCGGGCGAAGGCGGATTTCTGCACGACACCTGGAGGAAAGGCGGAAGTGTTGGGCCGCACGGCGGAGACCTGCCCAACCTGTACGCGAATGCCGACGGCACCGCGCGGGCCGATTTCTTCACGGCGGGCATCACCTTGGGTACCGGGGCGGACCACTCGGTGTTTGACGACGATGGCTCCGCCATCATCATCTACGAGGAAGCCGACACGTACTCGGAAGACCACGGCGAAGGTGAACGCGTGGCCTGCGGCGTCATTCGCCTCAGGTAGCTGCCGCAACACCGGTCAGGCGTGGGAGGCTACGAGGCGGTCGTCTCCCGTACGCCGGCGCTACCGAAGTCGGCAGACCACTCCTGAACGGTGCGGGCGTCGGTGTCGATGAGCAGCCGGAACGGCAGGCTGACCGTGTAGGTCCTCGCGGCGAGGATCGGCGGGTCGATTTCGACGTCGAGGCCGGCGGTCGCCGTCACGCGATACATGACCTCGCCCTGTGGACTGGGCATCGAGAAGGTCCAGTCGATCTTGTCTCGAACCTGGTCGGCGACCGCGTCCGCCACCAGCGCCTTGGCGGCCGGAACGGCGTCCAAGAAGTCCCCCAGGACAGGGGCCAAGGTAAGCGCTTGGGCGATCGCTTCAGACACGTTGTCGATGTTGTCGTCTACCCACTCGTTGGCAACCTCGGTCGCGATCTGCGCCCGGTCCTCTCCGGTCCCGCAACTCACTACGGTGAGGGAGACGGCCAAGAGGAGCGCTGCCAGGACTGCGAGCTTCTTCATCGAAGGGATCCTCCTTCTGTCACGACTTGTCGGGCTTGGACGGCTCGGCGGCGTAGGAGGCGGCGAGGAGCTCGACGACGTGGACGACGCGGAGGGGGAGGCCACGCTCGCGGGCGCCGGATTCGAGCTGGAGCATGCAGCCGGGGTTGGCGGTGGCGATGACGTCGGCGGCGGTGGCGGCGGCACGGCGCAGCTTGTTGTCGAGCAGGCGGTCGGACATAGCGCGGTGGGTGACGTTGTAGACGCCGGCGGCGCCGCAACAGAGGTCGGAGCGCTCCATCTCGACGAGCTTGACGCCGGGGATGGCGTCGAGGACCCGCCGAGGGGCGTCGGCGACGCCCTGGGCGTGGGCGAGGTGGCAGGAGTCCTGGTAGGTGACGCGGGCCGGAGTCTCGCCGGTGGGCGGGTCGAGGGGGAGGGCGTCGAGGAACTCGTGGACGTCCTGGACCATCGCGGCGAAGCGCTCGGCCTTCTCCCGGTAGGCGGGGTCGTCCTTCAGGAGCTCGTGGTATTCCTTCATGGTGGAGCCGCAGCCGGCGGAGTTGACGACGATGGCGTCGACGCCGGCGTCGAGGAAGGCGTCGATGTTGCGGCGGGCGAGGTCGCGGCCGGAGTCGCGCTCGCCGAGGTGCGTGCTGAGCGCGCCGCAGCAGCCCTGGGTGGGGACGACGACCTCGCAGCCGTTGCGGGCGAGCACGGCTGCGGTCGCCTCGTTGACCCGGCCGTAGACGAGGGGCATGACGCAGCCGTCGAGCATGCCGACGCGGCGGGTCGCGGCGCCTCGGGGGGCCAAGGGCTTGCGGGGACGCTTGTAGAAGAGTCCCAGTCGGGGGAGCTGCCGTTCGAGGCGGTCAAGTGCGCCGACGGGTCGCAGGAGACCCGCGCCCCGGACGAGGGCCTGGAGTCCGGTGCGCTGGTAGGCCTTCAGGGCCCAGGCGACGGTCCGGAGCAGGAGCGGGTGATGCAGGAGCAGCCGCAGGCCGAGAAGGATGCCGAGCCGGTAGCGGAGGGAGCGGGGGCGGTGCGTCGCCATCTGGGTGCGAGCGGCCTCCATCATGCGGCCGTAGGGGACGCCGGCGGGGCAGGCGGCCTCGCAGGCGCGGCACTGGAGGCAGAGGTCGAGGTGCCCGGCGACTCCGTCGGTGAGTCCGATGCGCCCCTGGTGGACGCCCTTCATCAGGGCGATACGGCCGCGGGGCGACTCGGTCTCGACGCCGAGCTCGACGTAGGTGGGGCAGACTTGCAGGCACAGCCCGCAGTGGACGCACTTGTAGAGGTCTTCCTCGAGGGGCGCGTCGGGGCCGGCGAAGCCGGGGGCCGCCGGGGTGTGGACGTGGTCGGTGTCGGTGGTCATCGCCGCCTCTAGAGTCCTCCGAGGAAGCGCCCCGGGCTCATCACCTCGTTGGGGTCGAACAGGTCTTTGATCCGTCGCATGATGTCGAATTCGGGGCCCGGCACGCCCCAGACGTCCACCAGCTTCTTGACGGCGGGCGGGACGCTTTCGACAACGAAGGGGCCGCCGGCGATCTCCGCCGCCTTGCGGAGGGTGACGATGATCGCGGCGAGCTTCGCCGGCTCCGGCGGCGGGCTCTCGCCGACCCACCAGGCGGTTCGTCCCAGGCCCACGCCGAGGTAGACCTCGATCGCCGCTTCCGCCTCGTTGCTCTCCGCCAGGGCCTCGTGGCCGAGCACGAGCTTTTCGAGGCCGTCCCACCGGGTGGAGAAGCGGGTGATCATGGTCGCGGGGCGCTGCGCGGTGCGTCCGAGGTCGATGACGGCGCGCCAGAAGCCGTCCTGCTGGGAGGTGTCGTCGGCGAGCAGCGACTTGCCGCCGGCGCCGGTGATGGCGCGATGGACCTGCATCTTCTGGCGCTCGACCGCGCCGGGGACGCCGGCAAGCTCGGCGGCGAGGAAGTAGTCGCGGTCGGAGATGGAGGGCATCTGGACGCGCTTGGCGGCGGCGCGGTAGGCGGTGCCGTTGAGGAGGTCGAGGGCGGTGGGCCGGAGCCCGCTCTTGAGGACGTCGAGGGCGGCGTCGAGGGCGGGGCCGATCTTGGCGAATGCGCCGACGATTGCCGTGCGCGCGGCGGGGAGCGGAGCGAGCTTGAAGGTGGCTTCGGTGATCAGGCCAAGCGTGCCGTGGGCGCCGATGAAGAGCTTGGGGAGGTCGTAGCCGGCGACGTTCTTGACGACGCGTCCCCCGCCCTTGATCGGGGTGCCGGAGGGGTCGAGGGCCTGGAGGCCGATGACGCGGTCGCGGGCGGTGCCGTAGAAGGCGCGGCGGGGGCCGTTGACGTCGGCGGAGAGGATGCCGCCGAGGGTGGCGCGTCCGGGGTTGGGGGCGTCGAGGGGGAGCACTTGGCCGTGCTCGGCGAGGGCCCGGTTGAGGGCTTCGAGGGTCATGCCGGCCTGGGCGCCGGCGACGAGGTCGGCCGGCTCGTGGAGGGTGAGCGCGTTCAGCCGGCGGGTCTCGAGGACGACGTCTAGGCGGTCGGGCGGCATGCCGGCCGCCATGGAGACGCCGCCGCCGCGTGGGACGACGGCCAGGCTCGATTCGTTGGCGAGACGGAGCAGGGCCGAGGCCGCGTCGGCAGAGTCAGGGGCGGCGACGGCCTTGGGGGGAACGCCGTCGACGGCAAAGCGGGCGAGGTCGCCGCGGGCCAGCGCGTCGGGGCCCACGGCTTCGGCCAGCGCGTCATGCAGCGCCGTCACGGTCATGGCCTAGAGGTAGGCCCCGGGGATCGACGGCAGGCGCGACAGTTTCCAGCCCTCGCCGCAGGCGACGCCGGTGGGGAGCAGCTTGCAGGGGTTGAAGGTGTCGGTGGCGCCAAAGGCCTCCTTGACCTTCTCCATGGCGCGCAGGTCGTCGTCGGTGAAGATCAGGCGCATGAAGCTCTTCTTTTCGAGGCCGACGCCGTGCTCGCCGGTGATGCTGCCGCCGGCGTCGACGCAGACGCGCATGATCTCCTCCCCGACCTCGAGGACGCGCTCGGCCTCGCCCTCGACGCGCTCGTCGAAGAGGAGGTTGGGGTGGAGGTTGCCGTCGCCGGCGTGGAAGACGTTGGAGACGCGGAAGCCGCGGCGGTCGCAGATGTCGTTGACGATGCGGAGGACTTCGGGGAGGCGCGTACGGGGCACGACGCCGTCGAGGATGTAGTAGTTGGGGGCAAGCCGCCCCAGGGCGCCGAGCGCGCCCTTGCGGGCGGCCCAGAGTCGCTCGCGGCGCTTGGGGTCTTCGGCGCTGCGGATCTCCTGAGCGCCGATCTCGGCGCAGATGGCCTCGACGGAGGCGGCGTCGGCGTCGACCGCCTCGCGGGGGCCGTCGACCTCGATGAGGAGGACCGCGCCGGCGTCGGGCGGGTATTCGGCGCGGACGATGGGGCCGACGGCCTCGATGGTCATGCGGTCGATCATCTCGAGGGCGGCGGGGATGACGCCGCGGGCGATGATCTCGGAGACGGCGCGGCTGGCGTCGTCGATGTCTTTGAAGGGGGCGACGAGGGTCTTGGTCGCCTCGGGCTCGGGCATGAGTTTGACCATGATCTTGGTGGCGATCCCCAGGGTGCCCTCGGAGCCGACGAAGAGGCCGAGCAGGTCGTAGCCGGGGCGTCCGGGCTCGTAGCCGCCGAGCCAGACGATCTCGCCGTCGGGCAGCACGACCTCGAGGCCGAGGACGTGGTTGGTGGTGACGCCGTAGGCGAGGCAGTGAGGGCCGCCGGAGTTCTCGGCGACGTTGCCGCCGATGGTGCAGGTCTTCTGGCTCGACGGGTCGGGAACGTACATCAGACCGTGCTCGGCGGCGCGCTGGCTGACGTGGATGTTGATCACGCCTGGCTCGACGATGGCGAAGCGGTTGACCGGGTCGACTTCGATGATCCGGTCCATGCGCGTGGTGACGAGGAGGATGCCACCCTCGATGGCGACCGCGCCGCCGCTGAGGCCGGTCCCCGCGCCGCGGGGGACGAGGGGGACGCCGTGGTCGTGGGCCAGGCGGACGACGCGCGACACCTGGTCGGCGGTCGCGGGAAGGACGACGGCCTGGGGAAGCTGCCGGTCGATGGAGCCGTCGAACTCGAAGACGAGCATGTCCTCGGGGGTGTGGAGGACGTGCTCCTCGCCCACGATGTCCTTGAGGACGTCGACTATGGACAGGTCCGGCGCGGCTCGCGGCATGGGGTCATGGTAGGGGAGCCGCGCCGTTGAGCGCAACGAAGGCGGCCGCGGTCACCGATCGAGGAGCGCGTCCACGTGGATCAGGATACGGAGGCCGCGGGCGTGGACGGTCCGGAGCGGAGCGTGGTGGTGGTCGGAGTGGTCCAGCTGTTGGAGCAGCTCTTCCGTCTCGACGGTCCAGTCGGCGTAGCTCGTGCGCCAGGCTTCGACGTCGTCCCGGGAGGGGTCGAGGCCATCGATGTGGAGGAACTCTCCGAGGCCGCCGGGCTGCACCCACTCTTCACCAAGGGACACATGGGCGTGCCGGTGCTCGGTGTACCAGTCATCGGGGCTGGGCACGTGCGGCCAGTCCGCGTTGACGAGCACGTTGATCGCCGCGACCCGCTCGGGGACGCTCAGTTGGAGCCCCGAGTCCGGCGAGCCGGAGTCCGAGGCGACGAGCGCGCCCACAACTCCGCCGACGGCCCCGCCGACCACGGCGGAGACAATCACGATGGCGCCGATCCGCCAGAGCCCCTCGGCCGAGCGCACACGCCCGATACATTCTCGAAGCACGCCCATTCCGGTGCGATAGCATACCGCACCCGCGTCCCACGGGGTTGACGCGCGCCTCTGGTGAGCCGCGGGGCGGCTGCTATACTGCGCCGCCTGGAGGGCGGCATGGGCGTGCTTGAAGGGAAGGCGGTCATCGTCACGGGGGCGGGACGCGGCTTGGGCCGGGCCTACGCCATGGCCATGGCCGCCGAGGGCGCCCGCCTGCTCATCAACGACATCGACGTGGAGGAGGCCGAGGGCGTCGCCCGCGAGATCGGCGAGGCCGGCGGCACGGCGGTCCCCGACGGCGGCAGCGTGGCGCGCTGGGACGAGGCCCGCGGGGTCGTCGAGCACTGCGTCGACGAGTACGGCGCCCTCGACGTGCTGGTGAACAACGCGGGACTCTACCGCGTCGCGCCTATCTGGGAGGCTAAGGAGGAGGAGCTCGACGCCATCGTCGCCGTCAACGTCAAAGGCGTCTTCGCCATGGCCCGTCACGCCGTGGACGTGATGATCCCCCAGGGGCGGGGCTGCATCCTCAACGTCACCTCCGGGGCGCAGGCCGGCCTGGAGGGGCGATCGATGTACTCGGCGAGCAAGGCGGGCGTCGCCGGGCTCACCTACGCGATGGCCCTCGACCTTGCCCGCCACGGCATCCGGGTCAACGGGATCTCGCCGCTGGCGCGTACGCGGATGTCGGACATGTCGACCGTAGGCGGCTATCCGACCACGGCGGACGTGCCGCCGGAGACGATCGCGCCGCTGGTCGTCTTCCTGGCCAGCGACGCCGCGGCCAACGTGACCGGCCAGATCGTGCGGCTGCAGGGCAATACGCTGAGCCTGTTCTCCCACCCCAAGCCGGTGCATCCGGCCATCCACGCCGACGGGTGGGACGTCCGCGCCCTGGAGGAGTTCTTCGCGAACACCTTGGGGCGGCATCTCGAACCCATCGGGATCGGCGCCGAGACGTACGCGTTCTACGACGGCGTCGGGGGCGGCGCGGAGCGGAAGTAGAGCGGCGGCCTTGCGCATCCTGTGTATGCCGCAGGCGTTCAAGGGAACCCTGAGCGCCCACGAAGCGGCCGAGGCGATGGCACGGGGCTGCCGGGGCGCCCTTCCCCATGCTGAGGCCATCGCGCTCCCCATGGCCGACGGCGGCGACGACACCCTCGACGTGCTGGTGGGCGCGACCGGTGGGCAGTACTTCGAGGCCGAGGTCCGGGGCCCACTCGGCGCGCCGGTGCGGGCGCGTTGGGGAGCATTGGGCGGCGGCGGCCCGGCCGTGGTGGAGATGGCGCGGGCCTCGGGTCTGCGCCTGCTCGACCCGGAGCGGCTCAACCCACGGGCGGCGTCGACGTACGGCACCGGCGAGCTTATCCGCGCGGCCCTGGACCGTGGCCACCGCGACTTCCTGGTCGGCGTCGGCGGCAGCGCCACGGTCGACGGTGGGGCCGGCGCGTTGAGCGCCCTGGGCGTACGGTTCCTCGACGCCGTCGGGGCGCTTCTCCCACCCGGCGGGGCCGCTCTAGACTTGCTGGTTTCCATCGACCTGACCGCCCTCGATCCACGCCTGGCCGACTGCCGCGTGCGGGTCGCCTGCGACGTCGACATCCCGATGACGAGGCCGGAGGGCCCGCGTAAGTTCATGGAGCAGAAGGGGTGCGACGCCGCCGACATGGACCTGCTTTCCGCCGCTCTCGAGCACTACTGCGACGTGGTGCTCGCGGCGACGGGCGTCGACCTCCTCGCCACGCCGCGGAGCGGGCCGGCGGGGGGCCTGGCCGGCGGGCTGCACGCCTTCCTGGGCGCGGAGCTCCTGAACGGGGCGGCGCTCGTGCTCGACTTCATCGGCCCCGCGGCTAGGTTCGAGAGGGCCGACCTGGTGCTCACCGGGGAGGGCCGCCTTGATGCCGGCACGCTCGACGGGAAGGGCACGCTGGCGGTCGCCCACGCCGCGCGGGACGCGGGCGCGCCGGTGATCGCGGTCTGCGGCCGGATCGACCTCCCCCCGGAGGAACTGTTGCCCCACGGCATCATGGCGAGCGAGGAGCTTGGGGAGGAGAGCTCGCCTAAGGCGTCGGCGGAGCAGGCCGCTGCGCTGGTAGAAGCGGCCGCTAAACGTGCCGTCTTGCGATGGGCGGAACGTCCGCGAGGGGGCGGCGCGGGAGTATAATCGGCGCGTGGAGCCCTCAGGCCAGCGCACCGTGCTCGTCATCGAGGACGAAGACACTCTTCGCCGGGCCCTTTCTTACAATCTGGGCCGCGACGGGTTCAAGGTGCTTGCGGCCGGCGACGGCGCGGAGGGCCGCGACCTCGCGCTTACCTCCTCGCCCGACCTCGTGGTCCTCGACCTCATGCTCCCCAAGCTGGACGGGCTCGACGTCTGCCGCGCCATCCGGCGCGAGGCCACGACGCCGATCCTCATGCTCACCGCGAAGGCGGAAGAGGTCGACCGTATCGTCGGGCTCGAAGTCGGGGCCGACGACTATCTGACCAAGCCCTTCAGCATGCGCGAGCTGCTGGCCCGCGTGAAGGCGCTGCTGCGCCGGGTCGAGATGGACCGGCGGGCCGGCGGCGAGGGGCGGGAACACGAGGTGCTGACCGCGCACAACCTGGAGATCGATCCGGCGGCGCGGCGCTTCACCATCGGGGGCGCGGAGACGGCGCTGCGCCCCAAGGAGTTCGACCTGCTGGCCTTCCTGCTCAAGAACCAGGGCATCGTCTTCTCCCGCGACGCGCTCCTCGAGCGCATCTGGGGCTACGAGTACAGCGGCGACACGCGGACCGTCGACGTGCACGTGCGCTGGCTCCGGGAGAAGATCGAAGAGGACCCCAGCCGTCCCAAGCGCCTGGTCACCATCAGAGGAATCGGCTACAAGCTCGAGTCGTAGGATGCTGCGGAGCCTGCGCTGGCGGATGCTGCTGTCGAGCCTGGTGCTCGTGGCGGCGATCACCATTGCAACGTCGGTCATCGTCGGCGGCCGGGCCAGGGACCAGGCCGGGGACGCGCTCGACGCGCGGGCCGTGGCGCAGGCCCACGGTCTGGCCGCGACGGCGCGGGGCTTGATCGAGGGCAGCCTCGGGGCGGAACGCCTCGACGCAGCGGCGGCCGCCGTCCTGGAACCCGGCGAGGCGGTCACCGTCGTCGACGCCGCCGGCGAGGTGCGTTACGCCTCGGACGAGGTGGGGCGCACCACCGGCGACGCGCTCGAAATCCAAGACGCCTTCGCCGGCGGGACCGAGCGTATGAACCGCAATGACCCGTTCACGGGCGAGTCGCGGCTGCATGTCGCCGCGCCGGTCGTGGACGACGGCGTGGTAGTCGGCGTGGTCCGGGTCACCGTCGGCAGGGAGAGCCTGGGGGAGGCCTACTGGGGGGCGGTGCGGCCGGTGCTTATCGTGGGGGCAGTCGCCCTGGCCGCGCTCGTCGTCTTCAGCCTGCTTTTCACGGGGAACTTGCAGCGGGCCCTGGCCGCGTTCACCGGCGTCGCCCGCCGCCTCGCAGCCGGCGAGCTCTACCAGCGCGCCGAGACGCCGCACATCAGCGAGGCGGACCCGCTGGCCGTCGCGATCAACGAGATGGCGACGGCGCTGGAAAACCAGGTCCGCACGAGCTACCACGAGCGCGACACCTTCGGGGCGGTGATCGACGGCATGAACGACGCCCTGCTCATGGTGGACGAGGCGGGGACCATCGCCGTCGCCAATCCCGCGGCGCTCGCCGTCTTTGGCGTCTCGGCCGATGAGGCGATCGGGCAGCGGTTGATGCAGGTGGTGCGCGACTACGAAGTGGCGCGGCTCGTCTCCGACGCGCTCGCGGATGGGCGCCACCATGCCGGGCAGATCTCCTACGGCCACGACCTGCGGCCCCTGGAGGTGTCGGCGACGCCGATGGTGCGGCGCGGCGGCGCGGCGGTGCTGATCATCGCGCGGGACCTGTCGGAGATCCGCCGGCTGGAACGGGTGCGCCGCGAGTTCGTCGCCAACGTCTCCCATGAGCTCCGCACGCCGCTGGCGTCAATCAAGGCATCGGTGGAGACGCTGCAGGACGCGGCGTCGGACGACCCCGCCGCGGCCGACGAGTTCCTGCGCCTCATCCACGGGGAAGTCGACCAGATGACGGTGCTGGTGCAGGAGCTCCTCGACCTCGCCACGCTGGAGGCGGGCAAGGCGGAGTTTGCCTCCGCCCCCATGAGCATCGCGGAGCTGGTCGAGACCGCCGCCGACCGCGTGCGCCCCCGCGCGGCGAGCAAGCAGATCGACCTCGACGTCGCGCTGCCCGCCGACCTGCCGGACGTCGTCGCCGACCGGGCCGCCGTGCACCGCGTGATGCAGAACCTGTTCGACAACGCGCTCAAGTTCACCCCGAAGGACGGCTGCGTGACAGTGAGGGCGCGGACGGAGGGCGGCGCCGTGGAGGTGTCGGTGGCGGACTCGGGCGACGGCATCTTGCCCGAGCACCTGCCGCACATCTTCGAGCGGTTCTTCAAGGCGGACACGTCGCGGGCGAGCAGCGGCACCGGTCTGGGTCTGGCGCTGGCGAAGCACACGGTGCAGGCCCTGGGCGGCTCCATCAAGGCCGAGAGCGAGCCCGGCGGAGGCGCCACCTTCCGCTTCACCCTGCCTATCAGTAACGGCCCCGCGCCGCCAGCCCCGGACGCCTAGGCCGCTGGCCCGCCGCATGTCCCCCACCCGAGTCCGCGAGCCGATCCGAGGCCTGCAGGCCTTCCACTACCAGGGTTACCGCTGGTTCTGGATGACCGCGGTGATGACCTTTGCCTCGGTGCACATCCAGCAGCTGGGGCGGGCCTATCTCGCGCAGGACCTGACCGAGTCGCCGCTCCTGGTGACGCTGAGCTTCGCCCTCTGGTCGCTCCCCATTCTGTTGCTGCCGCTGGTCAGCGGGACGATGGCGGACCGGATCGACCGGCGGAAGATCCTGGTGGGGGCCGAGGTGTGCAACATCCTCCTCGTCCTCGCCATGGCCGTCGTCCTGCTGTTCGACGGCATGACCGTCGTGCTGCTGCTGGTCTTCTCGCTGTTCGGCGGCGCGGTGACGGGAGGGACGCTGCCGGTGCGGCAGGCGATGATCGCCGACGTGGTGCCGCGGCCCGCAGTCACAAACGGAGTGGTCCACTTCACGGTCGTGCTCAACGGGATGATGGCGGTCGCCCCGGGGGCGGCGGGGTTCATCCTGGAGGAGGGCGGCGTAGAGGCGGCCTTCTTCACCGCCCTAGGCTTCTCGGCGCTCGCCTTCCTGACCGCGGCGCGGCTTCCGCCGCGCCCCCCGAGGGGCGACGCGACGTCGTCGGCGCGGGAGGCCTTCCTCGAAGGGATTCGCTACATCCGGAACTCGCACAGCCTGACGGTCGTCATCTCGGCCGCCGCGCTCTTCACCGTCTTCGGCACGGCCTACATGGCGCTGATCCCGATCTTCCAGCGCGACGTGCTGGAGGTCGGCGGCTCGGAACTGGGGCTGCTCTTCACCAGCGCCGGAATCGGCGGGCTGGTGGCGTCGCTGCTCCTGGCGGCGCTGAACGTGTCCCGCCCCCGGCCCGGAGTGATGATCGGCGCCGGCGTGGTGCAGGGACTCGTGCTCATCCTGTTCGCGCAGTCGGAGAGCTTCCCGCTTTCCCTCGGCATCATCGTCTTGGTGGGGATGACGCAGTCGGTCTATCTGGCGCTGAACATGGCGACGGTGCAGCTGCTCTCGCCACCCGAGATTTCGGGACGCGTCTTCGCCGTCCGCACCATCATCTGGGGCATCGCCCCCTTCGGACAGCTCCTTCTGGGAGGGCTGGCCGAGGTCGTCGGGCCGCAGACGGCGCTCGTGGCGATCGGCGCCGTGGCCGCGGCGACGCAGGTCGGCGTCTGGCTCTGGACGCGGGCCGCGCCCATCCGGCAGCCGGGCGAAAGGGAGCCGTCGCCGGCCGGGACGGAAGACGGCTAGCGGGGCAGGCCGAGTCCGCGCGTGGCGATGATGTTGCGCTGGATCTCCTGCGACCCGCCGCCGACGCTGCACATCGTCGAGAGGTAGTGCGACAGCCGGAGCCCGTTCATCGGGGCGTGCCGTCCGCCGCCGTGCAGTTGGCCGGTGAGCCCGAGGATCTCCATGCCGCGGATGGCGAGCCGGTGCGAGACGTCGGTGGAGAAGAGCTTGGCGAGCGAGGCCTCCATGTTGGGCACCCCGCCGCTGGCCTGCAGCGAGAGGACGCGGTAGGAGAGCATGCGCGCGACCTGGATCTCGACGGCGGCCTCGGCGAGCCGGTAGCGCACGTCGGGGCGGTCGATCAGGCGCTCGCCGAGCCGGGTGGTCTCGGTGCAGTAGGCGACGAGGTCGTCGAGGTTGCGCTGCGCGCCGGCGGCGCCGGCGACGTTGGAGCGCTCGAAGTCGAGCGTCGTCGTGGCGACGTACCAGCCGCGGTTCAGCTCGCCGAAGATGGAGTCCTTGGGGATGCGGACGTTGTCGAAGTAGACCTCGTTGAAGCCCTCGCCGTCGTTGGCCTGCCGGATCGGCTTGACGGTGACGCCGGGCGTCTTCATCGAGAACAGGAAGTAGGAGATGCCCCGGTGCTTGGGCGCCTCGGGGTCGGTGCGGGCGAGGAGGTGGATGTACTCGGCGAGGTGGGCGCCGGAGGTCCAGATCTTCTGCCCGTTGATCACGAACTCGTCGCCGTCGATGTCGGCCCGCGTCTGCAGCGAGGCGAGGTCGGAGCCGGAGTTGGGCTCGGAGAAGCCCTGGCACCAGACGTCCTCGGCGGAGGCGATCCCCGGAAGATAGCGCTTCTTCTGGTCCTCGGTGCCGTGGACGATGAGCGAGGGGCCGAGCTGGTAGGCCTGGGCGTCGAGCATGGGGGCGCGCCAGTAGGAGAGCTCTTCCTTGAGGATGGCCTGCTTGACCAGCGACTCGCCGAGGCCGCCGTACTCCTTGGGCCACGAGATGCCGATCCAGCCGCGCTTGCCGAGCTTCTTGCGGAACTCGAGGGTGTGGGGCCAGTTCTTGGTCGAGAAGCTGCTCTCGCCGCCGCCGCTGTTGCGGAGCGGCTCCGGCGTCTCCTTGTGGATGAAGTCGCGGACCTCGGCCCGGAACGCATCTTCCTCGGCGGTGAAACGGAACTCCATGCCTAGCCTCCAGCGCGCCCCCAAAACCTCCCTCCCTGTGGGAGGGACTGAGGGAGGGCAGTCGAGCCCCCTTGCGCGCGCCCGGACAGTATAGAGGCTCACGGCGCAATCGGCAGCGCCCCGGACGCCGGGCCCGGCGCCCCCGCACCGACGCCGATTCCTTGACACCAACAGGTGTGGCGTCCTAGACTCGAAGCCTCCCGTTCCCTCTCGGGCGATTAGCTCAGGCGGTCAGAGCACAGTCCTGATAAGACTGGGGTCCGTGGTTCGAGTCCACGATCGCCCACCAACCGGCACGGTAGATAGCACCGAGCCATTCAGAGCCATATCCTCGGCGCTCATGCCGGGGGCGAGGCTATCCTCCGGCATGGGCACCGTGTAGCGCATCAGGGCATT
>DAOUKH010000056.1:0-38894 GCA_034421515.1 Dehalococcoidia bacterium
CAGCCATTCCGCGCCATCACCCGCTGCACCACCACGTCCTCCGGCGCTGCCGTTACCCAGACCTCATCGACCAGCGACGTCCACTTCGCCTCGATCAAGATCGCCGCGTCGACCACCACCACCTGCTTGCCCTCCCCGCGGAAGGCTTCGATCCGGTCGTTCATGATGTCGCGCATGCGGGGGTGCACGATGCTGTTCAGCTTCTCCAGGTTCGCGGGGTCGCTGAAGACGATGGCGCCGAGCTTCTTGCGGTCAATTTCCCGGTTGGGTTGGAGCAGGTCTTCGCCCCAGGTGTCGATCAAGTCCCGCCACGCCGGCATATCCGGCAAGTACGTTACGTGGCCGACTTTGTCGGCGTCGATGACCTCGGCGCCTAGCTCTTCGAGAAAACCGGATACGGTGGTCTTGCCGCTGCCAATTCCGCCGGTCAGACCGATCACGAGCATGCGACGCCGACCTTCGTTCCCTTCTGGTATCCCCGCCGTAGGCAGTCTCGCATTCTAGCAGCGCCCCTTCTGAGGGGTCAAGGAAACCGCACCTTTACCCGGCCAACGGCAGGCGGCGGCGCAAGGGCTCCCTCGGAGGCGCGGCGCGGTATACTGAGGGCGTAGCCTCATGGAGCCGTGAGGCCCGTACGACAGGAGCCAGCGTGACCGTACTTCCCCTCCAATACGCCCCGGAGTCGGTACTTCGCCGGAAGGCGAAGCGCGTCGCCAAGATCGACGCCAAGGTCCAGCGCCTGATCGACGATCTGATCGAGACGATGTACGCGGAGGACGGCATCGGCCTCGCCGCCAACCAAGTCGGCGTCCCGCTTCGGGTCCTCGTCATGGGCATCCCCTATAAGGACCCAGACACCGAAGAGGTCTACCGCGAGGAGTACGTCCTGGTGAACCCCGAGTTTGTGAAGAAGGGCGGCGAGCGGCTCGTATCCGAGGGCTGCCTCAGCATCCCCGGCTACCGGGGCAAGCTCTACCGCGCCGAGTGGGTCAAGGTCAAGGGCCTCGACCGCGACGGCAAACCAGTGCGCCTCAAGGCGGACGGCATCATGGCCCAAGCCCTCGAACACGAGATCGACCACCTCGACGGCATCCTCTACGTCGACCGCATGAAAGAGCAGGGCACGCTCGACACCCTCGCCCCCATCGAGCAGGAGGAGTCCGAAGAGTCGGAAGCCCTGCGCGAAGTCTCCGGCGAAGTGCCCGCCGCCTAGCGGGCCGGGGGACGCCCCGCCCATGTCCATCCCCACAATCCTCAGCGCCGCGCGCCGCGCGTTGGGCGAGCGCCACGCCCCGGCGTGGGTCGCCGGCGGCGCGGTGCGCGACGCCCTCCTCGGCCGCGCGCCCGCCGACCTCGACCTTGCCGTCGACGTCGACGACGTCGCCGACCTGGCGCGCGCCGTCGCCAAGGAGGCCGGGGCCGCCGCCGTCGCCCTCGACGCCGAACGCGGCATCCACAGGATCGTCTCCCGCGACGACGGCTCGGCCGTTGACCTGACCCTGGCCGCGGAAGGCATCGGCCCCGACCTGCTCCGGCGCGACTTCACCATCAACGCCATGGCGCTGCCGCTGCAGCTCTGGCCCAACGCCGCCCCGCCCCTCGTCGTCGACCCCACCGGCGGGCTGGACGACCTCAGGGCCAAACGCCTCCGCGCCGTCAGCGAGGAAGGCCTCGCCGCCGATCCGGTACGCATGGTGCGGGCAGTCCGTCTCTGCGCCGAGCTGGGCCTCGAAGTCGAACCCCAAACGGCGGCTTGGGTCGCCGCCGGCGCGGCGCGCATCGCGTCGAGCGCGCCGGAGCGGGTGCGGGACGAGCTCGTCCGGCTCATGCGCCCACCCGGCGCGGCGCGCCATCTGCGCCTCCTCGACAGCCTTGGCCTGCTGACCCGAATCATCCCCGAGCTCGAAGCGGCGCGCGAAACCACGCAGCCCAAGGAGCACTACTGGAACGTCCTCGAACACTCGATGGAGACCGTGGGCAAGGTCCAGGGCGTGCTCCGTGTCGAACCGCTCAACCCCAACCCGGAACCCGCCGTCCCCTGGGGCGCCCGCGACGACGACCACGCCGCCGAGCCCGTCGGCGGCGGGCGGACGAGGGCCGACGCGCTCCGCCTCGCCGCCCTGCTGCACGACGTAGCCAAGCCCGCCTGCAAGACCGTCGAAGAGGATGGGCGCATCCGCTTCCTGGGCCATGCCAAGGAGGGCGCGGTCATGACCGAACAGGTCATGGAGCGGCTGCGCTTCTCGAACCGCGAGCGGCGCTTGGTCGCCGCGATGGTGCGGGAGCATCTGCGGCCCGGGATGATCACCCGCGACCCGGCCGGCCCGAGCCGGCGTGCCCTCCACCGCTACTTCCGCGACGCCGGCGACGCGGCCGTCGACACGCTCTACCTCAGCTTCGCCGACTACCTGGCGGCCAGAGGCCCGCGGTTCGACCCGGCCGACTGGGCCGCCTACGCCGAAAGGATTCATGGTATCCTTGTCGCCTACTATTCGAGAGAGAGCGAGGCCCCCGCTCCCCGGCTCGTCGACGGCCACGACCTCATGGGAGCGCTCGGCCTCGAACCCGGCCCGATCGTCGGTCGGCTTATGGAAACCCTGAGAGAAGCGCAAGCCGCCGGAGAGATCGAGACTCGGCCTCAAGCCATCGCCCTCGCCGGCAAGCTGCTGGCCGAGGGCTCCGCGGCCAGCCCCGGGAAGCGCCCCCAAAGGAGCCGGCGTGCGGATTAGTCGAAACCGCATCTTCCTTGCGATCATCGTCGTCGTCTTCGCGCTGGCGATCCTGTCCCTGGTTTTCCGCACCGTCAACATCGGCGGCTTCGAGCGCGGCTCCGACGAAGGCCCGCTCGGCCTCCGGCTCGGCCTCGACCTGCAGGGCGGCACCCTCCTCATCTACCGCGCCGACGACCCCAACGTCACCGACGAACAGATCGAGGGCGTCGTCGACGTCATGAGCCGCCGCGTCAACGCCTTCGGCGTGACCGAACCGCTGATCCAGCGGAGCGGCAGCAACGAGATCATTGTCCAGCTCGCCGGCATCACCGACATCGACGAGGCGAAGACCCTCATCGGCGGCACCGCGCAGCTCGACTTCCGCGAGTGCCTCGACCCGCAGTGCTCGCAGAACCAGCCCGCCCTCGCCGAAGGCAACGGCGGCGTCACCAAGCACCTCACCGGCGAGTTCCTCCGCCCGACCTCAGCCGTGGTCTCCGACCCAACGACGGGCCTGCCCGTGGTGACGTTCGACTTCAACGGCGAAGGCTCGCGGATGTTCGAGCAGATCACCCGCCGCAACATCGGCCAGCCCCTGGGGATCTTCCTCGACAACGGTCTGATATCCAACCCCACGGTCCAGGCGGTCATCGCCGGCAGCGGGCGCATCACCGGCGTCTCGCGGACGGACGCGCGCCGCATCGCTATTCAGTTGAACGCCGGCGCGCTACCGGTAAGCATCAGCGTGGTACGCGAAGACGACGTCTCCGCCACCTTAGGCGAGGACTCCCTGAACAGGAGCTACGCCGCCGCCGCCATCGGGCTCGGCCTCGTGATGCTCTTCATGCTGCTCTACTACCGCCTGCTCGGGCTGATCGCGGTGGCCGCCCTGGTCTTGTACACGGTCTTGATATTGGCCGCCTTCAAGATCGTGGGCGTCACCTTGACGTTGTCGGGCCTGTCGGCCTTCGTGGTCTCCGTCGGCATGGCCGTGGACGCCAACGTCATCATCTTCGAGCGCATGCGTGAGGAGCTGCGCGCCGGCCGTACGCTGGGCGCGGCCATCGAGGCCGGCTTCGACCGCGCCTGGTCGGCCATCCGGGACAGCCAGGTGACCACCTTCATCGTCATGCTCATCCTGTGGTGGTTCGGCGACCAGCTCGGCGAACCGCGCGTGATCGGCTTCGCCATCACCCTCATGCTCGCGATCATCGCCAGCGTCTTCACCGCCTTCGTCGTCACCCGGACGATCCTCCGCATGCTCGTGGGGACGCCCTTCGCCGGCAATACCCGGCTCTTCGCCGACATCCGAGAGACGCAGCGCGCCACGCCGGCAGTGAGTTGAGCCAATGGCGCGAGACGCAACAACGAAAGTCTTGAAAGTACGAGAGGCATAAGGGCAGGACGGAACGCACCGTGTTCGAATTTGTAGCCAACCGGCGGCTCGCCTTCCTGTTTACCGGGTTCGTCATCGCCGCGTGCGTCGTCGCGCTCGTCGCACCGCCGCGCCTGCCGTTCGGCCTCGAGTTCTCCAGCGGCACCTCCCTGACCGTCGAGTTCGAGGAGCCCGTCGCCCTTGAAGACGTGCGGGCGCGGCTCGTTGAGATCGAGCGGGGCGACGCCTCGGTCCAAGCCCTGAACGACACCACCTTCTTCATCCGGACCGAATTCGTCGAGGAAGACCTGCTCACCAGGCTCGCCGACGCCTTCGGCCCGCTGACGCCCACCGGCTTCGAGCGGGGTACCGACATGGCGGAGACGATTCGCTTCGTGGACACCGTCGCGGCGAACGACGTGCTGGAGGCGTTCGGCGAAGAACCCGCCGAGGGCACGCGCGTCGAGGCGGCGGGCGCTGACCGGTTCCTCGTCGCCGCCCCCGGCGCGGATGAGGACCGCCTGGCCGAGCTCACCGCCGCATGGGAGTCGATTGGCGCAGCGACTCGCACTCCCTTTGACGAGAACAGCTTCGCCGAAGTGCTGACCTTCCCCGAGGACGCCGCTCTCACCCAAGGGGAAGTCAACTCGATCGTGGCCGGCCTGGGCGCCACCGGAGAGTTGACGGCTATCGTCGAGGACTCGACGACCCTGTTCGCCGCGGCGCCAGCGCTCGACCCGGCGGAGGTAACGGGCTTCGTCGACACCCTAACGGGCCGCTTCGGCGAGGCCGCGCGCTCTCCGGTCGATCTCGCGCAAGACCCGCTCTTTATTCTGGAATTCGCCGGCACGGTGACCCTTGAAGAGGTCCTCGAAGCGCTCGTCGTCTTGCCCGTCACCGCGGCCGCCGGCAGCGGAGTGACGGCCTCGCAGCAGGAGGGCGGCGACTTCTTGCTCCAAGGCGAGGATCTGGCCGCCAGCGCCGACATCGTGGCCGCCGACATCGAGAGCGCCGTCGGCGCCATCGAGTGGCGCGGCTTCGGCGGCGAGGACGACCTGCTCTTCTCGCTCGACCTCGGCACGCCGGTTGTCACCTCCTTCGACTTCGAAAACGAGGTGCGTGCCCAAGGGCGGGCCGAGCTCACCTCGTCGCAGGTGAGCGAGAACCGCTTCGGCGGCGTCGATGCCGCCATTACCGAGGAGGAGCTGGCGGACCTCATTGCAGGGCTGGAGCTCCGATTCGGGCTTGCCGACGTCACCACGTTCGACCCGGCGGACGACCTCGCTCTGGCCCTCACGTTCCCTGAAGAGGCGGACATCGATCTTGACACGCTGCGGGCGGAGATCAGCCTGCTCGGCCTCGACGAGGATGTTGCCGCGATTGAGACGGAAGGGAGCTTTGTCCTGCTGGGCGAGGGACTGTCTGAAGAGACACGGCAGCAGGTCCTCGACGACCTCACAAACCGTTTCGGGGAATTCGCCCAGGAGCCCGTCGCGGTGAATCCCGGCGCGTCCTTCATCGCCGACTTCGGTGCTAGCTACGGCCCTAGCGATATCGAGGAGGCCGTTGCCGTCGCGAGCGACGGCGCGGCGGCAAGCGCCTTCCGGCCCTTCGCGGGCTCCTACGCTGTCTTCGGCCGCGACGCGGCCGACCTCAACGAGAGCATCGTCGCCGCGGTCGAGGAGGCGCTGGGACGCGCGGAGACCGGTCCGATCGACCCGGCCGACGAGGGCATCTTCACCGTCCGGCTCACCGACGCCGAGCAGTCCGTGCAAGCGGTGCGAAACCTGCTCATCATCCAGCAGGATGCGCCGAACGAGTTCTTCATCGGAGGCAACCGGCTGAGCTCCGACCAGCAGGGGTTGATCCTCTCCACACTCCAAAGCGAATTCGGCGAAGTCACCGCCGCCGGCCTCAATTTCACTACGCACGTCGCGCAGACGCTCGTCTTCGAGCGCCCCGTCTCTCCCGAGGCGGTGGTGAACGAGCTCGACGACGTGGGGTACGTCGACCTCACGGCCGAGGCACGGGGCGACGGCATCTTCATCCGGGGCAGCCGCGCCGAGTCCGACGGCCGGAGCGTGCTACTCGCGGCACTGGGGAGCCTCGCAGACATCAACACCGAGGCGGTCGACTTCACCTCGGTCGACGCGGAGATCGCCAAGCGCAGCATCCTGAACACCTTCTGGGCCGTGCTGGCGGGCACCGTAGGCATCCTGCTCTATATCTGGTGGGCCTTCCGGCGCATCCCGCGCTCCTACCGCTACGGCTTCGCCGCCATCGTGGGGCTGAGCCACGACGTGTTGATCGTGCTCGGGGTCTTCGGGCTGCTGGCGAAGTTCACCGGGGTGGAAGTCAACTCCCTCATGATCGTCGGCATACTCGCGGTGATCGGTTACAGCGTGAACAACACCATCGTGGTCTTCGACCGCATCCGCGAGAACGTGATGAAGAGTCCGGGCCGGCCGTTCGAGACTTCGGTCAACATCAGCTTGAACGAGACGCTGACGCGGAATCTCAACACCACGCTGACCACCGCGGCCGCCATCCTCGCCGTCCTGCTCTTCGGCGGCGAGACCATCCGCGACTTCATGGGCGTGCTGCTCACCGGCGTCATCGCGGGCGCGTACAGCTCTCTCATGCTCGCGCCCAACATCCTCGTAGCGGCGGAGAAGGGCGAGCTGCCCAGGCTCCGGATCCCCTTCCGCTCCCGCCGCGCCGCGACCGCTTAACCCGTCACCGACGCGCCCGCCTTGCGCAGGCGGCATAATGCAGCCAACGCGCTCCGGCCTGCGGCGGTGGGAGCGCGAGCACTCATCGGAGCATCGATGCGCGTCGTCACGCTACTCAATACGCCGGGTGGGGCCGCGGCCCTCTCACTCCTGGCCATCATCAGCCTCGTCGCCCTCAAGGTGACCGTCGGGCTCATCATCGGCAGCATCAGCGTCCTCTCCGACGCGCTGGACAGCGCCATGGACCTGCTCGGCGCGCTGTTCGCGTGGATGGCGGTGTCCTTCGCGGCGCGGCCCGCCGACCGAGATCACCCCTACGGCCACGGCAAGATCGAGAGCGTTAGCGGGATCGTCGAGGCGGGTCTCATCATCGTCGCCGCGGGCTTCATCACCTTCGAGGCGATCCGGCGGCTCGGCGGCGACTACGAGGTCACCAACGTTGGTCTCGGGATTGCCGCGACGGCGATTTCGCTCGCCGTCAACGTCGCCGTCGGCCTCCATCTGCGCAGCGTGGCGCGGAGGACCTTGTCGCCCGCCCTCGAAGCCGCTGCGCAGCACCGCATTTCCGACATCCTCACCTCGCTCGGCGTGCTGATCGGCCTGGTGTTGCTCTGGGTCACACCATGGGCCTTCCTCGACTCGGCGGCGGCATTGGGCGTCGCCGTGGTTATCACCTGGACGGGCCGCAACCTCTTCCTCCGCGCCTACCACGACCTGATCGACACCCGCCTCTCCAACGAGGAGGAGGACGCGATACGGGGTGTCCTCGACGAGCACGCCGGCGCGTTCATCTCGTACTCGGACCTGCGGACGCGGCGCTCCGGTCGGTCGCGCCTCGTCGACCTCAACGTCATGGTGCCGCGGGTGGAGAGCGTGGCGGGCGCCCACGATCTCGTGGACATGATCGAGGCCGGCATCCACGAAGCCCTGCCCGGCTCGATCGTCACCATCCATATCGACCCCTGCGAGGGGCCGCGCGACCAGTGTGACGCCGAATGCCCGGCGGCGAGCCTCCCGCTGTGCCGTGCGGCGGCCACCTCAGCGGAGCGGCTCTAGACCTTTCCGTTCAGGCCCAGTTCCTCGGCGACCAGCCGCCGGTAGTCCTGCGCCAGCGCGCGGGTCACCTCGCCCGGCGACCCGTCGCCGATCGCCCGCCCGCCAAGCTCGGTGACCGGCATGATCTCGATCAGCGAATTCGTGACGAAGATCTCTTCGGCTTGTTCCGCGAGGCCGAGCGGCACCATGCCGTGGGCGACGGTCACGCGGGCCTCGGCCAACTCGACAACGGCGTTGCGGGTAATGCCGGGCAGGAGGCCAAAGACCGTGGCCGGTGTGAGCAGCACCCCACCCCTCACGACGAAGACGTTGGTCATGGCCCCCTCGGTCAGGCAGCCCCGCTCGTTGAGGATGAGGGCCTCGTCGGCGCCGACGTCGGACGCCTCGGCGCGGGCCACGAGATTCTGAAGGTAGCTCGTCGTCTTGTGGGCGGCGGTTACCGAGCGGCTGTGCCGCGTCCGCGACGCCACGACGGCGCACCAGCCACGCTCGAACTCTCGGCTGCGGTCCTCGGCCGACGGCATGGCGCTCGCGGTCACCAGCACCGTGGGTTCGCCTGGAGTGGGAACCACGGGCCCCGAGGCCGACTCGCCACCGGTTACGGTGAGCCGGATCCGCGCATCCGCCAAGCCATTGGCGGCAATCGTCTCGTCAACGGCATGGGCGAGTTCGTCAAGGCGTCCCCCGACCGGCAGCCCGAGCTCTTGGGCAGATTTCCCCAGCCGGTCCAGATGCTCGGACATGCGAAAGACGCGCCCCTCGTAGGCGCGCATGGTCTCGAAGAGTCCGTAGCCGTAGAGCAGGCCTTGGTCGTAGACAGGTACGCGCGCCTCGTGCGCCGGAACAATCCGCCCGTTGAGATGGACGAGGGACTCGGTCATAGCCCCTCGATTCTAGCCCATCGAGCCGTGCGCGTGGGGGTCAGCGCTGCTTGAACTTCGACGGATCGATCACGGCTCGCTCATGACTGCCCGAGCCGATCCTCACATCTCCCGACCAGGCCTCGACGTCGAAGATAAGCCGCCGCCCCTCCGTCCTGTTGAACGAAGCCTTCACACGCACGGGGCCGCCGACGGCGTGAGGCGCGAGGTGGCGCACGTCGACGCGCGCACCGACGGAGGTCAGGCCTCCTTCGAGATGCTCCTGCATCAGGCGCAGGGCGACACCCTCCATGAGCCCGATCATTGCCGGCGTCGAGAGCATCTCAACAGGACCGGCGTGGGTCACCCCCATGCCGGGTTTCGTGGGCAGTTCCTCCTCGCGGGCCGCGCCGGGCGGCAGCAGATCGTTGGGCATATCGGCTCCTCTTTTCCGTGTTGAGCGGAGTCGGGCGACGGGGCGCCTGAAGCTAGCACGCCCCCAAGCGCAGGGTCAAGCACGAGGGAAACTGAAAGAGGGTGCGCGCCGTCGGGCGCGTCGGAGGGGCAGGGGGTGGAGCGGGGCGGTCTTCCCCCTCTCCCGCTGGGAGAGGGTTGGGGTGAGGGCGGGGCGCGGGGAGGGGTGCGCCAACCTCAACACATCTGGCAGCCCCCTCAACCCCTGTACCTCTTGAAATAGAAGGAGGCCCCCGCCGGCGGCGGGAGCCCCCCCTTTACTCTGCCTTATTCCAACCCGCTAGAGCCCGTACTTGGTCAGGCGGGCGATGGCGCCGCGCGCCGCGTCGTACTGCTCCGTGCTCACCGGCACGTAGTCCACGTCGGCGACCAGCTCCGGCGCGTTCTCGATGTAGAACCGCACGAACTCCCGGACGTGCGCCTTCTCCACCAGCGAGTCCACCCGCACGTAGATGAACAGCGGCCTGGTGAGCGGGTACTCGCCGGCGAGGATCGTCTCTTCGTCGGGCACGACGCCGTCCACGCCGAGCACCTTCAGCTTGTCCGCGTTCTCCGCGTAGTAGGCGTAGCCGAAGTAGCCCTTCGCGCCCTTCTCGCCGGAGATGCCTTGCACCAGCACGTTGTCGTCCGACGACGCGGTGTAGTCGGAGCGGGAGGCGCCCTCCTCGCCGACCACCTCGTCGGTGAAGAAGTCGAACGTGCCCGAGTCAACGTCCGGGGCGAAGATGGTCAGCTCTTCGTCGGGGAACGAGGCCCGGACTTGATTCCAGTTGTTCACCGTCGAGCCCGGCTCGTAGATCTTCGCCAATTCTTCGATGGTGAGCTCATCCACGAAGTCGTTGTCCGGGTTGACCACAACCGAGAGCCCGTCCCAGCCAACCAGCATCTCGACGAACTCGACGCCGTTCTCGGCGCAGAGCTCACGCTCGGAGGGCTTGATCGGCCGCGACGCGTCCGAGATGTCCGTCTCGCCGGCGCAGAAGCGCTTGAAGCCGCCGCCAGTGCCGGAGACGCCCACCTGCACGCGGACGCGCCCGTTCACCGATCGGAACTCCTCGGCCACCGCCTCGGAGATCGGGAAAACCGTGCTCGACCCGTCGATGTCCACGTCGCCCGAGAGGCCGTTCTCGATGGCGGGTATGCCGAGGACGCGGGCGATGGCGCCGCGCGCGCTGTCGTACTGCTCCGTGCTCACCGGCACGTAGTCCACGTCGGCGACAAGCTCAGGCGAGTTCGCGATGTAGAACTTCACGAACTCCGCCACGTGCTGCTTGTCCCGCAGCGAGTCCTCTCGCACGTAGATGAAAAGCGGCCTCGTGAGCGGGTAATCGCCTGAGAGAATCGTCTCTTCGTTGGGAACGACGCCGTCCACGCCGAGCACCTTCAGCTTGTCCTGGTTCTCCGCGTAGTAGGCATACCCGAAGTAGCCCTTCGCGCCGCGCTCGCCGGAGATGCCCTGCACCAGCACGTTGTCGTCCGAGGACGCCGTGTAGTCCGAGCGGGAGGCGCCCTCCTCGCCGACCACCTCGTCCGTGAAGAAGTCGAACGTGCCCGAGTCAACGTCGGGAGCGAAGATGGTCAGCTTCTCGTCGGGGAACGATGCGCGGACCTGATTCCAATTGTTGACCGTCGAGCCGGGTTCGTAGATCTTCGCCAGTTCTTCGATGGTCAGCTCATCCACGAAGTCGTTGTCCGGGTTCACCACGACCGAGAGGCCGTCCCACCCAACCAGCAATTCGACAAACTCGATGCCGTTCGCCACGCAGTTCTCGCGCTCCGAGCTCTTGATGGGGCGCGACGCGTCCGAGATATCCGTCTCGCCTGCGCAGAAGCGCTTGAAGCCGCCGCCCGTGCCGGAGACGCCCACCTGCACCCGCACCTTCGGGGCCACCGACCGGAACTCCTCGGCCACAGCCTCGGAGATCGGGAAGACTGTGCTCGATCCGTCGATGTCGACGTCGCCCGAGAGGTCGCCAAGGTCGTCCTTGGGCATGGCCTCTGCCGGCGTCGCCGTGGGCGCGGCCGTCGGGGCCGCTGTCGCTTCCTCCCCGCCCGTATCCGCCGGTGCGGACGTTGCCGTGGCCAGTGGGGCCGTGGGTTGCGGCCTTGGTGTCGCTGTTGGATCTTCGCTGCCGCAGGCGGCGACCACCAGAGCGACCACGGCCAAGAGCGCTGCGAGCATCACCGACCTCCTGCGCACGAGCGCAAGAGCCGAAGAGCTGCCTTCCTTCATTCTGTACCCCCTTTTGGCGCTTCGCGCCATCTTTCACAAAGTGACGCGGTCATGGTTGGCCCGCCGCGTTAAGCTCCAAATAACGGATGGTTAACGGCCGATTAACTCTGTGTTAACGACTCCGCCATGCCGTCCTTGACACTCCTAGAAGCGGCCTCCTAGCATGGCCCAAGGACGTTGCCGGTGCGGCAGGACGCCCGCCCACCGCCTTCCCCGACCGCGGCCCAGACGCATGCAAGAGCGCATCGTTTCCCCCAAGCGCAAGCCCGAGGACGCCACCGCCGAGGCGGGTCTGCGCCCCCGCTCGCTCGAGGAATACATCGGACAGGAGGAGGTCAAGGACAACCTCCGCATCGGTGTGCTCGCCGCCCAAAAACGCGAGGAGGCCCTCGACCACGTCCTCCTCTACGGCCCGCCGGGGCTCGGCAAGACGACCCTCGCCAACATCATCGCGGCCGAGATGGGGGTCAACATCCGCATCACCTCCGGCCCCGCCGTCGAGCGCCCCGGCGACATGGCGGCGATCCTCACCAACCTCAAGAAACACGATGTCCTCTTCATCGACGAGATTCACCGCCTCAGCCGCGGCGTCGAGGAGATCCTCTACCCCGCTTTGGAAGACTTCGCCCTCGACATCGTGATCGGCAAGGGCCCCACCGCCCGCAGCATCCGCCTCAAGATCCCGCCCTTCACCCTCGTCGGCGCCACCACCCGCTACGCCATGATGAGCGCCCCGCTGCGCGACCGCTTCGGCGCCGTCTACCGCCTCGACTTCTACTCGCCGGAGGCCATGGAGCAGATCGTCTCCCGCTCCGCGGTCATTCTGGATCTGAGCGCCGATGCCGAAGCCGTCACCGAGATCTCCGCCCGCTCCCGCGGCACGCCCCGCGTCGCCAACCGCCTCCTCAAGCGCGTCCGCGACTACGCCCAGGTCATGGGCGACGGCACCCTCAACGCCGCCATCAGCCGCGAGGCCCTCGACCGCATGCAGGTCGACCGCCGCGGCCTCGACAAGATGGACCACCGCGTCCTTGACGCCGTCATCGACCGCTTCGAGGGCGGCCCCGTCGGCATCGAGACCCTCGCCACCTCGCTCAGCGAGGAGCCCGACACCATCATGGACGTCTACGAGCCCTACCTCATCCAGCTCGGCTTCATCCAGCGCACCCCCAGAGGGCGCATCGCCACCCGCCTCGCCTACGAGTACCTCGAACGCCCCTACCCCGAATCGGCCAACCCCTCCAACCAGCCCACCCTCTTCGAGGACTAAAACCTCCCTCCCTCATGGGAGGGACTGAGGGAGGCCCCCTCCGGGCCTCTTCTCCCAAGGGGAGAAGATTGAGATGAGGGGCCCCCACCAACCGCCAACCGCCGTCGACGAGCACAACCCCTCCCGTAGGGGCACCTCCTGTGGGTGCCCATCCCCTCCGACCACTCCAACCCTGAGGGAGACTGAGAGATGGCGCGGCCCCTACGCCCCCGGCGCCAGCGCCTCGATAGCCTCCTCGACCGAACCCCTTACAGCAGGTGGATGCTATAGTCGTACAGTTCCGGCCTGGAGCCGTTCTTGCACTTGGAGTCCTCTTTTCCGTAATAGTCGTTCCAGTATGCTCGCGGTCGGCTCCAGCTTGTAGCAACTCGCGGGCAGCAGCTGGGCCCTAAACTAAGCTGTACCAGAACTAGGGACACGGAGCACAGAGAGGATATGTGAAAGGCTATGTATAAGGGCTATGAATGGCTAGAAGGCGTCGCCAACACAATGAACGAGGCTATAGCAAACGGCGCGGCTCCCACTCCAAAGAGGGTAACCGTCAGAGAACTCATAGGACACTTCGGGTACGAGAGGCGGGGGTTCTGGATCAACCGCGACATCCGCAATGGGCTTGAGAAGAACAACCTCACCGCGGATCCCGACTTCACGGTCGGCTGGATAGACTCGACGATAACCATTCGCCTCGATTCGGATGGGCCTGACGCATCCGGCCTGCACATCACGTCCGACCCCACCCACCGCATCGGATCCTTGGAAGCGGCAAACAAGGAACCAAGGAGCGTTCAGCCGGACAACCCGCTGCATGCGGCGACGACCATAATGCAGATGTGCGACTACTCTCAGCTCCCAGTCATGGAAGGCAAGTACAAGGTAGCGGGTATAGTGAGCTGGAAGTCGATTGGCGCGCGGCTCTCACTAGGCTGCGAATGCGAGCGTGTCCGCCACTGCATGGATCCGGCGGAAGAAGTGCCAGCCTCCTCACGCCTCTTCGACGCGATACCCACGATTGCGGAGCACGGGTACGTGCTGGTACGCGGCGCTGACAACACCATTTCCGGAATTGTGACTGCCAGCGACCTTTCTCTGCAGTTCATGCAACTCGCTGGGCCGTTCCTGTTTATCGGCGAGATTGAAGGGCACCTGCGCCATCTGATTCATGGCAAATTCACCCTGGAGCAGCTAAGGGCAGCTTCCGGTTCCGAGGATGGGCAGTCCATTGAGGGCTCTGGTGACTTGACCCTCGGGGGCTACGTCCGACTGCTTGAGAATGAGAGCAATTGGAAACGATTGGGACTTAACATCGACCGCGCGGAATTCATCAGGCAACTTGATGAAGTGCGGCAGATTCGTAACGACGTGATGCACTTCAACCCTGACGGGCCTTCCGAAAGCGAGACGAGGAAGTTGCGTGACATTGCTCACTTTTTCGGCAACCTGGCACGTATGGGGGCACTGTAGAAGCTCGTACCTTGGCTCATTCTCGTTGGTACTTCGCGGCCCCTACACCCCCGGCGCCAGCGCCTCGATAGCCTCCTCGACAGAACCGCCGCCCTCCCCCGTGCGGATGGGAGCGATGATCGGCAGGTCGAGCCCAATGGCGCGGAGCTCATCGATGCCGACGCGGCACTCGTCGGCGGTCCCCACGATGACCATGGCGCGAATCAGCCGGTCGGTCACGGCGCGGGCGGCGGCCTGATCGTCGCCGCGGTCGAGGGCGGCAGTGATGCCCCGTGTCTCCTCCTCGAAGCCTAGCTTCTCGAAGTAGCTGGCATAGAACGGCAACCGCAGGCGGCCGGCGAGGATCTGTCGCAGCACCTGCGTGGCCTGCTCATAGTCGTCGGTGACGGCGACCCGCACGTAGCACGCCACGTCGCACGCCCCGGACTCGCGGCCCGCCGCCGCCTCGCCCTCGCGCACCAGGCCCACCGCGTCCTCGACGTACCCCTTGGGCGAGAAGTTCAGCAGGACGCCGTCGGCAATTTCGCCGGCCAGCCCCACCATCTTTGGCTTGAGCGCGGCCAGGTAAACGGGCAGCGGTTGCTGCACGGGCCGGACGTCGATCTTGGCCCCGCTCGTGCGGAAGACCTTGCCCTCGTACGTGACGCGCTCCCCGGCGAGCAGCCGCCGGACGATCTCGATGGTCTCCCGCCCCCGCGTGATGGGCCGGTCGAAGGGGACGCCGTGACCGCCCTCCGTCATTGGCTCGTGGCCCACGCCGAGGCCGAGGACGAACCGCCCGCCGGTCAGCTCGTCGATGGTCGCGGCGGACATGGCCGTCATCGTCGGCGTGCGCGCGTAGGTCGAAAGGATGCCGGTGGCCAGTCGGACCCGCTCGGTGTGAAGTCCCAGAGCGGTGAGGAAGGTCACCGCGTCCCTTCCGAAACCTTCGGGCAGCCACACCGAGTCGTAACCCAGCCGGTCGGCGAGCGCGACGACCTCCCGGACCTCGTCGAAGCCGTACCGGCGCAGCTTGTCTGCCGTGCCGGGGTCGCGAAGGGCGAAGGCGGCGTCGGCTTCGACGCGCAGCCCGATGCGGCTCATGACGCGTTCACCACGTCGATCACCTGTTCCTTGAAGCGGGCGGCGTTGTCGGCGTACTCGGCGCACGACTCGGCGGGCATCATGCAGGTGAAGACGCTGAAGCCCATCTCCCGAAGCGCCATGATCCGTTCGATGACGGGGCCGTGGTCGAAGTCGGGCGGGTAGGTGGAGTCGAGCCCGCCGATGCCGCCGGTGCAGAGCGTCAGCGGCGCGGTGCGGCCGACGCGCTCGGCGTGCTCGCGGGCGAGGTCGAGACGCTCCCGGAAGTCGTCGAGCGTGCTCAGCGGCGGCGTCAAGGTGCGGGGGAGCGTACCCGAGACCGGAATCCAGCCGTCGCACCGCTCGATGGCGCGCCGCATCGCCTTCCGGCTGTTGCCGCCGACCCAGATCGGCGGGTGGGGCTTCTGCACCGGCGTCGGCTTCATCACGCAGTTGCGGGCGGTGAAGTGGCGTCCGTCGAAGTCGAAGACCTCGCCGGTCCACGCCGCCTTCATCGCGTCGATGGCCTCGTCGGAGAGCTCGTTGAGCTCCGCCCGGTCGACGCCCAGCGCATCGAACTCCGGCTTCAGGAAGCCGGCGCCGACGCCGATGATCAGCCGCCCATTCGAGATGGCGTCGACGGTCACCGCGGACTTCGCGGTAATGAACGGGTTCTGGTAGGGCAGGATGAGGACGTGGGTCTGGACGCGGAGGCGGGTCGTGGCGGCCGCTGCCACGGCGAGGGCGGCCCACGGGTCGAGGGGATGGATGCCCAGGTTGGCCGTCCAGTTGGCCTCCGGTATCCAGTGGTGGGTCAGCTCGACGGCGTCGAAGCCGTTCGCCTCGGCAGCGCGCGCCATCGTCTGGATGCCCTCGGCGCTGGTGAACTCAGGGCCGAGGTCCCAGCGGTGCGTGAGGAGCCGCAGGTGGAACCTGGCGGGGCCGGCGGTATCGAACATGCGCTGCCCTCCTAACTGAACGGGTGGACCTCCCCGCACGGGAGCGCTTGCATTGTTTAGACTTCAGACGCTAGCCTGTCAACTTTCTTAAACCTCCCTCCCTTTATGGGAGGGACTGAGGGAGGGTCCTCCCCTCCGGCCCCTCCCCTCTGGGGTAGACTGAAAGATGGCGCCCCTCTCGGGAGAGGAGCGCAGGAGCAAGAACACGCCCATGACCGCCACAACCCCGGACCGCCAGAAGACCCTCGAACAGATGCGGCGCATCTTCCGCCCCCGCGGCGTGGCCGTCGTCGGGGCGTCGGGAACGCCCGGCAAGATCGGCTACGCCATCGTCGAGAACCTCAAGAACGGCGGCTTCGCCGGCGGCATCTACCCGGTGAACCCCCGCGCCGACGAGATCCTCGGCTACCCCTGCTACAAGAGCCTCGACGAGGTCCCCGACGACACCGACGTCGCCCTCGTCAGCATCCCCGCCCAGGGCGTCGCCGGACTGGTCGAGCCCGCCGCGGCGAAGGGAATTGCCGGGCTGGTGGTCATCAGCTCCGGCTTCGCCGAAACCGGCGAGGTCGAGCTCCAGCGGGACCTTCAGGCGCTGGCCCGCGAGCACGGCGTGCGCGTCATGGGCCCCAACATCTACGGCTACTACTACACCCATGCCGGGCTCTGCGCCACCTTCTGCACCCCCTACACCGAAAAGGGCGGCGTGGCGCTCGTCTCCCAGAGCGGCGGCGTCGGCATGGCCATCCTGGGCTACAGCCGGTCGCGGCGCATGGGCGTCTCCGCCATCGTCGGCCTGGGCAACAAGAGCGACATCGACGAGGACGACCTGCTGGAGTTCTTCGGCGACGACCCCAACACCGAGGTCGTCGCCATCCACATGGAAGACCTGAAGAGCGGACGCGGCTTCTTCGAGGCCGCGAGCCGCGTCACACGCTCCAAGCCGGTGGTGGTGCTCAAGGGCGGACGCACCGGCGCGGGAGCGAAGGCGGCGGCCTCACACACCGCCGCGCTGGCCGGCGAGGACCGCGTCTACGACGCCGCCTTCGCCCAGTCGGGTGTCGTGCGCGCCCACACCCTCAAGGAGCTGCTCGACTGGTCGCGGGCGCTCCAGATGCTCCCCGACCCGCAGGGTGAGAACGTGGCCATCATCACCGGCGCCGGCGGCCTCGGCGTCCTCCTGAGCGACGCCTGCGTCGACCGCGGCCTCTCTCTCATGGAGGTTCCCCGCGACCTCGACGCCGCCTTCCGCCAATACATCCCCCCCTTCGGCGCCGCGGGCAACCCCATCGACATCACGGGCGGCGAGCCGCCGGAGACCTACAAGCAAACGATCCTGCTCGGCCTCAACGACCCCCGCGTCCACGCCCTCATCATCGGCTACTGGCACACCGTCATCACGCCGCCCATGGTCTTCGCCAAGGTGCTCGAAGAGGCCATGAACGAGGCCCAGGCGGCGGGCAACGTCAAGCCCGTGGTCGTCTCCCTCGCCGGCGACACCGAGGTCGAGGAAGCCGCCCGCTACATCGAAGACTTCGGCGTCCCCGCCTACCCCTACGCCGCCGAAGACGCCGTCGCCGCCCTCGCCGCCCGCTTCACCTTCTGGCGCACCAACCGCCGCGCCTAACCGCCCTCTCATCCCGCCCATAATGGGCGGGAAGCCAGACCCCCGGACGTCGACCCCGGCCCGCGCCGTCAGGCGCGCCGTTCCCTCTTAACCTCCCTCCCTTTATGGGAGAGGCTGAGGGAGGGCACAGCCCCGGCGGGGCGGTTCCGCCCCCTCTACCGCTGGGAGAGGGTTGGGGTGAGGGCGGGGGGCCGGGAGGGGTGCGCCAACCTCAACGTAGCCCTTGGCCCTTATTTTGCAAAGGCCTCCGCTGGCGGAGACGCCCGTAAGCCCGTCTGGCCGCGGAAACCGTCCTCTCGACCCGCGGCCCGGCACCCGGCCGCCGTCGCAGCCCCCGCTCACGGCGCTCACGACGCTCACCAAAACGCTCACGACGCAACGGAGAAGACTCGATCACGAACGCTCACCAACGCTCACGAACGTCCACGAACGTCCACGAACCCAACACCCGGCCGTCCCGCGCCTCCCGCTTCGCCGTTCCCGCTTTTGGCTTCCACACGCTGAGAACATACGTTCTCTATGGTAGACCCTCTTGACGGTCTCGTCAAGAGCTCATTTACGGGAGTCAGGCCAGCCGGAACTTGGGCAGCGCGATCTCGTCGGTCACGTCCTCGAAGACGACCTCGACGGGAGCGCCGACGGCGAGGTCGTCCCAGGCCGCGCCTTCGACGTTGCTGAAGATCATCGGTCCCTCGTCGAGTTGCACCTGAACGACGTTGTAGGGCATCACGTCGGCAAAGCTCTTCAGATAGGCCTGGTGCATCTCGATGCGGCCCCAGATCACGCCCCGTCCGCTCGCCTCCATCCACTCGATGCGCGCCGACGCGCAGCGGGGACAGGAGAGATAGGGCGGGAACCAGACGTGGCCGCAGTCCAAACAGCGGGGCAGCAAAAGGCGGCGCTCCCTAGCTGCCTCCCAGAAGGTCCGGTCCTCGCGCGTGATCTTGGGTAGAGGTTTGTCGTAGGGCATGGCTAGCTGTCCCTGACCAGAAGCGTGGCCCCCGACACCGGCGCGAGGCAGGCATAGAGCACGGCCCCGCAGTCGGCGACCTGCCGCTCGCCGCACTCGCCCCGGACCTGACGGATGGCCTCGGCGTGGTGGTTCCACCCTTGCATGTACGCCTCGCTCATCATCCCGCCGCTGGTGTTCACCGGCAGCTCGCCGCCCCGGCGAATGCGCCCGTCCTGCACCCAATCGAGCGCCTCGCCCCGCCCACAGAAACCGAACCCCTCCAGCGCCCACAGCACGGACACCGAGAAGTTGTCGTACACCTGCAGCGAATCGACGTCGGCCCGGTCGAGCCCCGAACGCTCGAAGATCTCGTCCGCCATGCCGGCGCAGGCCTCGGCCCACAGGTCTTCCGGCACGAAGTGCTCCCGAAGGGCCGCGCACTCCGTGAAGGCAGCGATGCGCACCGGCGGCTTGCGCAGATCGCGGGCCCGCTCGAGCGTGGTCACGATGTAGCAAACGGCGCCGTCGGTGACGAGACAGTAGTCGAAGAGCCGGAGCGGGCGCGCCACGAACCGCGAGTCCAGATACGACTGCAGGTCGAGCGGGCTCTGCATCACCGCCTCTGGGTTCATCGAGGCGTGCTCGCGAATCGCCACCGAGACCTCGCCCAACCCGTCGGTCTTGCCGCCGAGTCCGTAGTCGGCGAGGTAGTGCTCGTAGGCAAGCGCGTAGAACGCGCCGGGCGAGGTCAGCCCGAAGACGGGATCGTAGAGGTCGCCGCCGCCCTCGTTGCCGCCAAAGTGGACCCGCACCGAGCGCATATTCGTGGCGTACACCAGCGCAACGTAGTCGGCCATGCCCGCCTGCACCGCCAGGGAGGCGTGGGCCAGCGCGACGGCGCACATCCGCCCGCTCATCGGATAGGGCGCCAGGAACCGAACGTCGCGTAGCCCGCCGCGATACGCTAGCTTCGGATAGTCCACCGAGCTGGCGATCAGGCCGTCGATCTGCTCCGCCTGCAGCCCCGCGTCGTCCAACGCCGTGCGCAACGCCTCGACGCCAAGCTGCTCTGCGGTTCGCTGGGGGTCGGGGTTGCGATAAAGATCATGGAAGTCCGTGGTGCCGACTCCCACGATCGCCGTGTTACCGAAAACGCTGCCCTGCGCCATTGCCCACACCCCTCGTGCGCGCTCGCGGCGCATCATCCCACAGGCGCCGTCGGCGCCGCCACTCGCCCATGCTCTGCTCCGGTTCCGCCCATTGACACGCTACCGCCCTCCGAGTAACGTTGCTTCGCTCCGGCCTTGATGTTTGGGCCGGGGGAAAGGGAGGACTTTCATGAGGCGAATAAAGTCTCGCCTACTCCTGTTAGTGAGCGCGATCATCGTAACGGCGCTTGTCGCCGCCGCCTGCGGCGGGGACGATCCAACGGCGGCGCCACCAGCACCAGCACCTACGAATACGCCGGTCCCCGCGACCACGGCTCCCGAGCCAACCGCAGCGCCCGAGGCGACGGCTATGCCCGAGGCGACGGCCATGCCCGAGGCGACGGCTATGCCCGAGGCGACGGCCATGCCTGAGGCGACCGCCATGCCCGAGGCGACGGCTATGCCCGAGGCAACGGCTATGCCCGAAGCGACCGCGGCCCCCGAGCCGACAGCGGCTCCTCAGCCGACGTCCACGCCACGGCCGACGCCGACGCCGACGCCGATCCCGGCGCCCGTCTTCGGCGGCGTCCCCGACCTGCCCAACGCGCAGTCTGGCGGCACGTTGATTCGGACGAACTCGGCCGAAGGGCCGACCTGGGACCCGTTGAAGGAACGTACCCAGAACACCCAGGACCCCATTTCCCCGATGTTCGATCAGCTCCTGATCAGCCATCCCAACGAGTCGAGTCAACTCGTACCGCAGATCGCGGACACGTGGGAAATCTCCGCCGACAACCTGACCTACACCTTCAGCATCCGCGACGACATCACCTTCCACAACGGCAGCGCCCTCAACGCCGCCGATGTCGCGTGGTCGCTCGAAATCCTGCGCAGCCCGCCGGAGGGCTACGCCCCCATCAACCGGGGTCTGGTCGGCTCCATCGCCTCGATCGATACCCCCGACGACCGCACCGTGATCCTCAACTTGAGCGAACCCGACAACGCCTTCCTCTACGCAATGGGGGGGCATGGACGCATGCACATCCTCGACCAAGAGACGGTCGAGGGAGCGGGCGGCGTCGCATCGCTGACGGAGTGGCCGCCGATAGGCAGTGGCCCCTTCATGGGCGAGCGGGGCGGACACGACCAGGGCGTCTCCGTCGAGGTCGTGCGCAACCCCAACTACTACGTGGAGGGACGCCCCTTCCTCGACAGCATGCAATGGTTCTTCATCCCCGACAGAGGAGCGCAGGAGGCTGCCTTCCTGGCAGGCCAGCTCAGCATACTGGTAGTGAATACCGGGGCAGGGATCGATGAGATCAATTCCCGGCTCGCCAATAGCGCGTTTATCCAAGAGGTGGCGGACACCGTCTTCTGGGACCTGAACCTCGACTTCATCAACGAGGACTCGCCCTTCAGCGACATCAAGGTGCGCGAGGCCGTCTCATTGGCCCTCAATAGGGCCGAGGCGATCGAGTTGATCCGTCAGGGCCGCGGCGTCATGGGCGGCGTCATCATCCCCGGCAGCGGCTGGGAGATCCCCACGTCCGAGCTTCTGGCGTACCCCGGCTACACCGAGACCGTCGACGAGGGCGTAGCCAAGGCGAAGGCACTGATGGCCGAGGCCGGCTACCCCGACGGCTTCGAGTCCACGATCTGGACCCGGAACCACCCCGCCTACCTGACTCCTACCGTCGCCATGCAGGGGCAGCTCGAACGCATCGGCATCCGCGCCAACATCGTGCAGGCGGAACAGGCGGTCTTCTTCGCCGAGCAGCGGAACCTCGACGTCTGGGACATGCAGAGCGGCGGCCACCGCTACACCGGCACCGACCCGAACTTCATGATCCGTGAGTTCTACCTCACCGGCGGGACGCGGAACCTCAACTTCTTCAGCGACCCCGAGGTGGACCGCCTCTTCTCGGAGCAAAACCTGGAGGCCGACCCTGGGAAGCGCCGTGAGCTCGTCAACCGGATCGAGCACATCGTCGTGAGCTTCTACGGAAACCCGGTGCTGTACTACAACAAGGCGAACTACGCCATGTACAACTACGTCAAGAACCAGTCCTACCACGCCTCCTACGGGTCCAACCAGGACTTCAGAGACGTCTGGATCGAACGGTAAGGCTGAGAAACAAGCCACCAAAGAGGGGCGGGCCATGGCCCGCCCCTCTTGCGCTTAGCCCGGCGTAGAAGACGGGCCAGACATCACCAAGCGATGCAGCAATACGTAGTAAGGCGGCTGCTGGCGATCATCCCGCTCATGATCGGGGTGTCTATCGTCATCTTCTTTGTGATGCGCGTCTTGCCGGGGGACGTGGCGGCGGTCATCGCTTCCAGGGGGGACCTCGAGACCCCGCCGACCCAGGAACAAATCGAGGCCGTGCGCATCAGACTGGACCTAGACCGCAACATCTTCCTGCAGTACGGCGACTGGGTGTGGGACGCCGTCCGCTTCGACCTGGGCGAGTCCTACTTCAAAGAAAGATCCGTGCGCGACGACATCATCCGCAAGCTCCCCGTTACCATCGAGCTCGGCCTGCTGTCGATCCTGATCGCCTGGATCATCGCCCTCCCCGTGGGCATCATTTCGGCCGTCAAGCAGGACTCGGTCTGGGACTACGCGGGAAGAATCTTCAGCATTTCCGGTCTGGCCGTGCCCACATTCTGGGCCGGCATCCTGACCATTCTCATCTTGTCCCGCTACTTTAGTTGGCTCCCTCCACTGGGGTACCGGGAGTTCTTCGAGGACCCCCGGGGCAACCTACTCCAGCTTATCTTTCCCGCATTGGCGCTCGGCTGGACGCTATCGGCCACCGCCGCGCGCATGACCCGGTCCTCGATGCTCGAAGTGCTGCGCGAAGACTATATCCGGACGGCGCGCTCGAAGGGCCTTAAGGAAGCCGTGGTGATCCTGCGGCACGCGCTGCGCAATGCCTTGATCCCCGTCATCACCCTCGCCGGCTTCATGATTTCGCTGGTCATCGGGGGCACCGTCATCATCGAGAGCATCTTCAGCCTGCCCGGAATGGGCCTGTACCTCGTCCAAGCCATCGAGATACGAGACTTCCCCGTCATCCAAGGCGTCGTGCTCCTCATCGCTTTCGCTTTCGCGATCGTGAACCTGGTTGTCGACCTCCTGTACGGCTTCATCGATCCGCGTATTCGCCAGTCCTAACTCGAAGCACGATGACCTCGAACGACGCAGCGCTCGATCCAGACGCCGGCAAAGGGCCGGTCCGGTACCTGGCCAACACGGCCGTCGGGCTTCTTCAATTCTTCAAGCAGAAGCCGCTCGGCGCCTTCGGCGCGCTCGTACTGCTGATCATGTTCGTCCTTGCCATCCTCGCCGGCGTGGTCTCCCAGTACGACCCAACCGAGTTCACCACCTACATCGACGAGAGTGGCGTGAAGAAGAACGCCACGTTCCAGCCGCCGAGCGGCACTTTCTGGCTAGGCACCGACGAGTTTGGGCGCGATATTTTCAGCCGCATCGCCCACGGCTCCCGCATCTCCCTTCGGGTCGGGTTCATATCGGTGCTGCTCGGAACGGTTGGGGGCGCTCTGTTCGGCATGGCCAGCGGCTACATTGGGGGGCGCTTCGACATGGTCTCGCAACGCGTCATGGACGCGCTCATGGCCCTGCCCGGCCTCATCCTTGCGTTGATGGTCATCGCCGCCCTAGGCAGGGGGGAGTTCCCTGTCATCATTGCAATTGCGCTCAACATTGGTCCGAACGCCAACCGGCTGCTGCGGGCGCAATGCCTGACCATCAAGGAACGTCCCTACGTCGATGCCGCACGTGCGTTGGGCGCATCGAACCTTCGCATCATGATGCGGCACATCGTGCCGAACTCCTTGGCCCCATTCCTTATCATCGCGACAGCGGGCTTGGGCGCGGCAATTCTGATCGAGGCATCGCTGAGCTTCCTCGGTTTCGGCGTGCCGCCGCCGGCGCCGTCCTGGGGCGGCATGCTCACCGGCAACGCGCAGCAGTTCGCGATCGTCGCGCCGTGGCTCGCCATCGCCCCCGGCGTCGCCATCAGCCTCGCCGTCTTCGCCTTTAACGTCCTCGGCGACGCCCTCCGAGACGTCTGGGACCCGAGGCTCCGGGGCGCCTCCTAGGCGGCTCCGCCTGCGCTGCGCCGGTACATCTGCACCCAGTCGCCCTCGCACGCGACCTCCCCACCCCGGCTCACGTTCACCACCTGGAAGTGGAAGGTCACGACGCCGCGGTCGCCGCGGCTCGTCTCGCGTTTGCCGGCGACCTCGATTCGCACGCCGATCGTGTCACCCGGGTAGACCGGCGACTTGAAGCGCAGCCCCTCGACGCCGAGAAAGCCCATACTGTGCTCCGACGCGAGCCCCGCGGCGAACATGAGGCCGCTCACCACCGACACCGTCAGCATCCCGTGGGCGATGCGCCCGCCGAAGGGGCTGGCCTTGGCATACTCCTCATCGACATGCAGCGGGTGGTAATCGCCCGACACGCCGGCGAAGTTGACCAAGTCCGTCTCGGTGATCGTGCGCGACGGCGCGGGGATGGTCTCCCCGACAACGTAACCGTCGAAGTCTTTGTCTCGGGCGTGCATACATCTACCTCGTGTCGCTTCCGAGGTGCCTTGCTATAATCGGCCCCCGCCGCCTCACGGTGCCGGAGGTGAAGCGTTATGCGCACCTACCAGAACGAAGAGATGGTCCTTGGCGGCGTCTTGCGCGAGCAGGCGGCGACAAGGCCCCACCGCCTCTTCCTCCGGTTCGACGGCTCCGATCTGACCTTTCACGAGTGTAACCAGATGGTCAATCGCGTCGCCCACGGCCTCGCGGCGCTCGGCGTGGGGCAGGGCGACAAGGTGGCGATCATGCTGCCCAACTGCCCTGAGTTCCTCCACCTCACCTTCGCCCTAGCCAAGCTGGGGGCCGTCTCCGTCCCCATTAACACCGCGTACAAGGGCGACCTGCTGGAGCACATCATCGTATCGTCCGACTCGTCCTTCCTCGTCATCGAGGAGGAGTGGGTCGAACGGGCGTCGGCGGTCCCGCGCGCGCTCGAACAGTTGCGGGCGATCGTCGTTCGGGCGCCCGGAGGAACGGCGCCGGCCATGGCCGGTGCCCGCACCGTCGGTTTTGACTCTGTAGTGAGCGGCGACACGGCCGAGCCCGGCATTGAGGTCGGCCACGGCGATCTCCAGGCGATCATGTACACCTCCGGGACGACGGGCGCGTCGAAGGGCGTCATGGTCTCCCACGCCCACGCCATGACCTGCGGCCTCGACTGGCTCAAGTACACCGCCTTCCAGGAAGAGGAGGTGGTCTACTGCCCGCTGCCGCTCTTCCATGGCGTGGGACTCTGGTGCGGCGTCATGGCGGTGCTCCTCAGCGGGTCGACCATCTGCATCGTCGACCGCTTCAGCGCTTCCTCTTTCTGGAGCGACGTGCGCCGCTTCAAGGCCAACGTCTCGCTCGGCATCTTCTCCATGATCCCGATCCTGCTGAACCAGCCCCCGAGACCCGACGACAAAGACCACACCCTCCGCGCGTTCTACCTGGGCCAGTCGGCGATGGACGCGCCGCTGCACGAGCGGTTCGGCGTGCGATCCGTAGAGATCTATGGCAGCACCGAGCTCGGCATCGGGACGGGCAGCCCCTACGGCGCCTGGCGGCCCGGCTCGTGCGGCCAAGTCAACACCGACAGCTACGAAATCCGCATCGTCGACGAGTGGGACCGCGAGACGCCCCCCGGCGTGCCCGGCGAGATCGCCGCGCGGCCCGTCAAGTCCTTCGTCATGACCACCGGCTACTACAACTTCCCCGGCGAGACCGTCGACGCCTTTCGCAACCTCTGGTTCCACACCGGCGACCGCGCCTACCGCGACGAGGACGGCTACATCTTCTTCGTCGACCGGGTCAAGGACGCCATGCGCCGCCGCGGGGAGAACATCTCCTCATTCGAGGTCGAGCGCGGCGTCAACGCCCACCCCGCGGTCCTCGAGTCCGCCGCCATCGCCGTGCCCTCCGAGCTCGGCGAGGACGACGTTAAGATCTGCGTCGTCCTCCATCCGGGTGAGCGCCTCGCCCCCGAAAAGCTCCTCGCCTTCTGCGAGGAGCGCATGGCCTACTTCATGGTGCCGCGCTACGTCGAGTTCATCGACGCCCTGCCCAAGACGCCGACGGAGAAGGTCGAGAAGTACAAGCTCCGCAACGAGGGCGTGACACCGGCGACCTGGGACCGCGAGCAGGCCGGCTACAAGGTCAAGCGCAGCTGACGAGCGCCGCCCTCACTTCTTCGCGGGCGAGTCCTCCGGCTTCATGACGCCCTTGGGCGGACGGTCCCGAATGGTGAGGAACTCGGCCCCCTCCGGCCCAGCCACGAGCGGCCCGTAGACCGTGCCTTCATCGATCGCGAGCGCCGTTCCGGGCTTGTAGACCTCACCGCCAACGGTCAGCTCGCCCGCGGTGACGTAGAGAATTTCGTTGCAGGGATGCCAATGCGCCGGGACCTCCATGCCGGGGTCGTAGCGCGCCTTGCCGAAGAAGGGGCCGGTCTCCTCGAAGGCCGCGATGGGATAGCGCGAGCGCGTCCGCAACTCCACGCCGTCCTTCTCGAACCGGCTGCCGCTCTTCCAGGGCAATTCGTCTTCGATAATCACGCGTACCGCCATGCCGCACCTCCGTTGAAGTCTTCGCTACTCCGCTAGCCGATGTGGTAGAGGCGCATCGCGTTGCCAGCGAGTATCGCGTGCTTCTCGTCGGCGGGGACGCCCTCGAACGCGCGCTCGATTGCGGTCCAAGAGTTCGGCCAATACGTCGACGTGTGGGCATAGTCGCTCGACCACATCATCTTGTCGAGCCCGACCTCGCGCCGGTTTTTCACCGCGAACGTGTCGGTGATGTAGGTATAGAAGATGTTGCGTTCCGTGTAGTAGCTGGGGAGATGCTTGGTCTTGACGTAGGGTATCTGCAAGTCGCGGTGATGCTGTTTGTCCATCTGCTCAACCATGTACGGCACCCAGCCGCAATCGACCTCGGCGAAGATGAACTTGAGGTCGGGGAAGCGGTCGAATACCTCGGCGTAGACCAGCTCGTTGATCCTCCCCGGCACGCTGGTGAACCGGAAGGTGGCCTGCGGTATCGTCGTGCTGTGGTGGCCCACGGGCTCGGTCGCGAGCGAGACGTGAATGGCGATGGGAATATCGGCTTCTTGCGCCGCCGCCCACAACGGGTCGTCGGCGGGGGAGACGTAGTGCTCCCCCGAAGGGTAGCCGCCGATCACGACGCCACGGATCCCCGGAAGGGCGAGGGCGCGGTGGAACTCCGCGACCGCCTCCTCAACTCCACAGCAGGGCATCATGGCCAGACCGAGCAGGCGGTCCGGCGCATGGCTGCAATACTCTGAGAGCCAGTCGTTGTACGCCCGGATCAGGGTGGTCTGGAACTCGGCGTCTCCGCGGTTCCACCAAATGCCGTTCGAGAGGCGTGGTGTGGGATACAGCAGCTCCCCATCGACGCCGTCGATGTCGATCTCCTTGATCCGCTCCGCCGGGTCGAAGCCCCCGCGCCGCACGTTCTCCCACTTGATCCACCGTGACCGCTTCTCAATAGGGTCGGAGGCGCATTGATTGAGCCCGAAGTGAATCGGGTCGATGGCGCCCTCGATGACCCAAGCGTCGCCCTCTTCGAACCGCTGCATGCGAGGGGCGCGGTCGGCGAACTTCGCGGGGACTCGGTCCCGCCACAATTCCGGGGGCTCGTTCACGTGCGAGTCGCCGGAGATGAGCTTGTATTCGGTCCGCTGCGTCATCGGTTCACCCCGCGCCGTGGGCCGAGCAGCCCTGAGCTCCGCCGCTAGTCTACTTGATTCCGGCCACCCCACGCCTCCATGCGATTCGAGCGAATACCGTTGGTGCTATTCTATCGGCCATTCACTGGAAAGAACACGGCTTACGGAGGCGACCCATGGCGCGCGTACCCTACATCACACGAGAAGACCTCGGCGCGGCGGAGCAGCCGCTCTACGACGGCATCGTCGAGCCCCGCGGCGGCAGGCTCGCCGCCGTCTTTTCGCTCCTCCTGAACGCGCCTGAGATGGCCTCCCTCGTGGGCAACGTCGGCGCCTACGCCCGCTTCCGCTCCCAGATCCCCGGCGACGCCCGCGAGACCGTCATCCTGACCACGGCCCGCGAGATTGGCTGCGCCTACGAGTTCACGCACCACGTCCCCATCGCGCGCAAGGAGGGCGTCCGCGAGCTGGTGATCGATGGGATCAAGGCGGGCAACACTCGCGGCATGATCCCCCAGGAGTCGGTCTTCGTCGACTACGCCAAGCAGGTGATCAACAACAAGGTCAACGACGCCACCTACACCGCCGTCGAGCACCTTCTCGGGCGCCAGGGCGCCGTCGAGGTCACCGTGCTCGCCGGCTACTACACCATGCTCGGCCTCTCGATGATGGCCCTTGGCGTGGAGTTGGAAGAGGGCGTCGAGGACCTGCTGGCTTAGCCGCCTAGCCCCGCGTGATCACCACGCTCCGGTAGGCGTCGACGGCGGCCCGGAAGGGCGGCGGGACGACGATCGTCGAGTCGGGCTCCTCGATGATGGCAGGGCCCTCAACCTCCGCCCCGGGGCGGAGCCGCTCGCGGTCGTAGACGGGGGTATCGAGGAAGCCCGCCGCCTCACGGAAGTAGGCCGACCGCGATCCCTTCAGGGCCTCGGAGACGGCGCCGTCGTCTGCGTCGCTTGCCGTCAACTCCGCCTTCGGCACCTCGCCCACCACTTTCACGCGGTAGGTCACGAACTCGACGGGGTTGTCGAGGCGGATCCCGTACAGCTCTTCGTACCGGGCGCGAAAGGCATCAACGACTGGGGCTGCCTCGGCGCTGAGCGAGCCTCGGGGCGCCGGGACCGAAAGCTCGTGCGACTGATAGCGGAACCGCGCGTCGATCTGCCGTTCGATGCGAATCGCATCTGACGGCACGCCGTCGCCCCGCATGCGCTCGATACCCTCCGCCTCCAACTCGGCGAAGATCGTGTCGATCTCACGCATGTCGTCCGTGACGGGGTCCATGACCTTGGTGTGGGCGTAGTCGGTCGACATGTCGGAGACGAGTAGTCCGAACGCCGAGGCCGTCCCCGGCGTAACCGGCACGATCACCGACGGCGTCCCGAACTCCTCCGCGAGCCGCGCCACGTGGGCGGGTCCTGCGCCGCCGAAGGCGATCATGCTGAAGTCGCGCGGATCGATGCCCCGCTGCACCGTCACCATGCGGACCGCCGAGGCCATGTTCGCGTTTACCACGTCGTAGATGCCGGCGGCGGCTTCGGTCACGCTGAGGCCCAACGGCTCAGCGACGTGTATCTCGATCGCTTCGCGGCTGCGATCGGGGTAGATGCGCATCGCGCCGCCCAGGAAGTAATCGGGATTCAGGTAGCCGAGGAGAAGGTTCGCGTCGGTGACCGTGGGCCGGTCGCCGCCGAAGCCGTAGCAGACGGGGCCGGGGTCGGCGCCGGCGCTCTCGGGGCCGACTTGGAGCGCGCCGCCCGGATCGACGCGGGCGATGCTGCCGCCACCCGCGCCCACCTCGGCGAGGTCGATCACCGGAATCTTGACGGGGTAGCCGCTGGCCGCGGAGCGGTGGCTGGCCGCGCCGCCAACGTAGAAGTCGTTGGTGACCGCCGGCTGTCCGCCCCGCACCAGCCCCGCTTTGGCCGTGGTGCCGCCCATGTCGAATGAGACGATGTTCTCCATACCGAAGAGCCGCCCAAAGTAGGCGGCGGCGATGACCCCCGCGGCCGGGCCCGACTCGACGCTGTTGATCGGCCGCGACGCCGCCGCGCGCGCCGTCATCACGCCGCCGTTCGACTGCATGATCTGGAAAGCGCCCTCGAAGCCCATCGCCTGCAGCTCCCCTTCGAGCCGTTCGATGTACGAGGAGACCACGGGCCCGACGTAGGCCGACATGACCGCCGTGCTCGCCCGGGGAAACTCGCGGTACTGCGGGCAGACGTCCGACGACAGCACGACGTAGGCGCCGGGAAGCAGCTCGCTCACGATCTCCCCCACCTGTCGTTCGTGGGCGGGATTGGCGTAGGAGTGCAGGAAGCAGACGGCGACGGCCTCGGTCTCTTCGCCCTCATCGGGGCCGTCGCGCAGGACCCTTGCGATCTCGGCGCGCGCCTGCTCCTCGTCCAGCGGCACGACCACCTTGCCCCCGGCGCCGACCCGTTCCCGCACCTCGGCGATGCGCCAGCGGGGCACCGGCGGCTCCGGGTTCTCGTAGAACAGGTCGTAGCGCTCGGGCTCGCGGCGGCGGACGTCGCTCATGCTCAATGTGTCGGCGAAGCCTTGCGTGGTGACGTACCCCACGCGCGCGCCCTTGCCCTCCAGGATCACGTTCGTCGCCAGCGTCGTGGCGTGGACTGCACGGTCGAGGTCGCCGGCCCGTGCGTTCGCCGAGGCGAGCGCCTCGAGCAGCGCTTCCTTCACGCCCAGAGCCGGGTCGTTGGGCGTGGTCAGCTTCTTGGCGATACGAAGGTCGCGCGCTCCACGTTCGGCGACGACGACGTCGGTGAACGTCCCCCCAATGTCGATGCCCACGAAGAACCGGCGTTTCGGCACGCGTGCCCCTTACCCGCCGCCCATCGAACGACGGAGCGCGGCCGTCGCGGTTTCATCGACCTCGAACGCCTCCTCGTCAATCACCACGCCGTAGCGCTCCCGCGCCGCCGCGATGCTGACCCGGCCATCGCGCACGTCGTCGAGGACGTCCCCCGGGTACCGCTCCCAAGCCGGGCCGACTCCGCCGCCGCCCGAGGTGAGCATCGTCACCGTGTCGCCCGCACGCAGCGGGTAGCCGGTGACCTTGGGGGCAAGGACGGCCTCGTCCTCCGCGCCCATGTTGACCACCCAGCCGCCGCCGGCGCCCCTCTCGCCGCCGAAGACGCCCGGTGGCGGGAAGCGGCAGCGGTCGGTGGCACGGCCCGTCAACTGCCCGTCTTCGAGCATCCGCACGTCTCGCCGGATGCCGAGGCCGCCGCGATACCTGCCCGCGCCGCCTGAATCGCGCCAATACTCGAACCGCTCGAAGCGCACCGGATACTCCATCTCGAAGGCCTCGATGGTGTGGAACCCCCGGTTGCCGCCAAAGATAAGCGGGCCCGTGGAGTCCAGCCCATCCGACGAGCTCCGCGCTCCCACACCGCCGTATTGCGCGTCCATGAACGTCCACACCCTCCCCGACTCCCGCTCGCTGTTCATCGTGTAGACGTGCACGTTCGACGAGGCGGCCACGGCGCGCTCCGGGTAGTGCTTGGAGAACGCCTGCACCATCGCCTCGACGATCGCCATCACCGTCGCCATGCGGGAGTTGCACGCCGCCGGCGGGTTCGGGTTCACCAGCGTGCCGCGCGGCAGGTTGACCTCGATGGGCCGGTAGCAGCCGTCGTTCATCGGGATCGTCGGGTCTACGAAGCAGCGCAGCGCGAAGAGCACGCCCGACATCGATTGTGAGTACGCCGCGTTGATCGGCCCGCGCGACTGTGCGTCGGTCCCGCTGAAATCGGCCTGCAGCGTCGAGCCCTCGATCCGCAGCGTCGTCCTGACGGTGTAGGACTTCTCGGAGTCGATCCCGTCGTCGTCGATCACGAACGCGCCCTCGCACACGCCGGCCGGGATCTTCTCGATCTCCAGCCGCATACGGCGCTCCGAGTAGTCCATCAGGTCGCCGCAGGCTTCGAGCAACTCCTCGCGCCCGTACCGCTCCACCAGCGCCGCCAGCCGGACGGCCCCCACGTTCGCCGCCGCCAGCAAGGCGTAGACGTCGCCCAGCACCTTCTCCGGCGTGCGGCTGTTCGCGCCGATGATCTTGATCAGGCTCTCGTTGGGCTTGCCCGCGTCGTACAGCTTCACCGGCGGAAGGATCAACCCCTCGTGGTACATCTCCGTCGCGTTCGCCGGCAGGCCGCCGGCCGAGATGCCGCCCACGTCGGCCACGTGGACCAACGCCGTGGTGAAGAACGTCAGCTTGCCGTCCACAAAGACAGGCCGAAAAAGCATGATGTCGTTCGAGTGAATGCCCCCGCGGTAGGGATCGTTGAAGATGTAGGCGTCGCCGTCCCGCATCGACTCGCGGGGGAAGTCCACGAGCAGCTCGCGCAGCGACGGGCGCAGGCTCGACAAGTGCATCAACGGCGCGCCGCGCGACTGCGCCACCAGCCGCCCTTCGTTGTCGAAAATGGCGCTGGTGGCGTCGCCGCCCTCTTTGATCAGCGTTGAATACGCCCCCCGCACCACAGCGACGCCCATCTCCTCGGCGGCGGCGGCGAGGGCGTTCTTGACAATTTCCAGCGTGACAGGGTTGAAAGCCATGGCACAGACCGACGCTTGTCGGGCACCGGGCGCAAGCGTACCGCCTCCCCAAAGCGAGGGGCAACCGTCATGTATACTCGCGGCGCCTCAGGAGGTCCCGCAGGCAAGGCATGCTCGGCCCGAACGATCTGGTCATCACCGGCGCGACCCTGGGCAACCCGCCCTACCGCGCCATCATCGAGGCCGCCGCCGCGGGCGGCTTCGACGGCGTGTCGATTTCGCCGACGCGGGCGTATCTCGCCGCCAAGGAAGCGGGCCTCACTCCCTCTGAGATGCGGGCCATTGCGGAGGCGAACGGCGTGGTCGTCAGCGACGTGGACGCCGTCGCCGTCTGGACCGGCTCCGGCAGGCCCAGCACTCACGGGCCGCCGGCGAGCGAGGACTTGGTCTACGAAGCAGGAGAGGCCCTTGAAGCGACCTTCGTCAACGTTGTCTTCGGCAGCGACGGCCCACTCCCCATCGATCAGGTCACCGAGTTCTTCGCCGGGGTCTGCAAGCGAGCCATCGACCGTGGACTCCGGCCCTATCTCGAGTTCGTCCCCTCCATGAGGGCGGTCCCCGACGCGGCCACGGCGTGGCGCGTGGTGCAGGACTGCGGCTGCCCCGACGCCGGGCTGCTCGTCGACACGTGGCACTGCCGGACGGGCGGCACGACATACGACGAGCTGCGGGCCCTTCCCGGCGACCGCGTGACCGGCGTGCAGGTCAACGACGCCCCCGACGAGCCGCCCGAGGAGCTCATCAAGGTCGGTATGCAGCGCCGGCTTCCGCCGGGCGACGGCGTCCTCGACCTCGTCGAGTTCATCCACATCCTCGACGCCATCGGTGCGCGGGCGCCGCTCAGCGTTGAGGTCTTTTCGACCGAGTTGGTAGAACGCCACTCGCCGCCGGAGCTCGCCAAGCTGCTCGGCGACTCCCTGCGGGCTGTCATCGCCCAGGCACGCCCTTCCTGAAACCGGCCGACTCACTACACAAACCAGGGGAGCCCTGAGCGCGCGCCCGTGTATACTCACCGGCGGCAATTCGCCCGCGTAGAAACTCGCCGCGCATGACGCATCCCCTCGACCCTATCTTCCATCCCCGCTCCATCGCGGTGGCAGGGGCCTCCTCGGACCCCTCGAAGTCGGGGAATCAGTTCTTCAGGAATCAGGTCCATCATGGGTTCGCCGGCGACTTGTACCCGGTCAACCCACGGGGCGAGGACGTGCTTGGCTACCAGGGGTACAAGAGCCTCGACGACATTCCGGGCCACGTCGACTACGTGATCTCCACCGTGCCCGCCGACGCGGCCCTCGACCTCATCGACCAAGCAGGCAGGAAGGGGACGCGCGCCGTCCACTTCTTCACCGCCCGCTTTAGCGAGACGGGCGACGACGAGAAGGCGGAGCTGGAGCGAGCGCTCGTGGCGAGAGCGAGGGCCGCGGGCGTCCGCGTACTCGGGCCCAACTGCATGGGCATCTACCACCCCAAGCGAGGCATGGCCTTTTGGCCTTCACCCACCGAGTCCGGCAACGCCGCCGTCCTCGCCCAAAGCGGCGGCAACATGTTGGAGCTCATCCACGTCACATCGCAGCGGGGGCTGCGCTTTAGCAAGGTGATGAGCTACGGCAACGCCACCGACATCAACGAGGCCGACCTCGTCGGGTATTTCGGGCAAGACGAGGAGACGGCGGTGATCGGCGCCTATATCGAGGGCGTGCGGGACGGGCCGCGGTTCGCGCGGGCGCTGGCCGAGGCCGTCCACCGCAAGCCGGTGGTGATCTGGAAGGGTGGGCGGACATCGGCCGGCCAACGCGCCGCGGCGTCGCACACCGCCTCCCTCGCCGGATCGGAGGAGATTTGGCGCGCGCTTGCCCGGCAGACCGGCGCCGTCCTCGTCGACAGCCTTGACGACCTCGGCGATATGCTGATCGCCTTCGCCAACTCGCCGCCGGCGGCGGGGCGGCGCGTCGGCGTCGTGGGCGGCGGCGGTGGCCGCATGGTCGAGAGCGCCGACGCCTGCGAGGACGCGGGGCTAATCGTCGAGCCCGTTCCCGAGTCGGTGCGGGAGGAATACCGCGCCAAGTTCCCGGAGGTCGCCGACTGGATCACCAACCCCGCCGACATCTCTATCCTGGGCGGCTCCGACCTCGACGAGGCCGCGATCTTCGAGATGTTCGCCGCGCGGCCGGAGTACGACCTCCTCCTCGCCAATCTCCCAGGGCCTTGGCTCTTCGACGGACAAAGGACCGAGGGCCAGATCATGGCCCCAATCGAGCATTTGGTCGAAACGGCGAAACGCTCAAGGAAGCCCGCCGCCTTCGTCGTCAACGACGCGGTCAGCAGCCGCCGGGGCGACATCGACCTCACATTGCGAATCCGAGCATGCGTCGCCGAAGCCGGGCTTCCCGCCTATCCCAGCATCCGCCGCGCTTCGCGGAGCCTGTTCCGTCTCGCCGCGTTCTACGCCGACAACCGCTAGCCTGCGTAATAGCAGAAGGGGCTAGGCCTCGTCAGCGGAGCCTGTCTTCGAAGTACGCCGCGATCCTGCGTACGTACTCCTCCGGCGCCTCCAGGTAGGCGTCGGAATGCCCGGGGCTATCGACGAGCCACAGCTCGCTGCCCGCCGCCGCGGCGCTGTGTACGCGGATGCCGTGTTCCACCGGCACGCGGTCGTCGTTCTTGCCATGAATGACGAGGACGGGATAGTCGAGGGCCGCGACGGACTCCTCGGGGATCATTTGGCCCAAGTCGATGCCGTAGAACCACTTGGCCATCACTCGCGCGGGCGGAATGAAGACGGGAATGATCCAGCGGGGGAACGGGGTCTTGAGGGCCGCCTCGTTGGAGACGAGGTCGTGGACCTTGGCATAGGGGCTGTCGAGCGCCAAGGCCCGGATCGCGGGCTCCTGCTCCGCGGCCAAGACGGACGCGGCGGCGCCCATTGAGAAGCCGAGGATGCCGACCCGCTCCGGCGGAACGCCCCGTTCCTGAAGATAGTCCAGGGCGCCGAGCACGTCCCGCTGTTCGAAGAAGCCGCCGGAGGCACGGTCGCCTCCTGAGGTGCCGTGGGCGCGCAGGTCGAACATCAACGCGCCGTAGCCCCGCGAGGCGAAGTCGGCGGTGATCGGCAGGATGTCGTCGCCCGTCCGCTGCGACCCCTGGCCGTGCACGAAGAGCACCACCGGTCCACCGGGAGGCGGTTGCACGTACCACCCCTCTAGCACAAGGTCGTCGCCGCGGGGGTTGAACCGCACTTCCTCGAATGTCAGGCCGAAATCGCCGGGGTCGCCCTCGTGCGGTTCCCGCTCCGCCGCCGTCGTGCCCCGCGCGATGAGGAAGGCGATGAGCAGGTAGCCCACGAGCAAGACAACGAGCGCAACACCGATGCCGATCCACGCGCGGAGTCCGAGCCGCGGTCGGCGGGTTAGGAATTGGGGCAGGCGTCCCATGGGCTTACTCAGTCCCGCGCATCATAAGCCGCACCGCCGCGTTTTGCAGCCAGGCGCTCTATAATCGAGGCCAGTTGCCAAGGGCGTCCTTCAAGAACGCGCGAAAGGAATCCACAGATGAACGGCCCCGCACGACTCACCGAGCTGCTGGAACGGGACGGCATTATCACCGCGCCGGGAACGCACGACGCCATCACGGCCAAGCTGGCTGTCCAGGCCGGGTTCGAGGCCTGCTACGTCAGCGGCAGCGGAATCTCGACGGCCCTCACCGGCCTTCCCGACGTGGGCATGGTCACGCTCACTGAAATGGCGAAAGCGGTGCGCTACATCAACGACGCCGCACCCGGCATGCCGCTCATCGTTGACGGCGATACCGGCCACGGCAGCGCCCTGAACGCGATGCGCTACGTCCACGAGCTCGAACGCTCGGGAGCGGCGGCGGTCCACATCGAAGACCAGGAGTTCCCCAAGCGCTGCGGCCATCTCGACGGCAAGACCATCGTCCCCGCCGACGAGATGATCGGCAAGGTGCGCGCGGCCCTGGAGGCGCGGTCCGACCCCAACTTCCGCATCATCGCCCGCTGCGACGCCAAGGCTGTCGAGGGGCTCGCGCCCGCCATCGAACGCATGAAGCGCTACGCCGACGCCGGCGCCGACATTATATTCCCCGAGGCGCTCCAATCCGAGGAGGAGTTCCGCACCGTGGCCGAGGCCATCGATATCCCACTGCTGGCCAACATGACGGACTTCGGGAAGACGCCCTACATCAGCGCCGATCAGTTCGAGGCGTGGGGATTCAAGATCGTGATCTTCCCCGTCTCCGCCCTCCGCATCGCCAACCACGCCGTCCTCGAATTCTTCAAGGCGCTGCGCGACTCAGGGACACAGAAGGAGCACCTCGAACAGATGCTGACGCGGCAACATCTCTACGAGATCATCGACTACGACAAGTACCAAGACTATCAGGACCAGTTCGCCTTAAGCGAGCCGCCCTCGTAAGCCGTAATGCGGGTATGGGGTATGCTAGAAGGGCCTTCCATGATGGCCTGAGGGGCGGCGAGGGTGCCCCCGGGCACGAGAGCGAAGGCATGGTGAGGACCTCATGCACTACGTCGATTTGATCGTGGAGAAGCGCGACCACGTCGCCACGATCACCTTCAACCGGCCCGAGCGGCTCAACGCCTTCCGCCGGCACACCTACCACGAGATGCTGGAGGCCCTAGCCGACATCGACGCCGACGAAGATGTTCACTCGGTGATCCTGGCCGCCAACGGCCGCGGCTTCTGCACCGGCCACGACATGGGCGAGGCGCCCCAGCCGCCGGAGCTGCGCCTGAGCCGGCATGCCGGCGGGCGAAAATACTCCGACATCTGCGAGGCGCTCCTTCAGCTCCGCCAGCCGCTGGTCGCCGCGATCAACGGCTGGTGCGCCGCGGGCGGCTTCGGCTTCGCGCTCTGCTGCGACATACTGATCGCCGGCGAGGAAGCCCGGTTCTACAACCCGCAGATCAAGTTCGGCTACCCCAGCCTTCCCGGCGTCGGGGCCCTGCTCAACCTCTACACCTCCCCAGCCGTCACCAAGGACATCATCCTCGGCCGCCGCAACGTCGACGCGCAGGATGCCCTGCGCATGGGCATCGTCAGCCGGGTCGTCCCCAACGACCGCCTCCTCGATGAGGCCTGGTCCGTTGCCGCAAAGATGGCCGAGACTCCGCCCGACATCATGGCGATGCAGCGCGAGATGATGAACCGCATCTGGATCGCGCAGTCGGGCGCCTATCTCTCGCTGGTCACGGGCCGCGACACCGCCATCGCGGGTCACTCCCTCCCCGACTGGGAAGAGACCGAGGCGGACTGGAAGAACCAGACCCGCGACGTTGACATCAAGCACTAGGAGCCCGATCCCCATGCCAATGAATCCCACGGAACAACACGCCCGCTTCGATAAGCAAGGCTACTCCCAGCACCTCGGCATCGAGTTCGACCACGTCGAGGAAGGCTACGCCCGCCTGCGCATGCCGGTGAAGGAGTATCACCTGCAGAGCGCGATGACGGCGCACGGCGGGATCGTGGCCACTATCGCCGACGCCTGCTCGGCCCAGGCCCTGTTCACCGTCCTCAAGGACGATGAGATCTTCTCCTCCATCGAGCTCAAGGTGAACTACCTCAGCCCCGGCCTGCCCGGCCACACCCTGATCGGCGAGGGCCGCATCATCCGCCGCGGCGGGCGGATCGCCCTCGGCGACATGGAAGTGACGGACGAGGAGTCGGGCCGGCTCGTCGCCAAGGGTCTCCACACCTTCCTCATCCAGAAAGACCCCGGCCAAAGCGCACCGAAATGAGCGGCTGGCGCGGACGTATCGGCATCGTCGTCTCGCCGCCGAACACGATCTGCGAGATCGAGTTCAACGCGATGGCCCCCGAGGGGGTGACCATCCATGCCACCCGGATGTACCGCTCCGGCGAGCCGAAAGAGCTGACCCGCGAGGTCCTCAAGTCCACCAACGACGACCTCGAACGCGCCACCGCGGGCATCAAGCCGGTGCGCCCCAACGTCGTCGCGTTCGCCCACACACTGGGCTCGATGATCGACGGCGCGGCCTACGACCGGGGCCTGGTGACCATGATGGAGGCCGCGGCGGGCTGTCCCGCCGTCACCACGTCGATCGCCCTCCTCGAGGTCATCGAGGCGCTGGACATCAAGAGCATCGCCATCGCCGCGCCCTACACCGAAAACCTCACGCCGATCGAGACCGACTACCTCGCCGAGGCCGCGCCCGACCTTGCCGTGGTCAACGACTACTCGGTGGGCGCCCCGACCGGCTACGCCATCGGCGAGCTCCCGCCGCAGTCCGCCTACGAGGCCGCTCGCAAGGCCGACCACCCCGATGCCGAGGCCCTGTTCATCAGCGGCACGAATTGGTTATCATCCCCCGTGCTCGACGTCCTGGAGGACGATCTGGGGAAGCCGGTCTTCGGAGCCAACCAAATCACGCTGTGGGCCTGCCTGAAGCGGCTCGGCGTCACCCCGGTCTCCGGCCCGGGGTCGCTGCTCCGAGGCTAGCTCCCGAACGCCCCCGGCGGCCTTCCGAGCGCCCACCTCAACCCGAAGGAGCCACCACATGGCCGACATCACCATTGACCCGAAACACACCGCGCTGCTCGTGCTCGACTACCTCGTC
>DAOUKH010000057.1:0-45784 GCA_034421515.1 Dehalococcoidia bacterium
CGAGGACATCCACGTCCACTGCGCGGTGACGGTGCACGACGACGGGCGTCTGACGGTGGACTTCGACGGCTCGGACACGCGGGACAACCTCGGCTCGTACAGCGCGTTCGGGAACACACGGGGCTACGTCGTCTCGCAGCTCGCGGCCATGATGGACCCGAGCATTCCCAAGAACGAGGGCTTCTTCAACAGCGTCGAGATCCGCGCGCCGGAGGGGACGTGCGTGAACCCCCGCTACGGCAAGACGGTGGCGGCGGGGACGCACCACCCGGGCAGCGAGATCGGCGAGGCGATCGCGGTGGCGCTCTCGCAGGCCGTGCCGGAGCGCGCTTGCCCGCAGGTCTACAAACTCGCCAGCCCCACGGTGATCTTCGGTCAGCATCCTCGGACGGGACGCTTCTTCGTCGACCAGGGAACGGACACGTACGCCGGCTACTGCGGCGCCATCGAAGGGCAGGACGGCTGGGGAGCGCGGAACTGCAACTCAGGGAACTTGATGCGTTCCCAAGCCGAGGTGCAGGAGTCGACGTACCCGATCCGCTTCGCTACGCGGGACATCACCCCCGACACCGGCGGGCCGGGGCAGTGGCGGGGCCATCCCGGCAGCCTTTATGTGAAGCAGTTGCTCTCCGACGTGGTGGTGAACGCCTGGATCATGGGGGTTAAGCACCCCGTGCCCGGCATCGCCGGGGGACGGGAGGGCGCACCGAACCATCTGATCATGCGCGGCGGCGGCCCCGACGCCTTCGAGGTGACGTCGACGGCGTTCAAGACGCCCCACGCGCCCGGCGAGGCGATCATCTACCAGTTCGGCGGAGGCGGGGGATGGGGCGACCCGCTCGACCGCGACCCGGCGTCGGTGCGCGAAGACGTGCTCGACGAGTACGTATCGGTGGAAGGAGCGCGCCGCGACTACGGCGTCGTGCTCACGGGCGACGTCGATGACGAATCGCTCGCCGTCGACTACGCGGCGACGGAGTCACTGCGCGCCGAGCTCCGTGCGGACGCCGAACTGCGCCGCCGGCACTGGCAGGAGCGCCTCGACGCGCTGCGCCGTTCTGCGGAGGAGAACGCCCGGCGCATGGCCGAAGCGCTGGGCGGCTAGCTTTCCATGATGTCGCCGGCGTCGACGACGAGGGTCTGGCCGGTCATGAGGGCGCTGTCGTCGGAGGCGAGGTAGAGGGCGGTGCCGGTGAGGTCGTAGGGCTGGAGCGTCCTACCGAGCGCCTTCAGGTGGCGCTTGGCCTCGATGGCCTTTTCCGGTAGTACGCGCAGGGTCGCCTCGGTGAGGGTCGTGCCGGGGGCGATGGCGTTGACGCGGATGTTGTCGACGCCCACGGTGCGGGCCATCGACTTGGTGAGGTGAACGACGCCGGACTTGGAGAGGCCGTAGGCGTAGTTGGGGAAGGTCTTGGCGGGGCGGAAGGAGACCTGCGACGGGTAGGCGGCCACCGACGCGATGTTGATGATGGAGCCGCCGCCCCGCTCACGCAGGAAAGGGAGCACGGCGCGGCTGCAGATGAGGGTGCCGACGAGGTTTACCTCGAGCACCTTGCGCAGGTACTCGACGGAATAGTCGCGGAAGTCGAGGTCGTAGTAGATCGCGGCGTTGTTGACGAGAACGTCGATGCCGCCGAAGCGGTCGGCCGATAGTTGGGCCATGCGGTCGGCGCTGGCCTCGTCGGCGACGTCGGCCTCGAGAGCCATGGCCCGGCCGCCGGAGGACTCGATTTCGGCGGCGACCGCCTGGGCTTGCTCGGTGCGCAGGTCGGCCACCACGACGGCGGCCCCCTCGCCGGCGAAGCGCAGGCAGTACTCGCGGCCGATTCCCTGCGCGCCGCCGGTCACGATGGCTACTTTTCCTTCAAGCAGCATGGTTACTCCTTGTTGTTCTGGCGGCCATTCCTTGGGCGGTCTCTACGACGTTCCCTCCACGCCGCCGGTCAGGGCGACGACGACACCTAGCAGGACGAGCCACGGGATGGCGGCAAGCAGGACTACGAAGACCGCCCGCCAGGTGGAGGTGTAGTCCAGGGCCTGCCGCACGCCGATCACCATGGCCACGATGCTCCAGATGAACGCCACCAGGCCGATCAGCCCTCCGACCGCGGGTACGAACACAAGGACGCTGAGTATCCCCGGAGTCTGGGCAAAGCCTGTGGTGCGCGCCAGTTCTCCCCAATTGGATTCGGTCTGTTCCGTCTTCAGAAGCGTGGTCCCAATGAGCATGGTGAGGAGCGCCCACAGGGCCCAGCCCGCCATGCCGCGGATGATGCCGACGATGATGGCTCTGACGACATCGGTTTCGTCACCGGTCAACAGCGTGCCGACGACGCTGGCGATGGTGACGAGAATCACTATGAACAGCGCTTGTCCCGTTGCGCCGCGGTCGGCTTCCACCTCCTCGTAGGTGGCTACATTCAGGCGGGCGGCGCCGATCATTCTCTCGATCATGGGATCACCTCGGTTGGGAAGATGTGCGGGCCTGCGGCCCACTCTGGGGGCGTCGGCGACATGGTACTACGTTGAAGGACCGGTGGGGGCCGGTCGCGGCGGCGCCTAGGCTGTTTCCTTGCGGAACATCCAGGTGGTCCACGTCACGAAGATAAGGGTCCCGCCGACGAGCACCCAGACGCCGGGGAGGATCGTGCTCCAGGCCCAACCGTCGATGACGAGGGCGCGGAGGGCGTCCATGACGTAGGTGACCGGGTTGAGCTGGACGGCAACCTTGAACCAGCCGCCGAGGAGATCGACGGGTAGGAAGGCGGTGGTGATGAAGACAAAGGGGAAGAAGATGATGAAGGAGGCTTGCATGGCCTGGGCGCTCTTGGTCTTCAGGGCAATGAGGATGCTGAGGCACGACCAGATGAGGCCGAAGACGGAGGAAGCCAGCAGGAGCACGACGACGCCGAGTGCGCCGGTCTCGAAGGTGACGCCGAAGGCGAAGGCGATCACGATGACGACGAGCCCTTGGAGCAGACCGCGCGTGGCGGCGACGAGGAGCGCTCCCGCCAGAATCGAGAGGCGATTGATGGGGGCAAGGAGGAGCTTGTCGAGGTAGCCGGAGAGCATGTCGGTGACAAGGGCCAGGCCGGCGTCGGCGGAGGTGAAGAGAATGGCCTGCACGACGATCATGGGGGTGAGGAAGGCCTGGTAGTCGTCGGTGGGGAAGTCGGGTAGGAAGATGAGGCCGTCGAAGCCGGCGCTGAAGACCACGAAGAAGAAGGCCGTGATGAAGAGCGGCGGGATGATGATGACCGGCTGCAGCATCCAGATGCGGATGTTGCGCCGGTAGAGGTAGAAGGTTTCGGCTGCGATTCGGAGCATCAGCGGTTCTTGAGGCCGAGGAAGGGCCGGAATAGGGCGTCGCCGCCGCTGCCCGACCCGGAGTCGGACCGGATCGAGCGGCCGGTGAACTTCAGAAAGACGTCGTCGAGGGTGGGCTCGGAGACGGCGACCGACGCTACCGGGACGCCGCGCTCGTTGAGTGTCCGCATCAAGTTGGCCGCCGCGGAGCCGCCGTCGTCGACGGTGATCTGCAGGCAGTCGCCCGTCCACGACGCGTCGTGGACGTAGGGTTGCTCGGCGACGAGGGCCCGCACGCCCTCGGGGTCGCGGGGGGCGTCGGCGCCATCCTCAGCGGCGACGGTCAGGGAGACGACGTCGCCGCCGACCTCGTCCTTGAGTGAGTCGGGGGTGCCGCGCGCCACGATCTTGCCTTCGTCGATGATGGCGATGCGTTCGCAGAGGCGGTCGGCTTCCTCCATGATCTGCGTGGTGAGCACGATGGTGACGCCCTCGTCGTTGAGCTGCTTGAGGTAGTCCCAGATGGCGAGGCGGCTCTGGGGATCGAGGCCCGTGGTGGGCTCGTCGAGGAAGAGGAGGGGCGGCTCGTGCACCAAGGCGCTCAGCAGGTCGACGCGCCGGCGCATTCCGCCGGAGTAGGCGCCCACCTTACGGTCGGCGGCATCCTCCAGGCCGAGCAAGGCCAGTAGCTCGTCGGCGCGCTCCTCGGCGCGGCGGCGCGGAAGGTTATAGAGCAGGCCTTGGAGCCGGAGGAAGTCGCGTCCCGATGCCAGGTCGTCGAGGCCGACCTCCTGCAGCGCGAAGCCGATGCTCTCGCGGATGGCCCCGGGCCGGCGATCGATGTCGTGGCCGGCGACGGTTACCCGTCCGGCGGTCTTCTTAAGGAGGGTGCCGAGCACCTTGAGCGTGGTGCTCTTGCCCGCGCCGTTGGGGCCGAGGAAGCCGAAGAACTCCCCTTTCGCCACGGAGAAGGAGATGCCGTCGACGGCCCGCACGCCGCCGGGATAGACCATCACCAGGTCCTCGACCTGGAGCATCGGTTCGTTTGTCATCGAGGGCGCGGGTCCAGTCCTTTCGGCGCCGTCGGTAGTGGGCGGCTCGCCGACCACCCACTTTAGCACGAGCGGGAGGCTAGCACGGCGCCGCTGGGAGAGGGAAGGGGCTCATGTCAGTGCACGGCGGCTATAATCACCGGCGGACCGCGCCGGAAGGGCGCGGGAGGGAGAGGCGATGCTGAAGCTCTCGGTTGGCCTGCCGACAGACAAGGTGCAACTCGGCGACGAGTTCAACAGCGGCGAGGGTGTGATGGAGATGGCCCGCACCGCGGAGGAGGCCGGCTTCGACGCCGTTCACGTCACCGACCACCCCTTCCCGGAGGACGCCTGGATGGCGTCGGGCGGGCACCACGCGCTCGACCCTTGGGTGCCGCTCTCGTTCGCGGCGGCGGCGACGACGACTATTGGGCTGCAGACCCACATCCTGGTGCTCCCGTACCGGAATCCCTTCCTAACGGCGAAGTCGGTAGTGAGCCTCGACGTGCTCTCCGGAGGTCGGGTGATCGTCGGCGTCGCCGCGGGCTATCTAGAGCCGGAGTTCGACGCGTTGGGCGTCGACTACACCGAGCGCAACGAGCTGACCGACGAGGCGATCATCGCAATGAAGCGGGCGTGGACCGAGGACGGCATCTCGATGCAGGGCCGGCACTTCTCGGTGCGAGGCCATTCCATGCTGCCGAAACCGCGGCAGAAGCCGCATCCGCCCATCTGGATCGGCGGCAACAGCAAGCAGGCCATCCGGCGGGCCATCGACCTGGCGGACGGCTGGATCCCCATCCCCAACTTCAAGGCGACGGTGGCGCGGCGGAAGACGCCGGCCATCGAGAACCTCGACGACCTGCAAAGCCGCATCGATTACGCCCGCGAGTACGCAGAGAGCGCCGGCCGCACCGCACCGCTCGACATCGTCTTTGTCCCCTTCGGGCTCGGCGACTTCCGCAACCCCACGTTCAGCCCCGAGGAGTTCCTCGACAACGCGGGGCGGCTCCGGGAGATGGGCGTGACGTGGCTGAGCGTCAACCTCCCCAGCGACAACCGCGCAGTCCTGCTGGAGAGCATGCGGCGCTTCTCCGAAGAGGTCAGGCCCAGGCTCGGCTAAAGCCCGAAAGGAGCGCACCATGCCGTTGCATCCCCAGGCCGAGGCCATCGCCCGCGCGTTCGCGGAGCGGGTGGCGGCCGCGACCGGCCCCGCGCCGACCATCGAGGAGCGCCGCGCCATGGTGGACGCCTCGCCCCGCCAGCCGGGGGCGGAGATGGCGCTCGTTGAGAACCGGACGGTCGAAGGGCCGAACGGCGAGGTGCCGGTGCGGGTCCTCGTGCCGCACGGCAAGGGGCCGTTTCCGGTCGTCATGTACTTCCACGGCGGCGGGTGGGTAATCGGCACCGTCGACTCAAGTGAAGCGCTGGCACGCAGCATCGCCGAGGCCAGCGGCTGCATTGTGGTGTCGGTCGAGTACCGGCTCGCCCCGGAGCACAAGTTTCCCATGGGGCTGGAGGACTGCTACGCCGCCACACGCTGGGCCGCGGAGGAGGCCGCCTCGTTCGGCGGCGACGGCTCGCGGCTGGCGGTGAGCGGGGACAGCTCCGGCGGCAATTTGGCCGCAGCGGTGTGCCTCGTCGCCCGCGACCGAGGTGGGCCTGCCATCGCCTATCAGGCGCTCATCTACCCCGTGCTCGACCGCGACTTCAAGACGAAGTCGTACGAAGAGAACGCCAACGGCTACCTGCTGACGCGGCGCATGATGGTGAGCAACTGGCGGGACTATCTCGACCGCGAGGAGACGGCCTCCGACCCTTACGCCGCGCCGGTGCAGTCGAAGGACGTGTCGGGGCTCCCGCCCGCCTACGTGCTCACCGCCGAGTACGACCCCCTACGGGACGAGGGTGCGACCTACTCAGGGATGTTGGAGCGGGCCGGCGTGCCGACGCGCTACGTCTGCTACGACGGGATGGTGCACGGCTTCTTCGGCTTCACCGGGCAGGTCGACATGGCTTCCGTGGCCGTGGCCGATCTGGGCGCGGCGCTGCGCGAGGCGCTTGCGGGGTAGGGGAGCAGCGCCCTGCGGGCGCTCGCGCGCCTAGCGGCGCGCGCCCTCTCTCAGTCTCCCCCAGAGGGGGAGAGGTTTCTGAAGGGTCTACGTCCGGTCGGCTAGGAGAAAGCCTCCGACGTACATGAGCGCGGTGCCGACGGTGAGCTCGACGACCGCCCACCCGGCGCCGAATGCGATAAAGATAAAGAGGGCGCCGAGCGACCAAGCCAGGAATACCAGGCCCCAAATGGCTTGTTCCATCCCAATCCTCCCTTAGCGGACCCCGTGTAGCCTATCGCGCAGCGGGCCGGTCGTTCGTGTTTCGATGCCGTTTAGCTCCCGAGCCATATCCTGCCGGTGAGCGCGTACTCGAGCGGAAGTGTGATAAGGAGGCAGAGCGCGATGAAGCCAAAGGCCACGATGAAGAACTCTTTCATGCCGCTGGTTTCCATGGTGCGTCGGCCTCCTCGTGGGGATGCACTCGCCCTGAGGGACGAGCTAGCGGAGTCTTCCTCCACCGCCTCTGAGCCTGGGATCGAGCACGTCCCGCACCGCGTCGCCCAGCAGGTTGAAGGAGAGGACGGAAAGGCTGATCAGGATGGCGGGGGTAATGGCCAGCCAGGGGAACTGTTCGTAGTCGTGAATCGCGTTGACGCCCGAGCCCGCGTTGCCGCTGATCATCGCGCCCCAGGAGGGGTCGGTGGGCTTGGCGCCGGCGCCGAGGAAGCTCAGTGAGGCCTCGAAGATGATCGTCGCGCCGAGCAGGATCGATGCCTGCACGATCACCGGCGCCATGGCGTTGGGCAGGATGTGGCGGAACATGACGCGGTAGTTGGACGCGCCGAGGGCCCGGCTCGCCTCCACGTAGGGGTTCTGCTTGAGCGAGAGCACGGTGCCGCGCACGACGCGCGCCGTCGTCGGTATCAGCACCACCGCTATGACAAAGAGGGCATTTTGGATGCTGGGCCCCTTGATCGCGATGATGCCCAGGGCCAGGATGAGGGCCGGGAAAGCCTGGAGGGCGTCGATGAAGCGCTGGACGACGAAGTCGAGGAAGCCTTCGAAGAAGCCGGTGACGAGGCCGATCACCGTGCCGGTGCCCGTCGAGATCGCCACCGCAAGGATGCCGACGTAGAGCGAGATGCGCGCGCCGTAGATGGCGCGGGACAGGACGGAGCGGCCGAGATTGTCGGTGCCCAGCCAATGGTTGAGGTTGGGCGATTCGTTGGCCTCCGTCTTGACTTCGACGAGCTCGTAGCGGGCGCCGTCGGACGCGATGTAGCAGAACTCGCCTTCCTCCGCGCACTCCTCTTCGGTGAAGGTGACGCATTGCCCCGGATTCGCGCTGCAAAACTCCAGCGTGGTCGTGTTGCTGGCCACGGAGTACTGGATGTCGCCGCCGGGAAACTCTTCAATCAGGCACGACCCCGGTAACGCATCGCAGAACTCCTTCGTGGCGAGGTTCCGCCTCCTGACCTCGAAGAACCGCACCTCGCCGTCGCGCTCGATGCACGCTCCCGCGTTCGCCTTGCAGAAGTCAACCGTGGTGAACGACTGCAACGTTACGGACGCCGAGGCAATCTTCGGCGCCTGTATCTGCGGGGCGGGTGGGTCCTTGATGGGGAAGAGCTGGTCCGGGTCGTAGGGAGCGATGAGGAGCGGGCCGAAGATCGCGATGATGATCAGGGCGAGAATGATGAGGGCTGAGATCCCGCCCAGCGGCTTGTTCCTAAGGAAGCGCCAGTACCAACCGAGGCCGGCAACCAAAACGCCAATGGAGTGCACGATGAGGTACCCGGGCGTTATCGGTTGTTCTTCTTGTTCTTCGCGGTCGATCACGGGCTATTCATACCTGATGCGCGGGTCGAACCATCCATAGGAGAGGTCGACGAGTAGATTGATGACGACGACGAAGACGGAGATGATGAGCACCCCCGATTGCACCATCGGCAGGTCCCGCCCGTTGATCGCTTGGATCAGTGCTCGGCCGAGTCCGGGCAGATTGAAGATAGTCTCGATGATCACGATGCCGCCGAAGAGGAAGCCCATCTGGCTGCCGACGACGGTGATCACGGGGATGAAGGCGTTCTTGAGGACGTGGCGGACGATCACCGACCGCTCACGAAGTCCCTTGGCCCACGCGGTGCGCACGTAGTCCTGCCGCAAAACCTCGAGCATTGTCGAGCGCAGCATCCGCATCGTGATGGAGGAGAGGCGGACGCCGACGATGAGCGCCGGCGTCATCATGATCTTGAGGTTCTCGCCGGGGGCCTCGAAGAACCCCGAATAGGTGAGGGGCGGCGTCCAATTGAGCCAGATGGCGCCAAAGAGGATCACCATGGAGCCGATGATGAAGTCGGGGATCGAAAGGCCGCCGATGGAGAAGAGGCGGCCTAGATAGTCGCTGAGGCTGTCCTGCCGGATGGCCGACCAGACCCCGATGGGCAACGCGACCAACAGCGAGATGACTAGCGCGATAGCCCCCAGTTCGACGCTGACCGGCACCGCCTTCAAAAGGATATCAGACACCTCAATGCGCCCCGGGGTGAGCGATTGGCCCAGGTCGCCCGTGATGATACCCCCCCACTCCGCATCACAACCGGGGATTTTGATGCCAATCCAGTCGAAGTACTGACAGTGGAAGGGTCGGTCGAGGCCGAGCTCGGCGCGGATCGCCTCCAACTCCTCTTGGGTCAGGGTTGCGTTAGCCTCGGCCGCCGACTGGATGACCGCGTCGCCTGGGGCGAGGCGAAGAAGACCCGCGGCGATCAACGTCACAAGAATCAAGACGGGGATCATGATGATCACCCGTCGAGCGGCGTATTGGCGCATAGTCTCCCTTCGGAAGAGAGCGGGTCGTCCGCCTAGCCTGCGATTCTTGAAGTCGGTGGCGCTCGCGCCGGATGGGGAGCGGCCGCCGCTCCTGTTCAGGCGCAAGTGCTGTCGAAGGGTATAGGCGGCCCCTATGTTTGTCAACGATGTTTCGCGGGGGCCGTGGTGGCAACCGTGAAGCCTTGACAGCGAGCGGTGGCGCTTCTAGATTCCGAGCATTCCGTGACGCGGGAGGCCCGCCATGCCCTTCGACCTGAAACAGTTCCTGGAGCCTTCGACCACCGCCGTGCTCGTGAGCGAGTGCCAGAACGGCGTGATCGGGGAGGGAGCGGCGCTGGAGGGGTTGGTGCGGTCCATCCGCGACAGCGGGAAGCTCGACAACATCGCCCGCTTCCTCGATGCGGCGCGGGCGGCGGGCGTGAAGGTCTACCACTGCACGGTCGCGAACGACTCGGACGGGTGGGGTACGGCAGATAACACGCCGCTGCGCATCCGGATCGCCAGGGTGAAGAACATCGACAAGGGGACGGGGATGAGCCGGGGCTCGGAGGCGGCGCGGATCGTCGACGAGCTCACGCCGAAGGAAGGGGACATTGAGGTCTGCCGCGGGCACGGCATGACGTCGTTCTACCAAAGCGGGCTCGACAACTACCTGCGCAACACGGGGATCAAGACGGTGATCTTCTGCGGCGTCTCGGTGAACGTGAACATCACGGGTTCGGCCATCGAAGCGGTGAACCGCGGCTACGTCGCGATGTTCCCGACCGACTGCATGGCGGGCGACCCGCCGGAGTACGCCGAGCAGGCGATCCGGTACTGCCTGCGGAATCTGGGCTTCCTCACGACGTCGGACGCCATCGCCGAGACGTGGAACGTGCCGCTGGGCGCCTCGTAGGGGCCCAAGGCGCCAAGGGTGAAGGCCGGGTACGAAATGCCATAACATGTGGTATACTGTTCGGCGTTAGTTGACGTGAGCCTTCGGGCTTGCTGGCGGAAATGCCCCCGTGGAGCCGTCAAGCGCATAAGGTCTGGCCAGACGCAGGTCCCCGAGGGGCCTTTTTTTATGGCCGTAAATCCGGCTTGTGAACCGCGGCACAAACGCCCATAACCCCCATGCCAGAGCCAGCCGTTTCCGGCCCCGCGCGCCCCAATAGCCAAGAACGCGAACGCCCGCGCATGTCCGAGGGCGCCCCGCAATCCGACAAACCCTTCTGAAGAGAGAGGCCATGGAACAGCAGCGAGATTTCGTCGTGCGTTTCGCCGGAGAGGGCGGACAGGGAATGGTCACCGCCGCGGAGGCCCTGGCGCAGGCCGCCTCCCAGGTCGGTTACTTCACGATGACCTTCGTCACCTTTCCGTCCCAAATCGTCGGCGGCCCGACCTGGGCCCAGGCCCGGATCTCGACCGACCAGGTGCTCACCTCCGGCGATCAACTCGACGTGCTGGTGGCCTTTAATGAGAATGCTTATGAGACGCACCGCGGCGAGGTCCGCGACGGCGGCGTCGTCGTCTACGACTCCGCGGCCTTCTCCATCGACGACGACCCCTCGGTGCTCGGCATCCCGTTCGACGAGCTTGGCCGCTCGACGGGCAACCTGCGCGCCGCCAACATGGTGGTGCTCGGCGCGCTCGCGCACTTGGTGAGCTGGCCCGAGAGCTATCTCAGCGACTTCGTGAAGGCGCGCTTCAGCCGCGGCCGCGACGACGACGAGCAGATCATCAGCTCGAACATCCAGGCGCTGGGCCTGGGCCGCGACGAGGCGGCGAAGTCCACCTTCTCCCTCGGCGAGCTTGCGCCCCCAACGCCCAACGATGTGCCGCAGATCAACGTCCGCGGGAACGATGCGATCTCCCTGGGCGCCGTCGCCGCGGGGCTCGACGTCTTCGTCGGCTACCCCATCTCGCCGGCCACGACAATCCTTGTCTTTATGGAGCAGAACCTGGTCGGCGAGGGTAAGTTCGTCTACCAGGCGAGCTCTGAGATCGAGTCGATTAACGCCATCGTCGGCGCGGGGTATTCGGGCAAGAAGGCGATGACGTCGACGGCCGGGCCGGGCTTCTCGCTGATGAGCGAGGGGATGGGTCTGGCGTGGATGGCGGAGATTCCTATCGTCGTAGTCGACGTGCAGCGCGGCGGGCCGGCGACGGGGCTCCCGACGAAGACTGAGCAGTCCGACCTGCTGGCCGCCCTGAATCCCTCGCACGGCGACGTGCGCATCCCGGTCATCGCGCCAGGCTCCGTGGAGGAGTGCTTCTACGCAGCGGTCAGCGCGGTCAACTGGGCCGAGCGCTACCAGGGGCCCGTCGTCCTGCTGTCGGAGATGATGCTGGCCGAGCGGCGGCAGAACATTCCCAAGCCCGACCTGAGCAAGGTCGAAGTCGAAACGCGCCGCGTCTACAAGGGACAGAACGGTTATCTACGGTATGACGGGGCGAGCGTGAGCGACATGCCCTTGCCCGGCGGGCCCGGCGCCTACGTGGCCAACGCCAGCGAGCACGACCCAATGGGCGACACCACGCACATGCCGAGCCGCCACGTCGAGATGACGGAGCGCCGGTTCGCGAAGCTGAAGCTCCTGGAAGACGGGACGTACGAGTCGGAGAACGACGACGCATCCATCGTCATCATGCCGTGGGGCGGGTCGAAGGGCTCGACGCGCGAGGCGTACGAAGCGCTGCAGGGCCAGGGCGTCAACGTCGGCTGGCGCTATACCATGTACCTCAACCCACTCCCGCCGGCGCTCCTCGACGACCTCCGGAGCAAGGATCTGGTGATCGTCCCCGAACTGAACTACCTCGGCCAGTTCTCCTCCGTGCTGCGGGGGCTGGGCGTGCGCGCCGAGTCCATCACTCAGTACACGGGGCTGCCGTTCCGGCGTCAGAACCTCGCCGCCAGAATCAAAGCGCGTCTGGAATCGGGTAAGAAAGAAGGCGTGACCGTATGAGCAAGCGAAACCCCGAATACGACTTCGAGTGGTGCCCCGGCTGCGGGGACTTCGGCGTCCGGCGCGCCCTTGAGTTCGGCCTTCGAGACTGGCTCATCAAGACCGAAGAGCCGGCGGAGCGGACGGTCGTCGTCGCTGGGATCGGCTGCTCAGGCAACATGGTCCATCTGCTCGAAGCCGACCAGTACCCCTTCGGGATTCACGGCGTCCACGGGCGGACGCTCCCCATCGCGATGGGGATCAAGATGGGGCGGCCGGAGCTTAACGTTGTGATCGTCGCGGGCGACGGCGACTTTCTGAGCATCGGCGCCGAGCACATCGGGCCGCAGGCGGCCCGAAACCTGGATGTCACCGCCGTGATCATGGACAACGGCGTCTACGGCCTGACCAAGGGGCAGAGCTCGCCGACGACCGACTTCGAGGCGGTAACGTCGACCACGCCCTTCGGCAAAGTGGAAACCAAGATGGACCCGCTGGACTACTATCTGACGCTCGGGGTCTCCTACGTTGCCAACTCGTACTCCAGCAAGGTCAAAGACCTGGCCGGACTGATCACGCGCGGCATGGAGCACCGGGGTTTCTCCATGGTGCACGTGCAGTCGCCGTGCACGACGTACAACGACACCCATGAGGTGTTGCGCGGGAACCCCCGCAAGGGCATCAGCCCCTTGACGTGGGACATCGGCGACGACCACGACCCCAGCGACATCGAACAGGCCCGGGCGCTCACGCGCGCCGACGGCGTCCCGCTCGGCGTCCTGTACGAGCGGTCCGACTCGGTACCGTTCCACGAGCAGGTGAAGAGCCACGCGGCCAAGGGCAAAGAGCGCACCCCGGCAGATCTAGTGGACTCTTTCCAGCTCTAGGACGACCCGTCCGAGACTTCAAAGGGCCTCCATCTGGAGGCCCTCCTTCATTGGGAGACGCTAGACTACGCCCTCGCCGCGGAGGGCCTCGATTTCGGCTTCTTCGACGCCGAGCAAGCCACCGAGCACCTCCGTGGTGTCGTCGCCGAGCCCAGGCGAGGTCGTGGGGGTGGGCAGGGCGCTGCGGCTGAGCTTGACCGGACTGGCGACGACCTTCAGCTTCTCGCCGCCGGGGCCTTCGGCCTCGACGATCATCTCGCGGGCGGCGACTTGGGGGTCGGCGGCGACCTGGTCGATACGGTTGATCGGCCCGCAGGGGATGCCGACCTCGCGGAAGCGGGCGATCCAGTCGTCGACGGTGCGGGCGCGCAGCGCCTCGTTGAGGACAGGTTCGAGGCGATCGTAGTGCTGGGTGCGTTTCCAGCCGTTTTCGTAGTCAGGTTCATCGATGAGGTCGACGCGGTCGATGACGGCACAAAAGAGGGGCCACCGGTCGTTGAGCCCGCCGAAGACGGCGACGACGACCCAGCCGTCGGCCGCCTCGAATGCCTGGAAGGGGGTGGCGACGGGATGCCGGGTGCCGATGGGGCCCGGGACCTCGCCGGTTGCGAAGAAGCGGGAGAGGGCGTTCTCCTGTATGGCGAGCTGGCAGTCCATCATGCTTATGTCAACATGCTGGCCCTTGCCGCTGACGGCGCGCTCGACCAAGGCGGAGAGCACCCCCACGGCGCCGTAGAGCCCGCCGGCGATGTCGCCGATGGAGGCGCCGGGCCGGATGGGGGGCCCGCCGGGCTCGCCGGTGATGCTCATGATGCCGCCCATGCCCTGGACGATGATGTCGAGGGCGGGAAGGTTGGCGTAGGGGCCCGTCTGCCCGAAGCCGGAGATGGAGCAGTACACGAGGTGCGGCGCCCGCCGCAGCAGGTCGTCGGGGCCCAAGCCGAAGCGGTCCATGGTGCCGGGCCTGAAGTTCTCAACGAGGACGTCGGCCTTTTCGGCGAGCCGCCGCAGGAGCTCGACACCCTGGCCGGTGTGCAGATCGAGCGTGACGCTCCGCTTCCCGCGGTTGATACTCAGGAAGTAGGAGCTGTAGTCCTCGACGAAGGGGCCGGTGCCGCGCGCCGGATCGCCGCCGTTGGGGTGCTCGATCTTGATCACCTCGGCCCCGAGGTCGCCGAGCGTCATGGTGCAGAAGGGACCGGCGAGGACGCGGGCGAGGTCGAGGACGATGATCCCTTCCAGAGGTCCGGGCATGGCGTCTTCCTTCCGTTGAGGCGCGGCAACGTCCCTGCCGCGGGCGGGGCGCTCGATGGCCGCGGGCGTGTAGAATGGGCGCGCCGCAGATACGCGGCCCATTATATCCAGGAGCGCCCTCGTGCCCGACGACCGCGGCTACGTCAACCCGCAGATGCTCGCCGAGACGCAGTGGCTCGCCGAGCGGCTGAACCGGCCCGACATCCGGATCGTGGACATGGGCCCCCGCGAGGCCTACGAGCGCGCCCACATTCCCGGCGCGGTGAGCATCGGCCGGGGCAACAGGGCGGGCTACGTCAAGGACCCCGACGACCGGCTCCACGTCATGCAGCCGGAGCAGGCGGCGGAGCTTCTGGGCAGCCTCGGCATCGGATCCGACACGCTGGTGGTGGCCTACGACTCGGAGGGCGGCCACACCGCGGCGCGCCTCTGGTGGATGTTGGCCTATTACGGCCATGCCCAGTGCAAGGTGCTCGACGGCGGCATCAACAAATGGATCGCGGAGAAGCGGGCGGTGTCGATGGAGACGCCGTCCTATCCTCCGGCGACGTTCACGCCGCGCGTCCGCGACGAACACATCGCCCTGCTCGACGAGGTGCGCGACGTTATCGAAGACGAGGACGACGATGAGGTCGTGCTGCTCGACGTGCGCAGCGACGCCGAGTGGGAGGGCCGCAACCATCGCGGCAACAAGCGCGCGGGGCGGCTCCCCAACGCCGTCCACATGGAATGGCTGAACTTCCTGGCCGACCCGGTGACCAAGGTGCTGAAGCCGGCCTCCGAGCTTCGGGAGTTGCTGTGGTCGGCCGGGGTCACGCCGAACAAGGACGTGATCACCTACTGACAGGCGGGCATCCGTGCGGCGCACGGAGCGTTCGTCCTGCGGCTCCTCGGCTACGAGGAGGTCGCGGTCTACGACGCGTCGATGGGCGAGTGGGCCAACCTCGACGACACGCCGCTGGAGGCGGAACAGCCCGGCGCGGGCTAGGGCGGTCAGTCTAACCGCAGGGCTCGCTTCAGGTTGGCCGTGGTCGCGGCCTCGATCTCGGTGACGGGGACGCCCTTGATCTCGGCCAGCCTCTCCGCGACGAGCGGCAGGTGCGACGGCTCGGTGCGGCGCGCCGGGTTCTTCTTCCACGGCTGCGGGTAAGAGTCGGTCTCGAGTACGATACGGTCGAGGGGGATGTCCTTGGCCGCCTCGGCAAGCTCGGGGCGCAGCAGGAGCGGCTTGGCCAGGGAGATGAAGAAGCCGAGGTCGATGGCCTCGGCGGCCTTGCCGGCGTCGCCGAGGAAGTAGTGCCAGATGGCGCCCGTCTCCTCCGCGCCTTCCCGTTTCAGCAAGGGCAGGATGTCGTCGTAGGCCTCCCGGGCGTGGAAGTCGAGGGGTTTGCCAAGCTCTTTAGCGAGGCGGACGTGCCCGCGGAGCGCCTCGATCTGCCAGTCGCGGTCGGGCGAGGTGTCGAGGAAGTCGAGGCCCGTCTCGCTGACACAGACCACCTCGTCCGAAGACTCCGCCAGCGCCTTCAGGCTGCCGTAGTCGTCGTCGGTGAAAGGCGCCTTGAGGTCCATGGGGTGCATGCCGACGCCGGCGTACACCGAGTCGAAGCGGCGGGCAAGCTCGACGGCGCGGCGGGACGACTCGATCGTCGAGCCGACGCAGACGATCATGGCGACGCCGGCGGCCTCGGCGCGGGGGATCATCGCGTCGAGTTCGTCGTCCGTGAAGAGGTCGAGGTGGGTGTGGGAGTCGGCCAACATAGGCGCGGAGTGTTTTAGGACAGGCTGTCGGGCCAGGCGCCGAGGGTCACGGTGACGGACGTTTCGTTCCCATCGCGGTGGACCTTGACGGTGACCGCGTCGCCGGGACGCTTGTCCTGCAGGACGTCTACCAGGTCGGCCGACCGGGCGACCGCGTCGCCGCCCACGGCGACGATGACGTCGCCGGCGCGCAGGCCGCCGAGTGCGGCGGGGCTGTCTTCGACCACGTCGGTGAGGTAGACGCCGGCGTCGACATCCACGCCGAGGTCGCCCGCCGCCTCCTCGTTGAGGGTGACCAAGGTAACGCCGAGCCACGCGCGCCGCGTCTCGATGCCGCCGGCCATCCGCTCCAGCAGCTCCGCGACGCTGTTGCTAGGCACCGCGAAGGCGATGGTCTCGCCGCCGCTCTCCGCCACGGCGGTGTTGACGCCGATAACCTCGCCGCGGGAATTCAAGAGCGGACCGCCCGAGCTGCCCGGGAAGATCGCCGCGTCGGTCTGGATCATGCCGTCGATGCGATGGTGAATATCCGAGGGCAGGGTGCGGTCTACGCCGCTGATGACGCCGACGGTGACCGAGCTCTGCAGCCCGTAGGGGCTGCCGATGGCGATGGCAAGCTGGCCAGGCTCGACGAGGTCGGAGTCGCCGAGCCGCAGCGGCTCGACGTTCCGAAGGCGGGTGGGGTCGACGCGGACGATGGCGAGGTCGTTGGAGAGGTTCATGCCGCTCACCTCGCCGCGCAGCCGCGAGCCGTCATCGAGGATCACTGTCACGGACGTCACCCCGGTCACCACGTGGCTGTTGGTGATGAAGCGCCCCTCGTCGTCGATCAGGAAAGCCGAGCCCTGCTCGCGTTGGAAGAAGGGGAAGATGTCGTCGCTGCGCTGCGACACCTCGACCTGCGCCACCGCGGGCACCGACTGCTGGTAAACCGATTGGACGACTTCTTCGTCGAAGGCTTCGATCTTGGCCGAGGCAGGGAGCGAGAAGGCGTTGTCGCCGCGCTCGGGAAGGACGGCGCCCGCGGCGATGCCTACGGCAAGCGCGACCAAGGCGACGGCTCCGGCAAACACCCAACGGCCGGACCGCCTCGTTTGCCGGGGGACTTCGGAGCCGGCGCGGGCCTCGGCCCAGCGGGGCTGGGCGTACTGCTGCTCGGGCGTCTCCGCGGAGGGGAATGGGCCGGAAGCGGGGCCGTCGGGATCCCCGTCGTAGGCTCGTTCGTCTCGGTCGTCGTAGTCCATGCCGTGTTGCTCGCGCGGCCCGCCGGGCTGCTATCGCAAGTATAGACCGCCGCTTCCGGCTCGTGGCCCTGGCGGCATCGTACCCCTCGGGCGCTTAGAAATACGTTAGAGCGGCCGCGGGCGGTTCGTGTATCCTCCTCTTAGGATGCACATTCTCGTGGTAGAGGACGAGCCGCGTCTGGCGAACATGATCGCCCAGGCGCTGAACGAAGAGGGGCACGTGGCCGAGATCGCCGGCGACGGCGAGGAAGGCTACGACCTCGCGGGAGGCGGCGCCTACGACGTCATCATCCTCGACCTCATGCTGCCCAAGATGCCCGGGCTGGAGGTGGCCCGCGCCCTTCGGAACGAGAAGGTCGACACTCCTATCTTGATGCTGACCGCCCGCGGCGAGATCGCCGACCGCGTCGAGGGCCTCGACGCCGGCGCCGACGACTACCTCGTCAAGCCCTTCGCGCTGGAAGAGCTTTTCGCGCGCATCCGCGCGTTGAGCCGCCGCAAGATCGACCCCCGCGATCCGACCAGGATCGAGGCCGCTGGGCTGACCCTCGACCTCCAATCGCGGGAGGTCGTTTTCGACGGAGCTTCGATCGATCTAACGCCGAAGGAATTCGCCCTCCTCGAACACCTGATGCGAAACGCGGGCGCGGTGCAGAGCCGGGAGCGAATCGCCGATAGAGTCTGGGGGCTCGCTTCCGACGTAACACTCAGCGTGGTGGATTTGTACATACACTATTTGCGGAACAAGCTCGCGGCGGGCGGCGGCAAGGGCCTCATTCGCACCGTGCGCGGCGTGGGCTACGTCCTGAAGGAAGCCGCCTAGCCGGCGGGGGCCGCGATGTTCAACGTCATACGTCTTCGGCTGCTGGCCTGGAACTTCGTCGTCTTCTTCGCGCTGCTCGTGGGTTTGGGAACGGGCATCTACTACATGACGGCCCGCACCCTCGATGGCGAGGTCAACGCCATCCTGCGGGAGGGGGCCGCCCACGCGCTTCGGGACTTCTCGGCGACCCCCGGCTTTCCGATGACCCTGCCGCAGCACGGCTACCCGAGCGACGTCTTCTACTTGAGTGTCGACACGTCGGGAGAACTGGCGCAGAACCCGCAGCGTCTGGCAGTGGATTCATCGCCCGATCCCGAGGGCGTTCTTCGGGCGTTGGCCGGGGAGGAGTACTACAGCAACGTCGAGATCAACGACCAGACCGTGCGGCTCCTCTCCGTGGCGGTGGTAACGCCCAGTGGCACGCCGCTCGGGGTCCTCCAGGTGGGCCAGTCCATCGAGTCGCAGCAGCGGGCGCTCGCCGAGCTGGCCTGGATCCTCGCCGGGTCGGAATTCGGCGCCTTGGCCCTGGCCCTCGTCGGCGGCTGGTTCCTCGCGAATCGGGCGCTCGTGCCCACGCGACGGGCGTTCGAGCGTCAGCGGCGCTTCGTCGCCGACGCCTCGCACGAGCTCCGCACCCCGCTCACGCTGATCCGCGGCAACGCGGAGCTGATCCGTCGTCACCGGGGCCAGACCATCGAGGAGAACGCGCACCTCGTCGAGGGCATCATCGACGAGGCGGGGTACCTGAGCGACATGGTCACCTCGCTCCTGACGCTGGAGCAATCGGACGGCGGCCGGCTGGCCTTGCGAGAGGAGGCCGTGGACCTCTGCGACCTCGTCCGCCAGGTGTGCAACGACACGCAGCCCCTCGCCGTGATGCGCGAACTCACGCTGGAATGCGCCGAGCCGCCCTTCGGAGTGACCGCGCAGGGAGACCGGGAGAGGCTACGGCAAGTGCTGCTGGCCCTGATGGACAACGCGCTGAAATACACGCCGCCCGGCGGCCGCATCGACCTGCGGCTCGAGTTCGAGGACAACACGGCGACTATCGCCGTGTCCGACACCGGGCTGGGCATCCAGGCGGAGCATCTGCCCCACGTCTTCGACCGGTTCTACCGGGTTGACGCCGCGCGCCGGGAGCCCGGCGGCTCAGGGCTGGGACTATCGATCGCGAAGGCGCTCGTGGAGGCCCACCGCGGCTCAATCTCACTCGAAAGCCCCGACGGCAGCGGCGTGACGGCAACGATCCGGCTGACGGCCGAACGGGGCGAGTCGGAGCCCACCCCTTCCGACGGAGCAGTCCACGAGCACCTAGCGTCGGAAAAGGCCCCGCTGGACGTCCCGTACTAGGGGTACGGCGGGCCGCGCGGGCCCTCTCGCAGGGAGAAGCCGAATGCCGGGCGGTGGGCTAGGCGCCGTTGCGTTCGCCGACGGGGACGTAGGAGCGCGTCGCCGCCCCGGAGTAGAGCTGGCGCGGCCGCGCGATCCTCGTGGATGAGTCGGCGATCATTTCGTTCCACTGGGCCATCCAGCCGACGGTGCGTGGGATCGCAAAGAGGACGGGGTACATGTCCACGTGGAAGCCCATCGCCTGGTAGATGATGCCGGAGTAGAAGTCGACGTTGGGATAGAGGCGGCGCTTGGCGAAGTAGTCGTCCTGCAGGGCGACGCGCTCGAGCTCGATGGCAACCTCGATGAGGGGGTTGCGGCCGGTGATCTCAAAGACCTGCTCCGCCGTCTCACGGATGATCTTGGCGCGCGGGTCGTAGTTCTTGTAGACGCGGTGGCCAAAGCCCATGAGCCGCTCTTCGCCGGCCTTCACGCCCTTGATGAAGTCGTAGACCTTGTCCTTCGAGCCGATGCGTTCGAGCATCCGCAGCGCGGCCTCGTTGGCGCCGCCGTGGAGCGGCCCGTACAGGGCCGCGATCGACCCCGCCAGCGCCGAATAGGGGTCGACGTTCGAGCTTCCGATGGAGCGCATGGCGTTGGTGCTGCAGTTCTGCTCGTGATCGGCATGGAGGATGAAGAGGATGTCGAGGGCTCGCTCCAGCACGGGGTCGGGCGTGTACGTCGGCTCTCCCATCCTGAAGAGCATGTTCAGGAAGTTGCCGGTGTAGGAGAGGTTGTTGTCGGGATAGGAGTAGTAGAGGCCTAGGCGGTGCCGGTAGGCGAAGGCGGCGAGGGTCGGCATCTTGCCGATTGCCCGGTGCATCTGAAGCGTCCGCGACTCCTCGTCTTGGATGTCCTTCGCGTCGGGGTAGAAGGCGGAGAGGGCGGCGATCGCGCTCAATAACATCCCCATGGGGTGGGCATCGTAGTGGAAGCCGTCCATGGTCTTGCGGATGTTCTCATGCACCAGCGTGTGCAGGGTGATGTCGGTCGTCCACTGCTCCAACTCGGCCTCGTTAGGAAGCTCGCCGTAGATCAGCAGGTAGGCGACTTCGAGGAAGCTGCTCTTCTCCGCGAGCTCTTCTATGGGGTAGCCGCGGTACTCGAGGATGCCCTTGTCACCGTCGATGAAGGTGATCGCGCTACGGCATGAGGCCGTGTTCTCGAATGCGGGATCGAAGCTCAGGAGCCCGAAGTCGTCTTCCGCCACCTTGATCTGCCGGAGGTCGATCGCCCGGACCGAGCCGTCGGTGACGGGGATCGTGTACTCCCGGCCGGTCCGGTTGTCGATGACCGTGAGGTCGTCAGAAGGCATACGCAGTCCTCTTCGGTGCAAATCGCAGCGTAACGGTCGCCGACCCGCGGGAGCCCACCGCCCACAGGAAAGGCGCCGCATAGCTTATACGGAGACCTCGGTGTATGGCAAACGGCCCCCGCTCCGGCGCTATAATGCGCCGCGTTCCCACGCCCGCAGGCGCCCATGTCCGTCCAGGTCAACACCGTCCTCGGCCCGATCGATTCCGGTCAATTGGGCGTCACGCTCATCCACGAGCACCTCAAGGTCGCCCTGCTCGGCTTCGAGATGGACCCCTTCAACACCTACGACCGCGATGCCGCGGTCCGCGACGCGGTGAACAACATGAAGGAGCTGCGCGAGCTCGGCGTCGCCACGGTCGTCGATCCGCTGCCCATGGGGCTGGGGCGCGACCCGGAGTTCTCCGCCGAGGTGGCCGACGCCTCGGGGATGCAGATCATCATCTCGACGGGCGTCGATCACGAGTTCCGCGCCATGCCCCCCTACTTCAAGGTGCGGACGACGGACGAGATCGCCGACACCTACGTGAGCGACCTGACCCAAGGCATCGGCTCAACCGGCATAAGGGCGGGGATCATCAAGGTCGCCACCGGCGAGGGGGCAATCACCAAGAATGAGGGTCGCGCGGTCCGGGCAGCGGCGCGGGCGGCGCTGAAGACGAACACGCCGATCGTGACGCACACCACACACGGCACAATGGGCGTCGAGCAGGCCGAGATGTTCATCGGCGAGGGCCTCTCGCCCGGCAAGTTCATGATCGGCCACTGCTGCCAATCGACCGACCTCCCCTACCTGCGCCGCATCTTGGATACGGGATGCTTCATGGGCTTCGACCAAATAGGGATGAACTACATTCAGACGGACGACAACCGGCTGGCGATGCTCAGCGCCCTGCTCGCGCTCGGCTACGCAGACCGGCTGCTGCTTTCCCAGGACCACATGTGCTGCATCATCGGCGCGCCCTATGAGCGCGTGGCATACATGATGGACATGATCCGCGAGCACCGGCACAGCTACCTGCTCCGCGAGTTTCTCCCGCGGCTCCGCGAGGCCCGCGTCCCTGACGCCATGATCAACGAGATGATGGTGAAGAACCCACAACGCCTGTACGAGAATCCCGCGAATGCCGGGGCTGGAAGCTGAGAGTCCAACCCGTCCAGTTACCGGGTTTATTGAGACTCAGTATTGACCACGCCCGCCCCAAACCTTACTGTTGGCGGGCCGCGCCATTCCACCTGAGGAGTCCTGAATGACCACCAGAATGCCCGCTTTTCCAGCCGGCTTCGGCATCCGCCTGTTCGTATTTGCGTGCGTCGCCGCTGCACTGATCGCAGCGATGCTGGCCCTGCGCGGCTCCGAGGCGGTATCCGCGCAGGAGGCCGATTGCGCGGTCACCGACCTGGGGACCCTCAGCGCCGATGGCGTGTTGGAGGCAACCGGACGCTGGACGACGGAAGACTGCGACTCGCGCTTCCGTGCGGGCAGCGACGCCCACACGTACCGCCTTCGAATCACCCAGGCCGGCCGGATCAGGATTGACCTAGCGTCCAGCGAGGCCGACTCCTACCTCTACCTGCTAGACGAGGACGGCAATCGCATCGCCGACAACGACGACGGCGGCGCCCGCCTAAATGCGCGCGTTGAACGCGACCTTACACCGGCCGTCTATCTCGTTGAAGCCACCACGTTCGGCGGGCGCGGGCGCGGCGCGGCAGACTTCACGCTCTCCGTCAGCCCCGTCGCCGGCTGCGATCCGGTGCATCTTGGCGACCTTGTATCCGGCACCGACCTGACGGCAACCGGTTCGTGGACGCTCGACACGTGCGGCTCGCGCTTCGTCGTGGAACACCCCGCCTACGGGTATTCCTTCAACCTGCCGGAAGCCGGCCGCGTCCTCATCGACCTGATATCGGAAGACGGCGATCCCGTCCTTTCCCTGGTCTCGCCCACTCAGGGTGTGATATCGGCCAACGACGACGGTGGGGGACGGCGCAACGCGCGCATCGAGCGATTCCTTTCAGCGGGGACCTACGCAGTCGAGGCGACGACATATCTGCAGCGCGATCTCCAACCCCTGATGGCCGACTTCGACCTCACGATCCATCTCGTGGACGAGGAGGCGGAGCAGGGCAGCTTCGAGCTCAAGGTTGAGACGTCCCATACGCCAGACGAAGTGGTCGCCGGCGAGCCCTTCCCCGTCCATTACCGCATCGGCAACCTCGGCGGCGGCGATCTAGCCAGCACCGACGGCACGGTCATTGCGTACGTGGTGGGGCCTCGTGTGTTCGAGCGGAAGAACGGGATCATCACGTCGGCAGCGGACTGGGAGGCTGGGGTTTCCTATCACTCCGGCGAGGAGACGGCGAGCGCGACCAGTACGGTGAACGACGACGTCACCCCATTCGAGATCTCCTTCGGCAGACCGGGCCCTTCGTGGGTCTTCACCGCGATCATCGCCTTTGACGATGACGACGAAGAAATTGCGTTCCACGGCCTCTGGCGCAACCTAATGGTGCTCAGCGGCTGGACGTTCGATCCGGTCACGGTGAAGGTCGACGATAGCGACTACACCGTATCGGCCGAGGCCGACGACGGAGGGGAGGTCACCGTCTCCGTGAGCTCCGTCGCCGACCCGGACGCGGACGTCGATGCCGCAGTGCAGGCGAAGGCGATCTACGCGGCCGGCGTGCGCACGCAGGTGCTGGACGGCGTCTTCGAGCGGGAAGCAATCGCCGAGTTGCCGACGACGGCCGAGGCGGAAGCGTTCGACGTGGCGAACCCATCGTCGAGCACGCTGCTCAAGGCGTTCGCGGGCGAGTACGCCGCCGGCGCGTCGGGCCTTGCCGAGTCCTTGGCCGCGGGCGAAGTGATCAGCCCGGTCGCGGTCGAAACCATGATCCTCGGCATTGCCGAGACGGCCGAGGCGCGGTACGCGTCCATCGCCGCCTCTTGGACAGCACTCCAAGGGAAGATCGATGGCGGCGAGGCACTGTCGTTCACGGAGGCGTTCACGCTCCAGTCCGAGCTCGCCTACGCCGAGCGGATCATCGCGCCGGCGGTGAGGGCCGGCGAGGTCGTTGAGGCGGCCCGAGAGGCCAACATGGGCTGGGAGGACTCCGACGTCCTGGCAATGGTTTCCGACCTGGAAGTCTCGTGCAATGGAGCTGGGCCGTTGCGCAGTGCCCTCAATGGCGCGAGTGTGCAGAATGCCGACGCACTGCTCGCCCTCGACGCCGAGCTGCGCGCCGTGGTGCCCTTCTACAGGCCGTTGAACGATGGGGCGCTCTGCGCGGTGCGGGGCGTCGATGCGGCGAACTCCCGGTTCCTGCAGCTCTTGTCGATCGCGGGCAGCGCCGAGCTCCGCACGCTGCTGGCGCCCGAGCCGCCACCGGCTCCGCCGGCGCCGCCGGCGCCGCCGCTGCGGCTGCGCATCATTGCCCAGCGCGCCGTCGACGCCCGTATCGAGCTCGGCGTGGAGCTTTCCGGCGGCGAGCAGGTCCTGCCCGAGATGCGCTTCCTAGCGCCCAACGCCGCCGTCGACGAGTGGTTGGTGACCGGTAACGTCGAGGTGGACGGAAGTTCCATCGGACAGGTTCGAGCGCGGCGCCTGGCCGACGGCCGTATCGAGTTGGGCTTCCTGACCGCGGAAGGGGAGGAGGTCGCGCCCGATACCCGCTATCTGGTCGTCGGCCCAGATCTGCCGGCCCTTATCTGGCTCCGCAGCGGAGAATTCGAAGTGCCTCGTCCGGCGCCGCCGGAGTGAGCACCCGGTCACTCTCGATCAGCAGGAGTTCGCACCACGACGAGTGAGGTCTAATCGTTGACAGCGGCACAGCCTCACGAGAACGTCCGCTACGAACCGGAAGACCAGCCTCCGGCCGCCGTGGCCGTTGGCGCCGGAGTCCAGGCGGCCATGGTCATCGTGGCGCCGGTGGTGCTCACGGTCGTCATCGTCCTCCGGATTGCCGACCAGTCCGAGGGCTACATGTCGTGGGCAATCTTCGCGGCGCTGATCGTCAGCGGGGCGACCACCATTCTCCAGACGGCGAAGGTGGGGCGGATCGGGGCCGGGCACGTGCTCATCATGGGCACGTCCGGGGCATTCATCGCGGTCTGCGTCACGGCGCTGGTGGAGGGCGGCCCGTCCACGATGGCGAGTCTCATCGTCGTATCCGCGCTGTTCCAATTCGCGATGGCGGCGCGGCTCTCGCTGCTGCGCCGCATCTTCACGCCCGTCGTCTCGGGCACGGTGATCATGTTGATCACGGCCACGGTCATACCGATCATCTTCGACACGCTGATAGACGTGCCGGACGATGCGTCCCAGGCCGCCGCGCCGGTGACGGCCTTGGCCACCTTGGTGGTCGTCGGTGCCCTTGTCTTACGAGGCCCGCCAACATGGCGGCTCTGGTCGCCCTTCATCGGCATCGTGGTGGGATGCTTCGTTGCCGCCCTCTTCGGGCTGTACGACACAGAGCAGATAGTGGAGGCGTCTTGGGTCGGCGTACCGTTTGGCTCGTGGCCGGGGTTCGACGTGACCCCGAACGCGGAGTTCTGGGCGCTGCTGCCGGCCTTTGTGGTGGTCACGCTCGTGGGGGCCATCGAGACCATCGGCGACGGTGTCGCGATTCAGCGGGTCTCCCGGCGCGAGCCGCGGGCGACCGATTTCCGGGTCGTTCAGGGCGCGCTCAACGCCGACGGCGTGGGCAATTTCCTCTCCGGCATCCTGGGCACGCTGCCCAACACCACCTATTCCAGCAGCATTTCGCTTGCCGAGGTCACGGGAGTCGCCGCGCGGCGGGTGGGCATCGTGATCGGCGTCATCTTCATGGCGGTGGCGTTCTTCCCAAAAATTTCGGCACTGCTCATCGCCATCCCCGGCCCTGTGGCCTCCGCCTACCTGATCGTTCTCTTAGGACTGCTCTTCGTCCAAGGTATGCGGATCATCATCCAAGACGGCGTGGACCACCGCAAGGCCATCGTCGTGGGCGTGGCGTTCTGGGTCGGCGTGGGCTTCCAGAACCAGGCGATCTTTCCCGACCTCCTCGGAGAAGGGTTCCTGGGGGTGTTGCTTGGGAACGGGATGACGGCGGGCGCGCTGGTCGCGATCATCATGATGGTCTTCACGGAGCTGACGGGCCCGCGCCGCAGGCGCTTGGAGGTCGCTCTGAGCATCGATTCGTTGCCGAGCATCACCGCGTTCCTCCAAAGGTTCGCGTCAAGAGCCGGATGGAAGGCCGCCGCGACGGACCGGTTGACATCGGCAGGCGAGGAAACGCTGACGATCCTCTTACAGGAGGACGATGAGGTTACGGCCGGAGCAGAGCGGCGCTTGTCAATCTCCGCGCGCATAGAAGGCCCTTCCGCGGAGGTGGAGTTCGTCACGGCCGTCGAGGGGGAGAACCTAGAGGACCGGCTCGCCTACCTGAACGACCTGCCACCCATACCGGACGAGCGCGAGGTGTCGTTCCGGCTGCTGCGGCACTACGCCTCTTCAATACGCCACCAGAAGTACCACGGCGTCGACATCGTGACGGTGAGCGTCGACGGCGCCGGCTAACCGGTCGTCCAGCGTAGGAACGTCCGCTATACTCCGGTGGAACGATGCCGAAAGGCAGACGCGTCCGCCCCGTACGACGCCGCGGATCAATCGGGGCCGGCGAGGTCCGGAACCTCGCCGACGCGTCCTCCTCCTTGCCGATCGGCTAGCCGCGTCCAGGTCCAAGCGTTCTACGAAAGGCGGGGCCCATGGAAGTCAATGACCTTTTCCCCAACGGGCTGAGCGTCGACGACGCATTCGATCTAGTTGGGCCTCTCGCGGTCTACATCGTGGGGATGGCCGTCTACGCCATCTTCATCTTCAAGTTCTACCGTTTCCTCGCCTCTCGGGACATGTTCAAGTTGGACTTTTCCAAATACGAGGCGTCGCGGTTCAAGTTCGTGCGGACCGTCTTGCACTTCGTCTTCTACGTCCTGCAATACCTCATCCTCTTTCCGTTCTTTGCCTTCTTCTGGTTCGCGGTCCTCACCGTGCTCCTAGCCTTCCTCTCCAAAGAAAAGGACTTCGCGGACGTACTACTCGTGGCGCTGGCCACCGTCGGCGCGGTCCGCGTCGCCTCGTACTACAACGAAGACCTTTCGCGGGACTTGGCGAAGATTCTACCGTTTGCCGTCTTGGCCATCTTCCTCATCGACGTCTCGTTCTTCAAGATCAACGACTCGCTGGAGGTCCTGAAACAGGCCGATGACCACCGGGAGCGAATCCTCTACTACCTAATCGCGCTGATCGCGCTGGAGTTTGCCTTGCGGCTGGCCATGGCGGCCATCACGGTCTTCTGCGTTGTGCGGGACCGGATTCGGATGGTCCCGGAGCCACCCGAGCACTATGAGCCTTCATCCGCAGGGGAGGAGCCGGTTGCGGAGGAGTATCCCCGGCAAGACGAGTCGCCACGGCACGACGACGCTACCCAAGACGAAGCGCCCGAACACGCCCCAGACACAGGAGCATCCGAGCATAACGAGTGAGGTTCCCGGGGCCGACTGCGCAACGGGCTCCGACAGCGTCGCAGGGTGTTCGGCTGAAGCCGTCGCGCTAACCAACGCCGCGGTGCAGGGCGGCTAGGCTCCCTGCGGGACCCCCGCCGCCCCCGCCGCCGCCTCGGCCGCGCCGGGGGGTGGGGTCAACGGTATCTCGACGAGCATCTCGGTGTAGCGGCCGGCTTCGGACTCGACGCGGATTTCACCACCGTGCTTGCGGACGATGTCGCTTGATATCGCGAGGCCGAGCCCCGTGCCACGGTCGGTGGGCTTCGTGGTGAAGAACGGATTGAAGATCTTGTCCATGACTTCGGGGGGCATCCCCTTGCCGTTGTCCCGGATGCGAATCTCGACGTTCTCCTCGCCGCGCTTCGTGGTGAGCCAGACCGTCGGGAAGTAGCGCCCTCCGTCGTCCGTCTCGTAGCCGTCTTCCGCGCCGGCGCCCGACTCGATGGCACGCCGCTTCTCGTCGGTAGCGTCGCATGCGTTTCCGACCAGGTTCAAGAAGACGCGGCCGAGGTCTTGCGGAATGACCTCGATCTCCCCCAACTCTTCGTCCAACTCCTGTTTCAAGTCGAGGTTGAAGTCCGGGTCCGTCGCCCTCGCACTGTGGTAGGCAAGTCTCGCGTGTTCGTCGAGCAGACGGTTGATGTCGGTGGCCTGGAAGCCGCCTGAGCCCCGGCCCATCATGAGCATGTCCTGGACGATGCGGTTGGCGCGGTCGCCGTGGTTGCGGATGCGCTCCAGGTTCCCGGTGAGGTCTTGGGCGATTTCCTTGAGATAGCTCTGTTGGTCTTCGGTGAGACTGTCGGCTAAGTCATCGACGAGTTCGATGAGCTCCTTGATCAGCTCCTCGGAGACCTCGGAGAAGTTCTTCACGAAGTTGAGCGGGTTCTTGATCTCGTGGGCTACGCCGGCGGTGAGCTGACCGAGCGCGGCCAGCTTCTCCCGCACGACGATCTGGTCCTGCGCCCGTTCGAGATCGGCGAGCACGACTTCGAGCTCATCGTTCTTGGACTGCAGGTCTTCGGCCAGCTTCTCCACGAGGTTGAGGCGCTGCACTTCCAGGGCGTGGCGGCGGAAGACTTCGAGCGCCGCCGCCATGTCGGCGACCTCGTCGCGCCCGCCAATCTCGACGCGGGCCTCCAAGTCGCCGCCGGCCATACGGCGCATCCAGTCGGACAGCATTTCCAGTCGGCGAAGCAGGACCCGGCCGACAAGGACCCAGACAATCAGCACCGCACCGGCGATACTGATTCCGCTAATCACCAACAGCAGCGTCCGGCCTGTCGAGATCGCCTGCGTCGAGGCGTCGGTGGCTTCCTGGGCGCTGCCTTGGGCGGCGCCCACCAATGCATTGATTTCGCTGAGGAGCGTCACCGCCAAGCCGCGGTTGTTCTCGAGCAGGTCCTGCTGACGGTCCCGCAGTCTGAGCTCTTGGGCGACGAGGTCGAACCCGTTCCGCTGCTCCTGGCCCTCGTTGAGACCGGCAACGATGTTGAGGCGGCGCTCCGGAATCCTGATCTCCTGGCCGCCCAAGTTGGACAGGTTAACGAAGACCGGAAAGATCTCGTTGGGCAGCGAAACCGCGCTTTGCGTCGCGAGATTGCGCTCGATCCGGCCGGCCGCGGATTCGAAGCGTTCACGCAGCGCCTCGACCAGCGAGACATCGGAGAGGTTGAGGGCGTCGGCGAGAAGCTGCGTCGCGATGTTGGCGTCCACCTGCAGCTCGGCGAGTTGGCGGTAACGCTCGACCTGTTCCTGAGAGAAATGCTCCGACCTCGGCGCGGGAGGTTCCCCGAGCACGCGGTACCCCGTGACGGTGTAGAAGAGTTGGTCGTCGATGGCCGGACCCAGGTAGCTGTTCAGCTGAAGGGTGACGCGCTCGATTTCGCTCCGCAGCACTTCCTTGCGCTCGGCCAAATCGAAGAGGGCCAGCCGGTCCTCCTTGATGGCCTCGATGTTGGAGAACAGCGTTTCCGCATCGGCGCCAATGCGGCCGAAGCGTTCGGCCTCGCTCCCCTCCAGGACGGCCACCTCTTGCTCGAAGGCGTCACGGGACTCGTCGATGCTGGAGACCACGACGGAGAAACTCTCCCGCGTTTCGGCCGCGGAGAGTCGCGGCGCGGCGTTGACCAACTCGCCGCTGAACTGCGCGACGCCGAACGCCGCCGCGAGTTCGGGAACGCTCCCTTCATTCACCCGGTTTTGGGCGTCACCCACCTGGTTGAAGGAGAACCAGCCGACCAAGCTCGCGCTGATCGTCAGGGCGACCGCCACGCCGATGCCAAAGTACAACTGCGTTGAGATCCGGTAGCGGATCTCGAGCAGGCGTATCAGGCGTTCCTTCACGACACTGCATCCTTGAGCGTATCGATCGCGCGATAACGCCCATCTTCCCCGATGACGGTCAGGAACACGGTGTCCGAGCCCTGATTATCACCGGCATCATCATAGCGAAGCTCGAACCCGTCCAATTCCAGCGTACCGGCGCTGCGCAGGCTCTCGGCAAGGCATGTGCGGGTCACGTCCCGGCCGCAGCCTTCGAGGCTGGCGATGGCCATACGGCCGGCAAGATAACCTTCGAACGATACGAAGCCTGGGACGGCGTCGGGCCTGTAAGAGAAAAGGGCAGACAGATAGGCCGCGGTTGTGGGGTTGGAAACGTCCGTCGGGGAGGGCACGACTTGGGTGACGAAGACGCCCACGCCATCAGGGCCCAACTCCCTAGCCAGGGCATTGCTCCCGACGAATGAAATGGTGATGAACACCGGATCGAAGCCGATCTGCTTCGACCACGCGATCAACGCCGCCACCGGCTCATAGGCTCCTACGACGATGACCGCCTCCGGATCCCTACCACGCAGGTCGAGCAGGCCCGACTTCACCGAGGTGGTATTTCGTTGATAGATCCCAATGGCGGCTGGGGCCATGTCGCGGCGCTCGAGGGCGGCTTGGGCTCCGTTATAGCCGGCCCGTCCGAAGGAGTCGTCCTGGTACATGACCCCGATGCGAGTGATGCCCAAGTCTTCGGTGAGCCGGGCCACCATCTCCTCGGTTTCCTGGTTGTAGGAGGCCCGCAGGTTGATCACACTGCTCAGCGTCTCGGCGTCCCGGAGAAAAGCGGCGCCGGTGAATGGGCCGATGTAGGGAACGCCGCGTTCCTGAGCGACGGGGGCGGCGGAGCGTGACGTCGGCGTGCCCACGGCGCCGATGAGGGCGAAGACCCCTTCCCCCTCGATCAACTGCCGAGAGTTTAGGGCCGCCGCCTCAGGTTCATAGCCATCGTCCAAGGAGGTGAGCTCCAGCCGGCGGCCGTGGACACCGCCCTGGTCGTTCACTTCTTGGAACGCCGCCTCGATCCCCAAGCGCATATTCTGACCGAGCTCCTGCGCGGGGCCGCTAAAGGCGGCGGACTGGCCAAAGAGGATACGGTCGGCGAAGACGCCGGGAGTCCCCTCTGGGGACGTCGTCGTGGGAGTCGCCGTCATGGCTTCGGGCGGAGGCGTCGGCGTCCCATTCTCCGTGGGACCGTCGCCGGAGCAAGCGGCCAAGAGAACGGTGGCGACAATCGCCAAGGCGGCCGGAAGGACGGCCGGCAGCCGGGGCGATCTCTTCATTGTTCTATTCTTCCCGGCTCATGACCAGCGTCAGATGGTTGTGCTCCGCCTCGCGCCGGTAGCGCATCTCCTTCACCATCGTCCGCGTCAGGTACACACCAAGCCCGCCCACGCGCCGTTCGTCCAGGGAGGCTCCGATGTCCGGCTCCGGAGCGTCGTGGGTCGGATCGAACGGTTTGCCCGAGTCCACGAGGTCCATCACCACCTCGTCAGCGTCGGAAGTTACCGTGACCTCTATCCTATGACGGCCCTCATCATCGCCGTAGTCCATGATGTTGATCACGAGCTCTTCAAGGATGAGGTTCACGCGAAAGACCAGCCCGGGCGACCACTCCTCCCGCTCCGCCAATTCCTCGACGGCCGCATGGATGCGTTCCAGCTCCTCGCGGCGCGGTTCGACCTGCATGGACAGTTCCGCGCTCACGTTGCCGACCCGCCTCGGTGCAAGGCTACGCAGGTAACGTCGTCGGACTGCGGCGTATCCCCCGCGAAGTCGCCTACGGCGTCGAAAATCGTGGAGATCGCATCCTTCACGTCGGCAGGGGGGTGGGACGCATAGGTCTCGCGGAGGCGGTCCAAGCCGAATTGCTCGTCTTTGCCGTTCATGGCCTCGGTGACGCCATCGGTATACAGTACTACGGTATCACCCGGCGCGACGGAAACGGTATTCTCACCGAAGTCGAACTGGGGCACGACCCCGAGCGCCAAGCCGCCGGTCAGGGGCAGCGAAGTCGAGCTTCCGTCGGGGTGGACGATAAGAGGCGGGTCGTGTCCGGCGCAGGCGTAGGTCAACTCCGAGGTCTCGGGGTCGTAGACCGCGTAGAGCACGGTGACGAACATCGCGGCCTCGTTCTGCTCATAGAGCAGATCGTTCACCTGCGCGACGACCTCGGCCGGGCTGCCGCCGCCGATCGCCGTCCCCTTCAACAGGGTGCGGCTGGACATCATGAACAGGGCCGCGGGAACGCCCTTGCCGGACACGTCGGCGATGGCAAGGCCCATACGGCCATACTCCAGCCGGATCACGTCATAGAAATCGCCTCCCACTTCCCGCGCCGGCTCCATGTTGGCGTAAATCTGGAAGTCTTGGACCGTGGGGAACTGCCCGGGGAGGATCGATTGCTGGATCTTGCTGGCGATATCGAGCTCGTTCTCCAGCGCGACGAGCTTGTCGCGGGATGAGACGGCCTCCCGCCACTCGTCGAGATGCCGCAGCGTCCGGTCGATGGTGACTTGTAGGTCTTCGAAGTCGACCGGCTTGGTGACGAAGTCAAAGGCCCCGCGGTTCATCGCGGTGCGAATGTTCTGCATGTCGCCGTACGCCGAGATGATCACGGCGCGTATGTCGGGACTGACGTTCGGTATCTGGTCGAGCAGCGTCAGCCCGTCCATCTGGGGCATATTGATGTCCGAGAGCACCATGTCGATGGTCTCGTCCGCGTTCAACTTTTCGAGAGCCTCGACGCCGTTTCCGGCGAAGACGAACTCGTAGCGCCCACCCCGGATGTGGCGGCGCATGCGCTGCAACATCAGCGGTTCAAGGTCCGGCTCGTCATCGACCACCAAGATTTTGTATGGCTTTGCCATCAGTCCCTTCCCATCTCTGGGATGGCCTCCGGCGCGGCTTTCGGCTCCGCCGCCCGGCTGCTTTTCAACCCTGTACGATACCCGTTACGCACCGGCTGTCAAGAGAATCAGAAGCGATAAGGCCGGCCTAGAACCGCCCGCCATCGATGTTGATGACCTGCCCCGAGATGTAGGAGGCCGCCTCCGAAGCGAGGAAGAGCGCCGCGCCGACGCACTCTTCGCTCGTACCGCGGCGGCCCGCCGCGATGCGGGGCATGATCGCCTTGCCCTCGGGTGTTTGCGGCATCCCCGGGTGCGTCTCGATCGTCCCCGGATTGATGCAGTTTGCCCGCACCTTGGGCCCGAACTCCTGCGCCGCGTACTTCGTCAGAATCAGGAGCGAACTCTTCGCGATGGCGTAGGCGAGCCGGTCGCCGCGCGTGGGCGTGAACGCCGTCGTGGAAACGACCGTGACGATGCTGCCGCCCTCGCCCTCCACCATGCGCGGGCAGAGCGCGCGGAAGATGGCGAGCGCGGCCTCGAAGATCACGTTGTTCTGCGCCGTCCAGCCTTCGGAGGTGGTGGTGACGATGTTGCCGGTCCTTAGGTTGTCGGGGACGGCGTTGTGGACGATCACATGGATTCCGCCCCGTTTCTCCCAGGCCTCGTCGCACATCAGACCGACCGTCTCCGGGCGGGTGAGGTCGCACAACACGTAGGCGCAAGCGCCGCCCTGGGCCCGTATCTCCTCCGAGAGCTTCGCCATCCGCTCCGGCGACCGTCCCGCGAGAATGACGCCGGCCCCCGCCTCGGCAAACCCGCGGGCGAGATGCGACCCAAGTCTGCCCGTGCCGCCGGTCAACAGCACGTTCTTCCCCGTCAGGCTGAACTTCTCGGTGTACACGCCGCCTCCTATGAATCGGGTCCGGCCTTGCGACTTCGTGGAACGGCCGGCGGCACGCCAATCACGGCGTTCCCCCCGCTAGTCCTTCGCGGCATCCGCCCACGCCTGGACTTTACTGACGCAGGCATCGAAGTCGTCGCGGATCTGGTAGACCCAGAAGCGCATGACGTCCCATCCCAGTTCGATGAGCCGTTGATTCCTGATCTGGTCTCTCCGGAGCAGCTCGCCGTCCCAGTTCTTGTGATACCGCTCTCCGTCGACCTCGATGTCCAGCTTGCGGCCCGGCGCCAGCAGAGCAAAGTCCAGCAGGTACTGCTCGACGGGGTACTGCACCCTCGGCCTCAGGCCGGAGGCGTAGAGGCCCTCATAGAACTGCCGCTCCCACTCGGACACCTGCTCGGGATTGTCGACCGGCGGGTATGTCGGACCAAGGTCTGCCGCCGCAGTTCCTCTTCGGGAGGTGCCTACGAGCGAATCAACGTATTCGGGGAGCTTCTCCAAGTGAGCGATGCCGGAATTCGCCACCGCCGTCCGGTCGCCCACGACCACCAACGCAGCCTTCGCCCTCGTTATGGCGACGTTGAAGAGGTTGTAGCTCTTGCTCAGAAACAGCCTCGCCCCATCATGCATGCCGGCTGACACAACAGGAGAAAAGATGATCACGTCCTTCTCATCGCCCTGGAATGCGTGGGCCGTGCCGGAGACGAACTCACGATCTTTGAGTTCGCGGGACAGATCCGGGTCCTGCTTCGTCATTCTCTCTATCCGGCTCGCCTGTTCGCGGAAGGAGCTGACCACGCCGATCTCTCCCTGGTAACCCTGCTCTAGCACCAGCCTGCGCAACTCGGTCACGACGGCTTGGCACTCTTCATCGTTGACCGCACCACCCTCTATGGGCCTCGACACTCCGCCGCGAACGTCAATCCATCTGATGGCCGGGCCACCAGGGTCGGGTTGCCGCAGATTCTCATACCGCGTGGCGACTCGGAGGTCTCCTTCATAGAACCGTTGGTTCGAGAAGCCGATGATTTGTGCATGGGAGCGGTGGTGGTCCTTTAGTAAGACAATGTCTTCACTACTACAGACGTGGGTAGCCAAATCGTAGAGGGAATTCGCAGAGTAACTCCAGTCGATTCCTATGTCGCCGATGCTATTTCGCGCCAGCAGCTGTTCGTCTTGTTTCCGCCGTAGGGTGCTAATGTGCTTGAGCTGCTGGGGGTCTCCAATCACCATGGCCCGCTTGGCTCGGTACAACAAGGGAAGCACGGAAGCAATATCGCACTGACTGGCTTCATCCACGATCAAGAGGTCGAAGAACCCCGGTTCGAAGGGTATCCGTCCCCTGGCCGACAGAGATGTGACCGCCCAGCAAGGCAGGATGTTGATGATGTCCGTCAGTGACGACCGGAGCAGCCGCCCCACATCCCTGTTATAGGGCTGTCCGCTTGCATCAGCACGGATTGCCATTTCCAAGGCGGTCACATATTGCCCGACGACTCGCCGGTGATTGGAACTCAGTCTGTCGGGCATTAGGCTCAGCCAACTCTCCCACAGCGCACTTGAATTCATCTTGAGCTCTTCGGTCAGCCGGGAACGTTCTGCGGCGATCTCCTCTAAAGAGCCCGCACCATTAAGGAGTGCCAGCGTATCGAGGTATGCCTTGGCCGACTTAGCCAAGTCTGTCCACGTTTCGAGCCTCGCTACGGGATCCCCGAGGACCTCTGCAAGCTCCGTGCCGTTAATGCGTTCGGGCCGGTCCACCTGAGCAGCCTCGAACAAAGGAAGGCATCTTCGCAACGCTGCCTCGAGCCTTTTTCCCCGGCCCTCCTTGATCAACACCCACAGCAGCTTCGTAAGGAAGGGTTGTCGTCGGTAGTCGGACGCCAGCAGCGCATCCTTGAGATCGTCTAGCTGCTTCACAAAGTCGTCGATTGGCCAAGTCCCCCATTCGGGAAATGAAGCCTTCCTCGCCGCGAGCCTCGCCGACTCCGCAGCCTGTTCGAGGACATCGACGCGGTTCCTAAGCCCGACGATCTCGGCTTCCCGTTCAGCCAATTCGCTGAATCGGCCGGCGATTGCTTCATGCGCATCGAGCGCCGCGTCATAGGCAATACGTTCGCTCTCCCCCGCCGTGACGGAGAGCAGTCGAGTCAGATGGCTAGCAAGCTTCTCCCGGAGCTCACCGGCGCCGGTGCGAATGAGCACTGGGCGAGGCCCCACGCCGTTGGTGCGAACCTCGACGACTTCGACCGCCTTGTTGTTCCTGCTCGCGAAGAGCACTCGCTTGCCCTTCCAGGCAGCATTGATCAGCATCGAACTCACAACCTGGGACTTCCCCGTTCCAGGGGGTCCAGTGACTACCGTGAGCTGATTTTGGAGTCCCCGCCTCACGGTCTGCCTCTGTTCCAAGTTAAGCGGGAAGATCTCAATCAGAGGCGATTTCTCGTCCGGGGAAGACTCCACGTCCCTGCCGTCGAGCCACGTTCCCAATGCGGTCCCGGCGTATTTGCTCTTGGGGATTCGCTGCAATTCGCGAAGTTCCAGCTCGAGGCCGCGGGTATAGGGAGGCCGCTTCGCCATAACCAGCACAGCTCTGTTGTATATCCCGGGCTGCTCCACAGCGCTGAGACTCGTTTCCTTGCCGAGGTTGAATGCGTCGACTGGTTCACGCCATTGCCAGCCCGGCCTTATCTCCCGCAGAAGAGCAACCAACTCGTCGACTTCGGGAAGGAATTCTGAATCATAGCCTATTCCCAACTCATCCTGAAGCGACGCTACCTGCTCGATGATGCTTCGCCCGTCGGCTCCTAGCAGCCGTTCAAAGGCCCTAAGGTTGGGATGCGGGGTCTCGTCAGGCAACGCATAGGCAGCATGGGCACGGTCGTCGCCCCGCTCCAATTGGTAAAGGAAAAGCGGGCTGACCATATCGCCTTCCCATCCCCTCCTACTCCTCATTCGATATACGAGCGTGGGGTAGCCGAGGAAGAGGTCCCAAGTATCCTCTTTCCTGCGCATCCTCTGACGCAGAGTCTCCAGCAGGTCACGCACCCCGACTTCCTCGAAGATGGAGGCAAGGCCACCCGGACTCACAAGGGGATGGGAAGCCAGCTCCGCGTATTCGGGGTCATAACGACTGGAGGCAAAGACGCTGACGCCGTCCAGACCATCTGCCACCAAACAGTCCAGGTAGTACTGGCAGAGTCGTGCTAAAGCTGTCTCCTTTTTCCCTAGGTCCTGCTCTTCGCGCCGAAAGCTTGGAGCCTCGTCGGCCAGCGCCCATCTGTAGCGGCCTATCCTAGACACCTTGCCCTTCAAGGCACCGCTGATGGCCGCGTCCACCTGATGTCTCTCAACGCGCAGCGCATTCGCGATCTCGCCGGCCCGTAGGCCAGGGCGTACTTGGAGCAGGTTGAGTATTCGTTCTTCCAGGTTCATAGCTTCCCAACGATAGCACGCCGCTCCCTCGTCGACTTGGAGGCCCTGCCGTATACCGTTTCGCCGCGCCGCGCACTAAGATGCGGGCGGCCCGGGTCAAGTGCGAGAGGACAGGGAGGGCGCGATGGCCGGACTGCTCAAAGGCGTGAAGGTGATCGAGTCGGCGATGCTGATGACCGGCGACTTCACCGGCCAGCTGCTTGCGGACGAGGAGGCGGACGTCGTCAAGGTCGAAAGTCCGTTCAAGGGTGACTATTTGCGCGACTTTCTGGGGCAGATCAGGCCCCACAAGAAGGGGCACAGCCCGGCGCACATATCGGTGAACCGGAACAAACGCAGCGTCACCCTCAACCTCAAGACCGAAGAAGGGAAAGCGGTCTTCTGGCGCATGCTCGCCGAGGCGGACGTCTTCGTCGACGGCAACACACCCGGCGCCCTCGACCGGCTCGGCGTCGGCTACATGGCCCAGGCCGCCGTCAAGCCCGACATCATCTACGCGCACGTCACCGGCCTCGGCGCGACGGGGCCCTATGCCACGGTTCCCACGCACGGGCAGTCCATGAACGCACTCGGCGGCGCCGAGCCCTGCGCCATCGACGAGCGGGGCTTCGCCATGCGCGTCAACCAGGGCGGGCTGGGCGCGAGCGCGAGCGGGGTCGTCGTCGGGCCGCTCTACCTGGCCTACGCCGTCGCCGCCGCGCTCTACCGCCGCGAAAAGACCGGCGAGGGCGCCTACCTCGACGTTGGCTGCAGCGACGCCATCGTCTCGCACGCCTGGTACGCGACGGTGCGGGAGCTGAACAAGGACCGGATCGAGCCCGAAGACCGCGTCGGCGGGGGGATGGCGGGTACGGCCGACGGCAGCAGCAAGTACAACTTCTACTACACCAAGGACAAGAAGTTTCTCCTTGTCGCTCTCATCGAGAAGCACTTCTGGGAGAACTTCTGCCGGGCCATCGACCGCCCCGACCTGCTCGAACAGGGCATCGGCTATCACAACATCGACGCGCCGGTGGACTGGGGGCCGAAGGAGCTGCGGGCCGAGCTCCAGCGCATCTTCAGCGAGCGGACGCTGGCGGAGTGGATGGAGATCGCCCGCGACCACGACTGCGTGATCTCTCCGGCCAACCTGGCGGCGGACCTCCCCGCCGACCCTCACCTGCAGCACCGCGAGGCCATCGTGATGCAGGACCACCCCACGGCGGGCCCGGTGCTCGTGTCGGGCCACCCCATCAAGGTGCCCGGCGAGCAGTACCGCGTCTACCGCCACGCCCCCGCCCTCGGCGAGCACACCATCGAGTACCTCACCGAGCTGGGCTATAGCCGGGAGCGACTCGACGATTGGAAGGCCCGCGGCGTCATCTAACAGCCTGGTTTGCTCCCACCGCGAGGTTGCGGGTACAGTGCGGCCGCATGGCGAAGGGAGGCGGCGCATGTCCGATTCAAGAAGCCTGGAAGGCAAGGTCGCGGTAGTGACGGGGAGCAGCCGCGGTATCGGCAAGGTGGTCGCGGTCGAGCTCGCCAAGCTCGGCGCTGAGGTGGTCGTCACCGCCCGCACGGTGGAAGAGAAGGACTGGATCCCCGGCACGATCGGCGCCACGGTGGCCGAGATCGAGTCGCTGGGCCGTCGGGCGGTGGCGGTGCAGGCCGACCTCACCCGACGGGACAGCGTCGAGGCGCTCGTCCACCGCGTCGAGGACGACTTCGACCGCTGTGACATCCTGGTCAACAATGCCGCATTCTTCGGCAAGGCTGCCTACCATTCGAGCTGGGACCTCTCGGCGAAGAGCTGGGACCTGCAGATGGAACTCAACGTGACCGCGCCGTTCCTCCTCTGCCAGGCCTTCGCGCCGGGTATGAAGGAGCGCGGCGGCGGGATCATCGTCAACGTGACGTCGGGGTCCGCCACCACAGTCGTGTCGGGGCTCGGTTACGGGGTCTCGAAGGCGGCGCTCAACCGGATGACGATGGGTATGGCGCACGACTACCGCGACGCGAACATCCCCGTGATCGCCCTCGACCCGGGGTTCACCCGCACCGAGATCGCGGAGATCGCCGCCTCCGGCATCGGCATGGACGCCAAGGATGCCCACCCGATGGAAGTGCCCGCGCTGGCGACCATCTACGTCATCACCCACGACCCAATGACATACACCGGCCAGGTCGTCGTAGCTGCGGACTTGGTGCAGGAGAAGGGGCTGCTATGAGCGTCGCGCTATCGGAGGAAGTCCAGGAGTTCATCACCGAGCACCGGAACGGCATCATCGCGACGTTCGGTAAGAGCGGGGCGGCACAGATGACCGTGGTCACCCACGGCCTCTACCAAGGCGCTCCGGCCTTCACCTCCGCCGGCGGCCTGGTGAAAGTGCGAAACCTGGCCCGTGACCCCCGCTGCTCCTACCTGGTGATGAGCCCCAACGGGCGCTCGTACGTGACCATCGAGGGCCACGCCGACATCTACGGGCCGGACGTCACCGACCCCGAGGTCCTGCGCCTGGCGCTGCGCGACATCTACCGCGCGGCGGCCAGAAAGGAGCATCCCGACTGGGACGACTATGACCGGGCGATGGCAGAGCAGCAGCGCCGGGGCATCGTGGTGATCGCGGAGCGCGTCTACCACAACCTGGGCAGGTATTCGTAGCGCCGCCGACGGCGCGGGGAGGCCAACAATGCCTTTCGCGCAGATACGCGACATCCGCATGTACTACGAGCGGCGGGGTTCCGGGCCCCGGCTCCTCTACATCAGCGGGACGGGCGGCGACCTGCGCGCGGGACGGGTCTTCGAAGGCCCGTTGGCGGCATCGTTCGACATGCTGGCCTACGACCAGCGCGGCCTGGGCCAGACCGATAAGCCCGACGTCCCCTTTAGCATGGCCGACTACGCCGATGACGCGGCGGCGCTGCTCGACCACGTCGGCTGGGAGAGCGCGCGAGTCATCGGTGTCTCCTTCGGAGGGATGGTCTCCCAAGAGCTTGCCCTCCGGCACCCGGAGCGCATCGAACGGCTCGTCCTCGCCTGCACGTCGAGCGGCGGCGCGGGTGGCAGCTCGTACCCCCTCCATACGCTGGAAGACTTGTCGCCCGAAAAGGCGTTGGAAAAACGCATCGGCCTCTACGACTCGCGCTTCGGGAGCGTGCCGCGCGAGCAATGGCCCGCGAGCTTCGCGGCGATCGTCGACCGCGCCGCCCAGAACCGGGACCTCGGCGCGGAGGACCCCGCGAAGGCCATCGGCGCCCACCGGCAGCTCGAGGCCCGGTCGAAGCACGACACCTACGACCGCCTCGACCGGCTGACGATGCCGGTGCTGGTCTGCGGCGGGCGCTACGACGTCATCGCCCCCGTCAAGAACCTGGAGGCGCTCGCCGAACGGATTCCCAACGCCCAGCTCAGACTCTACGAGGGCGGCCACATCTTCATGTGGCAGGACGAGCGCGCCTGGCGCGACACCGCCGCCTGGCTCCTCGCGGCGTAGCCGTTTAGCAAACTCGCGAAGCCGTGGAAATCCGCTGCAAACGGGTGGTCGTATTCTAAAGTGCGACGGTAGTATCATTAAGGGAGAGGGGTAGGACTGCCATGCAGGCTCGCCAGACCGCACTTCGGCGCTTTTGGTGGCGACTGTGGCCGAGTCCGCCGACCAACTACGGTCGGTCCGCGGCGGATGATGCGCGCCGCGCCTTAGCCGCGATTCCCCAAGTCCCTGGGCCACCGCTCATCGGCAACGCCTTCGGCCTCGCGGGCGACCTCCGCGCCTTCCTCACCGAGCAATACCTGAACCTGGGCCCGGTCTTCCGAGTATCGGCGTTCCATCGCCAGTACGTCGTGCTGGCAGGCGTGGAAGCCAATCGCTTCTTCGCGGGCTCTGGGAAGGGTTACTTCCGAAACCGTGAGACGTGGCAGGACTTCGTCGAGGAGATGGGGGCGGAGCGCGCCATGCTCGCCCTCGACGGTCCCGATCACCTCCGGCACCGCCGGGAGCAGAAGCGGGCCTACTCGCGGCGCTACGCCGAGGGGCACCTCGAGGAGGCCGCCACAATCGCCCGCCGTGAGATCGAGACGTGGCCCATCGCCGAGCCGATCCGAGGCCACTACGCCCTGCAGCGGATCATCACCGAGCAGCTCGGCGTACTGGCCGCCTCGACGTCGCCGCGGCACTACCTCGACGATCTGATCGTCTTCGTGGAGTCGATGCTGCTCACCCACGTCCTCCACCAGCGTCCGAGGGTGTATTTGAAACTGCCGCACATTCAACGGGCCGCCAAGCGAGTCGAGCGCTTGTACCAGGAGGTGCGGGCGGGGCACACGCCGGAGAAACGCGAAGGGCAAACGCCCGACCTGATCGACGACCTCCTCGACCTGCACCGGCGCGACCCAAGGTTCTTCGCCGAACGCGACATGAAGCTCCACATGATGGGGCCGTTCATCGCCGGGCTGGATACGGCGGCGGCGAGCTGTGCCTTCATGCTCTACGCGCTGCTGAAGCACCCGGACGTGTTGGAAGAGATGCGGGCGGAAGCGGACGAACTCTTCAGCGGGGGGACCCCCACGATCGAAAAGGTGCGCGCGCTGGACGTGACGCACCGCGTCGCGATGGAAACCCTGCGCATGTACCCCATCGCGCCTGCGGTCTTCCGCACGACGATCGACTCATTCGAGTTCGGTGGCTACACCGTTCCTGCGGGAAGCAAAGTGATCATCGGCACCACCGTGCCGCACTACCTGCCCGAGTATTTCCCCGACCCTGAGCGGTTCGACATCGACCGGTACGGCCCCGAGCGCAAGGAGCATATGCAACCGGGCAGATACGCTCCGTTCAGCCTCGGCACGCACCGGTGCCTCGGTTTCGGCTTCGCCGAGTTCCAGATCGCGATCACGATGGCGGCGATCGTGCACTACGTCGACGTGGAGCTCGACCCTCCCGACTGGGAGCTGCGCACCACCCCCGCGCCGACACCGAGGCCGAACAAAGGCTTCAAGTTCCGCGTCATCCGGCACCGCTGACCTCCGCGGCGCCTGTGCTATTCTCTCCGCGGTTCGGGCTTCCCCCTGCCCCTTAGGAGGTCTTCCGATGCTGTTCGAAGGGCGCGTCATGATGGTCACCGGCGGGGGCGGCGGCATCGGCCGGGCCACGAGCCTGATGGCGGCGAGGGAAGGCGCAACCATCGTCTCCGCCGACATCAACCCCGACAACGCGGGCAAGGTGGCCGCCGAGGTCGAAGCGCTGGGGCGCGAGGCGCTCGCCATGGAGACCGACACCACCGACAAGGCGCAGGTCGACCGCATCGTCGTCGCCGCCAACGACCGCTTCGGGAAGATCGACATCCTGATCAACGCGGCCGGGCTCGCGAACGGTGCGCCGTTCCTCGAGCACACCGGCGAGCTGCTGGACCAGGTCGTCGCCTCTCACCTGAAGAGCATGATGTTCGCCTCGCAGGCGGTGCTGCCCAAGATGATCGAGCAGCGCTACGGGCGCATCGTCAACATCACCTCGCGGGCGGGATGGCGTGGACGGCCGGGCACGGCGGCCTACGGGGCGGCGAAGGCGGCGATGACGGGGATGGCGCGGGTGATGGCCGCCGAGTTCGGCGAGTTCGGCGTCACCGTGAACAACGTCGCGCCCGGCATGGTACTCAGCCCCATGACCCGCGACGCCTACGCCAGCATGGACGACCAGGTCGAGGAGCAGGTCCGGGCGGGGTCCGTCGTCCAGCCCCACCGGCTGGCGACCGAGGACGAGATCGCCCAGGCGCTCCTCTACTTCTGCGGCCCGAACACCGACCAGGTCACCGGCATGACGCTCCACGTCAACGCGGGCACGGTCATGCCCTAGCGCAGCGGGCCGGACGAGGAGACCTTCCGCATCACCTGCCGGAACGCCGTCGAGCTGTACGGCATGAACAGAAGCTGACGAGGACGCGGTCTAGGTCTGAGTGACGACGCCGGCGCGCTCGAGGGCGGCGATGCGGTCGGGAGCGTAGCCAAGCTCGGCGAGAATGGCCTTCGTGTCGCTGCCGCGCTGCGGCGCGGGGGCGCCGAGCCGGGCGGGCGTCGCCGAGAGCAACGGCGGCGGCCCGACGTGGTCCACCACGCCGATTCCAGGGTGATTGCGCGTCACAACGAGCCCCGCGTCGCGCAGGAATTGCTCCCCGTAGTAGTCGGGGACGGCGCTGACCAGCGAGACGCTCACGTCCGCTGTGGTCAAGGCAGCGGCCCACGCCTCCCGCGGACGCGTCGAGAACACGGCGGCGAGGGCGGCGGTCAAGGCTTCGTCGTTCTCGGCCCGCGTTTCGACATCGGAGAAACGGGGGTCGGCGGCGACCGTCTCGAATCCATCGGCGGCGGCGAGCGCCTGCCACGACGACTCATCGGCACAGTGGAGGTAGAGCCAGCCGTCTGAGGCCTCATAGAGCCGCGACAGTGCGCCGAACCCTCGCAGGGCCAGACCTTCAGGGTCGTTCCGCTCGTAGCCTTCGTAGTCGAGGAAGTACGGTGATTGGAGCAGCCCGGCCGTCAGCGAAAGGCCCACATCCACCTGCTGCCCCTCACCGGTGCGCTCACGTTCCAGCAGGGCCAGCGCCACGCCGTACGCGGCGAGCAGCCCCGTTCCGTAGTCGTTGACCGGGTACGTCACCAGCTTGGGCGCGGCGTCCCGGCCGCCGTGGCGCACCTGCATGCCGCTGGTGGCCTGGGCGATCTGCTCCCAGCCGGGGCGGTCCTCCCACGGGCCGCCGAAGCCGTAGGCGTTGACGGACGTGTAGATGATCCTTGGATTTCGCCGCTTGACGTCCTCGTAGCCGATGCCGAGGCGGTCCAACGCGCCCGCCCGATGGCTTTGGACGATGACGTCGGCGGTGTCCACGAGGTCCCGGAACACCTCCAGGCCCTCCGGCGTCTTGAGGTCGAGGATGATGCTGCGCTTGCCGCGGTTGACGTCGACCGTCCACATCGGCTGGGTGGGGCGGCGCGGGTCGTCGATAGTGATGACGTCGGCGCCGAACTCGCCGAGCGCCCGGCCGCAGGTGGGCCCGGCGAGCACGATGCAAAGGTCGAGGATGCGCACGCCCTTGAGGACGTCCGTGATTGGACGCGGCGGCGAGGACGAACGCGGCGCTTCCAACGCCGGTGCCTCCCAGGGCTGCGATGCGTGCTCATCCAGCTTCGGCGCGCCGCTGCGGACGCCGCCCGGTGAATTTCGCAGATTGACCGAAACGCCGGGCTGCTTCATCGGCCCGCATTCGGGATCGTCCACCTCGATAACCATGCCCGCAGTGTTGGGGTGCTCGTGCACGAGCCACTCGTCGACCGTCTTGCACACCGAGCAGGCGCCGCCGGCGGCGTTGATGTCGCGCTCCCAGTCCCACGCGCTGCGCTCGAGGAATACCTCCTCGAACCGACGCCGCCACGCTGCCTGACCCTCCGCGTCGTCCGGCCCCCGGACGTAGGCGATCATGTCGTCGGCCCACTCCTCGCGGCCCGCGGCCTGCAGGAACTGGTGGACGAAGCGTTCGTACATGCCGTGGTTGTGCACCCAGCGGCCGTCGGCGCAGCGGTACTGCCGCGACATCACCGAGCCGATGTTGATGAAGCCGGTGCCCCTGGTGATGTCGCTGCCGTGCAGCCGGACGAGCCGCACGCCGATCGCGCTGAACATCGCCGCGTGCAAGGGGGCCTCGACGTGCTGTCCCCGGCCAGTCCGTTCTCGTGCCAGCAACGCCAGCCCAACGCCCATCGCGCCGAGGAGAGCCGCGAAGTTGCTCGGCATTGGGAGGGGACTGAACACCGGCCCCTCGACGTCATCGGGCGGGGTAAAGAATCCCGTCTCCGCGCCGATGGCGCTGTCCCACCCCTGCGCATTGCGCTTGGGGTGACCCTGGCCGTAGCCGGGCAGCGAGACGTAGACCAGCCGCGGGTTGACCTTCGCCAAGGGGTCGTAGCCGATGCCGAGGCGATCGGCGACACCCGGCCTGTAGTTTTCGATCAGCACGTCCGCCTCACGGATCATCTCCCGCGCCCGTTCGAGTCCGCTAGGCGACTTGAGGTCGAGCACAACGGAGCGTTTGCCCCGGTTCCACGTCCCGAAACCGGGATGTGCGCGCGCCGGGTCGCCCCCGGGCGGCTCGACCTTGACGACGTCCGCCCCCTGGTCGGCAAGCAGCATCCCCAGCAGCGGCCCGGGAATATACCGTCCGAACTCGACGACGCGCGCGCCGCGAAGGGCGCCGGTGGGGCTGGACAAGGTCATTGGGGCCTCCCGCAGTCGCGTGGCGGCAGTCTACCGCCGGGAATCGGGCGCGTTCAAGGGAAGCCTTCCTCCGGTGGTGCTAGGTAATGCGCAGGAACTGGAACTGCACCTCAGCCACCTTCTGTTCCTCGTGGTAGACGTAGATGATGTACCGGCCCGGGGCCCACTGATATGTGCTCGATGCGCCGCGCCAGACCTGGAAGTCGCCGGAGGTCTGGTGGGCGGGCACCGTTACGGTGACATCGCGGAGCCAGAACGCGAAGCCGTCCTCGTAGTAACCCTCAATAGTGAACCGGAGCTCGCGCGGCTCCGGCTGCGCCCTCACGGAGAAGAGTAGCCGAAGCCACAGGTGCTGGGTATAGCGAGTAGAGAAATTGGTCCGGCGGTTCCCGTCAACCGCGACGACGTAGGCGTCTTGGACTCGCCCCGAGACGCTCGACAGTATGGGATCGACTGGGCTCGGGTCCGGATCCAAGACATCGGCTGCCACTTCCCCTTCATACCAGCGCGCCGCTATCCTATCGATGTCGGCGGCCCGCTCGGGCGCAACCGCCGTGAATGCGGCCTTGTAGTGGCTGATATCCAGCCTTTCGGTTCTGGACATCAGATAGAGGTCGCGGAATCCTTCGCGAAACGCATCTTCTCCGAGGGCTCGGTAAAGGTCC
>DAOUKH010000058.1:0-21970 GCA_034421515.1 Dehalococcoidia bacterium
CCCGTCCACCGGGTCGACGATCCAGGTGTACGGGGAGTCCGCGCTCCCGCTTTCGCCCGACTCCTCCGCGAGCATGCGGAAGTCGGGGTACTCGGCGTGCAGGCGTTCCAGGATCAGCGCCTCGGCCTCGAAGTCGACGTCGGTGACGAGATTGGCGCGCCCCTTCGGGCGCACGTTCTTCTCACCGTCGAACCGGTCGAGGAGCAGCGCGCCGGCCTCACGAAGGAGGGGAAGGGCGACCTCGCCGACCTCTTTGCCGCTGCGGGAACGTGGGATATCCGCCATGAAGGGACGCCGCGGCCTCGGACGGGGCACGCCGACCGTGAAGTCTAGCACACCCCTTAGAATGGAAGGTGAGCTTGTACGGAGGCGGACCGGCAAGGGGAGGACGCATACCGATGCCGAAAGGACGCAAGGGCTCGCTGCTCGTGCTCCAGTCCGGCGGGCCGACGCACGTCATCAACCAGAGCCTGGCCGGCGTCTTCTACGAGGCCGAGCGCAGCGGCGCCTTCGAGCGCGTCTACGGCGCCGACCACGGGCCCCGCGGCCTCATCGCCGGCAACTTCATCGACCTCTCGGCCCAGACCAAGGCCGTCTGGCGCGCCGTCGCCCGCACGCCCGGGTCGGCGCTGGGTACGGCGCGGCGCAAGATCACCGGCGAGGACATCCCCGCCGTCTTCGAGGCGCTGCAGTCGCACAACGTCACCTGCATCATCAACATCGGCGGCAACGACTCCGCCGAGAACGCCCGCCTCTTCGGCGAAGCGGCCCGGAAGCGGGACTACCCGCTCACCGTGATCGGCGTCCCCAAGACCGTCGACAACGACCTCCCCGAAACGGACCACTGCCCCGGCTTCGGCAGCGCGGCGCGCTACCTCGCCCTCGCGACGATGAGCACCGCCCGGGACGCCGAAGCCATGGGCGTCGATCGCCCGATCCTGGTACTGGAAGCGATGGGGCGCAACGCGGCGTGGCTCGCGGTGTCGGCGGGCATGGCCAAGCGGGAGGAGCGCGACGCCCCGCACGCGATCGTCAGCCCCGAGAAGGTCGTCCACGAGGACCGCTTCCTTGCCTTGCTGGACGAAGCGATGACCAAGTTCGGCTACGCCGTCGCCGTCGTCGCCGAGAACGCCAAGGGCCCCGACGGGCCGCTGGGCGCCGGAGGCGAGCCCGACTACGTCGACGAGTTCGGCCACGCCTACTGGCCGAGCCCGGCGCACTATCTGTCTCGCCTGGCGAGCCGGCGGTTGAAGGTGCGCGCCAATTTCACCAAGCCGGGGATGTTGGCGCGGTCGATGGCCCTCGCCGTTTCTCAGGTCGACGCGCGTGAGGCGCGGATGGTCGGCGAGGCGGCGGTGCGCTACGCCCTACAGGGCGAGAGCGGCAAGATGGTGACGCTGGTGCGTGCCCCCGAAGGCCCCTACCGCTGCGATGTCGGACTGGCCCCTCTGGAGGCCGTCGCGGGCAAGGAGCGCCTGCTCCCTGAGGGCTTCTCCGAGCCGGTCACCGAGCTTCCCACGCGCCTCTTCCGCGACTACGCCCGCCCCCTCATGGGCGGCCCCCTCCCCCGCTTCGGCCGCTTCCGCTAGCCGCTCCCGGCGCGGTGCGCCTCCTCGATCGCGGCGGCGAGGATGCCGGCGAACTCGCCGCAGACCTTGGGCAGGACGGGCGCCAGCAGCGCGTTCACCATGGGGCCCTGGAAGCCGCCGGGGACCAGCTCGAGGTGCACGTGCATCGAAGTCGCGCCGCCGTCCGCCGGCGCCGCGCTAAAGGCGCCCGATCCCGCGACGTTGTCGTTCGTCGCCTCCAGCGTGAACGCGACCTTCGACGGCTCGTCCCACTCGGTGATACGGACGTGGAAGGTCACCGCCTTGCTCAGTTGGCCGATCTGGCCCTTGAGCGTCCACAGCGACTCGTCATCGGACAGCCGCTCGTGCGACTGGTAGCCGGTCACCAGCGGCGCCCAGTTGTCCATGTCGCTGGTGAAGCGCCACACCGCCTCGATGGGAGCGCCGACCTCGCGGACGGCCTCGCCCACGGCCACGGCCTAGCCTCCCGACGGCAGGTCGCGTGACGGCCGCACCGCGGCGGCCTTCCCCGCGATGTAGCCGAACGTCATGGCGGGGCCCAGCGTCGCGCCGCCGCCCGGATAGGTGGGGCCGAAGACCCCCGCCGCCACGTTGCCCGCCGCGAACAGTCCCTCGATGAGGCCGCCGCGGTGGTTCTTCACCCGCGCGTTCGCGTCGGTGCGCGGCCCGCCGTTCGTCCCCAGCGCGCCCCACAGGATGGGGAGAGCGTAGAAGGGCGGCGTCTCCAGCGGGGAGAGCGTCCGCGTCGCGTCGTAGTCGCCCCCGGTGTGGGGGCCGTAGGCCCTGGCGCCCCGCTGGAAGTCGGGGTCGACGCCTTCGGCGGCGAAGCGGTTGAAGCGGGACACCTGCTCGTCGAGGCCGTCGGGGTCGATGCCGACCTTCTCCGCGAGCTCGCGAATGGTCGGCGCTTGATCGAGCCAGTCGGGAGCGGGCTCGCCGGGCATCATGGTGAAGATGATGTTCGTGCTCTTGCAGGCGTCGTCGAAGATCGCCCACGACGGGTAGTTGGGGTGCTCCTGCGCAACCGGGTCGAAGGTGTAGAACGTCTTCGGCAGGTCCATGTAAGTGGTGCACTCGTTGACGAAGCGCTTTCCTTTGGAGTTGACCAGCATCGCGCCGGGAAGCGTGGGGATGCCGCTGCCGGTGTGGGCGAGGGGGTGCCCCTCGAACTCCATCGTGGGGTCGACCACCGCCGGGCTCCACCAGGCCTGACCCATGTTCCCCAGCGCGGCCCCCGCCTCCATCGCCATGACGAGGCCGTCGCCGTCGTTGTAGGGCGGGCTGAGGGGATGGGTGAGGCCCTGCCGCAAGAAGGTGCTGACCAGCTCCCCGTTCCACTCGTAGCCGCCGGTGGCGAGGATGACGCCCCGCCGCGCGCCGACGTACAGGTCGCCGCCTTCGTGCTCGGCGAGCACGCCGACAACCGCACCGTCGCCGTCGAGCACCAGCTCGCGGGCCGGGGCCTCCGTCAGCGCCTCGACGCCGCGGTCGAGCAGCCCCTTGAACAGTGAGGCGACGAGTGCGCCGCCCATGGTGCGGATGTCGTTCTGCGCCCGTTCCGCCAGCAGCGCGAAGTTGATCTGCGACGGGTCGCTCGCGACGGAGCCTTCCTCCATCGTGATCGGCGGATAGATGGGGCTGATGCGCAGCCGCTGGGCCCACTCGCCCAGCTGCTTGGCGTCGAAGGGATGGTTCTCGATGGAGCGGCCCCGCTGCTTGCCGCCGGGGAACTGGTGGTAGTAGTCGGCGAACCAGCTCGTGGAGAACATGCGCAACGGCGTGTGGTCCTCAAGGTAGTCGATCATCTCGTGGGCGGTGTCGACGTAGACCTCGAGCAGGCTGGAGTCGGGCTCGATGCCCAGGGTGAGGCGGCGCAGGTAGGTCAGCGCGTCCTCGCGGGAGTCGTCGACGCCCACGGCGGCCATGTGCTTGTTGCGCGGAATCCAGGGCATCCCGCCGGAGACGCCGGTCGTCCCGCCGATCAGCGGGGCCTTCTCCAGCAGCAGCGTCTCGGCGCCGCCGTCGTGGGCCAGCGTGGCGGCCACGAGGCCGGCCCCTCCCGACCCAAGCACGACGACGTCGACTTCACGGTCCCACTTCGCGGGAATCTTGGCAGGCATGTTCGACCTCCCGCCGCGGCCGGGCGCGGCGTCGTTGGTGTAGGGGGCCTTCGGAACTACCGGCGGAGCAGCTCCGGGTTGCGGGCTTCGATCATCCGCCGCAGGCCGTCCTTCCACGGCACCGTGGTGCGGCTCAGGTGTTGGTGCATGAGCTCGGGGTCCGGCGAGATGCTCCCGAGGGCCTGCTCGGTGTAGTCGAACTTGGGCTCGAGGCCGGTCAGCTCGCCCATGTGGGCGCACCACTCCTCGATGCTCGCCTCCTCGCTGCCGCCCCAGTTCAGGGTGAGCGCGGGCACGGACGCCGCCGCCAGCAGCTCCTCGACGTGGACGTCGATGTCGTCCTCGTGGATGGGGGCGTAGTAGTTGCCCAGCGAGGGGTGCACCGGGACCGGCAGCCCCGCCATCATCGCCAGCAGGTGGTAGTAGGGCCAGCCGCCGTTGTCGCCGAAGGGCACGTTGAGCCGCGCGATCACGGTGGGGAGTCCGAGCTGCGCGCAGGCGAACCGGGCCACGACCTCGCTGGAGATCTTGGAGATGCTGTACGTCGCCATGCCGGGGCCCATGACCACGTGGCTGTCGCCGAGACGGTCGGTCTCCTTCAGCTTGCGCCCGCCGGTGGGCTTGTAGACCGCGGTCGAGGAGCAGTGCAGGAAGGCCTTCGCCTTCCGCGTGTGGTACATCAGCCGGCCCGTTCCCTCGCCGTTCACCGCGAGGTCGTAGTCGAAGTTGTCGTCGGGGCTCTTCACCACCGCGAAGTTGAGGACGTAGGTGAAGTCGTCGTCGAGCGCGTCGAACGAGTCCACGCCCATGTCCAGCTTGACCGCCTTGACGCCGGCCGTCTCGACGCGGGCCCGGTCGTCGGGGTTGCTGAAGCGCGCGATCCCAACGACCTCGTTCTCCTTCGCCAGGGTCTTGCAGACCGGAAACGCGACCTGCCCCGCGGGCCCGGTCACGAGAATCTTCTCACCTCGCAACATGGCGGCCTCCTCCGGCGCGGACATGGGGTGCCTCGACGCCGCGCCGAAGGATAGCCTAGCCCGCGCCGGAAAGATAGGACGCGGGCCAGAGACCTGAAGGCTGGGTGTTGCGGGGCGGTCTTCCCCCGCTCCCGCGGGAGACCTTTGCGCAACTCCCGCCGATGGTTGGGAAACGGGCGGAGTGGGGCGGTTCTTCCCTCTCCCCCTCTGGGGGAGATTTGAGAGAGGGCGCGCGCCGTCAGGCGCGCGAGCGCCCGCAGGGCGCTGCTTCCTAGGGCAAGCCGGCCGAAATAGACTCACCCCTCTCCGGCGGAGAGGGGTGAGGATGCCTTCCTTTGGGAAGCGGGGTGGCTTTAGGCGTTGAGGTTGTAGAGCTCCACGCAGTTGTCGGCGATGATCATGCGCCGCTCGTCTTCGGGGACGCCCTCGAAGTGCTTGGCGATGTACTCCTGCGACTTCGGCCACGTGCTGTTGATGTGGGGGTAGTCGCTGGACCACATGATCCGGTTGAGGCCGATGGTGTGCCGCTCGCGGACGCCGACGTAGTCCTCGATGAAGGTGCCGTAGATGTGGCGGCGCCAGACTTCGCTCGGGCGCTCCTCCAGCGGGCTGTTGGTGTGGTAGCGGTGGCGCTCCCAGCTGTGGTCCATCCAGTCCACGATGAAGGCCATCCAGCCGATGCCGCTCTCGACCGAGACCAGCTTGAGCTTGGGATGGTTCTTGAGCACGCCGCTGAAGATTAGGCTTGTCATCGGCTCGGCCATCATGGCCTTGTTGACGGTGACGCTCACCAGCAGCATCTGCTCGAGGCCGCGGGTCCGGGGCTTGCCGCCCAGGTGGAAGTTGATCGGCATTTCGAGGTCTTCGAGCGCCGACCAGAGCGGCTCGTAGACCGGGTCGATGTAGGACTTGTCGCCGGCGTCGGAGTTGTCGACCGCGGGGATGGAGGGGAGCAGGACGCCCCGGAGGCCCATCTTCTTGGCGCGCGTCGCCTCGGAGATGGCGAGGTTGATGTCCCAGAACGGGATCTCGGCGATGCCCACGAGGCGCCCGGGGTTGGGCGAGCAGTACTCTGCGAGCCAGTCGTTGTAGACCTGCATCATCGCGAAGCGGAGCTCGCGGTCGGTTGTCTTCATCTCCACGCCGCCGCCGTCGCCGCTGCCGTAGAGCACCTCGGCGTCGACGCCGTCGGTGTCCATGTCCTTAATGCGCGCGATGGGGTCCCAGCCGCCCATGTGCCCCTTCTGGGCGACGTCGCTCTCGGTCTTGAGCTTGGCGTAGTCGGCGCCCGCCGCTCCGGCCAGCGACATGAACTTCTGCTCGCGGCCCTCGAAGCGCAGGACTTCCTTGCCGTCCTTTTTCTCGACCCTCGGGGCCCGCTCCTTCAACTCCGCCGGCACGCGGTCGGCGTAGATGGTGGGCGGCGGGTTGACGTGCGAGTCCGCCGAGACGCACTTGTAGTTGATCTTGGTCTGCGTGGTCATCGATTCCTCCGTGGTTGCACTCGGGCCCGGCCTACTCCTAGCCTCTTCGGGCCGGGCCTAGAAGGGTAGTCTAACGCTATCAACCAGAAGCGTCCACCGCGCCGGACGCTATACTCGGACGGCGCCGCAGCGCAGGAGGTTCCCCCATGGCCGAGAAGAGCCGTCCCAAGGAAATGCGGGGCCGGATCACGCCCGACAGCATGGCGCGGATGCGGGCGCGCATCGGCATCCTCGCTCCCCGGCCCAAGCCCTTCAACACCGTCGCCTCCGAAGACTCGATCCGGCACTACTGCTACGGCTACGGCGAGGACAACCCCCTCCACACCGATCCCGAGTACGGCGCGAAGACCCGCTGGGGCTCCGTCATCGCCCCGCCGGCCTACATGTCGACCTGCGGCAACGTCAACGCCAAGCCAATTCCGCCCGACGTCCGCGAGAAGGGCCGGGCCGCCCTCAGCGGCGTCCCCAACTACCTCTCGGGCAACTCCTGGGAGTTCTACCGCCCCATCCAACCCGGCGACGTCATCACCCGCCGCTTCTACATCTCCAAGGTCGAGGAGAAGGAGACCAGCTTCGGCGGCAAGTCGGCCGTGGTGCACCACAAGAACGAGTACGTCAACCAGCGCGGCGAGCTCACCGGCGTCCTGATGAACTACTTCTTCCACGTCGAGCGCGAGGCGTCCGAGAAGAAGGGCAAGAACCTCACCATCGACGACCCCGCCTACGACGAGGAGTACCTGGCGAAGATCGATGAGGCCTACGCCAACGAGTACGTGCGGGGGGCCGAGCCCCGCTACTGGGAGGACGTCGCCGAGGGTGAGCGCCTGCCCTCGATCGTGCGCGGTCCGCTCTGCGTCACCGACATCATCTGCTGGCACATCGCCAACGGCTTCGGCCAGTTTGGCGTCGGCCCGCTGCGGGCCGCCTACCGGAACCGCATGAAGGCCCCCAACTTCTACACCCTAAACGAGTACGGCGCCTGGGACGCCGCCCAGCGCGTCCACTGGGACGCCATCCGCGCCAAGCGCATCGGCAACCCCCGCCCCTACGACTACGGCCGCATGCGCACCCAGTGGATGATGCAGCTCGCCGGAAACTGGGCCGGCGACGACGGCTGGCTCTTCCGCCACTCCGACCAGATACGCAAGTTCAACTACATCGGCGACACGTCATGGGTTCATGGCCAGGTCGTCGGCAAGCGCGCCGAGGGCGTCCACCGCATCGTCGACCTCGAAGTCTGGATCGAGAACCAGCGTGGCGAGGTCACCGCCCCCGGCCAGGCCGCGGTACTCCTCCCCTCCCGCGAGGCCGGTCCCGTCACCGTCCCCGGCGACACCGGCGAGTACCAGCCCGCCCCCATGGCCACGGACTACTCGGTGGTCGTGGAGTAACGTTGGCGTCCGCGCTACTTGGCGAACACGCCCCGGTCGTCCCATACTGGATAACCAGACGCCGTATCGGGAAGAATCGCCATGCCCAACCTACGCAAGAAAGCAGACCCCTACAACGCCAAGGCTCGGATGACCACGCGGATCCGCCTAGGCGAGGACGGACAGATCGTCATACCTGAGAAGCATCGCAAGGCGCTCGGGGTCGAGCCTGGGGACAGGATGACCATCTCCTTCGTCGACGGCGGCCTGCGCATCACGACCTGGAAGCAGGCATTAGCGCGACTGCAAGAGGAATTCCGCCGGCGCGTTCCGCCGGGGGTGAGCTTGGTAGACGAGTTGATCGCGGAGCGGCGGCGTGAGGCCGCGCGCGAAGCAGCGGAGGACTACCGCCGCCCTTCCAATTCCTAGAACACCCGGCGCCCCGCCGCCGGGTCTGGGGGCGTCAGGCCTAGGGAGATGAGGTCGGCGTCGAGGTTTTCGCGGTAGGCCTGGCGCAGCTCCTCGTTCGTGCGGCGTTTCAGCCCCCACTTCCGGTAGCGCTCGTTCCGGGAACTCTCCGCCCGCCCGAACATGTCGAGGGTGAGCGGGTACCAGAACCGCTCGATCTTCTTCTGGACCTTCGCCTTCGTCGCCGCGTCCTTCAGCAGCGGGCGCAAGTGGATGACGCCCATCCGCGCGTGCCGGTGCTCCTCCGCCGACTGCATCGCGGCGATGCGCGCGAACGGCGCGTAGCTCGACTCGATCCACTCGCTGATCTGGAAGGCGCCGAAGCGGTCGAAGAAGACGTTGGTGATGGCGAAGTCGAGCCAGGGGTCCGTCTTCTTGGAGTGGGGGAACTCGAGCCGCCCGTGCTCCTCGATCTTGCGAGGCAGGTCGCCGTCGATCTGCGCGTAGACCTGATAGAACTGGTGCCCGTGCTTGATCTCCTCGTGGCAGAACTTCGCGATGCGCAGCATCGACCGGCTGTCCGGCGCGTGCTCCGACGCCATCGCCATGACGTCGGCGATGTGCCCCTCGAAGCGCCCGCCGACGCCGATCAGCTCCTCGCTGTTGTGATAGCAGAGCTCGAGCAGCGTCTCGCGGTACTCGTCGGGCATCTCCGATCCGGCGTCATATGTCCTGGGAGCGACCTCTCGCACCGTCACGCCTCCTGGCGCCGCGTCATGCGCGCACGGCCACCTACTCTACCGAAGACGGCAGCGCAGGTCTATCGCTCGATACCTCGACTTGGACTGGCCGACGCAACATCGTCAAAGCGTTACACACACCGTCTGTCAGCGGGTACTCCTCTATCCATGCCACAGTCGTATCGCTCCCGGCTCCGTCGACATGATATAGTCCTCCTCCAACTTGCAAGGCCTGTATTTCACTTGAGGGTTTCCCATCATGCCTAAGCGACAGAGAGTCTTCTATGCATTCCCCGGTGAGCCACCTGCACTGGACGAAACCATTACAAACGCGATCAATATACTTAAGAGCTCGTCCGACATTAAGCGAGCTGCCATCCGCTTCTACCCTTGGACAACCATAAATGTTGCTGGCAAGAATCTTATTAAAACAATATTGGGAGAAATCGACCGAGCCGATGTGTTCGCATGTGATTTAACTTACCCAAATCCGAATGTTTCCTTCGAACTAGGGTACGCCATTGGTTCCTTTAAGCGCGTTTGGATTTCGTTGGATACAAGCGTTGAAGATGCGACACAAAACTATCGCCGCACCTTTTTTGCTCTTACTACTTCCGGCTATGCTGAGTACAATAACTCTGACGATCTTGCCAGCGCATTTCTTGAGGATCGACCTTTTGACAATCCTAAACAAACCCTTTTGGGGGAGTTTTACAGGCGCACAGGACCGCGTCAGGAAACACCTACACTTCTTTACGTTAGACCGCCTCTCGATACTGAATCAGTCAATGCTACAACAACCCTACTCAGCTCATCCTTCTTTCAACAGTCCATTAAATTGGATGATCCGAACGAAAACCCTTCTCCGACCTTAGATTGGTATGCAAGCAATTTGACAGAAGCTGACGCAGTTCTCCTCCATTTGTTGGCACCAGATCAGAAGGGAAGCCTGGATCATAACGTAAAGTGTTCCCTTGTAGCCGGACTTGCGAAGGGCTTTCGCAAGTCAATGTTAATGGTTGCAAAGACTCCATTTGAATCACCGATCGACTATCAAGACCTATTGCAACGTCATGACACAGCCGCTGAATGTAAGACGAGCATAGGGAAATGGATTGACAGTCTGTCGGGGCAACTGGAAAAGCGCCGACCTCGTCGTCCCATCAATCAACCGGTATCTTCGAAACAACTTGACCTGAGAGGCCTATCGGTAGGCGAACCTGTTGCTGAGAATGAGCGTCAAAGACTTGACGCCTACTTTTTGGAGACAAGCACATATTATCGAGCACTGGATGATGAAGTGACCATCGTCGTTGGGCGGAAAGGAGTTGGAAAATCTGCTCAGCTTTATGCAATGAGCGAAGCTTTGATGTCAGACAAACGAAACCACGTATGCATTGTCAAACCTGTGGGTTATGAGCTTGACGGGTTAGTGCGCGTACTCCAGTCGATAGTTGATAGATCAGAACGAGGGTATTTGATCGAAAGTTTATGGAAGTTCCTGCTTCTCTCTGAACTCGCACGAAGCGTGTGTCACTCACTTAGCGATCGCCCACTTCACCAAGAACCAAATGATGCAGAAAAGCGGCTTCTTGAGCATTATGAAAACCACAAGGATCTTTACGAACCACCGTTTTCGGAACGGCTAGACATTGCGATTCGGTCATTAGCAGATGTAGGCAAAATCGAGGATTCAATAGAACAGCGGCAACGCACAAGCGAACTACTGCACTCGAATCAACTGCGGCAGCTTCGGGACCATCTTGGAGCTGCGTTAACAGCAAGGACGAAAGTTGGCATCCTTATCGATAATTTGGATTCACAATGGGGAACCACAGGAGACATAGAACACTTAGCCTATTTGCTGTGGGGACTATTGGAAGTGTCAGGCGATATCGTCTCGCAATTGAAAATCGAAAACTACCGCCGCAAGGCGGTGAATGCAAGCTTGACGATTTTTTTGAGAAGCGATATTTTCGCTCTTATTCAACCAACTGCTCTTGAGCAGGACAAATTGCCGATCCAGCGAATTGTTTGGGACGATGAAGAGGTTTTGAAGCGTTTAGTGGACATGCGGCTTCAATTTGGAGTCAATAACACTGAGACCGGCGACGTGGTTTGGCAAAGATTCTTCCCGGCAGAAATGGTTGGCATTGGGACATGGGATTTTGTAACCAACACCGTTTTGCCTCGCCCGAGGGATGTTATTTATCTGCTAGCACAAGCCATAGCCACTGCAATCAACCGAGGACATAGCACAGTGACGGAAGAAGACCTGTTGGATGCCCGCGAGAAATATTCGGAATATGCCTTTCGCTCTGTTGTTGCCGAAGACGACCCTAGGAAGGGACGACTCGAAGCGATCCTTTATGAATTTGCAGGTTGTCCGAAGATCATCACGAGAGCAGAAATTGAGGATAGATTTTTGGCTGTAGAGGTTGCGGCTAGTGACGTGGACTTTTACATCGACTTATTGTGTGATGTAAATTTTTTGGCCATTGAATCCAAAGATGGATACCAATATGCGAGAGACGAGGCCGATCGGGAAGTGAAGCGGCGCATTGCTAAGCAAAGAGCGAAACAAAGGGAGAACGGAGAATCGTACGAAGTGGCGGCCGCGTTCTGGCAGGTTTTGGGAATTGAATAGACGAACCGGATGTAGCGCGACGGAAGCACGCTGGTGGTGGTCAGGGCGGTATACGGCGAGGGTTTAGAAGCGCTAGGTCGCACGTCGGGCTACGCCCGGGCCATGAAGGCGCGGAGCAGGGGCGCGACCTCGCCCGGGGCCTCCTCGGAGATGAAGTGGCCGCAGTCGGCGAACTCGTGCGCCTCGGCGTTCCCGAGCTCCGACCGCCAGCGGTCGAGCTCCTTCCTGCGGAACGCGATGTCCTTCAGCCCCCAGAGAATCAGCGCGGGCTTGTCTCGGAACGTGGCCCGGTCGTCCCAGATCGACTGCAGCCAGTCGGTGGCGCGAATGATGGCCCCCGGCAGGGCGGCGCTCGCTCCCCGCGCCTCGGGCGTCGGCTGAGCGTTCCGGTAGTGCTCCATCGCCTCCGGCGTCAGGACGCCCTTCCTCCCGACCGCCCTGGGCATGACCTTGTCGATGAAGACATTGCGGCGCTTGATGAGGTAGCGCCCGAGCCAGCTCGACATGGTCAGGCTGAACGCCCGGAAGTGCAGCTCGCGGTGCACCGGCCAACACCAGGTATTCGTGATGACGAGCCGCTTGACCCGGTCGGGATGCTTGCGCGCGAAGTCCAGACCGATCGGCCCGCCCCAGTCCGTGAGGAACAGCGTCACGTCCCAGAGGTCGAGATGATCGAGCAGCGCTGCGAAGGCGCCGGCATGCGCCTCGGGGGTGTGGTCCTCACGCCGGCCGCTGCGGGACGACAGGCCGAACCCGACGTGGTCCGGAGCGATGCACCTGAACCCCGGACGCAGTTCCCTGATCAGGTGCCGGAACTCGAACGACCACGACGGATTGCCATGGACGAACACAACCGGCTCCCCCGCGCCCTCGTCGACATAGTGCATCGACTGGCCCGACGGCGTGTTGAAGAACCTGCTCTCGAACGGGAACATTTCGTCCGACACCCACGCGGGTCGCGCGGCTGACCCTTGGTCCATCAGGAGGTCTCCTTGGCCGATTGCGGCGACCCCAAAGGATATGGCCTGAGGTGTCGCCCGGCCAAGGCCCAGTTGTCTCCGGCGCGAAGCGGAAGAAGACGCTGCAGTCGTCTACTCCGCCTCCGCTCCCCGTTCGGGGTTGACCCGGCCCAGAAAGACGTCGGTCAGGATGTTGGTCTCGCGTACCGATTCCGGCGTGCCGTCGTGCGCGACCATGCCCTTGTCCAGCACGTAGGCCCGGTCGGCGATTCCGAGGACGCCCTTGATGTTGTGCTCCACGATGAAGGTGGTCATCTTCAGCCGCTCGTTGATCTCCGCGACCTTCTGAAAGACCTCTTTGACGATGATCGGCGCGAGCCCGAGCGTCGGTTCGTCGAGGAGCAGGACCTCCGGCGCCGCCATGAGCCCCCGCCCCAGCGCCAGCATCTGCTGCTGCCCGCCTGACATCTGGCTCGCCAGGTCGCGCCGCTTCTCGTGGAGGACGGGAAACAGCTCCATCACCGAGTCCAAGCGGCGTGCCTGCTCCGCGCTGTCGTTCAGGTACAGGCAGCCCATCTCTAGGTTCTCTTCGATACTCAGGTGAGTGAAGACCCGCCTTCCTTGGGGGACGAACGCGACGCCCTTCTTCACGATCTCGTGCGTCGCCTCGTCCAGCGGCTCACCCCGCAGGTAGACCGTCCCGGCGACGACCGGCGCCAGCCCCATGATGGCCTTCAGGACGGTCGACTTCCCTGCCCCGTTTGGCCCCATCACCGCCACCAGCTCGCCCGTCCGGACGCCGAGCGACACGCCTTCGAGGGCCCGCACCGCTCCATATCGAACGGAGATGTCGACGAGTTCCAGAAGCATCTCGTCGGCGGCCGCTCCGTCGCCGTTCGCGGCGTCGGGCCGCTGCGTTGTTTCTTCCGTCGTGTTCATGCGGTTCTTTCTGTGCTACATCCCCAGGTACGCCTCGATGACCTCGGCGCGGCTCAGGACCTCATGCACGTCGCCCGCCGTCAGCAGCTTCCCGCTGTCGAGCACGATGATGCGGTCGGGAAGCTCCCGCACGATGTCCATGTTGTGCGAGATGAAGATCAGGGTGCGTCCCTCGTCGCGCAGCCGTCTCACGATGCCCTTGACCCGCTCGATCATCTGGGGAAAGAGGCCGGCGAAGGGCTCGTCGAAGAGATAGATGTTGACGTCCAAGGCCAGGGCGCGGCCGATCTCCAGCAGCTTCCGCTGCCCGTAGGACAGGTCCATGGCGAGCGAGTCCCGCTTCTCCCACATCCCCACGTCTTCGAGTATCCGCTGCGCCTTTTCCTTGTGGCTGGCCTTCGTCCGTTCGATCATGGCGGGGAAGAGCTTGCGGTTGGTGAGGACGACCATGATGTTGTCCCACACCGAGATCTGGTCGAAGAGCCGCACCTCCTGAAAGGTCCTCGCCAGGCCGTGGGACGGCGTCTCATACGCCTTCACCACCCTGAGCCCGAGACCGCCGATGATCACCATGCCGCCGTCGAGGGGCAGCACGCCGCTCAGCAGGTTCACCAGCGTCGACTTCCCCGAGCCGTTGGGGCCCACGATGCTGGTGATCCCCGTCTTGGGAATGACGATGCTGAGCTCGTCCACCGCCTTCACGGCGCCGAAGTGCTTGGAGATCTCGATGGTCTCCAGCGCGTAGTCGCCAGCGTCGGGACGGTCGGCGGTCACAGCTTGTACCTCCCCGTCAGGCCCTGCGGCCGGAACAGCATAAGCACCACGAGCAGGATGCCCAAGATCACCTGCCGCGCTTGGCCGATGTGCTCGTTCGGCAGGAACGGGAGGAAGCGCATCCCCTCTTCCAATAAGACGAAGGCCATGGCCCCGAGCAGGGAGCCCCAGATGGTCGCCAGCCCTCCCAGGATCACGATCGACACCAGGAGCACGGACTCCAGCAGGACGAACGAGTTCGGGTCGACGAACGTCGTCCAGCTTCCGAACAAGCCCCCCGCGAGCCCCGCCATCATCGCCGAGATCACCCAGATGGCCAGCTTGTACCGCGTCACCTGGTAGCCGAAGACCTCGGCGGCCTGCTCGTCCTCCCGGATCGCGGTGAGCACCCGCCCGAAGGAAGAGGTCACCAGCCACCAGGCGATCAACACCACCAACGCGAGCGCCACGAAGCAGAACAGCAGGAACTCCAGCTCACCGTCGAAGATCCACCCGCCGATCTGCGGCCTCGAGATGTCGTGGATGCCGAACGCGCCCCTGGTCAGGCCCCGCCAGTTCAGGAAGACGTTGAACGAGATGATGGCGAAGCCGAAGGAGACCAGCACGTAGATGTCGTCTCTAAACCGGTTGAAGACGACGCCGACCACAATTGCGACAAGGCCCGCCAAGAGGATGCACACCGGCAGCGCGGCGAAGAACGGCCAGCCGAAGGTCGGTATGGACTCGGTCCGTAGCGTCTCGTACGAGGTCTGCGAGGTGAGGATCGCCATCCCGTAGGCGCCGATGCCGAAGAAGCCGATATGGCCTACCGAGAGCAGTCCGGTGAATCCCACCACCAGGTTCAGGCTGACCGCCAAGATCGCCCAGATCGCGAAGACCGTCCCCACGGTGATCGCGAAGCCGTGACCCTGCCAGACGGCGAAGGCCACCGCCCAGGAGATGACGAGCAGGTTCGCCCACAGCTCCACCTTCCCCCGGCTGAGCCGGAGGAGCTCCCGAGGGTCGCGCTCGGTCACCCGCGATAGCATCACGACACGCCTACTTCCTCGGCAGTAGGCCCATGGGCCAGAACGACAGGAACAGGATCAGGATGACGAAGGCGATGACGTCCTTCCACTCGCCGGCGAGGTCCCAGATGCCGAACTGCTCGACCATGCCCAGCACGAAGCCGCCGACGATGGCCCCGTACAGGTTGCCGATGCCGCCGACCACCGAGGCGATCCACCCCTTGAGCAAGAGCAGAAGCCCCATCCTGGGCTGGATGGCCGTGTCGTGGCCGCTCAGCAGCCCGGCCAGCGCGGCGAAGGCCGCTCCGATGAAGAACACGATGGCGATGACGACGGTCGTGTTGATCCCCACGACCTTCGACACCTCTTCGTCATCCCCGATGGCCCGCACCGTTCGGCCGAAGGCGGTCCGTTTGAGCAGGAGCAGGAGGCCGACGAAGCCGGCGAGCGCCACGCCGATGATGAAGATGTTGAATCCCTTGATGTTGGCGCCGCCGATGGTCCATGGCTCGCTGCCGAATGGATCGGGCAGCGGGCGCGGCGCGCTTTGAAAGATGATCACGATGAAGGCGCTGATCGCGAGCAGAATGCCCAGCGTCGCGACGAGCATCACCAGCGGCGACCTCGCCCGCTGGCGCATCGAGACGTACAGCCCCCGGTAGAGGGCCAGCCCCACGGACCCCGCTAGCAGGCACGATACCGCCCAGCTCAGGTACAGCTTGGCCCCCGGAGCGCCGGCGACGAGAAGGCCGCAGTAGGCCCCGATGATCGCTCCCGCTGCGACGGTGAGGGCTACGACGGGACGGGTGGGAGCGCTTCCGATAACCGTCTCGGCGCCTCGGCGAAGCGCCCACGCCGCCGCCAGCGCCGTCAGTACGCCGATGACGGGGCTGAACGTGACGTGCAGGTTCGCCGGATAGCTGAGCACCACGCCGGCATAGACTCCGGCGCCCACGGAGAGCAGCCCCCAGCCGGCGCGCAGGACGGCCGGACTAAATCGAGACCGCAGCCGGCCGTACAGAGCCTCGTACAGGGCCCACGCCACGACGCCGGCGACGACCGCGGCAAAGACGCCGTTGACGTACGGCGTGTTCACCTCGTAGATCCCGCCCAGGGACTCCTGCGACCGCAGGTAGAAGACGCCGTAGGCGCCGAGCGCGGCGGCGGCCCCGTAGTACAGATCGAAGAACCAGACCGTGCTGTAGACGAGGGTGAAGCCCATCGCCAGCAGCGCGTAGATCGCCCCGACGGACAGCCCGTTGAACGTGAACTGCAGCGCCTGGTTCGGGGACTGGCCGATCTTCCATGAGACGTACCCCACGACCGCGGTGGCAAGTACGACCGCGAGGAGCCTGCGATGGTCGGCCAGACTGCTAAGCAACGGCTTTCTTCACCGGATGGTAACCGCCCTCATTCCCTCCCAGAGGGAGGGAGGTTTATGGAGGGAGCGTAGAGTGGTTCCCCTCCGGCCTCCCGCCCTTTGGGCGGGATGAGAGGGCGGGTTCCGTTCTCCCTATTCGCTGGGCGCCGGGCCTAGGACTTTGTAGCCTGAGTTCTCCTCCGTCCGCTCCGCCACCGGAAGGACCTCGACCACAAGGTTGGAGAGACCGACGACCTCGCCCCTGTCGTCGAAGCTGTAGTTGTCGCCGATGGCGCCGCTCCAGGTGATGCCGTAGAGGCAATCGCGGAAGCCGTCGGCGTCCTGATCGTCATCGGTCTTCCCGAGACACTCGGCGGTGATGTAGACGTCGTCGTACACCGAGCCGATGTACCACGGCAGCGTCACGTATTGGTACCGTTCCCGGAAGTTCCGAAGGACCTCCTGGGCCGTGGTGTTGTTCGGGTCGAGGTCGGTGGTGATGGCCTTCAGGCCGGTGGCGGCCTCGCCGGCGACCTCCAGGGCGGTGGCGCCGACCGGCACGACCTCGCTATAGATGGGGCCGTCGTAGCCTAGCTCCCGGAGCTGCTTCACGATGGTTCCGCCGGAGGCCTCGCCCTGGGCTGCCAGGTGTACGCCGTCGGGGTTGGCGCTGAGCAGCTTCGTCAGCTGCGTCCGGAAATCGATGACGTCCGAGGCGTAGCGCTCCTCGGCCACGAGGGTGCCGCCGCGCTTCTCGAACTGGGCCACGGTGGCGCCCCGCACGCCCTCGGCGTAGTCGGTCGCCTCGGTGATCGTTGCCAGGTTGCGGACGCCGTCGGCCCACATGAGGTTGCCGGTGTCGATGCCGAGCTGCGCGTCGTTCAGCGACGTCCGGAAGATGTAGTCGCCGGCGTTCGCGATGTCCGGGTTGGTCGCCAGACCGGAGAACATGACGACGCCGTCGGCCTCGGCCAGGGGCGCCGCGCCGAGCATCGCGCCGCTGCACGACGTGCCGAGGATGATCTTGACCTCGTCGACGTCGGTCAGCTTTCGATAGGCGGTGATCGCGTCCTGCGCGCTGCACTTGGAGTCTTCGATGATCAGCTCGATCATGCGGCCGTTGATGCCGCCGGCCGCGTTGATCTCGTCCACGGCCATTTGTTTGGCCTGTACGGCCACGTTGCCGTACGTCTCGCCCGGGCCGGTGATCGACTCCATGACGCCGATCTTGAACGCTTCGTCATCTCCCCCGCAGGCGGAGACCGCCAACGCGAGGGCCCCCAGCAAGCCGAGAAAGACGATCCACATCTTGCGCGATACCTGCATGGCAACCCCCTTGAATGCGGTGGGTGAGAGGCGGTAGTTCTGTGAGAGTTTGTACCACTAGCGGGGCCGTGTTGCAACTGCACCCCAGCGGAGAGTAGGTGGAGGAACCAAGCCCACGGCCGAGCGCTAGCTCCCCGCCGGTGGGAAGGGGTCGTTCTCGCTCAGGAGTTGCTGCGTCTCGCGGATGGAATGGCCCTGAAAGCTCTTGTCGCCCCAGAGGCTCTTCACGTACGTCACCACGTTGACGATCTCTTGGTGGCTGAGCTGGTCCCCGAAGGCCGGCATGCCGCTCCTGTAGCCCGGTATCCCCCCGCCCCGGCTGACGATGCGGTACAGGAGGCCGTCGGCGTGGTGCCAGGTGTGGCCGTCGCCGTTCAGCGGAGGCGGCGGGAGCAGCCCGTCATCATTGGGAATGCGCCAGGTGGGGTGCCCCTCGCCATTGGCGCCATGACACGCCGCGCAGGTCGCCGCGAAGACCTGTTGTCCCGTTCTCTCGACGGAGACGGGGGTAGCAGCGCCCCTCGCTGGCACGCCGCCATCGCCCGACGGCGACGAGCAGGCGCCGGCAATGACGGCGACAGCCAGCAGCGCCCCAAGGCCCACCCGCGAAACACCGACGCGCCGCATCGCCATATGCCTCCTTGCCCCCTCGTACCACCAAGTCTACCGCCAACCATCACGGAAAGGGGGCTGGGAGGGGAGGCCTTGCCTCTTCTGCCCTTTAGGGGCACCTCTTGTGGGTGCCAATCCCCTCACCCGCCGCCACACGTGACCAAAGCCCGCCGCCCTCTCCCTCCCCTGTAGGGGCGCGTCGCGACGCGCCCGTCCCCCCAACCTCTCCCCGCTGGAGCAGCACGTTAAAGCCTCTCCCCCTCTGGGGGAGATTGAGAGAGGGCGCGCGCCGGCAGGCGCGCGAGCGCCCGTAGGGCGCTGCTCCCTATCCGCCCGGACCCCCGCCGCGGGCCCCATCGGAGCGGCCACGTTATGTTACAATCGCCGCCACTCCCGCCAGGTCCCCGCGAACGTGCCGACGCCGTTCACTCACCTCCACCTGCATAGCGAGTACAGCCTGCTCGACGGCCTCTGCCGCGTCGACCAGCTCATCGAACGGGCCCAGGCCCTCGAGATGGACTCGATCGGGCTCACCGATCACGGCGTCCTCCACGCCATCGTCGACTTCTACCGCCAGGCCCGCACCGCCGGCATCAAGCCGATCATCGGCATGGAGGCCTACCTCGCCGCCGGCAGCCGCCGCGACCGCCAGTCCGACGCCAAGAAGCCCTACCACCTCACGCTTCTGGCTAAGGACCAGACCGGCTACCGCAACCTCCTCAATCTCGCCACCAAGGCCCAGCTCGAGGGGTTCTACTACAAGCCGCGCATCGACCGCGACCTCCTCGAGCAGCACGGCCAGGGCGTGATTGCGTTCTCCGGCTGCCTCAACGGCGAGATCCCCCGCTACCTCCAGGACGGCCGCGACGATGACGCCCGCGCGGCCGCCGTGTGGTTCAAGGAGCGCATGGCCGGCTTCTACTTCGAGCTCCAGCGCCACGGCAACATGCCCGAGCTCGACCAGGTCAACACCAAGCTCATCGAACTGGGCCGCGCCCTCGACATCCCCATCGTCGCCACCAACGACGTCCACTACGTCCACGGCCACGAGCACGGCACCCAAGACGTCCTTCTCGCCATCCAAACAAACACCACCGTCGACCAAGAGGACCGGTTGAAGATGGCCGACGCTTCCTTCTTCCTGAAAGACGGCGACCAGATGGCCGAGCTCTTCCGCGACCTGCCCGAGGCCATCGAGACCACCCGCCGCATCGCCGACGCCTGCGAAGTCTCCATCGACTTCTCAACCGCCCACCTGCCCCGCTACCCCGTGCCCGGCGGCGGCGACGCCTTCGAGTACCTCTCAAGTCTGTGCCGCGAGGGCCTGAAACGCCGCTACGCCAACGTGACCGACGAGCTCGAACGCCGCCTGGCCTACGAGCTCGACGTCATCCGCGACACCAACTTCCCCGACTACTTCCTCGTCGTCTGGGACATCATCCGCTTCGCCCGCGAGAACGACATCCTCTACGGCGTCCGCGGCAGCGCCGCCGCCAGCCTCGTCCTCTACACCCTCGGCGTCACCAACGTCGACCCTATGCGCTATCGCCTCGTCTTCGAGCGCTTCCTCAACATCGAGCGCAAAGAGATGCCCGACATCGACATGGACTTCCAGGACGACCGCCGCGACGAGGTCATCGACTACGTCGTCAACCGCTACGGCTCCGACCGCGTCGCCCAGATCATCACCTTCGGCACCCTGGGCGCTAAAGCCGCCCTCCGCGACACCGGCCGCGTCCTCGGCATGTCCTACGGCGAGGTCGATGGCATCGCCCGCCTGATTCCACCGGGCTACCGCAAGGGCGACCGCGGCGAAATCATGAGCTGGTCCATCGACCTCGCCCTCGAGCACATCGACGACTTCCGCCAGCGCTACGAGGAGGACGAGCGCGTCAAGAAGCTCGTCGACACCAGCCGCAACCTGGAAGGCGTCAGCCGCAGCTACGGCACCCACGCCGCCGGCGTCGTCATCGCCGACGAACCGCTGATCGACTACGTCCCCCTTGCCCGTCCCAAGGACACCAACGAGAGCGGCATCGCCGTCACCCAGTTCGCCATGGACGACATCGCCAGCCTCGGCCTCCTCAAAATGGACTTCCTCGGGCTGGTCAACCTTCAGATCATCCAGCGCGCCATGACGTACATCAAGGAGACCTGCGGCGAGGAGATCGACCTCCACAACCTCTCCCTGGAAGACCAGACGACCTTCGACCTCCTGGCCTCCGGCGAGACCACCGGTATCTTCCAGCTCGAAAGCACCGGGATGCGCCGCTATATCAAGGAGCTCAAACCCTCCTCCCTCGGCGACCTCTCGGCCATGATCGCCCTCTACCGCCCCGGGCCCATCGAGCAGATCCCCAACTTCATCGAATCCAAGCGCGGCAAGCGGGCCGTCCGCTACCCCCACCCCATCCTCCAAGACGTCCTCGAAGAGACCTACGGCATCATCGTCTACCAGGACCAGGTGCTGCTCATCCTCCAGCAGTTCGCCGGCTATACCCTCGGCCAGGCCGACATCGTCCGCAAGGCGATGGGCAAGAAGATCGCCGCCCTCATGCAGGAGGAGCGCGACAACTTCATCGCCGGCGCCCGCGCCCAGGGCTACGACGACCCCCTCGCCAACCAGGTCTGGGAGCTCATCGAGCCCTTCGCCGGCTACGCCTTCAACAAGGCCCACAGCGTCAGCTACGCCCTCATCGCTTACTGGACCGCCTACTTCAAGGCCAACTACCCCGTGGAGTACATGGCGGCGCTCCTCACCTGCTTCAAGGACTCCACCGACAAGGTCACTGCGACCATCGCCGAGTGCCGCCGCCTGGAAATCGACGTCCTCCCGCCCGATATCGGCCAGCCCACCACCGGCTTCTCCATCCAGCGCGACGAGGCGGGCCGCCCCGCGGTCCGCTACGGCCTCGCCGCCGTCAAGAATGTCGGCGAGTCGGCCGTGGCCCCGCTGGTCGAGGAGCAACGCGAGCACGGCCCCTTCGAAGACATCGCCGACTTCTGCCGCCGCGCGCCGGCCCGTAGCCTCAACCGCCGCACATTCGAGTCGCTTATCAAGGTCGGCGCCCTCGACCGCTTCGGCGGACGCGGCGCCCTCCTCGACAACCTCGACCGCATCATCTCCATCGCCAACGAGCAGGCCCGCATCCGCGACGAAGGGCAGTCCACCATGTTCGACCTCTTCGGCGACGAGGTCGCGATCCCGATCCCAACGATCGAGCTCGAAGGCGAGGAGATCGGCAAGCGCCAATGCGCCGAGTGGGAGCGCGAAGGGCTCGGCGTCGCGCTCAGCGAGGACCCGCTGCTCGACGCCTACCGCGCCCTGGGCTCGGCTATCGTCACCCCCTCGCGCCAGGTCGACGCCGACATGGAAGGCGAGACCATCACCATCGCCGGCCGCGTCTCGTCGGTGCGCATGATGACCACGCGCCGCGACAACCGCCCATTCGCCATCGCCCTCATTGAAGACTTCCAGGGCAGCCTCGAGGTCGCCGTCTGGCCCAACGTCTACGAAAAGACGGCGCACCTCTGGGAGATGGACGAGATGGTCGTCGCCTCCGGCAAGGTCCGGGTGCGGGAGGACCGCGCCTCGATGTCCTGCGACACTGCCGAGGGCTTCGAGGCCGCCCGCGCCCGCTACGCCGGTCGCCCGAGG
>DAOUKH010000059.1:0-31122 GCA_034421515.1 Dehalococcoidia bacterium
CGAGAACGATTTGGATCATTCCCGCCATGATGACGATGGTGAATGCCTCGGCCAGGTTGTCGGCGTGCGCGGTGACGATGACTGCCATCGCTACGGACATAGGGCCGGTGGGACCGGAAATCTGGGATCGCGTTCCGCCGAAGACCGCCGCGAAGAAGCCCACCGCAATCGCCCCGTAGAGGCCGGGAAGCGCACCCAGACCGGAGCTTGTGCCAAAGGCCAAAGCCAACGGAAGGCTCACCACGGCCGCGGTGATGCCGCCGAAAAGGTCTCTACGGAAGCCTTCCGTGTTGTATGCCATGCTATTCGTCCGGGAGTATACGGCTTCGGGCGTCGGTAAACCGGCCGTCCCAGCAAACGTAGGGAAGTCCGGCGGGAAGATACCGTATAATCCGACGGAGTGGTATCAGGAGTGAGCGGATGAGCTTGGGGCGGATGGCCCCAGAAGTCGGGCGGGTTCTTGCGCGGGCGCATGCGGCAGCGGCGGCCGCGAGGCACGACGCGGTCAACGCCGCGGACCTTGCGGCGGCGCTGCTGGACGACACCGCCGAAAGCTTCGGCGAGGCTCTGCGCCAGGCGGGCGCGAACGTCGACGGAGTGCGGTTGGCCCTCTCGCCGAGCTCAAACGGACGCGCCGACAAGGCCCCACTCCTCTACCCGGCTCCAGCCCTGGCGGAGGCCCTGGCGGGAGCACGGCGCCGGGCGCGGTCCCGCGGGCGTCAGGAGACCGCGCTTCCCGACCTCGCCGAGGAACTGCTGGGAGAACGGACGGGGGGATCTGTCCGTACGCGTCTCTTGGACCTCGGCGTCAAGCCGCAGGAGATCGACCGCGCCGTGGCATCCCTCCGCACGGCGCCCCTCGACGCTGGGGACGGTCCGCGGGCGCGGACACTTCGCAAGTTCAGCCGTTGTTTGACCGACTTGGCGTGCAACGGCCAGCTCGACCCCGTAATCGGACGCCACCGGGAGGTCCACCGCCTGATCCACGTGCTCTGCCGGCGCTCCAAGAACAACCCCCTCCTCATCGGCCCTCCGGGCATCGGTAAGACGTCGATTGCCGCGGGCCTGGCCCAGCGCATCGCCGACGGCGACGCGCCGAAGGCCCTGGCCGAAAAGAGCATCTTCGCCCTGGACCTAGGAGCCGTCGCCGCGGGAAGCGACTACCGCGGCGTCGCCGAGGAGCGCGTCAAAGCCGCCATCGACGACGCTCGTGAGGCCGGGGGTCAGTGCATCCTGTTCATCGCAGACCTGCACACCCTGGTGCGCGGGGGGCAGGGCGGCCCGGACGTGGGCGGCGCGCTCAAACCCGCGCTGGCGTCGGGGAACCTTCGTTGCATCGCGACGGCCACGCCCGAGGGATACCGCAACCATATCGAGAACGACCCCGCGTTGGCGCGAAGCTTTCAACCCATCTTCATCGACGAGCCATCGGTCGCGGAGACGGTGAGCATCTTGCGCGGACTGCGCGGCGCCTACGAGTCGCACCACGACATCCACATCACGGACGAAGCGCTCGAAGCGGCCGCGTCCCTCTCCCACCGGTTCATCACCGAGCACTCCCTTCCCGCCAAGGCCATCGATCTGATCGACGAAGCCTCGGCGCGGGCCGTAATCGAGCGCGAGATGCCGCCCGCCGAAGTCGACGAGGGCAAGCGTCGGGCGGGGCAACTCGACGCCGAGCTCCGCGGCATGATCGCGGAGGGCGTTGAAGACGGGCTTATCGATGCGGTAGAGGAGGAACGCGACCGCCTGCGCGTCGAGGCGGCGGACGCCGAACGCGCATGGCATGAGCAGCGTACCCTCGGAGAGGACGCGCGGGCGCTCCGCGATCGGCTGGAATGGGTCGAGCTCCTGGAGGCCCACCGCGGCGGGAACGGCGCGACGCTGAACACCTCGCGCGAGCTGAAGCAGCTTCGCCGCCGGCTTGACCTCGTCGAGAAGGACCTGCTCGCGCTGCAGGAGGAGCGCCGCCTCTACAAACCGGCCCTCGGGAGCGAGGACATCGCGCAGGCGGTGGCCGTCTGGACCGGCATCCCGGCCCGCAAGGTCGTCGAGGACGAACGCGCCAAGCTGCTCGGTATGGAAGAGACGCTCCACGAGCGCGTCGTGGGCCAGGACAAAGCGGTGACGGCGGTGAGCCGCGCGGTGCGGCTCGCCCGCGCCGGCATGAAGGACCCGAACCGCCCCGTCGGCAGCTTCCTCTTCCTCGGCCCCACCGGGGTGGGCAAGACGGAGCTCTCGCGGGCGGTGGCGGAGTTCCTGTTCGACGATGAGGCCGCGATGGTGCGCATCGACATGTCCGAGTACATGGAGAAGCACTCGGTCTCCCGCCTGCTCGGCGCGCCGCCGGGCTACATCGGCTACGAGGACAGCGGACAACTGACCGAGTACGTCCGCCGCCGCCCCTACTCCGTCGTCCTCTTCGACGAGATCGAGAAGGCCCACCCCGACGTCTTCAACCTGCTCCTGCAGATCATGGACGACGGCCGGCTGACCGATGGCCACGGCCGTACCGTCGACTTCAAGAGCGTGATTCTCATCATGACCAGCAACGTCGGCGGGCATCTCTACCGGGAGGCGATCGACAAGCCGGCTCACGAGCTCGACGCGCTGCTCCAAGAGGAAATGCGCTCGAACTTCCGCCCTGAATTCCTCAACCGCATCGACGCCATCGTACGCTTCGACATCCTCCGCAAACGGCAGATCAAGGACATCGTCGATATCCAGATCAGGCAGGTGAACCGCCGGCTCGAAGGCGGCAGTATCGTCCTCGAAGCGCAGGAGGCCGTGCGCGACTACCTCGCCGACCGCGGCTTCGACCGGCTGCAGGGCGCCCGGCCGCTGAAGCGGCTCATCCAGCACGAGGTCCTCGAACCGCTGGCCGACCGCGTGCTCCGCGGCGAATTCGTTGCCGGCGACACCGTGGTCCTGACGCTCGGCCGCGGCGGGAACGGCGTCATACTGCGGCGCCGCCGCCCAAAGCGGCGACGCGCCGCCAGGAGCAACGTGCGGGACGCCACGCCCGAGGTGGTCGACGCGGAGGATGACGCAGCGGCTAACGCCAACTCATCCACCGAGGAAGGGACGGCGGGGATCATCAACTCGCCGCTGCCGCCCGAGCACCTGATTGACGAGGCGCGGACGAGCTCGCCGGGGAACTACGGCGCGCCCTGCTCCGAGTAGCCGCGAAGGCGGCCTAGCCCCAGTTGGGCTCGCGCTTCTCGAGGAAGGCCAGGATGCCCTCTTCGTGGTCGGCGTGCTGGCGGCCAATTTGATTCGAAAGCGTCTCAGTGTGAATCTGGGGCACGTGCGGCGCATCCAGACCGTTATAGAGCACGTCCTTGGCGAACGATAGCGCCTGCGCCGGCATCTTCGCCATGGTCTGGGCCATCTCCATCGTGAACGGCATGAGCTCGTCGTGGGGCACGACGTGGTTCACCAGGCCGATCTCCTTCGCCTCCTGAGCGTCGATGATCCGGGCGGTGAACACAAGCTCGCACGCCTTGGCGATGCCCACCAGGCGGGTGAGGTTGTAGCTGGAGCCGAACTCCGGTCCGAGCGCCATGCGCAGGAAGATAGCGCCCAAGCGCGCCTTCTCGGAGGCGATCCGGATATCGGCGGCGAGCGGCACGCTGAACCCGAGCCCGACGGCCGCCCCGTTGATCGCGGCGATGATCGGCTTCCGGACGCGCCGAATCTCGACGGCGAACTCTTCGAGCTTCATATGGTCGAGGGCCGCCCGGTGCACGCCCGTCGCCTTCGACATCTCGTACGCCGCCTTGAACTCGTCGACGTCGGCCCCCGAGGAGAACGCCGAGCCGGCGCCCGTGATCACGATCGCGCGGACCTCCGGGTCCTCGCCCGCTTTGCGCACGGCCGCCCAGGCGCTCAGCATCATGCTGTTCGTCCAAGCGTTGCGCTTGTCGGGACGGTTCAGGGTAATGACTTCGACACGGCCTTGCCGCTCGATCAGAATCTCATCGTTGCTCATGGCGTCTCCCCGGATGCGGCCCCAGGCGCGGGCGCTACGCCGGGGCGGTGAGGCCCATCGACTCCAGCTTGGAGAGGATCGCGCCCAGGCTTTCCTCTTCGCTCTGCGTGCCGGAGTTTACCTGCACTTCAGGCTCTTCGGGAGCCTCGTAGGGGTCGGAGACGCCGGTGAAGTTTTTGATCTCGCCGGCCAGAGCTTTCTTGTAGAGACCCTTCACGTCGCGCTCCGCCAGCGTGTCGATCGCGCATTCTACGTAGACCTCGACGAAGTGATCGATCGTCGTGCGCACTTCGTCCCGGATCTCCCTATACGGAGAGATCGCCGCGGCGATCGCGACCACGCCGTTGCGGCTCAGCAGGTCGCAGACGAAGCCGATGCGCCGGATGTTGGTGTCGCGGTCCTCTTTGCTGAACCCGAGGCCCTTACTGAGGTTGGTGCGGACGACGTCGCCGTCGAGGATTTCTACCTTGTGGCCCCGCTCGCGCAGGACCGGCGCCAATGCCTCGGCCAGGGTGCTCTTGCCCGCCCCGGAGAGGCCGGTGAACCAGACCGTGAATCCCTTATCCAATGGGTCTCCTTAGCGTGGTCGCCTTGCGCTCCCGCTTGACGTGCAGTCCACACTCGACTTTGTCGCTCCCCGCCCATCGTCCGTCGCGCTCATCGGCGGCGTCGCCTACGGGCCGTGTGCAATGCGTGCAGCCGATGCTCTTGTAGCCCCGGTCGAGCAGCACGTTGTAGGCCAGCTTGTTGTCCATGACGTAGCCCCAGATGTCCGTATTCGTCCAATGGGCCACAGGGTTGATCTTGATGAGGTCGAAGTTGGCGTCGCGTTCGACGAGCCCGACGCGCTCGCGGGTCTGGGTCTGGTCGCGGCGGATGCCGGAGATCCAGGCATCGAGCCCCTCGATCGCACGGGCGTTAGGCCGGACCTTGCGGAGGTCGCAGCAGAGGTCGGGGTCGGTGCGCCACAGCTCAGGACCGAATAGGCCCGCCTGCTCCTCCGGCGTGAACTCGGACTTGTAGGCGACGGGCTCGATGCCGTAGCGCCGCTTCACCTCTTCGACATAGGCGTAGGTCTCCGGAAAGAGGAAGTCGGTGTCGAGGTAGTAGACCTTGAGCGCGGGATTGATCTTGACGGCCATGTCGAGGATGACCGCCCCGGAAGCGCCCCCGAAGCTCATCGCCAGCGCGACGCGGTCGCCGAACGTGTCGAACGCCCAGCGGAGGATGTCTGTGGGGGCCTGGTCTTCGAAGCCGTCCGAGAGCGCTCGGAGATCTTCGGTCTTGAAGAGCGGTTTTGGTTGGGCGGGCATTGCTGTCCTTCTGCGGCTTCGCAGTTTCGTAGTGAGGGGTGGTGCGCGGTGGGCAAAAAAATACAGCCTTCGGCGGCGGTCTCAAATCCCGGCCGCGGTCAGGCTGCTCTAACAGGTACAGACGTTACGGAATCGCAAGCGGGAACCCCACCGGCTGACTTCGTTCAATTCCCTGAGCCCTAGCCTCTTCATTGTATCCCACCCCTGGAGCCTGTCAAACATGGAGGGCGCTAGCGGTCGCCGAGGAGGCGGCCGATATCCTCGTCCCTGGGCATGAGAAGGGAGTCCTCGCGCACGCCGAGCATCCGGGCCACGTTTCTCCGCCGGTCGCCGGAGCGCCGCAGGCTGAAGAAACCGAGCACGCCGAGGCCTGCCGCGCCGACACCGACGAGCCCAAGAAAGCCGCGGCGGCTGACGCCACCGGGACTTTCGCCGTCCGGCCGCTCGGGATGAGGGAGGACCGCTTCCGACATGCTAGCTCCCCTCCTGCGCAAAGGTGCGGAGGTAGTGAATCACCGACCACCGGTCCTCTTCTGAAAGCAAGTTCTTGAACTGCGGCATTACAAGGACGCCATTGGTGATCGACCAGTAGAGCTCGCCGTCAGTCTTCTCCTGCACCGCCTCCGCACCGAGGTTCGCGGGGCGGGCGTACCGGTATTTCACGAGTGCGTCGCCGACCCCACCGTCACCGCGCCCCGTCTGGCCGTGGCACATGGCGCAGTTCACGCGGAAGACCTCCGCGGCACGGGCCATTGTGTCCGCGTTGTTTGGAACGGGGTTGGGCACCGAGGGGGCGGTGGCCGAATCGAAGAGGATCTCGCGGCCGGTGATCGGGACCGCGAGGGGGTGCGGCAGGAGCCTCGGCGGCTCGCCCGCCTTGAAGGACTGCTGGTAGTGCTGCTCGGGGAAGATGTCGACCGAGTAGGACCCGCCCTCGCAGGCGGTCAGCACCAACGCGGCCAGGGCCACGATGACCAGCCCGGCGGCGGCGATCCGCCGGTGTGTCCGTATGTTCGGAAGAATGGTCACGGTTGAAGCTTAGGCCTCGTGTTTGACGTCGACGGCGCCCGACTGGCGGAACACCAGGTCGGCGGCTTCGACACGGTCCTCGGGAGAGCGCAGGGCGATGCCGATGTAGCCCTCGGTAATCCGGCTGTCGTAGAGCCCCAGGCTTGGGCGGGGTAGGCGGGACTCGAAGAGCACGCCGAAGATGGTCATGACAATCGCGCCGAGCATCGTGCCTTCATAGGTGATAATCGCCATCGGCGGAATCGAGAGGATCGGCTTGCCGCCGGTGACGATGGGATAGGCCACCTGCGTGCCGGCGGTAATCAGAATCGCGACGGCGAAGCCGCAGGCCGCGCCGAAGAACGGGAAGGCGTACAGCCGGTGCTTGGGAATGGTCTCGCCGAAGGCGCCCTCGGGGTACGGGCTGCCGGTCAGCACCTCGTAGTCCGTGTTTTGGAAGCCTGCATCCGCCAGCCGGTCCGTCGCCAGCGCGGCGTGCTCGGCCTCCTTGAATATGCCCAAGACTTCTTTCGTCGCCATAGCCTCTACCTCTCTTGAACGGCCACGGTCACTCTTCCCGCTTCGTGGCCGGCACGACCGCCTTCCCTACCTTGATCTCGTCCCTCAGAATCTCGCCTTCCTTGATGTCGTACAGCGGTATCAACGGGAAGAACTTCGAGAACATCAGCACCAGGAAGCCCACGAATGCGAAGGAGCCGACGATCAGGAGTATCTCGATGATGCTCGGGTGATAGGTGCTCCAGTTGAACGTCAACGGCTGACGCCGCGCCACCGACGGCACGATGATGAGGAACCGTTCCAGCCACATCCCGATATTCACCGAAATGGTGGTCACGGTCATCCAGAACATACTGCGCCGCACGTCTCTGAAGAGCCACATCGGCGCTGGGAAGAAATAGGCCGTCACGATGAACACGATGAACAGCGGCCAATACGGCCACGTGAACAGCTGCATACGGCGGTAGCCAAGCTCGGCATCTTCCAGCGTGATCATGCCGAACAATATTTCCATCATCAGGAAATAGAACCACGCCGTTGCCACCACGAGGAGCAGCCTGCCCAACGAGTCCATGTGGTCGGGCCGTATGTAGTCCTCCCATTTGAACATCCACCGCAGGATGATCATCACCGTGACCACGGCGGACACACCGGAGTGGACGGCCCCGATCACGAAGTAGGGCGCGAAGATCGTCGAGTGGAAGCCCTCGACGCTCTGCGTCACCGCGAAGTCCCACGAAACGATGCTGTGCACCGAGACGAAGACCGGCAGGATCAGCGCGGAGAGCAAGAAGCCCGCGATGATCTGCAGGCGCCATTGCTTGGGATAGCCACGCCAGCCCAGCGCCATCACGCTGTAGAACTGGCGCCGCCAGCCTGTCGACCGGTCGCGGGCCACGGCGAGGTCGGGGAGCAGCGCCACGTAGACGAAGAGAATGCTCGACGTCAGGTAGGTGCCGATGGCCGACGGGTCCCACACCAACGGCGAGCGGATGTCGGGCCAGATGCCGCGGGCGAAGTCGTAGGGGAACGCCCAGTAGAGCGTGCGCCAGGGGCGGCCCGTGTGGAGGATCGGGAAGATCACCGCCGTGAAGAGCGAGAAGATCGTGACGACCTCCGCGGCTCTCGTGGCGGGGCGCCGCCACTCGGCCTGCGCGAGGCGGAGAATGGCGGACAACATCACGCCGGCGTGGCTGATGCCGACCCAGAAGACGAAGTTCGTGATGAAGAAGCCCCACATGATGGGGCGGTTGAGCCCCGTCGTGCCCAGGCCGTTGGCGACCATGTAGCCGACCGCGCCCATCGCCGTCGCGACGACGATGGCGAGGAAGATCACGACGATCCAGAAGCGCATCGGCGCCGCGAACAGGTTTCCGAGAAGATCGCGGTTGATCTTCTCGTCGATTTCCTGCGTCGTGCTGCCGAGGACGGGTCGCGCCTGCATCGTTCAGGCTACTCCGGCTTACCCATGACCATGATTTCACGCTTCAGGAAGCGCTTCCGCTTTCGGTAGAGCGTGCCCTCCGAAACCTCCCAAATGGAGAGCATCGGCACGACTTTGATCGCCAGCATGTAGATGAGGATCGCGCCCGCGATCGCCCCGATCACCATGAGCACGTCGGGGCCGGTGGGCCAGAGCGCCGCGGGCGCCTCGCTCAGACGCTCGGGGTGCGTGTGTGCGAACACCTCATCGCGGTGTTCGTCGGCGATGGAGAAGGCGCCCGGATAGATCCGTATCTTGTCGGCCAGCACACCGAGGATGGCGGACGACGCGGCGATCGTGGGGAACACCATCGACTTACGGGCGAAATTCCAGATCAGCGTGAGGAACGGGATCAGCCAACAGAGAAGGACCGCGGCGACGAACGGCCAGCGGTAGCTGTTGAACATGAAGGTCTTGAGGAGCTCCTGCTCCACGGGCTGGCGTCCGTACCAGAAGATGATGAACTCGGTGAAGAAGAAGTACGCCCAGAGAAGCGAGAGGGCGAGCAGGATCTTGCTCGCGCCCCAGAAGACGTCGACGCTCACATACTCCCGAAGACCGGTGCAGTTCCGGATGAGGAACATGACAATGATCGTCGAGGCCACCGCAGCCTGGAGCCCGTGCAGCGCCTGGAATGGCGGGAAGATCGCGTCGCGCCAGCCGGGCACGAGCACCATCGCGAAGTCGGAGCTGACCATGGTGTGCACCATGATCAAGTTCGTGAAGTAGAGCGCGCCGAGTACGCCGATCCCGGCCCGGAGTACCTTCCACTGCCGGGGCGTGCCCCTCCAGTAGCAGGCCAACCGCGCGCCAAGGGCTTGGCGGAACCCGGTCCCCAGGTCACGCTCGCGAGCCAGGTCGGGGACGAGCGTCGCGTAGAGGATCCCCAGGCCGTTCACCGCCAGGAAGATAACGCTAAGCAGTTGCGGCCAGAACGGCGTTCCGGGCCACTCGAACCAGATGCTGACCCGGCTCTCCGACGAGGGCAGGAGGAAGATCAGGGGGATGAACATCAGCGTGCTCAGGATGCCGACCACAGCGAACATCTCGGAGGCGCGCGCCATCGGCAGCCGCCAATGACTCCGCAGCATGCGCTGCGTCACCGAGAACAGAGGCGCCGACGAGCACGTCGTCAGCAAGAAGGCGAAGGCCACCATCAGATAGGCCCACGGCGACAGGTCGTCGAAGCCGCCGACGTCCACCAGCCGAAGGACGAAGCCCACGATGCCCAGCACGAACAGCAGACCAAAGAAGGCCAGCACCTTCTTGTATGTGCTGCTGACGCGCGCGGTCTCCTCGAGCACGTCGCGGGTTATCTCCTGGGGCGTCTGCTCCAGGACCTGCGGCTGGTAGTGCTCCTCGTGGGCTTGGGGAAGACCCCGCCCGTAGGCGATGGTGCTCATTAGTGCCCGCCGCCTCCGCCGAAGTAGGGGTCGACCTTCTTCAGATACACGACGTTCGGCTCGGTGCCCTGCTCTTCGAGCATCCGGTAGGAGCGGTCATCGTCGCGCATCCGTGAGACCTTGCTGTCAGGGTCGTTGACGTCCCCGAACACCAGGGCGTCGGTGGGGCAGGACTGGACGCAGGCGGGTGCAAAGGAGCCGTCGGCGACGTTCGTCGTTCCCGTTTCCTGGCGAGCGCCGCGCTCGGCCCGGTGAATCCGCTGGATGCAGAACGAGCACTTCTCCATGACGCCCCGGCTGCGCAGGCTGACATCGGGGTTGAGCTGGTTGCGGAGCGTGTCGGGCCAAACGGGCTCCCAGTAGTTGAAGAACCGGACGCTCCACGGGTCGTTATTCGAGCAGAACCGCGTGCCGATGCAGCGGTTGTAGATCTGGACGTTCAAGCCCTGGTTGTTGTGATAGGTGGCGAACACCGGGCAGACCGGCTCGCACGGCGCGTTGTCGCAGTGCTGGCACAGAATCGGCACGAAGCGGGCCTTGACGTTGGGAAACTCGCCCTCCCAATAGCGCTCGATGCGGATCCACTCCATGGCCCGGCGCTGCTTGAAGATGCCCTCGTCGTTGATCGGGATGTTGTTTTCGGCCTGACAGGCGACGACGCACGCTTCGCAGCCCGTGCACCGGTCGATGTCGATGACCATGCTCCACTTGGGAGTGTCCGGCCTACCCGTAGTCATAGCCTCGTGCGCCTCTCTGCTCTTCCTCGCCTACTTATCGCCGGTCACCTTGATGATGAAGCCTTCGCGGTCGATCTTGACCTCGGAGTCAGGATCGAATGGGTCCTCCGGCCTGAGCCGGCCGTAGTCCACCACGTAGACCGCACCCTCCATCTTGGGAATGCGGACGCGGCGGCCCGTTTCCACGAGCCGGACGCGCGTGCCCGCCCACGCCAGGGCCCCGGTGTCGGAGTCGACTTGGTCGACGAGCGCCTTGAAGGGGTTCGAGCCTCGGTTTTCCGCCCACCGGCCCATGGCGCGGCGCCCTTGCCCCATGGGCACGCCCAGCACGTCGGGCGGCGTCGCCGGGTTCAGATACACCGCGGCCTCGACCACGCCGCCGGGCGACTCGATCCGGTAGACCGCGCCTTCCTTGATGCCGCGAGCGAGGGCCTCCTGGCGGTTCATTTCGACCCACGTGATCCACGTCGCCGTGGTGATCGGGTCGGGCAACGACTGGAGCCAGGGGAGATGCGCCCCGCGCCCGTCGCCGATGCCGATTTGTTCGAACGGGACAAGATAGTAGGGGTACTGCGCCGCCGCTCCCGCGATCGAGGCGTCCGGCTTGAGCTCGAGGCGCGGCGGCTGTTGCGGAGCCGAAGCCTGGCGGCCCGCGTCCCACCATCCGCCCTGTCGCAGCAGATCGACCCAGTAGGCCTCCGCCGACCCGCCTTCGACGTTCCCGCCGCCGGCGTTCCGAAGCAGCTCGGCGACCTCTTGGAGTGCCGCGTAGGAGCTTTCCCAGGGCAGGTCGGCTTCCATTCCCAAGTCTTGGGCCGCGGCAAGCAACACATCGGCGAAGCCCCTCGTATCGTTGAAGGGGTTGACCACCGGCTGCGACACGTTGACCACCTGATGGCCCGGGCCGGGGTTGGGACTCCATGCGCCCCAGTCCTCCAGAGCCACGTGGCTCGGCAGAATCAGATCGGCATGTATCGACGTGTCGTCGAGGAAGCTGGAGAAGCTGACGACGTCCTGTACCCGGTCGAGGGCCGTCTCGAAGCCGAGTTGTCCGGGAAGCCCGTGGACGGGGTCCACGTTGCGGACCATCAGGAGGCGCACCTCGCCGCTGGCAATCCTTCCCGTCAGCCGACGCATGTCGTCGTGCGAGGCCGAGGGAGCGGCGAGCAGTCCGTCGCCGTCGCCGAATAGCGAGTCGAGGGCCACCGGCGGTTTTGGATTCAAGATGATGCCGCCGGGCTTACCCACGCTACCTACAAGGAAGTTAAGGGCGTAGATCGCCCTCAGGCTCGCGGCGCCGTTGGTGTGGGCGCCTGCCGAGCCGCCACCGATGGCGAGGGCCGGGCCATGGCCGGGGTCGCCAAAGTCCTTGGCGAGCTCGCGGATCCGCTCGGCGGAGATGCCAATGTCGCCGGCAACCGATTCGGGTGCGTAGGGACGCAGCGCCTCCGCGGGCTCCGCGCCGAAGAGTGCCTCAGCCGCGCCCTCGTCGGCGAGGCCGTCCTCCACCAGCACCTGCGCCATGGAGAGGGCTAGCTTGCCCTCCCCGCCCGGCTTGACCGGCACCCAGTCATCAGCGTTGGCGGCAGTGAGGGAGAAGCGCGAATCGATGGCCACCATCCGGCCACGCTTCTCTCCGCCCTGCCGGAACTCGCCGTAGTGCTTCGAGTGGCGCACCTGGGCGATCCAACCGTTTAGGAAGTCGGCGCCGAAGGTGTACAGATAGCGGGTATTGGCGATGTCGAACTCGGGCAACGCGTCGCTCCCGAGCACATCGCTGAGCGCGCTGCGCAGGTTGATGTCGTCGAGGGCCTGATACGTCAGATACTCCCCGCCATAGGCCGACATGAAGCGGGAAGCGATGCCTCCGCCGACGCCGCCGACAGGATCGCTGAGCAGGACGACGTCACCGGAGCGCCCCTCCTCGCGAGCCGCGTTGAGGAAGGCGTAGAGGCGGTCGAGCGCCTCGTCCCAGCCGATCTCGCGGAACGATCCGGAGCCGCGCGGTTCTTGGACCAACGGACGCCGGATGCGGTCGGGATGGTACAGCTCTTGCACCAAGGCCTGGCCCTTCGCGTTGAGCTTGCCTGTGGGCTTGAACAGGTCGGCCGAGGGGTCGCCGTTGACGGGGTGGATCGGATTCCCTTCCACCTTCTTCGCCCGGCCTTCGATGACGCGGACGATGACCCCGTTCTCACCGTGGCTCGAGGCGTACCAATTCTCCATGCCCGCCACCGTGTCTTCAGGGATCTGGTGGGGGCTCTGCTCAAGAAACTCACGGGCATTGGGCCGGCAGGCCGCGATGATGAAGCCCGCGCCGGCGCCGGCGCCCGCGAGACGCAGAAAGTCCCTGCGGGATACACCCGGCCGCTTCGAGTCGTCTGTATGCCTCGTTGTCATCCTAGTAGTGGCAGGCCGCGCAGTCCGTGGGCGGCGGCACGCGCTGCCCACTCTCCACGGCTTGGCGAATGGCCAACTCCGCCTCGTCGTTCAGATACTTCAAGTAGCCGCCCCGGTGGCAGTCCACACAGTCGCGCATGTTCAGGTTCCGCACCTGTTCGGGGATGCCCATGCTCCCCACGTCGCCGTGACAGATCGCGCACGTCTGCGACGGCAAGATATTGTTCTGCTCCGAGAAGAACCGCACGTGGGCGTCGTGCACGAATTGCACGTGGTCGGGCAGACGGTGTACGCGCACCCAGTTGATCGGCTCGTCGTTCTCAAACGCGAACCGTATCTTGTCCACTTCGCCCGGGTTCTCGGAGTCGATAGCCACGTTTTGGTGACAGAAATAGCACTGTTGGACGGCGGGTATGCCCGCCGTGGCCGACTCCATCACCGTGCGGTGGCAGAACTGGCAATCGATCTGGGCATCGACGTGCACGTCGTGGCGGAACTCGATGGGCTGAGCGGCGGTCGGCTGCAGAAAATCGAAGGGCAGCCCCCACCACGTCTTGAGCATCAGGAGTACGCCGAAGAGAACTCCGGCGGTAACAAGGAGAACGACTAGCGGAAGACCAATCGTAACCGCAAGCGGTTTCTTCGGCACCGGTCGCGTTTCTCCTTACAGTGAGCGTCCCGGCAAGGGGGCGGCGCCTTCTTCCGGGCCCGGCCCCTGGCCTTGGGCTATATCCAGTCTCGCCAATAGATCCTTCGAAGCTCGTGCGTCGCGTCGGCCGCCTCCGACAGGAAGAACGCGAGGGTGCCGACGAACATCAGCGATATCACGTAAAGCGGAAAGCGGAGCTTCCGGACCCGGTCGGCGATGCCGTCCGGTATGTGGCCGGAGGCCAGAAGGGAGGGTATGACCGCATGAGCGAGCAGCATGTGCGCCGCGAAGAAGAAGACCGTGCCCACGAACGCCAAGATATAACGAAGAATGACGCTCATGCTGCGCCAATCGACGTGGTTCAGGTGCTCGGGATCCATGCCTCTCCGGAACGACGCCCCTTACCCAGGCTTTTTCGTGAATCAGGATTCCTGAAGTGAAAAATGCCCTTCAGAAGCCGCATTGAGAATACATTCACAAATCAAAACATGTCAAGCGCGGAAAGGAGTGCCCGTGCTAGAATGAATGCGCGCTCCAACAGAAGCGGAGCGCGGTTCGCGCCATGCCCACCGAGCAGAAGATCCGCCTAAGTCACCTTGCCGGATGCGGCGGCTGAGGCGCCAAGTACGGTCCGGGGGACCTCTCCGAGATTATCAGCGCGCTGCCGCATGTCGAGGACGCCAACCTGTTGGTCGGCGTCAGCACCAGCGACGACGCCGCCGTCTACCGGCTGAGCGCCGATACCGCGCTGGTGCAGACGGTCGACTTCTTCCCTCCGGTGGTCGACGACCCCTACGACTACGGCGCCATTTCCGCCGCGAACTCGCTCAGCGACGTCTACGCGACGGGCGCCCGCCCCATCACCGCCCTGAACATCGTCGCCTTCCCCGACGACCTTCCCCGGGAGGTCCTTCAGGAGGTGCTGCGTGGCGGGGCCGAGAAGGCGGCGGAGGCCCACGTCCCCATCGTGGGGGGACACACCATTAAGGACCCCGAGCCGAAATACGGCCTCGCCGTCACCGGCCTTGCGCATCCCGAACGTATTCTGACCAATGCCGGAGCACAACCCGGCGACGCCCTGGTGCTCACCAAGCCCATCGGGTCGGGCGTGATCACGACGGCCGCGAAACTCGACCGAGCCGCCGAAGACGTGGTCGCCTCGGCCATCGGCCACATGTCAGCCCTAAACAAGGAGGCCTCGGAGGCCGCGCTGGAGGTCGGTGTCCACGCCTGCGTCGACGTCACCGGCTTCGGGCTGCTTGGCCACCTCTGGAAGATGGCCGAAGAAAGCGGTGTCGGCGCCCGCATCTCAATCGCCGCGGTCCCACTCATGGAGGGCGCCGTGGAGCTTTCCATCGGCGAAGGGATCGCTCCGGGCGGCACCGATCAAAACCGCAGCTACCACGAGCAATGCGTCGAGATGGCCCGCGGCGCCGGCGAGGGAATGCTCAACCTCCTTTACGACCCGCAGACCTCGGGTGGCCTCCTCCTTTCGGTCGAAGCGGCCAAGGCCGACGCGCTCCTGGACGCATTGCACCGGCGCGGCGTATCGCACGCCGCCGTCATCGGTGAGACAAGCGGCCGACGGCCCGGCACCATCCTCGTCGACCCATAGCCGCAGCGGCAACGGCTAAAAACCATTGGAGATGAAGAACGCCGCGGGGGCGGCGAGCGGAGACTCGCGATGCGCGCAATCGTGCTGCCTGAAATCCTTGCGGACGAGATCATCCGCCACGCCAAGGACGAAGCCCCCAACGAGTGCTGCGGGGTCCTCCTCGGGAAAGGCGACGCCGTGTCGGAGGTGCGTCGTGCCCGCAACGTCAAGGCCAGCCCCGTCGAGTATGAGCTCGATCCCAAGGAGCACGTCGATATCCTTCGCGCGGCGGACGAGGCCGGGCTGGACGTCGTCGGCTTCTATCACTCGCACACCTTCAGCGAGGCCTACCCCTCCATTACCGACATCTCCAAGATGTCGGACTGGGGGTACTTCTACCTCATCGCCTCGCTCGCCGACGCCGCGGCGCCAAAGGTGCGGGCCTTCTGGTTTCTGGGCCATCACCTCACCGACGCCGAGTCCCGCGTTGAGGAAGTCACCATTCGGACGGGATAATGGCAACGGCGGGCGGCCCAGCCCACCGCACCTTCATTATGCTCGCTCGTAACGTGCTCGCCGTGTGGAGGTTTTGAAGTCGACAAGAGGAGACTCGAACTCTTGCGCCTTGCCTCGCCTGCCGCGCTCCACTACGATGCTCAGACCTCCATAGCTGGAAACGTTCGCGGTAGAGCGCCATGGGCAGGACGAGGATGAAGAGTGCGGCGGCGGTTGCGCTGGGGACAGCGGCCCTCGCCCTCGTGCTCTCTGCGTGCGGCGGAGAGGACGCCGTCGCGGTACAGGCAGAGACCTTCCGCGTGGAGCGCGGGGACCGCGCCCTCGTCGTCACTGCCCCTGGGAGCGTGGTCTTCGCAGGCCGGACGCATCTCTCGTTCGACATCGCCGGCGTCGTAGGCCGTGTGCTCGTGTCAGAAGGTGACCGCGTCGAAGCCGGCCAGTCCATCGCCGAGCTTAGTTCCGAGGCCCTCGCCCAAACCGTGCTGGAAACTGAACGCCGCATCGCCGGCATCGAGGCGCGCGTCGACGAGGTGGTGCGGACGGGGCCCGCGGCTCTGGCCGCAGCCCAAGCCGAGGTTGTCACGGCGGAACGAGCGTTGTTCGAAGTCGAGCAGGCACTCGCCGTGAGCTTCGCCGAAATACTGCAGGACCAACAGTTCAAGGTTGCTAAGGCCGCGCTGGCCGTTAAGGAAGCCGAAGCCGCGCTTGAGCGCGCCAAGCAGACCTTCACCGACCTCGACATTGCCCAGCAGCGCCAAAGGGTGGCCGAAGCGGCTATCGAGGCGCAGCGCGCCGAAGAGGCGCTGGCAAGGGCCGACGTACCCTATACCACACAGACACTGCGGCGGCAGGAGCTCGCCGTGGCACAGGCACGGGCCGCAGTGGAGCGTGCCCAGGAAGAGCTCGACCGGGCTCGCAACCCGTTCTCGGAAGAAGACACCGCGGCGGCCGAGGCAGCCGTCGCCGACGCCCAAAACTCGCTTTCCGCGGCGCAGACCAACTTGGACGTCACCAAGCGGGTCCAGGGCCGGCTCGTCGCAGATGCCGAACAGCGCGTCGAGGATGCCGAACAGGCTTACCGCGCCGCCATCATCGAGGTTCTCGACATCAGCATCCTCCAAGAGGGCGACCTCTCCCTCGATCCGCGCGCCCTCTGGGAGAAATACGGGGCCGACCCCGTCCACACCACCCCTGCCTGGGACGCCCTTGTGGCCGCGCGAGCCGACCACGATCTCGTTGTGGCGACCGAGACCCTGGAATTGGCCAAGGCAGGCCGGGAGGTCTCCCAGGCCGAGCAAGCAGTCGCCGAGGCGAACAGCCGTCTTGCCTCACTCACCGTCGCACCGGACCCACTCAATGTGGCGGTAAAGGAAGCTGCTCTGGAGGCCGCGGCCAGTGAACTTGTCGAGCAGGAAAGGCTCTTAGCCGAAATCCTTGAAGGCGGCGACCCGCTCGATTCCGCCCTGGCGACGGCCACCCTCGAACTGGCCCGCGCCAAGCTTGAGCACGAGCGCACCGTACTCGACGGCATGGACGAGCCGCCGTCACAGGCGGAGATCGACTTCCGCACTGCCGAGCTCGACTTCGCCCAACTCAACTACCGGATTGAACAGCGGGTCCTGGAAACCTTCGAAGATGGGGGGGAGGCCCGCCGCGCCGAAACATTGAGCAGCGCCATGAACTCGGCGACTGTTCGGCTCACGACGGCGAAGGCCTCCTTGGAGCAACTCCAAAACGGTGCCCCCGTTCTTACCGAACTCGCCGCCGAGCGGGCCGAGGCCCAAGACGTCCTGCGGGCGGCCCGCGACCAGCTGAGCCGAACCACACTTCGAGCTCCTTCCGGCGGGATCGTCGTCGAGATCAACGTCGCGGAGGGCGATGCGGTCCTCACAACCACGGTCGCTGCCGCGTTGAGCGATCCTTCGGAGCTCGCCATCTCCGCCTTGGTGGACGAGGTCGACGTGCTCCGCGTTCGGCAAGGGCAAGAGGTCCGTATCTCCCCGGAGTCCGCACCGGTCCTCTCAATTCCGGGCACGGTACGTGAGGTGTTGCCGCTGGCGGTCCAGACCGCCGACGCGGTCCGCTACCGCGTCGCCATCGACTTCGACGGCCGGGACAGCGCCACCGGCGGGGCATCACTGCGCCAAGGCCTCTCCACGCGTGTCGAGATCGTGGTCAGCCGGCAGAACGACGTGCTCTCCGTGCCCATAGAAGCAGTATCGCTCACCGTATCCGGCCGCGTCGTGCAAGTGGTCCGGGCCGATGAGACTACAGAGCCACGGCTCGTTCAACTAGGCGAGGCGGATGGGGTCTGGGTCGTGGTAACCTCCGGCGTAGAGGACGGGGAGACGGTCCTTGTCCCGAACGCCCCGCAGCCCGGTATCAGACAATTCAGGTTGCCCGGGCAAGACTCAGCCGTCTTCGAGGACAGCTAGCCGGCAGCGGTCTTCCGCGCCGAAGGGTGAACTCCGGCCGGCGCCGTTATGCAGGGAAGATCAAGGCGTCCGCACGCTCGCAGCATGGGCCATTTCGGTTGGTTCAGCGTGCTCATCATCGCCGCCGTGGCGGTTACAGCCTGCAGGGGGACGACCATCGCGCCTGTGCCAAGCATCGACGGCGACAGGCGGGCGTTCGCTCCCGTCGCGCGGGGAAGTATCATCGAGACCGTGCCGGCCGCCGGGACACTTCGCTACGCCCGCGAGGCGGAACTCCCCTTTGGGGAAACGGGCACGGTGCAGAGCGTCGCGGTGGAAGTCGGGCAGCGCGTACGCGCCGGGGAGGAGCTCGCGGCGCTGGACCCTGAGACCTTGCGCGGCGAGGTGCTGGAGGCGGAAGAGGCGTTGGCGACGGCGCTGAGACGCGCCGAAGCGGTGCGGGCCGTGGACACGGCGCTCCTTCTCTCCGAGGCGCAAGAGGCCGTGGCCCAGGCTCGCGTAGACCTGAACAGGGCAGAGACCGCGCTGCAACAAACGCGGGTGCCCTTCACCTACATCGACCGCGTTGAGGCGCAGGAACGCCTCGCGGCCGCTCAGGTGGCCCTGACCGAAGCAGTCGCCGAGCGCGCCGTCATCCAGGACCCCAGCCTGAGCGTCGAGGCAGCGAAGGTTGGGGCGGAGGTCGAAGCGGCTCGCGCAAACGTCGAGGCGGCGCAGGCGGCCGTTGAATCGGCCCGCGCGGCCGCTGAGGCGGCAAGGGAACCCACCCCCGTCCGCACCGTAGGGCCGATAGACAGCTTCCCCGACCTAGAGGCCGCGGTAGCGAGCGCCGAGCAGGAATACCGTGCGGTAGTGCGGCGCGCCTTCGGCTTGGCCGCTGATCCGGAGGCGATGTTACCGTCGCCCCTTGAGCTTCGCACCGGCGGGCTTCCTCCCACCACAACGCTGCTGGGGAGCGCCGCACTACCCCAGGCGGTTACTCACTTCTTCCGCGGCCGTGGAATCGAATGGCCTCCCGGCGGCGGGGATAAGACGACGGGGGTCGCGGCAGCCCTGATCTTGGAGGAGGTTGAGACGGCCTGGCGGACGGTCACCGATGCTCGCGCGGCGCTAAGCACGGCCCGCCTCGAGGCGGCCCGCCAGGCCGCTGCAATCGAAGCGGCAGCCGTACAAGCGGCAATCGAGGCCGCCGAAGCCGTGGCCGAGAGGGCACGCGCTGACGTATCAGAGGCAGAAGGCGCCTTGGCCGAGGCTCAGGCCGCACTCGCGGCAAGGGAGGCGGAACTAGCCAATGTCAACGCGCCGCGGCCAACGGAGGACGTGGTCTTGGCCGAGGCCCGCGTGAGCCTGGCCGAAGCGCGCGTCGGGGAGGCGCTGCAAGCCCTTAGAGCACTCGAAAGCGACCCCGATCCCAACGACATCGCCCTCGCCGAAGCGAGAGTCGCCACCGCGGCAGCCACTCTAGTGGCAGCCCTCAGGGAACGCGGCCGAGTCGAGACCGAGGGCATCGACGAGCAGCTGTCCGAAGCCGCGGCCGCCGTGGAGCGGGCGCAAGTCCGCCTCGGAGTCGCCAGGCTGCGCTTGGAGCGCACAACCTTGACCGCCCCCTTCGACGGCGTCATTGCCGAAGTGCGGACCGGGCCAGGCGCCGCGGCGGACATCAGGTCGCCGGCGATCGTCCTGATCGACCCAACGAGGACGACCGTGGAGGCGTCGGTAGGACAGGCGGAAGTCGTCAAGATGGCGGAGGGACAGCGCGCGCTTGTCAGCCTGGAATCGACGCTCGAAGTCGTCGGCGGTGTGGTGGAGTCCATCGCGCTGCTGCCCGTGGAGCGCGACGGCGTCACAACCTACGACGTGGCGATTAGCCTCGATCAATCGATCACCGGGACCGCCTCGTCGCTATCGGGGCTGTCGGTCCAAGCCCACGTCGTCGTCGGCGAAGTTGACGACGCACTGTTCGTGCCGCGGGAGGCAATTTATCGTGAGGACGGCAGGACGCTGGTGCGAATGCTCGACGCCGCCGGGATCCTGCGGGACCGGCGGGTAACCCTGGGGAAGGGCAACGCTCTCTGGGTGCAGATTACGAGCGGCGCGGAGGAAGACGACCGCGTGTTGCTCGCAGAACTCCCAAGCGAAGATGTCCCTCTCGCCGAGGCGCTCGCCCCTTACGCCAGCCCCAGCCCGAGGTCGGGTCAAGCCCATGACGCAACCTAGCAGCCCTACGCCCCACCTGCGCCTGCGCAACATCGAGCGTACCTACACGGCGGGCGAAATCACGATCGAGGCCCTGCGAGGTGCGAATATCGACGTAGCCTATGGCCAGATGGTGGCCCTCCTGGGACCTTCGGGGTCCGGCAAGACGACCCTGCTGAACATCATGGGCTGCCTCGACCACCCGACCATGGGCTTTTACCAACTCCGCGGGATACACGTGGGCGGGCTTCGCAGCGACCACGTCGCCGAGCTGCGGCGACGGGAGATCGGGTTCGTCTTCCAGACGTTTAACCTGCTGCCCGGCTTGACCTCGCTGGAAAATGTCACACTCCCTCTGCGCTACACCCCGGTGCGCCGACCCGAGGCTCGTGCCATGCAGGCCCTCGAGCGAGTCGGACTCCCGCACCGTGCGTCTCACAGGCCGGAGTCGCTGACTGGAGAAGAGCAGCAACGCGTGGGTGTCGCGCGGGCGTTGGTGAACGGCGCCCGGCTGCTGCTGGCCGACGAGCCGGCCGGCAGCCTAGACTCCGAGGCGGGCCGCGCCGTCCTCACTCTCCTCCAAGACCTCAAGGAACGCGATGGCCTCACCGTCGTCATCGCCACCCACGATCGTGAAGTCCAAGACTTCGCCGACCGCATTTTCACCATTAGCGACGGTAGGATCGCAGGCGACGAGCGGCGGAGCGTTGGTGACGAGGCGTGAGCCCCTTCAGGATCCTCCGCGAAGCGGTACGGGCCATCCGGTCCAGCGCGCCCCTCTCGCTCGTCACGGCGCTCGGGATCGCCATCGGCGCTGGAGCAATGACCGCCGTACTGGCGATCGAGGCCGGCGCCGACGCGGCTGCCAGGAATGAGGTGGCCCAGGTCGGCAGAAACCTGATCCTCGTGCGGCCCGCGGATGACGCCCCCGGCGCGCTCACGCTCGAAGATGCCTGGGAACTGACCTCCGGCGCCGCACCCGCCGTCGCCCGCGCCGCGCCGGAAGCGAGCGCGTTCGCGCAGGCTCGCGTCCAAGAGCGGCGCGCCGGCGTTACGGTGATCGGGACGACCGCCGCCCTAGCGCCCGTCCGAAACTTCCATGTGGCCGAAGGCCGCTTTCTCACTGCCGAGGACGTCGCGACCGAGGCCCTCGTCGCCGTGCTCGGCAGCCGGGTAAGCTTCGAGCTCTTCGGCGGAGTCTCCCCTGTGGGGAACACCGTCCTCCTGAACGAGCGCCCCTATCTCGTCATTGGACTGCTGCGCGAGGTCGGCGATGGCGTCGGCGTGCAGGATGACGTCGTCGTCGCGCCGATTACAACGGTCTACGCCCGCCTGACGGACGGGCCCGGCGATCGCAGCGTGGCGCTCATCAGCGTCCAGGCCATATCGAGTGACCGGCTCGACGAGGCCGAAGAGCAGGTACGCAGCACGCTGCGGCGCAGCCACGACCTCACCGGGGCGGACGACTTCACCCTCACGACCGAGCGGGACATCATCGGCGCTGAGACCGAGATCAGCGGCTTGGTTACCGTCTTTTTGGCCAGCATCGCGGGAATCGCGCTGTTCGCGGGGGGCGTCGGCGTGATGAACGTTATGCACACGACCGTCCGCGAACGGCGCCGCGAGATCGGGGTGCGCCGTGTCGTGGGCGCTAAGCCGCGCGACATCCTTTACCAATTCCTCGCCCAAGCGCTTCTCGTTGGCGTCTTGGGAGGAGCGCTGGGGATCGGCCTTGGAGTTGCCGCCGCCGAGCTCCTCGAAAATGTGCGTGTCGGCGGCGAGGAGATCCATGCGCTGGTCTCGACGAGCACGATATCGGCCCCGCTGCTCACCGCCCTGGCCGTGGGTTTCCTCTTCGGCGTCTATCCCGCTATCCGCGCCGCCCGCATCGACCCCATCGAAGCGCTGCGCCGGGAATAGGACGAGGCGCCATCATCTTCCCAAGTCTGTTCTCAGCGTGGTGGGAAAACCTGGCACTGAACGCCGTGGTCCTTCTGGTGGCCGTGGCGCTGGACCGTCTCCTACCGGAGCCCCCTGCCAGGATCCACCCCGTAGTCTGGACCGGGAGAGTGATCGGCGTTCTGGAACGCACCGCGCCACGAAGGCCCGCGGCAGCCTTTCTTTTCGGCTGCGGGATCGTCGTCGTAGTGGTCGGCGGATCCGGAGCCCTTGCCTGGCTTGCGATGACGGCCCTCACGTCCCTCGGCCCTGTAGCCTACGCCGTGGGCGGGGGGCTGCTGCTCCGCACCGCCTTCGCGGTCAGGGGACTTTCGTCGGCCGCGCACCAGACCCGGCGAGCCCTCGGCGAGGGGCGCTTGGATGCCGCCAGGATGAGCCTGCGCAATCTCGTCAGCCGCGACTCTGCCTCCCTTACTCCACCCTTGGTCGCCAGCGCAGCCATAGAATCCGTCGCGGAGAACACAACGGACAGCTACGTTGGACCATGGCTCGCCTTCGCAGTGCTTGGCATCCCCGGCGCGGTAGCCTACAGGGTGATGAACACGCTGGACAGCATGCTTGGGTACCGCGGTGACTACGAATACCTTGGGAAGGCTGCCGCTCGCTTGGATGACCTCGTGAACTTGGTCCCGGCCCGACTGAGTGCCTTGCTCCTTTTGCTGAGCGGCGCGCTGTCCCGCCTGCCGGTGCGCCGTGGCTGGCGAATCATGCTGCAAGATAGGAAGCGCACTGCAAGCCCCAATGCCGGGTTCACCATGAGCGCCATGGCGGGGCTCTTGGGGGCACGCCTGGAGAAGCCATCCCACTACTGTTTGGGCGAGGGCCTGCCTGGGCCGCAGGCAAACGACATCGGCCGGGCGGTGCTCGTCGCGGAGCGTACCGCCATGCTCGCGGTGGCCGTGTCACTGGGGCTCATGGCGGCGCGGTACGCGATCGTAGGTTGACGGTAGACCGATGGACCAAGCGCTCACTGCACACGGCGGGTTGGATGCGGCGGAGCTGCGCTCCTTGGGCCTTCGGCCTGACGAAGTGCTCGATTTCAGTGCCAATATCAACCCCTTGGGGCCGTCGGACCGGGTGAGGCGAGCCGCGGCCGAGGCGAATATTTCCGCCTACCCGGACCGCCACAGCCTAGCCCTGCGTGAGGCCCTGGCAACCCGCCTCGGCGTTGGCCTGGACCGGCTGCTTGTCGGGAACGGCGCTGCGGAGCCTATCCACCTCCTGGCACGTGCCGGCATTCGCCCCGGCGACCGCTGTCTGATATTCGGCCCAACTTTTGGGGAGTACCAAGCCGCAGCGGAGGTAGCGGGCGCGGAACTGCATTGGACCCAGGCCGACGCGGCGCGGGGCTTTCGGTGGGATCTCGATGCGGGTGTCCGAACAATCAAGCGTTTGCGGCCCAGGCTGGTTTTCCTCTGCAACCCGAACAATCCGACTGGTGTCTACCTGGCTTCGAACGACGTGCTGCGAATCCGCGACGCCATCGGCGGGGACGGGCTGCTCGCGGTGGACGATGCCTTCTCCCCGCTCGCCGACTGTCCCTGGGACTCGGCTTCTCTCCTCGGAGGCGGCAACGTCGCGCTCCTCCGTTCCATGACCAAGGCTCACGCCCTAGCGGGAGTCAGACTGGGCTATCTGTTGGCTGGGCCGGAGGTTGTCTCAGCAACCCGCCGCCTCCAGCCGGCTTGGAGCGTCAACTCCGTGGCGCAGGCCGCCGGCATCGCCGCTTTGGACGATGCCGACCACGTGGCCGCCGCGAGGAAGGTCATCTCGACGGCCAAAGCCTATCTCTACCGCGAGCTAGAGGCGATGGGGATTCCCGCCGTACCCTCGGCCGCCAACTTTGTCCTGGTACGGGTGGGCGACGCTCGGAAGGTGCGCGGCGACCTTCTCCGCCGCCGAATCGCGGTGCGCGACTGCACCTCCTTCGGCCTGCCCGAGTACATCCGCATTGCCACCCGTCTCCCCGAAGAGTGCGCCCTTCTTATAGCGGCCCTCCGCGAAGTCCTAGCCCATGAGTAGTCTTGCCAGAGTCATCATGGTGCAGGGAACCTCGTCTCACGCGGGTAAGTCCATCCTGGCTACCGCCCTTTGCCGCATCTTCGCCCAGGATGGTCTCCAAGTTGCGCCGTTCAAGGCGCAGAACATGTCCCTGAACTCGTACGCCACGCTCGGAGGCGGCGAGATCGGCCGCTCCCAGGCCGTCCAGGCCGCCGCCGCGATGGTGGAGCCGACGGTGGGGATGAACCCCGTCCTGCTCAAGCCGGAAGGCGAGAGACGCTCCCAGGTCGTCGTTCTGGGAAGACCCCAAGCCGTTGCCTCGGCCCGCGAATACCACGAGCTCAAGCCATCGATTTGGCAGACGGTCACCGCATCGCTCGACCGGTTGCGCGCGGACTACGACGTGGTCGTGATCGAGGGTGCCGGCAGCCCCGCCGAAATCAACCTCAAGGAACACGAGATCGTCAACATGCGGGTGGCCCGCCATGCCGACGCGCCCGTTCTCCTGATTGGCGATATCGACCGCGGCGGCGTCTTCGCCCAGCTCGTCGGCACCATGGCCCTCCTTGACCCCGAAGAGAAGGCGCTGGTGAAGGGGCACGTCATCAACAAGTTCCGCGGCGACCCTTCCCTACTCACGCCGGGCCTCGACCTTCTGGAAGGAAAGACCGGCATACCCGTCGCGGGTGTTATCCCGTACTTTTTCGACATCCATGTCCCCGAGGAGGACTCCCTGGGCCTCGTTCCTGAAGTGGACGGCGGCGGGGCGGCGGTCGACGTGGCGATCATGCGGCTGCCGCACATCGCCAACTTCGACGACTTCGACCCCCTGCGCCATGAGGCGGGCGTCCGCGTTCGCTACATTCACGGCAGCGAGGAATTCGGGAGCCCAGACCTCGTCATCATCCCCGGCAGCAAGACGACCGTTGCGGATCTCGATTGGCTGCGGGCCCGAGGCCTTGACGAGCGCATTTTAACCGCGCGGCGGGACGGGACCCCGGTCATAGGCATCTGCGCGGGCTATCAGATGTTGGGCATGGAGCTGCTCGATCCGGACGGCGTGGAGTCGCCGCGGGCGAGGGCGCCCGGCCTCGGGCTGCTCCCGACATCGACCACCTTCCTGAAGAACAAGTCTACGTACCAGGTAATCGGACATGTCGCCGAGGGCCGCGGCCTCTTGGAAGGTTGCCGGGGAGCGGAGGTCGTCGCCTACGAGATCCACATGGGTGCCACGTCCGAGGAGGGCCGTTCCCAACCGTTCTCCGTGAATGCGCGGTCGGACCGGTCCGTGGCCTCGCCGGGCGGCGCCATGGATGACGAGGGGCTGACCCTCGGCACCTACCTGCACGGACTCTTCCACAACCGCGCCGTGCGCCGTTCGGTCCTGGAGTGCGCCAGTGAGCGCAAGGGCGTGGTCTTGCCCGCCCCCGGCGGCGACATCGAACCAAGCGTCGAGTACGACAAACTGGCAGCGCTGGTCCGCGAACACCTCGACATGGACCTGGTCTATCGCGTAACGAGGTTGGCGCCGTGATAGGTCGCGGCGATGCGCGCCGCACCAATGGCGCACGGGCAGAGGGCATCGCCTCGGCCCCCGCCACCTGCGGCGAGCTCGCCCAAGGACTGCTGGATGGAACGCTGGTGATGGTGACCTGCCCCATCGACCTCCACGCGACAGCGACGGTGGCCCTGTTCGAAGGATCGGGACGGGTCCACGGTCCGGCCAATGCACCCAAAGCGCGCCGCGCCGTTGCCCTGACGCTCGCTTCCTTGGGGCGCACCGGTCTGGACGCACGGCTGAGCCTTGAGGGCCAGATCCCGAGGAAGAAGGGGATGGCGAGCAGCACCGCCGATGTTGCCGCGGCCATTGGAGCGACCGCCGCCGCGCTCGACGTGCCCCTTCCAGTTCGTTGGCAGGCCGACCTCGCCTTGGCCGTCGAGCCGAGCGACGGCGTGATGCTACCCGGTATCGCACTGTTCGACCACCGAAGCGCTCGAATCGCCCGGTCTCTGGGCGAGCCCCCACCCATGAGGGTCCTGGTCTTGGAATTCGCCGGCGCCGTCGACACCGAGACGTTCAACGCCCTAGACCACGGCGCGGAACTCCGGCGGCAAGCGGCGCGGTTCCAGGAAGCGGTCGAACTCATAACTGCTGGACTGCAGCACGGGGACGTCGAACTGATTGCCCGCGGAGCGACGCAGAGCGCCCTAGCACATCAGGGAGTGCTGCCCAAGCCGCAGCTTCCCGCCGTCCTCGCCCTCGGCCGCGCCGCTGGGGCCGTCGGCGTCAACGTTGCGCACAGCGGCACCGTGATGGGACTGATGTTTGGCGAGGACGCCGAGCGTATGCGGTGGGCCGCGCATCACGTGTCGAGGCGGCTGCCCGGCCTCCTGGCGACGTATGAACACCGCGTCATCGGCGGCGGCGTGATGCAACACGGCGCGGCGAGAGAAGCGAGAGCGCCCGGCTACGCGCCAGTCGGACCGCCGCCGGCCTCTCGACCCTTCACTCTCAGCGGCAGCCCGGCGGCCATGAAATACACGTCGTCCGCCGCCGCGGCAACGGTCTGGTTCACACGGCCGAGCTCGTCGGCGTAGCTTCGGCCGAGTTGGGTCGCCGGCACGACACCGAGGCCAACCTCGTTGCTGACCACGATCCAGGTCGAGTCGGCCTTCCCGTACAATCCGAGCAGTCTCTGCGTTTCCGACAAGATATCCACGTTCCCCGGTCCTGGACCTTCACTCCGCAGGAGCAGGTTGCTGACCCATATCGTCAGGCAGTCAAGCAGCACCGTGTCATAGCGGTGCAACACGGGCGTTAACGCCCCAACGAGATCGATGGGCTCTTCCAGAGTGTCCCAGTCTGGAGGTCGGGCTTCGCGATGCGCCTGGATGCGCGCCGCCATCTCTTCGTCGCCCGCCTCCGCGGTCGCCACGAACAGGGCCCGCTTCCCCTCCGACGCCAGCCGCTGCGCGTAGCTGCTCTTTCCCGCTCGGACTCCCCCCAGCACCAGCGTCAGCCGTTGACCCATGCGTCACTTCCCTCACTCCGCCCGGAGAGATGGCCGGTGTCATTCCAGACCTCGAGCACGCGGCCGCCCGGGTGGTTACTGACGATGGAGAGACCGCCGCAGTCAACCCGAAAACGCCAAAAGTGTTCCTCCGTCAGGTCCAGGAGGCAAACGAGCAGCGCGCGAACCGAACCCCCGTGCGCGACCACGAGGACGTCCTCAGAGGGATCGTGGCGTTCCGCGGTGCGTGCGCAGAATCGCCGCACCCGCTCCAGCATCTGCGGCATGTCTTCGCCGCCGGGAGCCGCAAACGCCCGCCCCCGCAGCCGCATCCGTGCCGCGAACACGTCCGGGTCTCGCGCCTCGGCCTGGGCGAGCGTCAGCCCCTCCCACGCCCCGTAGGAGAACTCCCGCAGGTCCGCTTCCGTCGTGATCGGGACCTCACAGCCCCCGACGATGGCCTCCGCGCTCGCACGCGCCCGCGACAGGTCGCTGGTATAGGCCGCGGAGAACGGGTGCCCGGCAAGCCGCTTCGCCACCGACCGCGCCTGCCGCATGCCCTCCTCGCTCAGGGGCACGTCGGTATGGCCTTGGACCCGGCCGTCCCGGTTCCATAACGTTTCGCCGTGCCGCACGAGGTACCAGCTACCCATCTCCTGGACTCCTACCAAAACGGCATGTCGAACGCCAATGAGGACACCTGGAACAGGATAAGCCCGAGCAGAAGCACCGCCACCTCCGCCACCTCGTTGACGGCGCCGTAGGTGTCGCCCGTCATCCCTCCCAGCAGGCGCGTGACCCACCAGCCCAAGCCGAGGGCCACCCCGAGGGCCGCGCCCAGGAGCACCAGCCCGCCAAAGCCGAGGAACAGTCCGCCCGCCGCCGCCGCCGTAGCGAACGCAAGCGCCACCTGCCACCGCGCCCGCCCCGACTGGAATGACGTGCCGAGTCCTTGCTGCCTAGCGTACGGAAAGACGGCCATGGCCGATACGATTCCCAACCTCGACAGGCACGGGAACGCCAGCAGCAGCCCGAAACGCAGATCGTCATCGATGCTCGTCAGCAGCGCCCACTTCAGCAGCAGCAGGCCCACACCGCCGACCACGGCGAAGGCGCCGACGTGGGAGTCCCTCAGGATCTCCAGCCGTCTCTCGGGGGAGTCGCCACCAAGCAGCCCATCGCAGGCGTCCAGGAACCCCTCGGTGTGAATCGCCCGGGTCAGCACCAGCAGCGCCACGACCAGAAGCGCGCCCACCACCATCGGCGGCAGCGCCGCTCGTGCCGCGAGGTCCAGCCCCGCCAGAATCCCTCCCAGTGCAAGACCGACAAGCGGAAACCAGGCCCGCGAAGGTCCCATTTGAGGGCGGCCGCTTGGCGCAAACGGAAGAATCGTCAGAAAGCCGATGGCTAGCCGCAGGCCTTTCATGGGTGACGCCCGCCTACGTGCTATGGGCTCCGGTCGGAGACACCAGCCTCCGTGAAGGTTGCCATCTCCGCCAGACAGGCCGCTGCCGCTTCCACCAAACCCATCGCCAGCACCGCCCCCGTACCCTCGCCGAGCCTCATGCCCAGGTCCAACAGCGGTTGCAGCCCCAAGTGCGACAACGCCACCCGATGCCCCGTCTCCGCCGACAGGTGCGCGGCAATTACATAGTCCTTGACATCGGCGCAAAGGCTGTATGCGATGAGACCTGCGGCGCCGGAAATGAAGCCGTCGAGCACCACGGGCCGGCGAGCGAGGGCGGCCCCTAGCACCACCCCCGCCAGCACGCCGATCTCGAACCCGCCGACCTTGGCCAGCACGTCTAGTCCGTCGCCAGGATTAGGCCGGTTCACCTCAAGCGCACGAACGACGACATCAACCTTGTGCCTCAACTCTTCGCCATTTCGACCCGTTCCCCGGCCCGTCGTCTCCCCCGGCGGGCGGCGAGTCAGCGCCGCGGTAATGGCGCTCGACGCCGTCGTATTCCCGATGCCCATGTCGCCGGTGCCGATGATGTCTGCGCCGGCCTCGATCGCCTCCAGCGCAAACCCAACGCCCGCCTCGACGCACGTCTCCGCCTCCTCCCGCGTCATCGCCGGGCCCTGCGTTATATCGCCGGTGCCGGCCCTCATCCCGATGCGCTGCAGATCGGGGCGGTCGGGTAGCGGCGCGGCCAAGCCGGCGTCGACGATGATGAGTTCCACGCCCGCCTTCCGCGCCATGACGTTGATTGCGGCGCCGCCGGCCAGGAAATTGCGCACCATCTGCGCCGTGACTTCCTGGGGATAGCCGGTGACTCCCTGTGCTACGACGCCGTGGTCGGCGGCAGCCACAATGACCGTCTTGCCGCCCAGCTTTGGCCGCTCCGTCCCAAAGATGCCGGCCAATTGAACGGATAGGTCCTCCAACCGGCCCAGACTGCCAGGCGGCTTGGTGAGATTCGCCTGACGAAACTCGGCCGCCCGCTTCGCTTCGGGGTCGGCCGGTCGGATACGGGCAACCGCCTCGTCCAGCATCATCCCTAGAACTCAATCCCCCGCTGGGCCTTGATGCCCTGGTCCTGGTAGGGATGCTTGACGAGCTTCATTTCGGTAACGAGGTCGGCGCAGTCGATCAACTTCTGCGGCGCATACCGGCCGGTGATGATGACGTGCAATGCATCGGGACGCTGCCGCAGGGTCTCCACGACGTCGTCAACCGGGACCCAGCCGTAGTGCATCGCGTAGGTGAACTCGTCCAGGACGACGATGTCCTCCTCCCCCCTGAGGATCACCTCCTTGCATCGCTCCCACTGTTCCTGCGCTAGCGCCGCCGTTCGGTCCATGTCCTTCGAAAGCCAAGTGAACCCGTCGCCCAGGGCCTCGATCGGAATGCCCAAGCGGGCCGCCGCCCGCTGCTCGCCGAACTGCGCGCCCGTGTGCTTGATGAACTGGAACATCCTGATTTTGAAGTTCCGGCCCCAGGCACGGAAGATCACCCCCAAGGCAGCGGTCGTCTTGCCCTTACCGTCGCCGGTATTGACGATGACGAGCCCTTTGCGGACGCGGGGACGCTTCACCACCTTCGCGGGCGCTTCCGAGGGATCGCGCTTGCTCATACGCTACCTCACCCTTTCCGCCAGACCCTCCGCCGCCGCACTCCCGAATGCGCCGTTCCCGGGCAGTCCCCGCCCGTTCGACGATGGCCTGCCCGCCGGGCCGATCAGGCTGATCGCCAAAGCCCCGGTGACCGGGTCACGATACACCGCCGACTTCACGCCGAAAGCCGACTCGATGACCTCCGGGCACAGCACCGATTCGGGCGGCCCGTCGGCGAGCACCCTCCCCTCGCTCAGCAGCACGAGACGGTCGCAGTAACGCGCCGCCATGTTTAGGTCGTGGATGGCCGCGACCGCGGTCAAGCCGTCGTCGACGAGCTGCCGGACCAGGTCGAGAACCTTGATCTGGTGAAAGATGTCTAGGTTCGAGGTCGGCTCGTCCAGCAGTAGGACCCGGGGTTGTTGTGCCAAGGCGCGGGATACGAACACTCGCTGGCGCTCGCCGCCGGAAAGCGTGTCGAGGGTCCTGTCCGCGAACTGCTCGATTTCCGTTAGCCGCATCGAGTCCCTGGCGATGTGGTCATCTTCCGCGCCCTCGATCTGGAAGCGCCCCAGGTGCGGGTACCGGCCCATAAGCACGAGCTCGAGGGCGGTGAAGCCATGGGTGTACGGCGCGATCTGGGGGACGAGAGCCAGCCGGGCGGCGACCTCCTTGGAAGATATGGACTGCAGGTCCGTACCGTCCAAGTAGACGGTGCCTTCTTGCTGGCGGAGGATGCCGGATATAGCCCGCAGGAGCGTAGACTTTCCCGCGCCGTTAGGGCCAATTAAGCCGACCAGTTGCCCGCTATCGGCGTGCAGGTCCACGCTGTCCAGCAAGGTCTGCG
>DAOUKH010000060.1:0-30327 GCA_034421515.1 Dehalococcoidia bacterium
ATCGCCAGCCACCTGCGGTTCGAGCGCGGCGACCTCGACGAGGGATTTGCCGAGGCGGCGCACGTCTTCGAGCGCGAGTACAACACGAGCGCGGTGCACCCCGGCTACATCGAGCCGCACGCCTCGACGGCCTACTGGGCGCCGGACGGCAAGCTCACCGTCTGGACCAGCACCCAAGGCCACTTCATGATCCGCCCCACGCTGGCCGAGGTTTTTGACCTTCCCGCCAACCACGTGAAAGTCATACCGACCGAGATCGGCGGCGGCTTCGGCGCTAAGCTCAACCTTCACCTGGAGCCCATCTGCACCGTCCTCTCAAGGAAGACGGGGCATCCCGTGAAGTCGGCGATGACGCGCAAGGATGTCTTCGCCGGCGCCGGGCCTACCTCGGGCACTTACATGAAGGCCAAGGTCGGCGTGGGCGCCGAAGGACGGATAACCGCGGCGCAACTGTATCTGGCATTCGAGGCCGGCGCGCTACCCGGCTCGCCCGTGGGCGGAGCCGCGTCCACGGCCCTCGCGCCCTACAAGATCGACAACATGGTGGTCGACGCCTACGACGTCATCGTCAACCGCCCCAAGGTGGAGGCGTACCGGGCGCCCGGGTCGGCCATGGGAGCGTTCGCGGTCGAGACGCTGATGGACGAGATCGCCGAGGCCCTTGGGCAAGACCCGCTCGACTTCCGTCTGAAGAACGCCGCCAAGGAGGGCGACCGCGCCCCGACCGGTGTGACCCTCCCTCGCGTGGGCTGCATCGAGGTCGAGGAGGCGATGAAGCGCCACCCGCACTACACAGCGCCGCTCGGCGGGCCCAACCGCGGGCGCGGCGTCGCGGTCGGCTTCTGGGGCAACGGCGGCGGCGACTCGTCGGCCACCCTCAGCGTGAACGACAACGGCACGGTGAGCATCATCACCGGCTCAGTGGACATCGGCGGGACCCGCCCCGCCGTCGCGATGCAGGCGGCGGAGGTGCTCGGCCTCACGGCCGAGGACATGGCCCCCACCGTCGGCGACACCGACAGCGTCGGCTTCACCAGTTGGACCGGCGGCAGCCGCACCGCCTTCGCCACCGGCATCGCCGCTATCACGGCGGCGGAGAAGGTGCGGGACGAGATGGTCCGTCGCGCCGCCCTCCTCTGGGAGCTCCAACCGGAGGACGTCCGGTTCGAAGACGGCTTCTTCATCAACGGCAAAGACCCCAGCGAGCGGCTCAGCTTCAAAGAGATGGCCGCGCAACTGCCGAAGACCGGCGGGCGCGTGAGCGCGTCGGCCTCCACCAACGCCACCAAGATCGGCCCCGCCTACGCCGGCCACATCGTCGACGTGGAGGTCGACCCGGAGACGGGCAGAGTCCAAGTCATTCGCTACACGGCGGTGCAGGACGTCGGCCAGGCCGCGCACCCGAGCTACGTCGAAGGCCAGATGCAGGGCGGCGCGGCGCAAGGTATCGGCTGGGCGCTGACCGAGGAGTACGTCCTCAACGACGACGGCGAGATGCTCAACGCGAGCTTCCTTGACTACCGTATGCCGACCTCCTACGACCTCCCCATGATCGACACGGTGTTCGTCGAGGTGCCCAATGCGGGCCACCCCTTCGGGCTGCGGGGCGTGGGCGAGGTCCCCGTCGTGCCTCCGGCCGCGGCCATCGCCAACGCCGTCTACAACGCGACGGGCGTGCGCATGACGAGCCTGCCGATGTCTCCCACCAACGTCCTCAAGGCGCTTCGCACCGCGGAGTGAGGTTGACCGGTCGATGACGCCGGAGACGCCGTACATGACGCCCGAAGCCCGCGAGGGGATCGGGGCCGAGCGGGTCTACGTCAGCGACGTCGTGTCGCGGCGCCACATCCTGGAGTACATCGTAGGCGTGGGCGACGACGAGGCCTACGACGTCGCCCAAGCCGCGAGCGACGAGGACCTCGCCGCCCCGCCGATGTTCCACGCCGCCGCGACACGGCCGGTCGTGCCCGAATCGTCCTTGGCCGAGGACGGCCAGTACGTCGGCTTCGCGGTGCCGGGCATCGTGGGGCGGACGCTGGCAGGATCGCAGGAGACGGAACTCTTTGCTCCGGTGCGCGTCGGCGACACGATCACCGAGCGGGAGCGCGTCGCGGACATCGAAGAGAAGCACGGCCGAAGCGGCAAGCTGATCCTGGTGACGCTAGCTTCGGACTACACCAACCAACGCGGCGAGCTCATCGCCCGCGGCACGTCGGTCCTGATCTTCCGCTAGGGCTAGACGCCTAGTCGAACGTCAGGACGGTGCGGGTGACCGCGCCGGTCTTCATATCGTCGAAGGCGGCGTTGACGTCGTCGAGCGTCCGCTTTTTCGTCACCAGCTCGTCGAGCTTCAGGCGGCCCTGGCGGTAGAGGTCGAGGTAGGCCGGCATATCGAGACGGAATCGGTTCGACCCCATGCGGCTGCCGACGAGCCGCTTCTCGGTGATGAACGCCGCCGCGGGCAGGTCGAGGCGGGCCGACATGGGGAAGAAGCCGATGAGGACGGCCGTCCCGCCCACAGGCCGGACGCAGGCGAACGCCTGCTCCGCCGTATTAGCGTTGCCGATGGCCTCGAAGGCGTAGTCCACGCCCGCGCCGCCGGTGATCTCCTTGATCGCCTCGACGGGGTCGGTCTGCGAGGCGTCGACGGCATGGGTGGCGCCGAACTCCTTCGCCGTCGCCATTTTGTACTCGTTGATATCGACCGAGATGATCGTGCGCGCCCCCGCGATGTAGGCGCCTTGCGCCGCGGCGAGCCCGACGCCGCCCGCGCCGAAGACGGCGACGGTGGAGCCGGCCTCGACCTTCACCGTCCGCAGCGCCGCGCCGAGCCCCGTCAGGATGCCGCAACCGATCAGCGCCGCGCTCTCCAGCGACAGGTCGTCGTCGACCTTTAAGAGGCCGCGCTCGGCGATGACCATGCGCTCGGCAAAGCTGGCGACGTTGGTGAACTGTGCGATGGGCGCGCCTTCCTTGCTGAGGCGCGGGGGCTGATCGGGGGCGCGCTGCTGCCGGTTGTCGCAGAGGTAGGGGTAGCCGCGCAGGCAGGTCTCGCACTCGCCGCACCAGATGGACGGGCAGACGATTACGTGGTCGCCGGGCTTCACGTAGGTGACGTCGGGGCCGACTTCCTCGACGATGCCGGCGGCCTCGTGCCCAAGCACCATCGGCCCGCGCATCCCGGGGATGAAGCCGTCGATGATGTGCGCATCGCTGCCGCAGACGCCGCTGGCGACGGTGCGGACGATGGTCTCCTTGCCGACGGGGTCGGCGATCTCGATATCCTCGATGCTGAGCGGCGCGTGGGCCTCGTGGAAAAGGGCTGCTTTCATGTCGTGTTCTCCGTTTCGTGTTCGCGGCGTGGGCGCGCCTTAGACCATATAAACGCCTGCGTTGGCGTGCAGCGTCTGACCAGCTAGGGCGTTGTTGGGACAGGTCGCCACATAGACGACGACCTCTGCGACTTCCTCGGCACGCATCGGCCGGCCGAAGGGGAAGTCGCGGCGCTGCTGGTTGAAGATCTCTTCCGGCGGGCCTTCTTCGCCGCCCATATTGGTGCCGATCACGCCGGGGGCGACCACGGTGGCGACGATATTGTGGGGGGCGACCTCCCACGCGAGCACCTTGGTGAAGGCGATCACCCCCGCCTTTGTGGCAGAGTAGGCGGCGGTCCCTTTCAACGGTTTGAGAGCGCCGCCCGACGAGACGTTGATAATGCGCCCGCCGCCGGCCCGCTGCATTGCTGGAATGACCGCCTGGCACATCAACATCAGCCCGCGCAGGTTAATCCCGATCAGCCGGTCTATCCCCTCTTCCGTCAGCGCGTCGATGCGCTCGTTGACCATGACGCCCGCCACGTTGGCGAGCACGTCGATGCGCCCCATTGAGGCCTCGGATTCCTGCATGAGCGCCTCCGCGCTGGCCTTCTTCGACACGTCCGTCGAAATAAACAGGGCGCGCTGCCCCGTCTCAGCCTGGATGGTCTCGACCGCCTCCGCGCCCCAGTCCTCGCGGATATCGGCGACGACGATGTCGTAGCCCTCGCGGGCGAGTCCCAGGGCGGAAGCCCGGCCCAGCCCCCAGGGGCGCGCCGCGCCCGTCACGATCGCGACTCGGTCTGCCATGTGTTGCCTCCGGCGGCGCGGATAGCGCGCCACCGGATATTAGGAAGGCCCCCGGCGCGGCGTCAAGGAAGCGTTGCACGCGGCGACCTTGGCGCCAGTCGCCCTCAAAGGGGGCGAGGCTTAAGGTGTTCTCGCCTGATGGAAGGCGAGGGCATCGGGACTACACCGCCAGGTTGAAGACTTTGGCGGCGTTTTCGACGAGCACCTTGCGGCGCTCTTCCTCCGCCCAGTCGCCCATGGCGCGCTCGATGTAGTAGTGCGAGTTGGGCCACGTGCAGGTGGGGTGGGGGAAGTCCGACTCCCACATGATGTTGTCGATGCCGATCTCGTCGCGCGTCTTCAGTCCGAAGACTTCGAACCAGAAGTTCACATAGCACTGGCGGCGGAAGTAGGCGCTGGGCCGGAGCGGCATTCCCTCGCGGCTGAGCTTCTGGCGCTCCCACTGGTGGTCAGCGACCTCGAGCAGGTAGGGCGCCCAGCCGAGCCCGCTCTCCGAGGCCACGAACCGCAGCTTGGGAAAGCGCTCCAGGATGCCGGAGAAGAGCAGGATGCTCATCACCTGCGTGTTCGACGAGATGCTCCACGTCGAGAGCGCCGCCAGGCGGAACATGTCGCTCTGGCCCTCCCACAGCGCCGACCGGTCCAGCCCCATGCTCCCGCCGGTGCCGATGTGGAAGTTAATCGAGAGCCCGGCCCCCTGCGCGGCGGCCCACAGCGGGTCCCAGTAGGGATCGACGACGTGCGGATAGCCGAACTGGTGGGGGAAGACGAAGGTGATCCCCTTGATCCCGCGCTTGGCGGTGCGCTCGACCTCGGCGACGGCCTCCGTCACGTCCCACAGCGGCAGCGCCGCGAGCGTGATGAAGCGGCCGGGATAGGGGTCGGCGTACTCCTCGATCTGGAAGTCGTTGTAGGCGCGCAGGCACGCCAGCCGAAAGTCGGCAGGGTAGCTGGTGTCCTGGAAGGTGTTGCCCGCGACCCCGGCGACGTTGCCGAAAAAGGCGTGGACGTCGACCCGGTCCCGGTCCATCGCCTTGATCCGCTCGGCGGGCACGTACGAGCACACCGGCATGTCGGCCCAGACGCGCGGCGCGAACTGCGCCCGGTCTTCCAGCGCGCCGCTGACGACGCCGAGCTTGCCGCTATAGCCGCCGGGACGGGGCCGCCCGTAGATGTACCACGAGTCCTCCCCGTCCTGGTCGCGCTTCACCTGGGGAACCAGGTCGCCCCACTCCCGCTTCGACATGCGCGAAGTCCACGTCTCCGGTCCCTCCTGCAAGTGGTCGTCTGTCGAAATGACCCCGTACTTCACGCGCGCACCCTTTCCTTCAGCGAGGCGAGTCTACCGGCGCGTTGAAGGCAGGGTCAACGGCGCGGGAGGGGTGGACTTCGATAGCCGCCGGCGGTTGCGAGGGGGCCCCTCATGTCAATTTTCTCCCGCGGGGAGAAGAGGCCGGACCACCCGGCCCCACCTCCGGCGCGCCTGGGGGCGTGCCCTCTCAGTCTCCCCCAGAAGGGGAGCGGCTTAAGGCGGTCGCCGGGCGTGACACGGCGGTGTCATCCGCTGCTTGCCCATTGGCGGGGGCGTTTCCTACCATGACGGTAGCGCTTACTTTTTGGACGACACTCCTGATGACACTCCCGTACGAACCCGAATCGTACCGTCCAGCCGCCGAGCAACCGACCGATGACGAACCAACCGATAGCGAAGCCCCCGCGCCGACCGGCGAGCGCGTCCCCCGGTTCGCGATCTTCGCGGCGTGCCCCAAGTGCGGCGGCCAGTACGAGCGCGACGGCCACAGCTGCATGTGCTTCCAGTGCAGCTTCGAGTGGGACGTGCTCGACGCCATCGAGGACGTCTTGGAGCGCGCCTTCCGGCGCTACCCAGGCCCGCCGCCCGCTCCCCGCCTCCACGACGCCCCCCGCGACCTCTTCGGCGAGGAACCGGCGGCGTAGCACGATTGGAGATCATCGGGGCCCAGAGGGGACTCGCCCACGCCGCCAAGGTCAGCCTCGTCAAGACCAAGCTCGGGGTCCTCTTCCGGACACCACGCCGCCACTACCGGCTCAACACCGGCGAGCGGGTCGAAACGGGCTTGGCCTACGCCGACCGCGCCGTCGACGCGGGGGAGCTGCTGTACGCGCTGGGACGCTGCACGCCGCGCCAGCAGGAGGCGCTGCGGCTCTGGCTGGGGTGGGACGGCCTGTCGCAGGAGCGGATCGCCGAGCGGCTCGGCGTGAACGTCGCCACGGTCAAGCGCGACCTCAGGGGCGCGTTCGAGACGATGGTGGCCTCGATTTGGGACGAGTGACCGGCCCCTAACGTCCCCGCTCCAGCCGGTCGATTAGGTAGGGAGGCAGGCCCGCCTTCCGCATTCGCCGCTGCACCTCGGCGATGTCGTAGGCGGCGCGGTGGAAAGCGGCCGTCTTTCGTTCGAGGTCGAGGACGGCGTAGGCGGCGCGGGGGTCGCCGTCGCGGGGCTGGCCGACGCTGCCGGGGTTGATGATGGCCCGGCGCGGCGGCTCGATCGGTCCGCCGGAGCCTGGAAGCACGTCGAGCGTCCCGTCGGGCCCCGGCTCAACAATGACCATCGGCACGTGCGAGTGCCCCACAAGGCACCACTGGGTCTCGAAGCAACCGAAGCTCGCCAACGCGACCGGCTCGGAGAGGACGTACTCCCAGACCGGCTCGCGGGGGCTTCCGTGGGCCAGTGTCACGCTCCGCCGCGCCGCCCGCGTTGGCAGCGACCCCAGCCAGGCGCGGTCGGCCTCGGCGAGCACGCTGCTGGTCCACAGGTTGGCCTCGGCGGCGTGGGGGTTGAAGTCGTCGATGGGAATCGCGCCGAGGGCGCCGAGGTCGTGGTTTCCCGAGAGCGAGACGGCGCACCGGTCGCGGATGATCTCGACGCAGGGGCCGGGGTCGGGGCCGTAGCCCACGACGTCGCCGAGGCACCAGACCTCGTCGACGCCGGCGGCGTCGACCCCGGCCAGCACAGCCTCCAGGGCCGGCAGGTTCGCGTGCACGTCCGAGACCACCGCCACCCGCATCGGGCCAGTCTAGCACCGAGGCGCGTGCACGCCGCACTGCTTGCCGGGCTCTGGGGCCGGTGCTAGGCTGGCCGCGCTTTGCTTCCTGAAGGGGAGGTCCGTTTGGGGCCGGCGATTCTGCGCGGCATCCGTGTGCTGGAGCTTGGGGACTACGTCTCCGCGGCATTTGGGGCGCGGCTGCTCTGCGACTACGGCGCCGAGGTCATCAAGATCGAAGCGCCGGGCGGGGGCGACACGGCGCGGCGGCACGGGCCGTTTCCCGACTCCGGCCCCGATCCCGAGGCCAGCGGCCTGTTCATGTTCCTCAACCGGGGCAAGCTGGGCGCCACGATCGACTTGACGCAAGCCGCCGGCCGCGACGTCGTCCGCAACCTCATCGAGGTCTGCGACGTCGTCATTCACAACTACCTGCCGCAGGAGCTGGAGGCCCTCGGCTTCGAGTACGAAGCGGTCCGGGCGATCAACCCGAGCGTCGTGCTGACTTCGGTCACGGTCTTCGGGCAGGAGGGACCGTACAGCCGCCACAAGGCCTACGCGCTCAACGGGAGCTGCGCCGGCGGCGCCGCCCACCGGATCGGCGACCCCGACCGCCACCCTCTGGCGATGCCGTACAGTCGCGCCGACCTGTGGGGCGGGCTCAACGCCGCGCCGGCCGTCCTGCTCGCGCTGCTGGCGCGCCGCCGGGACGGTCCCGGACAGCACGTTGACATCGCCGCGGCCGACGCGATGAACGACTTCGGGAACGGCGGCGACATGATCGCCTACGCCGCCGACGGCTACGAGACGCGCCGCCACGGCATGCATACCCCCATCAGCTATCCCTACAGCGTCCTGCCGTGTAAGGACGGGCACGTTTCGATGATCCTGGGCAACGAGCACCACTGGCAGCGGCTGCTCGACATCATGGGACGGCCAGAGTGGACCAAGGACCCGCGGTTCCAGAACCGCACGGAGATTGGCGCGCTCTACGCCAAGGAGGTCGACGAGCATCTGAAGGGGTTCCTCGCGGGCTTCACCAAGGACGAGTTCTGGAAAATGTGCCGCGAGAACGGCCTGCCCTGGCACGCCGCGCAGACGGTCGAGGACGTCCTCGCGTGGGACCTGCTCGAGGGACGGGGGTACTGGCGCGAGGCGGAAGACGGCGGAGGACGGCGCTGGCGGCTGCCGGGGCCTCTGTTCGGCACGCCGGGCGGCGAGCCCGACGCTCCCGGCACGCGCGCCCCACGGCTCGGTGAGCACAATGGCTATGTGCTCGGCGGGCTGCTGGGGCTGGGGGCGGACCGCGTCGCCCGCCTGCGGCGGGCGGAGGTCCTGTCGTGACCGGCCGGTATCCGCTGGACGGCTACCGCGTGGTCGAGATCTCGCAGATCTGGGCGGCGCCGCAGCTTGCGTCGTCGCTCGGCGACATGGGGGCCGAGGTCATCCGGGTGGAGTCGATGGCGAGCACCGACGTGGCCCGCGTGGGCGGCGCGGTGAAGCACGAGTACCGCCACCTCCTGGACTACCAGCGCCACGCCCGCAGCCGCGCCGCGTACGTCACGCTCAACATCCGCGAACCGGAGGGGATGGCGTACTTCCACGACCTACTCCGCACCGCCGACGTCTTCGTCTGCAACCTGTCGCCGCGCGTGCTCAAGAAGCTCAAGCTGACCTACGCGGACGTACGCAAGCTGCGCCCCGACATCGTCATGGTCACCATTTCAGCGGCGGGCCAGGACGGGCCGTGGAGCGACCTGGTGGCCTTCGGCCCCGCGATGAACGCCGTGGTCGGCAGCGATTTGCTCGTGGGCTACCCCGGCGACGATGTGTTCATGTCGTCGTACTGGGACGCCGACCCCGCGATGGGGATGGCAGCGTCGTACGCAGTCTTCCTTGCCCTGTACCGCCGGGAGGAGACGGGGGAGGGCGGGCACATGGACATGAGCTTCGCCGAGTTCCTCACGGGGCTGCTCGGCGAGCCGATCGTCGAGATGCAGATGACCGGGCGGAACCCGACGCCGCAGGGGAACCGGCACCCCTGGCAGTCGCCGCACGGGGTCTACCCCACGTCGGAGGAGGACCGGTGGGTCGGCGTCGCGGTGGCGAAGGAGGAGGAGTGGGCGGCGCTCTGCGGCGCGATCGGCCGTCCCGAGCTTGCCGGCGACGCCCGATTCAACGAGATGGCCAAGCGCGTCGAGCGGCGCGACGAGGTCGACGAGATCGTGTCGTCGTGGACGCGGGGGCGCACCAACTACGAGGCGACGGAGGTCTTGCAGGCGGCGGGGGTCGCCGCCACGCCCGCGTTCACCATCGCCGAGATCTACCACGACGAACACCACCGCTTCCGCCGCACGTCGATCAAGATGGACGAGGCCGGGTTCGAGCGCGAATTGATCACCTACGGCGTGTCGTGGCGTCTGAGCCGCACGCCCGGAGCCTTCCGGCGGCTGGGACAGCCCGTGAGCGGGGACAACCAGCGCTTCTACCAGGGTTTTTTCGGCCTGACCGCCGAGCGCGTCGCCGAGCTGGAGGCGCGGAAGGTGTTCTACTAGGCTTAGGCGCCGGGGCGACGTCCGGAGACCTTGCGTAACCTTGACCAAGCCCAGCGAGGCCATTCGGGGGATGGGAACGGGCGATTCGCGAATCGCCCCTACAGGGGAGGTCGCCCGCCACCGTCGCGACGTCCGGTTGAGCCGGAATCGGGGCGGCCTCTATAATTTCTTCCGGCGGACGATGGTGAACTCCTGATGAACGTGCGGGCGAGGTTCTTCGCGCTCTACCGCGAGCGCATCGGCAGGGAGACCGCCGACTACGAGGTCGGCGGCGGGTCGACCGTCGGCGACCTGATTGAGGCCGTTATGCAGGACCATCCCGGACTGTGTCCTAACCCTTCGGCGCTCGTGGCCGCCGTCAACCAGGAGTACGTGGGGCACGACCATCCCTTGGCTGAGGGCGACGAGGTTGCCTTCATCCCGCCGGTGAGCGGCGGCGCGCCCTTCGTGGGCGGAGGCGGTCGATGATCATCGTCACGCGAGAGGAGATGGACCCGCGGGACGTCGAGGCCAGCCTCTCGCCTCAGGTGCATGGCGCGGTGCTGACCTTCCAGGGCACCGTCCGGCTCTGGAGCGAGGGGCGGAAGGTCGATTACCTCGACTATGAGGCCTACCCCGCGATGGCGGAGGCGAAGCTCCGCGAGATCGCCGACGAGGTGCGGCAGCGGGAGGACGTGGAGGACATCGCGATCTATCACCGCATCGGCAAGCTGAACGTGGGCGAGACGAGCCTCGTGGTCTCCGTCGCCGCGAAGCACCGCCGGCCCGGCTTCGACGCCTGCCTGTATACGATCGAGCGGATCAAAGAGATCGTGCCGATCTGGAAGAAGGAAGTCTGGGCCGACGGGGAGCACTGGGTCGGCACGGAAGGGGCGTGAGGGAGTAGACCTCCTCCCGGACACCTTTGGGTAGCCGGCGTTGGGGGCGCGAGGGAGGCAGGTTCGCCTGACCTTCGGTGCCGATCAGGGGGCCCCTCATCTCAATCTTCTCCCGAGGCGAGAAGAGGCAAGACCCCACCCGGCGGCGCCCCACCGGCGCGCCCTGCGGGCGGGCTGTCTACTGGCTGACCGGGGAGCCGTGGTGGTGGGCGACGCGCCACTCGCCGAGTCGGCGCCTGAAGAGGTTGGTGGCCTGGATCTTGCCCTCGACGACTCTGCCGTCGAGCACCTGGGTGAGGTTCTCGGTGCAGGAGACCCAAGCGGCGTCGCCCTCGACGACTACTTCGGCGCCGGTGATGTCGAAGTGCATCAGCGTCGCGTTCTCGAAGATGCGCTGCCAGCTTTCCATGACCGGCTCGCGGCCGCTGAGGAGCGGCCAGCCGGGGTGGACGCAGAGGACCGGCTCTTCATGGTCCCAGACGGCGTCCATCGCCTCGATGCTCAGGCTCTGGAAGGCGGAGTAGAAGGCGGCGTTGGCCGCCAGCACCGCCGCTTCGTCGCTCGACTGGGCCATGGGGTGACCGCCTGGATCGAGACTCTCGGGCTCGCTTCTCTGGGAGCGGGCGATTCGTGAATCGCCCCTACAGGGGAGGGAGCGGGCGCCGATTATACTCCTGCGCGCGGCGTAGGAAGCGGCGCCCTGCGGGCGCTCGCGCGCCTGACGGCGCGCGCCCTCTCTCAAATCTCCGCCACGGGGGAGAGGGTTAAGACGGCCCCCCAGAGGGGGCCTTAGCAGAATGGGGCTGCAGGTTGCGTTGCGGTTGGCGCACCCATCCCCACGCCCCGCCCTCACCCCAACCCTCCCCCAGCGGGAGAGGGGGAAGAGGGGACCACCGTGCCTCGCCCCGGGCCTCTCTCAGTCTCTCCCAGGGGGAGCGAGGCTTGGGGTTGTCTCAAAGAGAAGAGGGCCCGGATGTCCGGGCCCTCTTTGCTCTTCGGTGGGACGGGCGCGGGCTAGTAGTCCGAGTACATGAAGAACTCGTAGGGGTGCGGGCGGAGGCGGAGCTCGTCGACCTCGTTCTCGCGCTTGTAGGCGATCCAGGTCTCGATGAGGTCGGGGGTGAAGACGTCGCCGCGGAGGAGGAACTCGTTGTCTTCCTCCAGGGTGGCGAGGGCTTCTTCGAGGCTGTGGGGCACCGTCTTGACCTTGGCCAGTTCCTCCGGCGGGAGGTGGTAGATGTCCTTGTCCAGAGGATCGCCGGGGTCGATCTTGTTGATGACGCCGTCGAGGCCAGCCATGAGCATGGCGGGGAAGGCGAGGTAGGGGTTGGCCGTGGCGTCCGGCGGGCGGAACTCGATGCGGCGCGCGGCCGGGCCGGTGGCGGCCACCGGGATGCGGACGCAGGCGCTGCGGTTCCGCTGCGAGAAGGCGAGGTTGACGGGGGCCTCGAAGCCGGGCACCAGCCGCTTGTAGGAGTTCGTGGTGGGGGCGGCAAAGGCCAGGATGGCGCCGGCGTGCTTCAGCAGCCCGCCGATGTAGTAGCGGCACATCTCGCTGATGAGGCCGTAGCCCTGCTCGTCGTAGAAGAGGTTCACGCCGTCCTTCCACAGGCTCTGGTGGACGTGCATGCCCGTGCCGTTGTCACCGAAGATCGGCTTGGGCATGAAGGTCAACACTTTGTCGTTGCGGAAGGCCACGTTGCGCATGACGTGCTTGGCGAGTATCACCGTGTCGGCCTGGTCGCGGAGGGGGCCGTAGCGTAGGTCGACCTCGCCCTGGCCCGCCGTGGCGACCTCGTGGTGGTGAACCTCCATCCGCACGCCGAGGTCCATGAGCGTCGTGACCATCTCGGAGCGGATGTCCTGCAGCGTGTCGATGGGCGGGGTAGGGAAGTAACCGCCCTTGTGCTTGGGCCGGTAGGCCAGGTTCGGACCCTCGGCACCGCTGAAGATGTCGGCCTCGCGGCCCGAGTGCCAGATACCTTCGTCCGACTCTATGAGGTAGTGGGCGGAGTGCGCGTTCTGGTCGAACGACATGCCGTCGAAGATGAAGAACTCAAGCTCGGGGCCCCAGAAGCTGGCGTCGGCGATGCCCGTTGATTTCAGGAACTCCTCGGCCTTCGTGGCCACGTAGCGCGGATCCCGGCTGTAGCGGTCGCGGGTGATCGGGTCCCTGATGTCGCAGGAGATGCTGAGCGTTTCTTCCTCATAGAACGGCTCGTCGTAGGCCGTCGTGGGGTCGGGGAAGAGCAGCATGTCGCTCTCGTTGATGTCCTGGAAGCCGCGAATGCTCGACCCGTCGAAGCCGAGGCCGTTCTCGAAGGCTCCCATGTCGAACTCTTGGTTCGTCACCGAGAAGTGCTGCAGGGTGCCGAGCAGGTCGGTGAACTTGATGTCGATGATCCGGATGCCCTCGGACTCGATGTAGTCGAGGACTTCCTGCGGGCTGGTGAACTTGGGCATGTTGTGTAGCTCCTCCGGGCGTGCGCCCCCGCCGCGCCGCAAGCCGACGCAAACATCGCCGCGGCACGGATATCATGTCGATTATCGTCAGGCTTTCACGCGGATGCCAGACGCCTATGTAACAGTATTGTTAACCGCGAGCCGCCAGGAAAACCAGGCCGGGCTACGGGTCGTCCCGGAACCGGTAGCCAACGTTGCGCACCGTGTCGATGAAGGTGGCGGGCCCGTTCTCGATCTTGCTCCGTAGCCGCCGGATGTGGACGTCCACCGTCCGCGTGCCGCCGTAGTAGTCATAGCCCCACACCGCGTTCAGAAGGTGCTCGCGAGAAAAGACCTTCCCCGGGTTCGTGGCGAAGAACTTCAGTAGCTCGTACTCCTTGAAGGTAAGCTCCATCCGACGCCCGCCCTGCGTCACCTCGTACCGCGACAGGTCGATCGCGAGGTCGCCCGCGCGGATGGTCTGGTCGCCGTCCTGCGGGTCGGCCCGCTCTATGAGGCGCTTCATGCGCAGGACGAGCTCCTGCGGCCGGTGCGGGGAGAGCGAGAAGTCGTCGAAGCCGCCCGCGTGAGCATAGTCCGCCAGGCTCTGGTTGGGGATCAGCGCGAGCACCGGGATGTGCGGCGCCGACTCGGTGCACAGCGTCATCAGTGCGGCGATCTCGTCGTCGCCCGGGGAGCGTATCGAGCAATCGACGACGACGAGGTCCGGCTGCTCGCGGGAGAGCAAGTCGCGGGCCTCGGCCGGATCGACGGCGAGCAAGGGAAACGCCTCACTCATGGCGGAGGCGGCCATTGCCGTCTGGCTTCCGGGGCTCTCGCCCCCCACGATCAAGATGCGGCGCATGGCATGAAGGTAGATTCCAGACGAATTCGGGACGGTGTGCATGATAGCAGACGGGCCCGGCGCCCCTAGTCGCCGTACGCCGCGCCGGACGCCCGTTCCTTGACCCGATAGGATCGGCGGGGTAGCATTTCTGTGTCGAAATCGACTTCTTCCCGGGGCGCGGCGCCCCGTGATTTGGTTCCGGGCCGAAGCGGCCCGAGGCGCGCAGTGGCACTCGAAACCTTGCCGCTCTTTCCAGAGACGGCGCTGGTCGACGAACGCGGGCATCTCGTGTTGGGCGGCGTCGACGCCCTCGACCTAGCTGCCGAGTACGGCACGCCGCTTTACGTCTTCGACGAGGCGACGCTACGGGGCCAGTGCCGCGCGTTCACGACCGAGTTCAGCGCCCGCTACCCGAAGGTCAAGGTGCTCTATGCGGGCAAGGCCTTCCTGAACCGGCCGCTGGCGGGACTCCTCGCCGAGGAAGGGCTGGGCCTCGATGTCGTCTCCGGCGGCGAGCTGGCCGTCGCCCTCGCCGGCGGCGTGCCCGCCGAGCGCATCTACTTCCACGGCAACAACAAGGGGGCCCAGGAGCTACGCGAGGCCTTGGACGCCGGCATCGGGCGCGTCGTCGTCGACAACTACCATGAGCTCGCCCTGCTCGACCGGCTCGCCGGCGAGGCGGGCAAACGGCAGGCCGTGCTGGTGCGGGCCTCGCCCGACGTCGATCCCCACACCCACGCGCACACCACCACGGGCACGCTGGACAGCAAGTTCGGGTTCGCCATCGCCACGGGGGACGCGGAGGAGGCGGTGCGGCTGGCCCAACAGGCCGAGAACCTCGACCTGATCGGCGTCCACACCCACCTCGGCTCCCCGATCTACGAGGTCGAGCCCTACACCGAGGGCATCGCCGTGGCGATGGAGTTCGCCGCCGCGATGCGCGACCGTCACGGCCTAGAGCTTCAGGAGTTCAGCCCGGGCGGCGGTTTTCCCATCCAGTACACCACCGACCAGCAGATCTCGCCGATCGCCTCCTACGCCGAGGTGATCACCGGGGCGCTGACCCGGACCTGCGAGCGCTACGGCTTCGACCTGCCGACTCTCTTCATCGAGCCGGGGCGGTCCATCGTGGGCAGGGCCGGGGTCGCGCTCTACGAGGTCGGCGCGACGAAGGCGATCCCCGGCGTGCGGACGTACGTGTCCGTCGACGGGGGGATGAGCGACAACATCCGCCCGGCGATCTACGGCGCGGTCTACGAAGCCCTCGTGGCAGGCAAGGCCGCCGAACCCAACGACACGCGCGTCACGATCGCGGGCAAGTATTGCGAGTCGGGCGACGTACTGATCAAGGACATCGACCTGCCTGAGCTTGAGGCCGGCGACGTGATCGCGATCCCCGCCTCCGGCGCCTACTGCATTCCGATGGCCAGCAACTACAACGCCGCGCCCAAACCGGCGGTGGTCATGGTCAACGAAGGCGAGGTCCGGCTGATTCGCGAGAGGGAGAGCTACGCCGACCTCATGCGGAACGACGTGGGCTGAAGGAGTCGTCGAGGGGAGAGCGGGAACGGGAGAAAGCACGCTCCATGCGAGGAATGATCGGCCAGGACGCATTGCGCGTCCAGCTTGAACGCAGCATCGAGATGGGGCGCTTGGCGCACGCCATGCTGATAGCGGGCGCGGCGGGCGCGGGCAAGATGCGCCTGGCCCTCGAACTCGCCCAGATCCTTAATTGCGAGAGCGGTAGCGGAGCCTGCGGGGCGTGCCGTCAGTGCTCCCGTATCGCGGCCTCCAAGCACGCCGACGTGCGCGTCATCGGCGCGCCCGGCCAGGCGGTCAAGATCGAGGAGATGCGGGAGCTGCAGCAAGACGCCGCGCTCGTCCCATTCGAGGGGCGCAACCGCGTCTTCATCATCGACGGCGCGGAGCGAATGACGGGCGAGGCGGCCAACTGCCTGCTCAAAACGCTGGAGGAGCCGCCCGACAACGTCTATCTGATCCTGCTGAGCCAGCAGCCCGCGGCGCTGCTGCCCACGGTGCGCTCACGGTGCCGCCTCGTCGAGCTGCGGCCCGTCGCCGCCGCGCTGATCGAAGAGATGCTGAAGGAGGGCGGCGCGGACTCTGAGACCGCACGCACCATCGCGCGGCTCGCCGAGGGACGTGCGGGATGGGCCGCCGAGGCCGCCGCCGACCCCGCGATTCTGGAAGCCCGCCGCGGGCGCCTGGATGACGCCGTCGGCGTCGCCGGCATGGACTACAGCGCCCGGCTGGTCCACGCGGCGGCCCTTGCCGACCGCTACGGCAAGGACCGGGAGGTCGTCCTCGACTGGCTCGGCCTGCTCCGCCGGTGGTGGCGCGACGTGCTGCTCCATAAGAGCGGGCGGGGCGACCTCGCGGTCAATGCCGACCGCGCCGACGCCCTTACGGCCTTCGCGGAGGCCTGCTCCGTGGCCGAAGCCGGGGCCGCCGTCCGCGACGTCACCGACGCAATCGACCACCTGGGCAAGAACGCGAACGCGCGTCTCGCCCTCGACGTACTCATGCTCCGATTACCCCAAGTTCCCGCGGAGGCGTTGCACACCGCGCCCGCGGTCCCGGAAGGATAGGCACCATGGTGACCACCGAAAAACCGACGACGATGGGCGTCCGCTTCGCCAAGGCGGGCAAGATTCAGTATTTCGACGCCGGCGACGAGACGTTTGAGACCAACGACTACGTCGTCGGGGAAACCGCCACCGGCATCGAGATCGGCTGGGTAGTCATCGCACCCGATCAGGTGCTGATGACCAAGTTCAAAGACACCCCGCCGCCGATCGTACGGAAAGCATCTCCCGAAGACCTGCAGGCCCGGGACCGGCTCGCCCAGCGCGCCGACCAGCTCTTCCAGGAGGCCAAGTCGATCGTCCGGGAGCTGCGGCTGCCGATGAAGGTGGTGCAGGCCACCTTTTCCCTGGACGAGGCGCGGGTGGTGGTGACGTACACCGCCGAGGACCGCGTCGACTTCCGCCAACTAATCCGCCGGCTGGGCCGCACGGCCAACGCCAGGGTCGAACTGCGCGAGGTGGGACCTCGTGACGAGGCCAAGGTCGTGGACGGCATCGGGCGGTGCGGCCGCACCCTCTGCTGCTCCACGTGGCTCACCGAGTTCAGCCCGGTGACGATGAAGATGGCGAAGGAGCAGGACCTGCCGCTGAGCCCGCCCGGTCTCGCCGGCCAGTGCGGGCGCCTGCGGTGCTGCCTGCGCTATGAGTACGACCAGTACCGGGAGCTCAAACGCGGCCTTCCCAAGATCGGGGCCACCGTCAAGACGTCGCACGGCGAGGCCGTCGTGGTCGTCGGTCACCCTCTGAAACAGACCGTCACCGTGCGGCTGGAAGAGGGCGGCTGGACGGAGATTCCGATGGCGGAGATCGAGCAGGCTTCGGCACCGCCGCCTCAGTCTCAGGACCGTCCGGAAGGTGGGTCGCGGCCCCGGTCGCGACGGCGTCGCCGCCCTAGGCGATAGGGACGAACTTCCGCCACTCGGCCCGGCGGTCGAGGTACGGAATGAAGGGGTCGAAGGGTGTGCTGCGCGGCTTGTGCGGCTTGCTGAGCAGCCGCATCCCCGCCTCCTTCGGCAAGCGTCCCGCCTTCCGGTGATTGCAGCGCTTGCACGCCGTCACCACGTTCTCCCACTCATGCTTGCCGCCGCGCACACGGGGCAACACGTGGTCGATCGTGAGGTCGCGCGACGACGACGCCCCGCAGTACTGGCAGTGGTAGCGGTCGCGGATGAAGACCTCGCGCCGGGTGAGGCGGCGGATCGGGAGCGGGCGGCGCACCTGGTAGATGAGACGGATCACCGAGGGAAGCTCGAAGGCGCGCTCCGCGGTGTGGAGGACGCCCATACCGTTCTCTAGGAGCTCCGCCTTCCCCTTCCAGAGCAGCACGATGGCGCGTCGAACGGGGCACACGTTGAGCGGCTCATAGTTCTGGTTGAGCAGGAGCACCGGTGTCTGCGGCGTCGCCCGCCGGTTGCCGTTCCCCGCTGGAAAAGGTTCCGCGTCCATCCCGAGGCAGCCATCCTCACCGAAAGCTTCTCGCGGGGCGTACTCTACCATGCCGGGACGGAGAACGGCACAAGGGCTGAGAGAGCCGGGGGCGGTCGCCCAGGGCCGGGATACAGCAGCGCCCTCTCTCAATCTTCCTCAGAGGGGGAGAGGCTTAAGGCGTTCCCACAAGATGGGCAGTCGGCACGGCGACTGCCTTGGCTACGAGTCGAGGCGCTCGACCTCGCGGACGGCCCGGCCGAAGTCGCCGGGGATGAGGCCGAGCGCCGAGGCGGGAAGCTGGTCGTAGATGTCCAGGTAGGCGGGGGTGAAGGCCGACTCGGTGAGCGTATCCACCATGCCGGTCCGGATGTCGGATTCGGGGACCAGCACCGCCAGCCGGGCGAGGGCGACCACCAGCAGTGCTCCCAGAATGAAGCCGCCCACGGCTCCCAACGCGCCGCCGCCCCAACTGTCCACCCAGCCCAGCTTGGCCTTGTCCAGGGTCGACCGCATCAGGTGTCCGGCGATCTGTACGAGGATGAAGACGCCGGCGCCGATGATGCCGTAGGCCGCCACGGTGGCGATCGAATCGCTGCCCACGCTGCCGGTGAGGGCGCCCGCCAGCGGCTCGCTCACCTGCGCGGCCACGATGCCGGCGGCGAAGACCCCCAAGACGATGAGCAGCGACTTCAGCAGTCCCAGTTTCCATCCAACGAAGGCCAGGACGATGATCGCGACGGTGATGACGATGTCGAGCCAGTTCATGACGGTGTGAATCCTGAAAATGCGCCCAGCGCGGTCTCGGCCGTTTCGGCTTCCGTAGCAATGATCAGCAGGGTCTGGTCGCCCACCATGTGGATGGTGTGCAACGCGCCTCGGAGGATGCCGGATGCGGCGGCGGACTCTTCGACGACGTCCTCGGCGCCAAGCCCGTAGAGAAGCTCAGTGTAGCCCTCGAAGAACTCGTCAGCATCGTCCTCCGAGTCCCATACGGCGAGCATGGCGATGAGCTCGGCACCGTCCGGGCCGGCGTAGTAGGCGTAGCGGTCGCCGCCCCAGCCCTCCGCGGCCTGCTGCACCGCCCCCTCTTCGAGGGCCGTTTGCAAGAGGAGTATCACCCCGAACTCGCCGACGACGTCGTCATCCTTCGATTCCCAACCCTCGCCCAGAACGGCGGCAAGTTCCGGCAGCGACACCTCGATCGGGGCCTCCTCCGTGAAGTACTTGTCGGGGTGAAGGATCTGCTCCGTCGACTGAGGCGGGTTGCTGAAGGCGCGGTCGACCGCCTCCCAACCGCCGGAACGGTACAGGGCGGCCACGAAGCGTGGGCCGGCGCGGTAGGGGAAGATGAGGGAGTCGGTCACTGCCGCAGGGACTTCGGGACCCTCAGGGAAAGAGTCCAGTGTCCTCACGATCTCGCTTCGCCTTGATGTGAGGTGCTGTTGAAAATACCGCTGCTGAACGAGCGAAGCGTCCCCCTCAACCAGCGCCGACAGGGCGGAGTCGGCGTCGGAATTGTCCTCGACCGCCTCCTCCAGCGCGCCGATGTCGTGCGTGCCGTACTGGAGCGCGTGGACGTATTCGTGGGCGTAGACCAGCTCCGCGTACGCGCCCAGGCCATCGCCGCTCTGGGCGACGACGATCCGGTCCTTGCTCGGCTGGAAGAAGCCGACGACGGACGACTGGTAGGACTCGGTGTAGGCGTCGGCGAGGCTGTCCTCCGGCCCGATGAGGCCGAGCAGCTTCCAGACGCGCTCGGCCACCTCGGTTTCCTCACCGAAGTTCAGCAGACCCGCGATGATTTCAGAGAGCTCCTCTGGGGAGACGAACTCGCGGACCAAGTCGCCCGTCTCGGTCAGCTCACGCTCCTCGCTGACGCGCCGCTCGATTTCGGCGATCACCTCCTCCAGGCCGGGCACGGGGGTCGCCGGCTCCGTGGGGGCGGGGGTAGAGGTTGGCGCGGGCGTACCTGTTGGGACCGGCGTTGACGTCGGGGGAACGGGCGTTGGAGTCGGCGGGCGAGAGGTTGGAGTGGCCGTAGGGGCGGCCGTGGCCGTTGGGACGAGAGTCGGCGTCGGAGCTGGCGTGGCGGTCGGCGCCGGCGCCGCAGTCGGCGCGGGGGTGTGCGTCGGGGACACGGGCGGCGTGGATGTGGGAGCGGGCGTCGCCGGCGCAGTCGAGCACGCCGACGCGACTAGCGCGAGAACAAGCAAGGACGCCGTCAGCCTCGAGAGGAGTGCGCGAGAACGAGGCAAGGAGACTCCCTTCAAGGCGACCGCGTAGGGCGTTCGCAACGCATGGGCCGCGCCGCCGGATCGCGGGGCATGGACACACTCGCCCCGGCGCTGGCGCTCCCACCATTGTACGCCCCGGCTGCGTTTTCCGGCGCGTCAGGGCTCGTGTAAGCTAGGCCCTCCCGGAGGCCGTCGATGGACTTCACCTTCACCGCCGAACAAGAGTCCTTTCGTCAAGAAATACGAGATTTCCTGGCCCAAGAGATGCCTCCAGACTGGTGCGGCCGCTCATTCGTGTGGCAGACGGAGGATGAATGGCGGGTCGCGCGCGGCTTCGACAAGAAGCTCGGCGAGAAGGGCTGGCTCACCCTCCCCTGGCCCAAGGAGTACGGCGGCGGCGACCTCTCGCCGGTCGACCAGCTCGTCTTTCAGGAGGAGATGGCCTACGCCCGTGCCCCCAACGGCGGCGGGTGGGCCCACGGGCCGGTCTTCGTCGGCCCCACCGTCATTCACTACGGCAGCGAGGAGCAGAAGCAGCGCTTCCTTCCTCCCATCTCCACGGGCGAGGAGATCTGGTGCCAGGGTTTCTCAGAGCCGGTGGCGGGCTCCGACCTCGCCGGCCTTGAGACCAGCGCCACCGCCGACGGGGACGAGTACGTCATCAACGGCATGAAGCATCTTGTGGGCCAGGGGCAGCGGGCAGAGTGGTGCATCCTCGCCGCCCGCACCGACCCCGACGCGCCGAAGCACAAAGGGGTCAGCTTGCTGATCATGGACATGCGCCTTCCGGGCGTCGAGGTCGAGCTCATGCCAACCCTGCCGCGGCACGGCGCCCAGTCGCGGATCATCATGAAGGACGTGCGCGTCCCCAAAAACATGCTCGTCGGGGAACGCGGCCGCGGCTTCTACCAGATGATGACCACGATGGACTACGAGCGGAACCGCATCGCCCACGCCGTCGAGGCGAACCGCGTCCTCGACGACCTCTATTCCTACGCAACGGCCAACGGAATGCTCCGCGACCCCGTCGCCCGCCATCGTTTAGCCGACCGCAAGATCGAGGCGAAGGTGGCGATCCTGCTGAACTATCGGGTTGCCTGGCTCCAAGGACAGGGGCAGGTCCCCAACTTCGAAGCCTCCATCGGCAAAATGATGACGGAAGAGTTGCGGCAGCGCGTCGGCGTCACCGCCATGCAGACCCTCGGCCTCTTCAGCCAGCCGATCCTCAACGAGCCTCACGCCGCCCAGGGCGGCGACCTGAACGACTTCTTCCTGAGCACGGTGTCGTCGACGATCCTCGGCGGCTCCTCCGAGGTGCAGCGCAACATCATCGCCACGCGCGGCCTCGGCCTGCCTCGGTAGGCGGAGGCTAGCCGCCGTCCACGGCGTTGCGGTGGACCTCGATGCGGGAGACGCGGCCGCGGCGGTCGACCTCGACGGCTACGACGTCGATGCGCCAGCGCTCGGCCCATTCGGGGTGGGCCTCGGCGTACTCGTGGCCGAGGTCGATGAGCTTCTCGGCCTTGGCCTCGGTGATCGACTCCTCGGGGTTGCCGAAGCGGTCGCCGCGCTTGGTACGCACCTCGACGAGGGCAAGGACGCCGGCTTCCTCGGCCACGATGTCGATCTCGCCGGAGGGGAGGCGCGCGTTGACCTCGACGATCCGGTAGCCGGCTTTCTGCAGGTGGGCACGGGCGTAGCGTTCGCCGAAGGCGCCGAGCGCGATCCGGCCGCCGCTCATATGAGCTTAGGCTGGAGGAGCTGGGACCGGATTGGTTCGAAGCGCCGCCGGTGAATCTCGCACGGCCCGCGCTCGCGGAGGCTGCGCAGGTGCTCCGCGGTGGCGTAGCCCTTGTTGCGGTCGAAGCCGTAGCCGGGGTGACGCTCGTGCATCTCCGCCATCAGACGGTCGCGCGCCACCTTAGCCACGATCGAGGCCGCGGCGATGGAGCCGCACAGGGCGTCGCCCCGGATGATCGCCTTCACGGCAAGCCCCGGCTCGGTCAACTCGACCGCGTCGACGAGCAGCGCGTCCGGCTGTGGGGCGAGGCCGCCGACTGCCAGGCACATGGCGCGCCGGGTTGCGGCGACGATGCCGGCCTCGTCGATGTCCGCGGCGGAGCAGGTCCCAATACCCCAAGCCAATGCCGTTTCGGTAATGACCTCGTAGACGGCCTCGCGCTGTGCCGCGGTCAGCTTCTTGCTGTCGTTCAGCAGATCCCGTGGATCGGCGTTCTTCTTGCGGGTCAGACGCCGGCGGCGGCGCTTGAGCCAGTCGACGGGAAGGATGACCGCGCCGGCCATGACCGGCCCGGCGAGCGGGCCGCGGCCCACCTCGTCGACGCCAGCCACCAGTGTCAGGCCCTCGGCGTGAAGGCGGAGTTCTTCCTGAAAGCCGGGTCGCGTTGGCCGCTTGGAGCGCGGTGCGGGCTTCCTCCCGTTTGCCGTTTTCGCGCTGCCCTTCACGGCTTCGGGTTCACGCTGGGGAACTCCGCGCCGCCCGGCCCCTGGTATCCCGCGTAGAGGCCCTTGATGTAACCCATCTGGCCTGTGTGCTGGTTCAGTTCGGTGAGGACCTGCACGAACATGTCGCTCAGCGCCATCGGCCTCCCGAAGAGCGAATCGCGCACCTCGTCGAGCATACCGGGCCGCAGCGCGGCGAGCATGGCGCGGGTGTCGGCGCGGACGGCAGCGTAGTAGCCATGCAGCAAGTCCACGCTCGGCGTTGGGAAGGCGTCGAGATCGGACGGCGGCATCCCCGCGCCGCTGCCGGCATTGCCGGGTATCCCCATCGCCTCGGCCCACTCCCGTTCCCACTGATCATCGACGGACGTCGCGAAACCGGAACCTCGCAATTCGCGCCCGAGCAGGAGGCTCGTCCACCGGTCTTCGACGCGGCCCACGTGCCACGCCAGCCAGCCGATGGAGTTGCACTCCGGCGATGGCCTCCAGGCAAGGGCATCGTCGGAGAGGCCTTCGAGCGCCTTGTCGGTCGCCGACCAGACGCGCTCGTACTGCTTGGTCAGGAGTTCGTTGAGCTCCATCGCGTGCGGGCCTCCTCGGCTTCAGCTCGAAAGCGAGAGCGGCCCCATGTAGTCGGGGCGCAGCAGGCCGCGTTGCAGACCCTTCAAGTAGGCGATCTGCCCCGCGTGTTGGTTCATCTCCCAGGCGAGCTGCGCCAGTATCTCGGCGGTGCCCACCGTGCCGCCCCAGGGCGCGCGGTGCTCCGCGTCCTCGGCGTCGGGATCCCACGAGGCAAGAAAATCGAGCGTGCCGCCGCGGACGGCGTCGAAGTAGTCGCGCAGGAGCGTGAGCGAAGGCGCGGCGAAGTCTCGAATCTGGTCCTCGCGGTAGTCGAATCCCATGTCGCGCTGGTCTTCGGGCATACCGAAGCGCACGGCCCAACCGGCGCGGACCCAGAGGTGCTTCTCGCGCTGGATGACGCGCTGGACCCAGCCGTCCTCGACGCGGGTCAGGTGCCAGAGGAGGAAGCCGATCGGGTTGGCCGCCGGCGCGGGGCGCCACGCGACCTCGTCCTGCGTCAGGTCCTCGATGACCTCGGCGAGGTCGTCGCGGTGCAGCTCAAAGACCTTGATGACGAATGCCTGAAGGTTCACGCGGGACTCCCCTCCACGACGGCGCGGGCCGCCTTACGTATCACACCGCCGCCGATGACCTCGCCGTCCCGGTAGAGGACGAGCGCCTGCCCCGGGGTGACCGCGCGCTGCCGCTCGGCGAACTCGACCCGCGCCGAGCCCGACTCTGGGCCCGGATGGACCATGACTTCGCTCTCGACGGCCTTGTAGCGGTGTTTCGCCGTGGCGGGAAATGGTGCGTCCGGCACGCGTCCGGCGACGTAGTTCACGCCCTCGATCCACGCCGCAGACGCGTAAACGTCGTCCTTGCCACCGATCACGACGGTGCTGGTGTCCGCGTCGATTTCGACGACATAGCGCGGCTCGGGACCGAGCGCCCCAAGGTTGCGGCGCTGGCCAACGGTGAAGAACTCGTGTCCTTCATGCTCGCCGAGCGGGCGGCCGTCCAGGTCGACGAACCGTCCCGGCGACGCCCCGGCGTGCTTGGCGACGAAGGACCGGTAGTCGCCGCTGGGAATGAAGCAGATATCCTGGCTATCGGCCTTGTCCGCATTGGGCAGGCCGGCGCGTCGGGCCATTTCCCGGATTTCGTCCTTGGGATACTCGCCGCACGGGAAGCGCAGTCGGGCCAACGACTCCTGATTGAGTCCATAGAGCACGTACGACTGGTCCTTCGAGGCGTCCACCGCCTTGAGCAACGAGAAACCGTCACCGGCCTGGCGGATGCGGGCGTAGTGCCCCGTGGCCAGGAACTCCGCACCGAGGGCGCGGGCCCGGTCGAGCAGGGGGCCGAACTTCACGCGGTCGTTGCAGGCGATGCAGGGGTGGGGCGTCCGGCCGCGCTTGTACTCGCCGAGGAAGTAGTCGATGACGCCGGTGCGGAACTCGCGCTCGAAGTTGACGACGTAGTGGGGGATGCCGATGGCCGCCGCAGCGTCCGCGGCGTCGTCGACGTCCTCAACGGAGCAGCAGCGCTTCTTGGCCCGGGCGGGGCCGTTCGCGCCGCCGGAGTCGCCGCCGCTCCAGAGGCGCATGGTCACGCCGGTGACGTCGAACCCCTGCTCTTTCAGCAGCAGCGCGGCGACGGAGGAATCGACCCCGCCGCTCATCGCGGCGAGCACCTTGGGGCGGGACATCACTCGGGGACCTCGCGAGAAAGAATAGCACAGCCAAGGGGAAGCGCCCTGCGGGCGCCCGCGCGCCTGACGGCGCGCGCCCTCTCTCGGTCTCGCCCAGAGGGGGAGAGGCCGGAGGGGACGGGGGATTCGCGAATCGCCCTTACCGGGGAGGGCGACCACAAGGGTCGCCCCTACACGGATGGCCCCCTGCTGTCGCAAGGGTCGCCGGGGGGGGGGTCGAAGGGAGCGTTTGAGCGCGGACGGCGGCACGTTACAATTGCGGCAGCACTTCCTGGAGGCCCCGCCTGGACGCCATCGAGTACGCCCGAGCCGCCGTCGCCGCCGCCGCGGACAAGCAGGCCGCTGACATCGTGCTGCTCGACGTGCGGGAGTTGGCCAACTTCGCCGACTTCTTTGTGATCTGCACGGCGGAGTCGCCGCCGCAGTTCGCCGCCATCACCAACGACGCCGAGCGTACCCTGCGGTCGATGGGCCTGAGACGGCATCACCGCGAGGGAGAGAACGACTCGGGCTGGGTGCTGATCGACTTCGGCGACGTGATCCTGCACGTCTTCACGCCGGACCGGCGCGCGCACTACGATCTCGAATCGGCGTGGTCGGCGGCGCCGCGGCTGGCGCGGGTACCCTAGCGGTTACTCGACGATCCAGGCGTCGGGGGCGCGAGTGTAGGAGAGCAGCTCGTCGGCGGTGAAGAAGTTGGCGAGCTCCCGGGCCGCCGATTCGGGGCCGTCGGAGCCGTGGACGAGGTTCCGCCCCACGTCGATCCCAAAGTCGCCGCGGATGCTGCCCGGAGGAGACTGCGCGGGATCGGTCTTACCCATGGTCTTGCGGGTGATCTCGATGGCGCGGGGGCCTTCGAGCGCCATCGCGACAATGGGGCCCGAGGTGATGAAGTCGATCAGGCCGGGGAAGAACGGCTTGCCCTCGTGCTCAGCGTAGTGGGTGCGGGCAAGCGCGTCGCTCACCTGCATGAGCTTCATGGCCGCGATGCGCAGGCCCGTCTTCTCCAGCCGGGCCACAATCTCGCCGACCAAGCTGCGCTGTACGGCGTCGGGCTTCAGTAACACGAGGGTTCGTTCGCTCAACGGGGCCTCCAGTCGATCGGGTTGGCGGCTACGTTCCTGACTTTGGTTTGCGGCGCGCCGCCTTGGCGGGGTTGGGGGTCGAGATGGCTGGGGGTCGCGCGTAGATCGGGGCCGCGCTCGCGTCGCCGATCTCCTCGCCCGCCTGCAAGCGCTCCCATCCCAGCACGCAAAGAACGGAGGGCCGCCGCCACCCTTCGGCGGGGCCGGGGAACCGCGCCCGTCTGCCAAGCCCTTCGGCGAGTTGCTCCCGGATGGCGGCCAGGTGTTGGCCGCAGAACAGCGTCGCCTTGCTGGTTTCGGCGATCAACGCATCGGGCGTCAGCAGCGCGGGGGGCGCGACCTGAGCCAGACCGTCGTCGGTGGCCACGAAGCTCCCCACGGAGATCTCGCCGCGGCCGGCGTCCATGATGGGGCGGATGGGCAGTCCGCGTCCGGCGAAGGGGGCGGCCTCGATCCACATCGTTCCCACGCCGACGAGCGTGGCGCCCGAGCCCAGAGCAAGGCCCTTCGCCGCACTGATGCCGACGCGGACGGCGGTGAAGCCGCCAGGGCCGGTGGCGACGAAGATGGCCTCAAGGCCGGAGACCGAAACCCCATTCCTTTCCAGCAAGGCCGTCACCCCCGGCATAAGCTCGACGGTGTGGTTGCGGCCCGCGTTCCAGATGCGCTCCTCGACGACCACCCCCCGCTCCGATAGAGCGATGCCGGCGACCTCCGTCGACGTGTCGATGGCGAGTTCCATGGCTAGCCGGCCCTCCTCACAGGGGTTGGCTGGACGGCGGCGAGTAGGGCCTCGTGCCGCTCGCCCTCCGCCTCGAAGACAAGCGCCCGCTCATCGCCGCCGAGATCGGTCAACTCAACGGTCATGCAGTCGGAAGGATACACACCGGAAGCACGGTCGGCCCACTCGACAACGCCGACGAGGTCGCCCGCGCCGAACTCGTCGAGGCCCAGGTCATGGGTGTCCTCGGCTCCATCAATGCGGTAGAGATCGACGTGGCGCATGCGCAGGCGGCCGGTGTACTCGGCGGCGAGCACGAAGGTGGGGCTGTGGACGTAGCCCTCGACGCCGAGGCCGCGGGCGAGTCCCTGGGCGAAGCAGGTCTTGCCGGCGCCCAAGTCGCCCACCAGGAGGACGACCTCGCCGCCACGGCAACGGGCACCGATAGCTTCGGCGACAGCCTGCGTCGCAGCGGCCGACTGGGTCATGACATCTTTTCGCAGCATCACCGTGCGATTATAGAGGCTTCTTGGCCCAACAGAAACGTACGGGGGACGGGACGGCCTCCTCCCTTTCTTGACACCCCTAGGCCCGCTTCTATACTAAGCGCGGCACTCAACAGAAAAGGAAGGCCCCGCCCATGTCCGGGAACGCCATCGTCGAAGCCGCCCGCAAAGAGGGGCGCACCCTGCTGACCGAAGTCGAGGCAAAGCAGATGCTGAAGGAAGCGGGCCTCGACGTGACGGATACCCGCCTGGCGAAGGACAAGGCGGAGGCAGTGGCACTCGCCGGGGAGCTTGGCTACCCCGTCGCCCTGAAGATCGTGTCGCCCGACATCGTGCACAAAAGCGACGTCGGCGGCGTGAAGCTGGGCCTTGCCGACGCGGAAGCGGTGGGCGCTGCCTACGACGAGATCGTCGCCGCCGCCAAAGCGGCCGTTCCCTCGGCCAACGTCCATGGCGTTTCCGTGCAGGCGATGGCCGCACCCGGGACTGAGATCATCCTCGGCATGTCCAAGGACCCGCAATTCGGTCCCGTGCTCATGTTCGGGCTCGGGGGCGTGCTCGTCGAGGTGCTGAAGGACGTGGCCTTCCGCATCGTGCCGCTCACCGAGCGCGACGCGAAGCAGATGGTGCGCGAGATCAAGGGCTTCCCCGTCCTCGAAGGCTACCGCGGACAGGACCCGGCCGACCTCGCCGGAATCGAGGCGGCGCTCCTGAAGCTGTCGGAGTACGTCGAAGAGCACGAGGAGATCAAGGAGCTCGACCTGAACCCGGTCTTCGCCTACAAGGACGGCCTCGCCGCCGTCGACGCGCGCATCGTCCTCGAAGACGCCTAGCTCCACCTCCCCGCCGGATCCCTCTCGGCACGACCGTCATGCTCATCGACCGCCAGCGCTTCGACCGTTTCTTCAACCCGAAGACCGTGGTGGTCGTCGGGGCGAAGAAGGCGACCAACTACAGTTGGCTGCGCAACATGCTGACGGCGAAGGGGAAGCTGTACTCGGTGCAGTTGGACGAGAACGAGATCCCGGGAATCGAGGACCTCGGCGTCACCAACTACAAGAGCATGGCCGAGATCCCCGAGCCGATCGACTACGTGCTCGTGGCGGTGCCGCGGAACGTGACGCCGATCATTTTGGCGGACGCGATCAAGGCGAACGCGGGAGGCGTCGCCATGTTCACCTCCGGCTTCGCGGAGACGGATGACGACGGCCGCGCCCTGCAAGAGCGGGTGCGTGGGATGGCGCTCGAGGCCGGCATGCCGCTCATCGGCCCCAACTGCATGGGCATCTTCAACCCCGCCGCCGGCGTCCGGCAGAACGACGACCAGTACCACGGCGAAAGCGGGCCCGTGGGGTTCATCGGCCAGAGCGGGACGCATACGGTCTACACCTCGACGACGCTCAACGTGGTGCACGGAATCAAGCTCGCAAAGTCGGTCAGCTTCGGGAATGCGGCGGTGCTGGAAGCGGCGGACTACCTCGACTATTTCGCCGACGACCCCGCGATCGAGATCATCGGCATGTACATCGAGGGGGTGAAGGACGGGCGGCGCTTCGTGCGCTCGCTGCGAGAGGCGGCGGCGAAGAAGCCGGTGCTGATCTGGAAGGGCGGGCAGACGGAGCAGGGAGCACGGGCCGCGGCGTCGCATACGGCGTCGCTGGCGGCGCCGCAGGCCATCTGGGACACCATGATCAATCAGGCGGGCGCGATCCGGGTGGACAGCCTCGACGAGCTGGTCGACACCACGGCCGCCCTGGTACGGCTGGGGGAGGTCGACGGTGACAACGGCGGGCTGATGTGCATGACCGGCGGCGAGTCGGTCGTCATCACCGACGCTTTCGGAAAGCAGGGGCTGAACGTCCCCCGGCTCACGCAGAAGAGCTACGACGAGTTCGCTACGTTCTTCAACGTGATCGGCGGGAGCTATCAGAACCCACTGGACATCTCGTACAATTTCGGCTCGTCCGACGGCTTGCGGCGGCTGCTGCGGATCATGAACGACGACGACAACGTCGACTTCGTGGGGCTGGAGATGTTCGTGTCGACGATGCGGATGACCTCCGAGAAGAAGAACGAAACCTTCCACGAGGCCATCGCGGAGCACGCCGGCGCGGCGTCGTCGAAGCCTTTCTTCACGCTGGTGACGGCGACCTCGGCAGAGCGGGAGGCGGTCGACCTTCGCCAGCAACTGACCGAGAAGGGCATCCTGGCCTTCCCGTCGTTCCAGCGCGCAGCCGTGGCGTACCGGAAGGTGCTGGACTACTGGCGGGGCAAGCGCGCCGCCTGAAGCGGCGCTAGCTCCCCTTGAACACCGGGGCGCGACGCTCCAGGAACGCCTGCTTCGCCTCGACCGCGTCGTCGGTCTTGCGCAGGATGGCGGTGCGGGTCTGCTCGAAGCGGTAGCCGTTCTTGAGGTCCATCCACTCGATCATGTTCAGGCCCTCTTTGGCGAGCCTGACACCCATCGGCATCTTCGCGGCGATGATGCGCGCCTCTTCCATCGCGGCGTCCATGAGATGGTCGGAGGGCACGACCTTGTGCACCGCGCCCAGGCGGTAGGCCTCGGCGGCGGGGAGACGGTCGGCGGTGTAGTGCAGGCGGCGGGTGACGCCCTGGGGGAAGAGCCGCCCCAGGTGGCGCGCGCCGCCCATGAGGCCAACGTCGATCTCGGGGAGTGCGAAGTTGGCGTTCTCCGAGGCGATGAGGTAGTCGCAGGAGGCGGCGAGCGCGAGCCCGGCTCCCAGAGCCGGGCCGTTGATGGCCCCAATGACGGGGATGGGGCACTCGTAGATGGAGTTGAACGCCTCGCGGGCGCGCCGTCCGTGGTCTTCGGGAAAGCGGGAGTCGCCGTCGAGGCGGGCCCGGATGTCGGCGCCCGCGCAGAAGGCCCGCTGCCCTGCTCCCGTGAAGATCGCCACCACCGCTTCGTCCTGCTCGTGCAGGCTGTCGAACGTCTCGTAGATCTGGACCTGCCCCTCGGACGAGAGGGCGTTCACCGGCGGGTTGTCCAGGGTCACGATTGCGATGCGGTCCCGAATCTCAAGCTTCACGAGCGACACGGGCTGCCTCCTTGCGCCCACGAGGGCGCCTACGAACGGGGTCGCGGACGATTATAGAAGCGGGGCGCGCGCGGCGACAATTCGGG
>DAOUKH010000061.1:0-30000 GCA_034421515.1 Dehalococcoidia bacterium
GACGCGAAGCTCATGCACCGCGTCGACGAGAGCGACGAGCGGGTCGAGGCTCTCGCGGGCGCCCCCGGCAGCGCCAGGGGACGCGGCGGCATGGCCACCAAGATCGAGGCGGCCAAGGCCGCGACGGCCATCGGGATTCCCGTTTTGGTCGCCGGCGGGCACGTTCCCCGCATTCTGGAGCGCGTCGTCGCCGGAGAGGAGATCGGAACGCTCTTCGCCCGCCGCGACGACCGTGTGCACAGCAAGGAGCGCTGGCTCCTCAGCGGTCTGGGCTCGCGCGGTCAGATCACGGTCGACGAGGGGGCGGTCACCGCTCTTCGCGCCAGCCGGTGCAGCCTGCTGCCCGCCGGCGTTTCCGGCGTCTCCGGCGACTTCGGCCGCGGCGACGTGGTCGACATCTGCGACCCCGGCGGCGACCGCATCGGCAGCGGCCTGACGCAGTACTCCGCCGGGGAGATCGAGCGAATCAAGGGCGCGAAGACCGGCGACATCGTGAAGCTGCTAGGCTATCGTTATATCGACGAGATCGTCCTCCCCGGCGACATGGCGCTCCTCAACCGCCGGGGCAATGGGTAAGGAGGCGGTCATGACGACGACGGCGAACGAGACCGACCGCCTCTACGAGCAGGCGCGGGCCGCGAAAGCGGCCTCGAAGGAGCTCGCCAAGCTGAGCGCCGAGGTCAAGAACCGCGCGCTGCTCCACCTCGCCGACGCGCTCGAAGCGCGCGAGGACGAGATCATGGCCGCCAACCGGGCGGACTTGGAACTGTCCCAAGACGCCGGCCTCACCGGCGAGATGCTGGGCCGGCTCGAACTTTCGGGCGGCGGCTTCCGCTCCATGGTCGCCAGTGTCCGCTCCGTCGCCTCACTCCCCGACCCCATCGGCCAGATGGAGGACGTGCGCGTGCTCGACAACGGCCTGCGCATCGGGCGGCGCCGGGTGCCGCTGGGCGTCATCGCCTCGATCTACGAGTCGCGGCCCGAGGTCACCGTCGACATTCCCTCGCTGTGCCTGAAGTCGGGCAACGCCGCTTTCCTGCGTGGAGGCAAAGAGGCGATCAACTGCAATAAGACGCTGGCCGGCATCGTCCGCTCCGCCATCGCGGAGGAGGGTGTGCCGCCCGACGCCGTGCAGTTCGTCGAGTCGACCGACCGCGGGCTCGTGGCCGAGCTGCTGAAGATGAACGATTGGATCGACCTCATCGTCCCGCGCGGCGGCGGGGGCCTGATCGAGTTCGTGGAGAAGAACGCGTCGATGCCCGCCATCACCGGCGGCCGCGGCGTCAACCACATCTACGTCGACCGTTCCGCCGACCTCGACATGGCCGCCGACATCATCTACAACGCCAAGGTCCAGAAGCCCGCCGTCTGCAACGCCGTGGACGGCGTGCTCGTCCACCGTTCTATTGCGGAGACGGCGCTGCCCCGCATCGGGGCGGCTCTCGCCTCCGCCGACGTCGACCTGCGCTGCGACCCCGATGCCCTGCGCATTTTGCTCGATGGCGGCGTCAAGCCCATCCGGCCCGCGGAAGAGAGCGATTGGGGCTACGAGTTCTGCGCCCTCATCGCGTCGCTTCGGGTCGTGGACGGCTTCGACGAGGCCCTGGAGCATATCGACCGCTACGGTTCGGGGCACTCGGAGGCGATCATCACCAACGACTATGCCGCGGCGCAGCGCTTCGTCAACGAGGTGGACGCCGCCGCCGTCTTCGTCAACGCCAGCATGCGCTTCAACGACGGCGCGCAATTCGGCCTCGGGGCGGAGGTCGGGATCAGCACCGACAAGATGCACGCCCGCGGCCCGATGGGCCTGCGGGAGATCACGTCGTACAAGTGGGTCGTCATGGGCGACGGCCAGGTCCGTCCGTAGCGGGCGGGGACACCGAAGGGTTAAGGGGCCGCGGATGCCGGAGCACCGATTCGAGCGAGAGTGCCGCACCCCCTACTCGGAGGCCTACCTCGTCATGGAAGGCGAGGCGCCGCTGGGCCGGATCGACCTGCACTTCGCCGGGCCCGTCGTCCATGGCCTGCTCGTGGTCGCCGAGCGCGTCACGCAGGACGAGGTCAAGGAGATCATCGAGTCCGCCGATGAGGAGCTGGTGATGTCGGCCGACCCCGACTGCGAGGACTTCGTCGTGCAGGTCTACCAAGGGCGCGAGCTCGGGACGTATAGCTCCCAGGACCTTGAGGAAGAGGAAGGGGCCGCCGGCGGGCGGCCTTCCTGGTAGTCGAGTCGCGGCGCTACGCCGCGGTCTTCGCCGCCTTGTCCTCGTCCGCCCACCATTCTTTGCGGCGCGCGATGATGGCCAGCGCGATGAAGCCGAGGCCGACGCCGAACCACAACGTGCAGAGGCGGATGACCAATGTGGCCGCGGCGGCGGCGGCGCTCCCCAGCCCGACCAGGGCCTGACCCAAGCTGGTGATTCCCGTCTCCGCCGCGCCGAGTCCGCCGGGAAGCAGGAGCACGGCCCCCGCCATCGTCGAAATGGAGAGAATGAAGAGCGACTGGAAGATGAGCTCCCAGCCCGGTTCCGCGCCCAGCCCCCAGAAGACGTAGTAGAGGGCGACCGCCTCGCCGGACCATGAGACGATCCCGATGGTCGCCGCGATCGCCAGCGGCCGGGGCGAAAAGAGCAGCTGCGAGCTGCCGAAGAAGGTCGCAACGAACGGAGCGTGACGCTTGAGCACGGGGATGCGGCCAGTCAACGCCACCAGCCCGTTCGCCAGCCGCTTGTTGCGGAAACCGGCGATCGCCACCACGGTGGCCGCCCCGAGCCCAACCAAGGGCAGCCACCCGTAATCGACGAAGATGAGCCCGATCGCGGCGAGCACCACCATGGCGACGCCATCGCTGACGCGCTCGGCAATGACGATGGGGGCGGTCTTCGCGGGGTCGGCGTCGTAGCGGACCTTGAGGAAGTAGCTCTTGATCCACTCGCCGACCTTCGCCGGCGTGATCGACATGCCTAGCCCGGAGAAGAAGATGAGCACGCTGTCGAAGAAGCGCACGCCCCGGACCTCGGTCAGGCGCAGGTAGTACTCCCACTTCACGAAGCGCAGGATGTAGTTGAACAGGGTCAGGAGCAGGATGTAGGGAATGAACTCCCAGCGAAACTCCCGGAGGACGTCGCCGGTCTCCGAGAGGCTGCCCGCAAGCTCGATATAGAGCAGCAGGCCGGCGACGACCGCGAGGCCGAGGCCAACGGATATGAGGAGTTGTTTGCGGAGTTGACCGGCTTTCACGGTGGGCCTGGTCCGCCCGCGCGGCCCGTTTGGCGGTTTACCGTTTTCGGCTCACCGCCCGCCGGGCCGCGTCGGCCACGTCGGCGGAGGTCAGGTTGTACTTGACGAGAAGCTCGTCGGGTTTTCCCGACTCAGCGTACCCGTTCAGCGCGACGAATTCCATCGGAACCGGCGTCGAGAGCGCCACCGCCGCCGCCACCGCGCTTCCTAGCCCGCCGCGGAGCTGATGCTCCTCCGCGGTCACGATGGCGCCCGTCTCCGCCGCCGCCTCGGCGACCGCCTCGTCGTCGATGGGGTGGACCGTGGCCATGTTCAGCACGCGGGCCTCGACGCCTTCGGCGGCAAGCGCCGCCGCCGCCTCCAGCGCCGCGGCGGTCATGATCCCGCAGGCGATGATGGTCACATCTCCGCCCTCGCGGAGCCGCGCCGCCTTGCCCGCGGTGAACCGGTAGTCGGGGGGCAGAATGATCGGTGTAGCGGGGCGGCTCAGCCGGATATAGAACGGGCCGTGCGCATCCGCCGCGGCGCGCACCGCCGCCTCCGTTTCCACCGCGTCGGCGGGAACGATGACGGTGAAGGAGGGCAGCGCCGTCATCAAGGCTACGTCCTCGATGGCTTGGGCCGAGATGCCGTCCTCGCCGGTGACGATGCCGGCGTGGGTGGTCACGATCTTCACATTCAGCCCTGGCTGCGAGATGCCGACGCGTATCTGGTCGTAGGCGCGCGACGTGGCGAAGACGGCGAAGGTGCTCACGAAGGGGATCTTCCCCGCCGATGCCAGCCCCGCCGCGACGCTCATCATGTTCTGCTCGGCGGCGCCCAGGTCGAAGAACCGCTCGGGGTACTTCTTGCTGAAGTCGACGGACATGACCGACTTGTTCAAGTCGCCGCCGACGAAGACGACGTTGGGGTTCTCCCCGCCCAGCGCCGAGAGGACCTCGCCGAAGCGGTTGCGGGTCGCCTCCTTGACCTGGGTCGTCATCCCGCCAGCTCCTTCATGGCCTGCTCGTACTGCTTGGCGTTGGGGGCCTTCCCGTGGAAGTCGGGGTTCCCTTCCATGAAACTGACGCCCTTGCCCTTCACGGTGTCGGCCACGATGGCGGCGGGCCCGTCGTGGGCCACGGCGCGGTCGAGCGCCGCCACGATCTCCGGCATGCTGTGTCCGTCGATGACGTCCGTGCGCCAGCCGAAGGCTCGCCACTTCTCCTCGATTGGCTCGAGGTCGAGCACGTCCTTGGTGGCGCGGTCGTTCTGGATGCCGTTGCGGTCGATGAGGGCCACGATGTTGCCCAAGCCGTAGTGCTTGGCGGCCATGGCGGCCTCCCAGACCTGCCCCTCATCGAGCTCGCCGTCGCCTAGCATGACGAAGATGCGGGCGTCGATACCGTCGAGGCCGAGCGCCAGCGCCGTCCCCACGCCGAAGGAAAGTCCCTGCCCCAGCGATCCCGACGACATCTCGACGCCGGGCGTCTTGACCGAGGCGTGTCCCTGTATCCGGCTGTTGATCTTTCGGAAGGTCTGGAGCTCCTCCACGGGGAAGTAGCCGCTCTGGGCGAGCGCCGCGTAGAGGGCGGGGCAGCAGTGCCCCTTGCTCAGGATGAAACGGTCGCGTTCGGGCCAGCCGGGGTCCTCGGGCCGGTGCCGGAGCTCACCGAAATAGAGCGCGGCGACCATGTCGATGGCGGAGAGCGAGCCGCCGGGGTGGCCGCTCTGCGCGTGGAACGTCATCTCGACGATGTGGCGGCGCAGCACGCGCGCGACCGCCTCGAGCTTGGCGATGGCCTCGGAATCGGCACTGGGCCGGGATGCGGCGGCGCTAGCGGCTGCGGGGGCCGAGTGGTCGTCCTGGCGCAACTGATTCGTGTTCCAAGAAACTCGGCTGGGGACCTGAGGTAAGCCGGTCGGCTGATTATACGGGCACCCACGGAGGGTGTCCATTGCCCCGTACCTGCCACCGGACAGCTCACGCCGCCGACGCAAGACAGTCGCGCTGCGAATCGGCTAGAATTGGCCGCACTTCGACTGTGCGACAGGCCCATTCTTCGCGAGGAGTTTCTTCATGACCACCACCGCTGACCGTCCCGCCGAGTACAAGGTCGTCGGCTCCCGGCCCATTCGCCACGACGGCGTCGACAAGGTGACCGGCAAGGCCAAGTACGGCGCCGACTACACCGCTCCCGACCTGCTGCACGGCAAGATTCTGCGCAGCCCGCACGCCCATGCCCGCATCAAGAGCATCGACACCTCGAAGGCCGAGGCCCTTGACGGCGTCCGCGCCATCGTCACTCACGCCGATTTTTCGGTGGAGGACGTTCAGGAGAGCGACCTGCGCAAGACGCTCGGCAACATTCCGATTGTTGGCGAGAACGCCCTCGCCAACAAGAAGGCGCTCTACAAGGGCCATGCCATCGCCGCGGTGGCGGCTTCGAGCCCGCACGTTGCCGAGCAAGCCGTCGACCTTATCGAGGTCGAGTACGAAGTCCTGCCGACGGTGCTCGATGTAAAGGAGGCGATGGCCTCCGGCGCGGCGATCCTCCACGAGCAGCTAGTCGAGCGGGACGAGAAGCTCCCTGACGTAGGGCAACAGACCAACGTCGCCGCCCGGCTCCACTTCGCGCGCGGCGACCTCGCGGAAGGCTTCGGGGAGGCCGACGTCGTCGTCGAGCGCGAGCTCGATACGCAGCCGGTCCATCAGGGCTACATCGAACCGCACAACACGACGGCCAACTGGAACGCCGACGACAAGGTCACCATCTGGACGAGCACGCAGGGCGCGTTCAGCATCCGGACGCAGACCGCCGCGTTGATCGGGCTCCCCGAATCGTCGGTGAAGGTCGTGCCGATGGAGATCGGCGGCGGCTTCGGCGGCAAGATCAACGCCTACTTCGACCCCGTCGCCGCCTTGCTCTCGAAGAAGAGCGGTCAGCCGGTGAAGATCGTGATGAGCCGCCGCGAGGTCTTCGAGGCCACGGGCCCCACCTCCGGGTCTCACATGCGCTGCAAGATCGGGGCCAAGAAGGACGGGACGATCACTGCCATCGATCTCTGGATGGGGTTCGAGGCCGGCGCCTACCCGGGCTCGCCCGTCGGCGCCGGGTGCATGTGCGCCATCGCCCCCTATAACGTGGAGAACTTCGTCGTCGACGGCCTCGACGTCGTCGTCAATAAGCCCAGGGTCGCCGCCTACCGCGCCCCCGGCGCGCCCCAGGCGGCCTATGCCATCGAGACGGTCATCGACGAGCTTGCCGCCAAGCTCGGCATGGACCCCATGGACCTCCGGCTGAAGAATGTCTCTCAAGAGGGTGACCGGCAGGTTACCGGCATCCCCTTCCCCGTAATCGGCGCCGAGAAGGTCGAGCGGGCGATGAAAGAGCATCCGCACTACAGCGCGCCGAAGGGTCCCAACCAGGGCCGTGGCGCCGCGATGGGCTTCTGGTTCAACGCCGGAATGCAGTCATCCGCCTCGATCAGCGTCAACACGGACGGCACGGTCAACCTCGTCACCGGCTCCGTCGACATCGGCGGGACCCGCGCCGCGCTGGCGATGCAGGCCGCCGAGGTGCTCGGCCTTGCCGCCGAGGACGTCCATCCCTCGGTCGCCGACACCGACTCCATCGGCTACACCGGCGTCACCGGCGGCAGCCGCACCGCCTTCTCCACCGGGATCGCGGTGGTCAGCGCCGCCGAGATGGTCAGGGACCAGATGATCGCCCGTGCCGCCACCATGTGGGAGACGCAGCCCGAGGACATCGACTACGCCGACGGCGTCTTCATCTCCAAGAAAGACCCCGAGGACCGGCTGACCTTCAAGGAGGTCGCCGCGAAGATGAACAACACCGGCGGCCCCTTCGTCGCCTCCGCGAGCTCGAACCCCACGCAGGTCGGGCCCTCGTTTGCCGGCCTGCTCGTCGACGTCACCGTCGATCCCGAGACGGGCAAGGTGGACTTCGACCGCGTCACGGCGTTCCAGGACGTAGGGCAAGCGGCGCACCCCAGCTACGTCGAAGGCCAGATGCAGGGGGGCACCGTCCAGGGTCTCGGCTGGGCGCTGAATGAGGAGTACTACTACGGCGGCGACGGCGTCATGGCGAACTCGAGCTTCCTCGATTACCGCATGCCCACCAGCTACGACCTGCCGGACGTGGAGACGGTCTTCGCCAACGTGCCGAACCCCGGCCACCCCTTCGGGCTGCGCGGCGTCGGCGAGGTCTCCATCGTGCCGCCGATGGCCGCCGTGGCCAACGCGATCAACGACGCCATCGGCCGCCGTCTCACCGCGCTGCCGATGAACCCTGGAGCAGTGCTCCAGGCCTTGGACGAGGAGCCGGAGGGCTAGCCGGCCTCGCGCGAGTCCCCGAGTAGGGCCGCGATCGCGGCCTCGGCCGGCGTGCCGTCGAAGAACCGCGGGTTCATCCCGGCGTGGAGCCGCGCGGCGTTGCCGAAGGCGAAGTCGCGGAAGTCGTCCTCCGACACCAGGCCGCGCTCGACTACCTCGTAGGCCTCCTCGAGCACGCGGGCCAGGTCCGGCACGTCGTAGTGGCCCATGTCGGAGCCGAGCATCGCCCGCAGGCGCGCCCCGTGGGGGTTCGTTCGCGTGTCGAAGGCCCAGGCCGTCGTCGGATCGTCGGCCTCGCAGCCGAAGTAGAAGCTGTCGACGAACAAATCGCGGAGTTCCTCGCCGCGCTCGACCTGAAGCGCCGCCCAGTCGTCTTGGTAGAAGGGGCGCGACGATTCGTGCTCGTAGAAGGCCCGCAGGGCGTCAAGGCTCCCTCGAACGCGCCCGTCGCCATACTCCCCGGCGAGCGCGACTAGGGAATCGCGGTCGAGCCGCGACGGATCGACCGCCCCCATCGCCTGCCGGTTGCGCTTCTCCCACTCGCCCACGATCCCCGCGTAGAGGCTGCACGCCCCGGAGACTCCCCCTTCGAGGAAGGCGGCTCGCAGCGCGGGAAACCGGCGGGTGACCCCCGCCATGAACAGCGACTTGCAGATTGCCGTTCCGCCCTCGGAGAAGTGCCCGATGTGGTTGAACGAGAAGTTGGTCACCGACCGGCGGCTCCCCCAGCCGCGGCTCCCCGAGTGGAAGGTCGGCGCCGCGCCGAGCTCGACGCACTTTGCCCACAGGGGGTCGTAGTCGTGGTCGCTGTCGATGCCGAGCGCGTCGAGGCGGCGGTCGTGTGGCGCGCTCGGCACAGGCCGCAGCACGTGCCCCAGGGTGATCACTTTCAGACCAAGCTCCCGGATGGCGTGTTCCGCCTCCGCCATCGCCTCCTCCGGGGTGTGCGACGGCAACACAGCCGCCGGCGTCATGCGGTCGGCGTAGGGCGCGTAGACCTCGGCGTGCAGCATATTGACCGCGCGGCAGCCCACCGCCCGCAGCTCGGGGTCGGCCAGGCTCCGGAAGGTGAGCGCGTTCGAGGGGTATTGGATGCTGAAGTCGATTCCCAGCTCGTCCATCCGCTCGTAGAGGAGCCGCGGCAGCGACACCGTCGCCCGGTCGAGCGTGTTCGCCGTCGGATGCACCCACCACGCCGGGCAGGCCGTCCAACTGTCGCGGCGCTCCTCGTCGGTCATGCGATACCAGGGATCGAGCACCGCGACGTCGTGGGTGGGGTCGCCGGCCCGCTCGAAGCGCAGCGCAACGTCGTTGCCTCCGACCTGCCGGACGGAATCGAGGAAGGCCGGCCATAGCACCGGCGTCAGCTCCAAGAAGTGGCCGTCGGCGTCGATGATCGGGTGGCCAAGCGACGCTCTGATGTCCGCCGACCGCGAGGTCACGGCCCACCCTCCGCGAGGCGCCGCAGCGCGTCGCCGGTCATGCGGTACGTCGTCCACTCGTCGAGCGGCGCCGCGCCGAGCTTGCGGTAGAAGCCGATGGCCGGCTCGTTCCAGTCGAGCACCGCCCACTCCAGCCGCCCACAGTCGCGCTCCACCGCGACGCGGCCCACGTGGCGCAACAAGGCCCCGCCGAAGCCCCGCCCGCGGTGGTCCGGCTTCACGAACAGGTCTTCCAGGTACAGCCCCGGCTTTCCCAGGAACGTCGAGTAGCTATGGAAGTAGAGCGCGAACCCGACCGGCTCGCCGTCGACCTCGCCGATCGCCGCCTCGGCGTAGCGCCGCTCGCCGAACAGCGACGCGCGGAGTCCTGCTTCGTCGGCCTCCATCTGATGCGACAGCCGCTCGTACTCGGCGAGGCCGCGGATCAGGTCGAGCAGGAGGGGGACGTCCTCGGCCTCCGCGGGACGGATGCGAAAGCCGGGTGGGAGCGCGTGCGTCGGCATGGCGCGCAGTCTAGGCGCGTCAGTGCCGCCGGGCAATGACGGCGGGCCGGGCACCTGCTACCGTAGGGCGGCTCGAAAAGGAGCGTTTCAGGAGGCAGTCGATGGCCGGCAAGATCGACTTCGGCATTTACATTCCCCAGCTGCAGTTCAGCTTCGACGACATCCGCGCCCGCGTCGAGAAGGCGGAGGAGCTGGGCTACCGGAACGTCTGGTTCATGGACCATTTCTACCCGCCGTTTCTTCCCGACGTGCCCTCGTTCGAGGCCTGGACGCTGGCCTCCGCCCTGGCGCCCGTCACCAGCAGTATCCGGCTCGGCCACCTCGTCCTCGACAACGCCTTCCGCCACCCCGCCCTCGTCGCCAAGATGGCCTCGTCGCTCGACGTGATCAGCAACGGGAGGCTCGAGCTCGGCCTCGGCACCGGCTCCTACCCGCGCGAGCACCCGGAGTACGGCATCTACTTCCCCGGCGCCCGCGAGCGCACCGAGCGCCTCGAAGAGTCCATCGACATCATCAAGCTCCTCTTCACCCAGGAGCGCACGACGTTCAAGGGAAAGTTCTTCGAGCTCGAAGACGCGCCGCTCCTACCCAAGTCGGTACAGCAGCCGCACCCCCCGATCTGGATCGGCGGGGCCGGCCCGAAGCTCACCCTGCCGCTTGCCGCCCGCAAGGCCGACGTCTGGAACGCCCCCACTGGGGCGGCCGCCGTCGTAGAAGAGAAGATCGAGCTTCTGAAAGCCGAGTGCGCCAAGATCGGCCGCGACCCCGACACCCTGCAGTACACCCTCGAAGCCGTCCTCGTCATCGTGCCCACCAAGGCCGACATCCCCGAGGCCCTCGCCGCCGCGAACCGGCGCTATCCCGGCCCCGGCTTCGGCGTCGAAGGCGCCGGCTACGTCGGCACACCGGACATGGTCGCCCGCCGCATCGAGGAGGTCGCCAAGGCCGGCGTCACCCACTTCACCTGGTTCTTCCACGACCGGGGCAGGCTCCCCTCCATCGAGCTCTTCGGCAAAGAGGTCCTTCCGGCCTTTTCGTAGGGGAGGAGACTGAGAGGGGCACGCACCCGCAGGGGGCGGGCTTGTGCCTTCTGTACGAACTAACTAAAATAGTGCTAGATAAGCATCTTGCGCATCGCGCTGAGGCCCGTTTGGCATGACAACAGCCAGAGATCAGAAGTATCGAGAGATGGCCGTCCGGGGCAAGTACCAGAGGCTCTATAGTCATCTCTGCGGCCTTCGCGGCCAGGAGTGGAGGACCACTTTTGGGGAGATAGAGTCGATCTTGGGGTTCGGCTTGCCTGAGTCGGCGCGTCTGCATCGACCATGGTGGGCAAACCAGCACAGCGGAAATGGCCACAGCCAGGCACTTGCCTGGAGCGTCGCCGGATGGGAGACGGCCGAAGTCGACATGGACTCTGAGACGCTGCTGCTCAGACGCCGAGAACGTCCCGAAGCCCATCGCAGGCGCAGTCTTGATGAAGTGTGGCCTGTCCACCGTGCGGGGGGGTGGCCCGAAGGGCTGAGCCTTAGACGAGAGGACATTTACGACGACAGGTCATAGTCCCTCGATGTTCATAGACACTAACGTTCTCGTGAACTCCCGAGTCCGTGAGGCCCCAGGCCACCAACTCGCCAGATCGAGTCTGGAACGCGCACTCCAAGGCCCTGAACCGTTACGAATTAGCCGCCAGGTCGTGCGTGAGTACCTGTCGGTAGTCACGCGCCCGCAGACTTGGCCCATCGCCATCACGCGGGAGGAGGCTCTTCTGGATGTGAGCAGGTTGCTAAGCGGCTTTGAGATACTTGAGGACGGTCCCCGAGTAACCGATTCGCTCATCACGATATGTCGTGAAATCTCTGTAGGGGGACGGCAGATTCACGATGCTAATATCGTCGCGACCATGCTCGCCCATGGGGAGCGCCGGTTGCTGACGTTCAACACCTCCGACTTTCGGCGCTACGCCGACCGCATCGAGCTGGTCGGCGGCTAGCCCCCTACCCCGCCCGCTCGAACTTCGGGAGCGCTACGCCAGGTGCGACCTCCCGGAAGGTGACCTGCACGCGCATCCCGATGTGCAGTTCTTCGGGGGGAACGTCGACCATGTTGCTGATGATGCGCGGCCCTTCGCCCATCTCGACGAGGACGATGCCGTAGGGCACCTTCTCCCGCAGCGCCGGCGCCGAGGGGTGGTGGACGACGGTGTAGCTGTGGACCTCGCCCGTGCCCTTCGACGCTACCCACTCGGCGTTCATCGAGCGGCACTTCGGGCACATGGGCCGCGGTGGATGACGGAACGCCCGGCAGTCGGCGCAGCGTTGGAGCATGAGCTCGCCGCGTGCGCAGCCCGCCCAGTACTCGCGGTCGTCGAAGTCGGCCACAGGGACGGGGCCGAGGAGGTCTTCGCTCACCGCCGCTACTCCTTACCCAACATCAGGGCGCTGCCCGGCAGGTTGACGCCGGAGACGACCAGCGACACCTCCGCGTTCGGCACCTGGTTCGGCGCCGTACCGCGAAGCTGCCGCACCGAGTCCACGATGTGGTTCATCGTCTGCACGTAGGCCTCGCCGAGGTGGCCGCCGGACGTGTTCAGCGGGATGTCGCCGCCGATGGATATGCGCTCGCCGCCCTCGACGAAGGCCGCGCCCTCGCCGGTGCCGCAGAACCCCCAGCCCTCCAGGCCCATGAGCACCAGCGGCGTGAAGTGGTCGTAGATCTGCAGCACGTCGACGTCCTTCGGTCCGAGGCCCGTCTTCTCGTACATCTCCTGCCGCATGAAGTGCGTCTCTTCGATGGAGAGGATGTCGGGGCGGTTGTAGTTCGTGTTGTTCTCCGTCTCCGCTCCCGAGCCTTGCACGAATCCGAGGATGCGCACCGGCGGATGGCGCAGGTTGCGCGCGTCCTCCCGCGACGCCAACACCACTGCCGACGCGCCCTCCGTGTTCGGCGTGCAGTCGAACAGGCGAAGCGGGTCGGCGATCATCCGCGATGCCTGGTGGTCCTCCAGTGTGATGGGGTGTCCGTAGTTCGCCGCTCCCGGATTCGTCGCCCCGTGCTTGCGGCAGACGACCGATATCCAGCCGAACGCCCGCGGGTCGGCGCCGTAGACGTGGAGGTACCGCTGGGCGATCACCGCGATCCAGTGCGCGGGCACGCGCATGCCGAAGGGGGCGTAGAAGGCGTACTCGCCGCGCACCTGCTCGGCGCGCGGCCCGTCGCCGTACCGCCCGCTGATCGAGCGGAAGGCGACCGCATACCGCGCCTGCCCCGTCGCCACCCCCAGGGCCGCGACGCCCACCGTGGCCGCGCTGTTGCCGTAGGCCGTCTCGGCGAAGTAGCGCAGGTTGCGCCAGCCGAAGCAGTTCAGCACCTCGCGCTCGGTGGTGGGGTCGAAGACGTGGCTTGTGAGGCCGTCGATGTCGTCGGGCTGCAGCCCCGCGTCCTCGATGGCCTTGGCGATGGCCTCGACGGCCAGGGCCAGGCGTCCGCGCGTCGCTTGGTGCGTGAACGTCGTGGAGCCGACGCCGACGATGGCGGTATTGGCGATCAGGTTGTCCATGGAGTCGCGTGGTCCGACGCGGCGTGCCGGGCACGGCCCGCTGATTCTAGCAGCCGCGCACCGGCGTTGCGGCCCCGGCGGACGCGGCGCTACTATTGCGCGCAGCGGCGGTCAATGCGCTGCAAGTGGAGAGGTGGCATGGCGCGGAAATTGAACCTTGTATCCGGCGATTCTCACATCAACGAGCCCCCTGACCTGTGGCAGTCAAGGGTCCCGGCGAAGTTCAAGGACCGCGCACCCCGCATGGAGCGGTTCGAGAAGGGCGACGCCTGGGTCATGGAGGGCTCGCCCGTCCCCATTAACTTCGGCAACAACGTGAATGGCGGCATGCCCCCCGAGGAGCGCTCCCCTTGGGTGCATTGGGAGGACGCCCGCAAGGGCGGCGCCATCCCCGCGATCCGGCTCGAGGAACAGGACGAGGACGGAGTCGACGCCGAGGTGCTCTATCCCACGCCGCGCATCTCGATGAACGTCTTCGTCACCAACAAGGACGCCGAGTTCCACCTCGCCTGCATCCGCGCCTACAACGACTGGCTATCCGAGTACGCCGGCTACGCCCCCGACCGCCTCATCGGCATCGCCATGATGCCCACCGTCGGTGTCGACGCCGCCCTCGCGGAGATGCGGCGCGCCCTCGACTTGCCCGGCATGCGCGGCGTCCTGCTCGCCCGCTACCCATGCGGCGAGATGATGCCCTCGCCTGAGGACGACGTCTTCTGGGCCGCCGCGGAGGAGATGAACATTCCCATCCAGATCCACGTCTCGCTCGCCAGGGAGCCCGACAACGACCCCGACCGCAAGCAGTCGGGCGCCCACGGCGAGCTTCGCCACGTCGATGCCCCCCTCCGCTGCCTCGAGCTCATCAACGCAGGCGTCTTCGACCGCTTCCCCAACCTCAAGCTGGTCATCGCCGAGGTCGATAGCTCCTGGGTGCCCTACGTCAAGGAGCAGTTCGACGACCGGCACAGCCGCCGCAACCCCGCCGATAAGCCTCCCATCGAGCACACACCCAGCTACTACTTTGACCGCAACATCTTCACGACCTACATCACCGACCGCTACGCCATCATCAACCGGCACAATATCGGTCTGAGCCAGATCATGTGGTCGAGCGACTTCCCCCACGGCGGCACCGACTGGCCGAACTCGCTGAAGACGATCGACGACCACATGGCCGGCGTCCCCGACGACGAGCGCCACGCCATCCTTGCAGGCAACGCCGCCCGTGTTTACGGTCTAGACGACGCCTAGCGACCTGCGCTAGAGCATCCCCACCGGGTCGACGTCGATCCGCCAGCCCTCGGCCAGCGGGAGGTCGTCGAGCGCCGGGCCGGGCTCGTCCATGCGTAGGAGAAGCTGCCAACGCCACCGGCCCCGGATGCGCTCGTAGGGCGCGGGTGCGGGCCCAGTGAGCAGCGCTCCGGGGTAGCCGATCTCGTCGAGCCGGAGCTGCAGGCTCTCCGCGGCACGCCGAGCCTCGTTCATCGCCGCCTCGGCGTTCTCGTGCTGGTAGACCAGCCGTGTGAGCCGCGCGAACGGCGGCAGTGTCAGCTCGGCCCGCCGCGCGATTTCTTCGTCGTAGAAGGTGCGGTAGTCCTGGAGCGCCGCCGCCGCGACCGCGTAGTTGTCCGGCGAGTAGGTCTGCACCACGACGCGCCCGCCGGCGGGGCCCCGCCCGGCGCGGCCCGCCACCTGCGCCACGATCTGGAAGACCCGCTCCCCGGCACGGAAGTCGGGAATGTGGAGGCCGATGTCGGCGTTGACCACTCCAACCAGCGTCACCGAGGGAACGTGCAGACCCTTGGCGAGCATCTGCGTCCCGATGAGGATGTCGGCGGCGCCGGTGCGGAACGTATCGATGATCTCCTGGTGTGCCGCGCCGCTCGACGCCACGTCGCGGTCCCAGCGCATGGTGCGGGCGCCGGGGAAGCGCCGGTGCGTCTCCGCTTCCAGCCGCTCGGTCCCCAGTCCCATCATGCGAATGCGCTCGCTGCCGCATTCGGGGCAGACGGAGAGCGGGCCGCTCCGCGCGCCGCACTGGTGGCACTGCAAGTAGCCGCGCTCGGCGTGGTAGATCAGGGCTGCGTCGCATTTCTTGCACCGGGCGGCGTAGCCGCAGTCGCGGCATTGAACGAACGTCGACGCCCCCCGCCGGTTGAGGAAGAGGATCGCCTGCTCGCCCCGTTCGAGAACTTCCTCGATGCCCGAGGCCAGCGGGCGCGAGAAGACGCTCCGCACCCCCGCCCGGAGCTCCTCCCGCATGTCGACGACACGCACCCGCGGCATCGGCGCGGCGTCGGTGACTGCCTCGCCGTCGCCGTTGGCGACGATCCGGTTGGGCAGCTCCAACAGCTTGTAGGCGCCCGAAGCCGCCCGGTGAAAACTCTCCACAGAGGGCGTGGCGCTCCCCAGGATGACGGCGGCGCCGGTAATTTCCGCCAGCCGCAGCGCGGCGGCCCGGGCGTGGTACAACGGCGCCTGCTCGTGCTGCTTGTACGTCCACTCGTGCTCCTCGTCGAGCACGATCAGGCCGAGGTCGGGCTGGGGCGCGAAGACGGCGCTGCGCGCGCCGATCACCACGTCGAATTCGCCGTCGCGGATGCGCCGCCACTCGTCCAACTGCTCCCCGGGGCTCAGGTGGCTATGCAGCACCGCGACGCGTCCGGGGAAGCGTCCCGCGAAGCGCTCGATCGTCTGGGGCGTCAGCGAGATTTCCGGGACGAGGACGATGCCCCTGCGCCCTTGGCGCGCCACCCGGTCGAGCGCCCTGAGGTAGAGCTCCGTCTTGCCGCTACCGGTCACTCCGAACAGCAGCGACACGCGAGGGGTGCCGCCCGGCGCGGCATCGTCGAGCGTGCGACTGATCTCCCGCCACGCCCGTTCTTGGTCGGGCGTCAACATCAGCGGCGCCGTTCGCTCGAAGTCGCGCCCGGCCAGCGGGTCGCGCATGACCCGCACCTCGTCGATGGCGACGAGGCCGTTCTTCACCAGCGTGTTGAGGGAGCTCTTGGAGAGACCGCGTTCCTTGTTGATTTCCGCCGCCGCGAGCCCGCCGCCCGCGGCCGCCAGCGCGTCGAGCACCGCCGCTTGCTTGGGCGCGCGATGCCGCAGATCCTCGACCGCCGCCGCACCGGCGTCGAGCAGCCGGACGCGGCGCTGCGTCTTGGGCCGGACTCCGGCCCTCCGCCACGCCCACGACTTGCCAACCACGTCCTTCCGAGTCAGCTTCCGAAGCGCCGCCGCGGCCGGCCTCTTCCCCACGGCCCGCTCGATCTCGGCGATGGGGACGGGGTCGCGGCTCCGCAGCAGATCGACGACCGCCACCTGTGTGGCGTCCAGGCCGCGAGCGGCGGGAGTTGGGCCGCCGGGCAGCATGGCCAGCTGGCGGGGTTCTCCGTTCGCCTCGTCGGGCTCCTCCGATTCCACGGGCTCATCCTTCAGAAAGTAGGTGGCGGTGACGTGGTCGCGGTAGCCCGGCGGCGTCATGAGCGAGGCCGCGGCGAAGAGTGTGGAACGGTAGGTGTCGCTCAGCCACCGCGCCAGTTCGATCTGCGATGGTGAAAGGAGTGGGCCGGGGCCGACGGCCTCTGAGATGGGGCGGGTCTCCGCGAAGGCAGGGACGTCGGGCGTGTCGAAAACGAAGCCGGGCAATTGCCGGGAGCCGAAGGGAACGCGGACCGCGTGGCCGACGCGAACGTCCTCGTCGTCGGAGAAAGAATAGCTGAACGTGCGCCCAGGCTGCGTAGGCGCGTCGACCGCGACCTCGGCGTAGCCCATCAGGCGCTCCTCACCGGCGGCCCCGCCGCCCGAGGGCCGCGCCCCGGAGCTCTACTTGGCGGGGCGGCCGCCCTCCCGTGCGAAGTTCGTCTTCTCTTTGATCCGGGCCTGCTTTGTAGAGCGGCCACGGAGGTAGAAGAGCTTCGCCCGGCGCACCTTGCCCTGCCGCACCACTTCGACCGATTGCAGCAGGGGCGAATGATAAAGAAAAGTCCGCTCGACCCCGACGCCGTGGCTGATGCGCCGCACCGTGAACGATGCGCTGGGCCCGTCGCCGCCCTTCTTGATCACCACGCCCTGGTAGGTCTGCGTGCGCACCCGCTCCCCCTCCTTCACCTGCGCGTTCACCTTGACGGTGTCGCCGGGGTTCAGGTCGGGGATGTTCTCGTTGGGACTCAGCTCGATCAGCGCGTGTGCTTTCATGACGTCCGCCAGGGTTACGGGAGAGCTTCGGAGCGCATCTCGGCGCTCAGGTCTACGACTAGCCAGAATACCACACTCGACCGGCCCCCGCGTCTCTGATGAGTTACGCGCCGAGCGATTCCTCTTCGTCGAGCTCCGCCTCCGCCCGCGCAAGCTCGTCGGGCGTGATCCCCGCCTGCTCCAGCAGGTCGGGCCGCAGTTGGCGGGTCCGGCGCAGCGACTGGTTCCGCCGCCACCGGGCGATCCGCCCGTGGTCGCCGCTGAGCAGGACCGGTGGGACACGCATTCCGCGAAACTCCTCGGGGCGTGTGTACTGCGGATATTGGAGCAAGCCTTCGGCGAACGAGTCGGTTGCCGGCGACCCCGGGTCGCCGAGGACGCCAGGGAGCAGGCGCACCACTGCGTCGATGATGGCCCACGCCGCCGGCTCCCCGCCGGTCATCACGAAGTCTCCCAGGCTGATCTCATCGTCGACATGCTGCCGGACGCGCTCATCCACTCCTTCGTAGTGACCGCACACCAGCGCGACGTGCGCCTCGTCCGCCAGCTCCGCCGCCAAGGATTGGTCAAACGTCCGGCCCAGCGGGCTCATCAGGACCACCCGCGGCGGGACGTCGCTCTCGCGGACCGCCTCGATCGCCTCGAACAACGGCTCCGGCTTCATCAGCATGCCGGGCCCGCCGCCGTAGGCGTAGTCGTCGGCGGTGCGGTGACGGTCGTGGGTGTGGTCGCGGATGTCGCGGACGTCGATGGCGGCGAGTCCGCGCTCGAGCGCCCGCCCCATGATGCTCGACGACAGCGGCGATGCGAACATCTCGGGGAACAGGGTCAGGATCGTGAAGCGCACCGTCGCCGCCGATTCACCGGTGGTGATGGTGACCGTGGTGGTGATGCCCGCCGTCGTGGCCGTGTTTCTCATGCGCAGGCGGTGTGTGGTCGGCGCCGCCGCCTTTGAGAATAGCGATCGCGTGCGGGATCACCGGCATCACCAGCTCGAGGTTCTCCGCTACGCCCTTGGGGCTACCCGGCAGGTTGACGATGAGGGTGTGTCCGCGGACGCCGACCACGGCGCGGCTCAGGATGGCGTGCTGGTTCGCGCGCCACGACTCCAGGCGCATCAGCTCCGCGAGACCCGGCACCTCGCGCTCGATCACGTCCCGCGTCGCCTCGGGTGTGACGTCGCGCGGTCCCAGGCCCGTGCCACCGGTGGTGAGGATCAGATCGACGCCCTCCGAACTCCACTTCGAGAGCAGGCCGGCGATCTGGTCGCGCTCGTCCGGCACGACCTCGCGGTGCACCACCGCCACCTCCGCCGCCCGCGCCGCCGTCTCTATGTTGTCTCCGCTCGTGTCCTCACGCGTCCCCTTCGACACGGCGTCGCTGATGGTGAGGATCGCTACGGTGAACATCCGGCTCTTCCGGCCGCCCGCCCAGAGTAAAGAACGGGGCGGGCGCGGCGGCGTCATCTTAGCACGCGGTACGGTTCACTCTGCCTGTTCGATGCAGTGCCGCAGGACCTTCTTCGCGGCGACAAGCGGCACGATCACCAGGAACCATAGCCCGACAGCCTGGCCGGCGCCGACCACGGTCCCGGCGATGAGGAGGTCGGTGCAGTAGCTGCCGCACTGCGCGAACTCGTCGAGCGCCGTCACGACTTCGAGCAGCGCCCATGCCCACATCGCGCCCGTCCACATCCAGATTGTCCACCTCACCGCATCGAGCCATTGCTCCGGCTTACACATAGCGCTGTCCTCCTATTCGATCTCCATTGCCTAAGTCATCAAGCACAAGTCGCCATTCCATCATTCCGTCGAATCGCCGCCGCCGGCCGGCGGGGCCGTCTTCCGTGCCCCGCTCTCGCGCTGCTCGTTGGCGCGGCGGCGGCTCGCGGCGGCGCTTTCGACCATCGCCGCGAACTCCGAGGACGAGTTCGCCAGCGCCGTGAAGTCACCCGCGCTCAGGACGAGCAGGTCGACGGGGCCCCGCGCCAGCGCCGAAGCGCTCCGCTGGCGGCGACTCATCAGCGACATCTCACCGAAATACTGGCCGGGGCCAAGGACGGCCGTGGCCTCCGGCGAGCCGCCGTGATAGATCTCCACCTCCCCGCTCAACACTACGTAGAAGTTGTCGGCGAACTCGCCCTGGCGGAAGATCGTCTGGCCGCTCTCGTAGTGCGACCGCGCCACGGGGCCGCCTCCCATCGCCTCGTACTTCGCGATGTCGCGCTTGAAGAAGAGCTCGATGGTCCAATGCAGCATGGCGCGCAGCTTCCGGTCAATGCCCGGCAGTTGGACCAGCCAGAACGTCCGGAAGAGGAACCAGGCGAGAAAGCCCTGAAGCTTGAAGCCGAAGATTTCGGCCGCGCCTCGGTACCCTCCCAGGGTGACCATCACGCCGGTGGAGCGGTGCAGGAACGGCCTCGGCGGCCGCTCCTCGATGGCGGCCAGGATGTTGCGCGCCGCGTGCTGCGCCTGGCGCAGCGCCGACTGGGCGGTGGGAGGGTACTGGCCGCCGTCCCGCAGGTTTGGGATGGCGCCGGCGTCGCCCACGACCCAGACGTTCTCATAGGCGGGAGCCCGAAGGAACTCGTCGGCCTGCAGCCGCCCGCTGCTGTCCAGGCCCTTGTCGAAGCACTGCAGGACCGGATTCGGCCCCGCGCCCAAGGCTGAGACCAACGTCCTCGTCGGAATCTGCTCGCCGCCGGCGAGGACCGCGCTCTCCGCCGTCGCGCTCGCGATCGGCGTGCCGGTCCACACCTCGATGCCGCTGCGCTCCAGAATGCGTTGGCTGAAGGCGGCCAGTTCCTCGCTCAATTCGGGGAGAATGCGGCCGCTCCGCTGGAGGAGCACGACGCGCACCTCGCGTTCGTCGAGCGTGGGGTAGCTGCGGACCGCCTCGCGCATGTAGTCGTTGATCTCCGACGCCACCTCGACCCCGGTATAGCCGGCCCCCGCCACCACGAAGGTCAGCAGCTTGCGGCGCTCGGCCGCCGACGATGTCACCTCTGCCTGCTCCAAAGCGCCGAGGAGATGGCTCCGCAGGGCGAAGGCGTTGGCGATCGTCTTGACCGGGAAGGCATGCTCCGCCATGCCCGGCAGCGAGACGAGGTCCGTCGAGTTTCCCACGGCCACGAGCAGGTGGTCGTAGGCGATGCGGCGCTCCACGGTCGCTCCGTGGTGCCGGATGTGGACCACACCCTCCGCGGGGTCTACGGAATCGATCTCGGCATGGTGGAAGTCGATGCCGGGGAGCAGGCGGCGCAGCGACTTGACGATGTGCGGCGCCTCGATATTCCCCGACACCGCCTCGGGCAGCATGGGCTGCACCAGGAAGAAATTGTCGCGGGAGACCAGGGTGACGTCGATCTTGTCCCGGCGGGCCGCCTTCCAGAGTTCCAGCGCGGCGTAGAGCCCGCCGTAGCCGCCGCCCAGGATCACGACGCGCGGCCGCCTTGTCGGCGCGGAAGCGAGGGGCGTCGTCATGGCCCTACTCTCTGCGTGTTGCCGCGGAGCAGGAGTGCATGCCGGGGATGGTCGTCGCGGAGGAACCGGCAGCGCGGATGCGCGCCGCGACCAATGGCGGCAGGGCCTCCGAGTAGCCCTTCGCTCATGCCGTCCTCCGCGCCGGGCCTCGGCGGAACCTTACCACACAGCCGCTCCGCCGTGGCTCGCGTTGTTGAGACTCGCCTTTAGGAGAGGAAGACGCGCACGTCCGCGTGCGTGAAGTGAAGCTCGAGGACTCCGGAACGCTCGTGCTCCACCGATTCCCGGTAGGCGTCGAGCGTGATGGCGCAGGGTGCGCCGTCGGGGCCGGACTCCTTCACGTGAGGGCAGTCCAGCTGCATTTGCGCCAGGGGGCAGAGATGGTCGGCGGTCGGCGCGTCCCAGTAGCCCACTACTTGCATGGGGTGAAAGAGCTCCTCCGCCGCGTTCCGCAGGTCGGCGACGATTTCGGAAGCGCGGTAGCTCACCGACTGCGGGATCGAAATCTCGATGAGTTCCACTTACGGGTGCTCCTCGTCCACTGAGCGCAGGAACTCGAGGTCTTCCTCCTGGAGCATCCCGCGCCGCATGCGGTCGTCGATCTCCATGACCGTGCGGACCTGCCGGCTGGGAAGCCGGTGGATGCGTCGCATGACGCCGCTGAGCCGCCGTGTGAGCTCGGCGCGTTCCGTTTCGTCCACTTGGCGATGAACTCCCCTGCTCGCGTTTTCGTTGACCGCCCGCTCTCTCGATTGAGTGTAGGGCGCGGGTGAGCGCCCTCGCAACGAACGCTTTAATTCTCCATCCTGTCGACAGAGCTTGAGGCGTTGGCCTCCTGCCCCCGCCGACCCATCACCATGCGCCCGGCGAGCAAGAGCAGCGTCATGCCGATCAAAGGAAAGACGAAGGCCGCCATCGCGAGGCTGAATGGGCCCACCGCGTCGTGGTCTGAGGCGCGGAGGACCACATAAATCATGAAAGCGAGGAAGTAACCGACGAAGAGCGATCCCTCCCAGCGGTCGATCCGGTAGCCGCTGAGGAAGACCGGGAAGCAGGCCACGGCGGCGGCAAGCATCACGGGAATGTCGAAGTGGATCGCCGAGGGCTCGACGGCAAGGCCGCCGCCGGCGAGCGCCGATGACCCTGCCACTGCGAGGATGTTGAAGATGTTGCTGCCCACCACGTTGCCCACCGCGATGTCGCGCTGCCCCTTTATCGCCGCCACGATCGAGGTCACGAGCTCCGGGAGCGACGTGCCGATGGCGACGACGGTAAGCCCGATCACCATCTCACTGACGCCGATCTCCGCCGCGACGTTCGACGCGCCGTCTACAAGCCGGTTCGCGCCGAACGCGAGGATGACGCCCCCGCCTGCGGTGATGACGGCGTCCCTCGCCAGCCCGAGCGGAGTCCGCCGTACCTCCGGCGTCTCCGGCGCATCGGCCGATTCGGGCTGAGGGAAGAATCGCCGCCGCGCGAAGAGAAAGACGACATAGACGAGGAAGGCCGCCACCAGCACCGCGCCCTCGACCCGTCCGATGCGCTCGTTGAGCGCCATGAGCAGCAGCACGATCGAGACGCCGATCATGATTGGCACGTCCAAACGCACCAAGCGGCTGGCGACGACAAGCGGGGCCACCGCGGCGCTCAGCCCCAAGACGGCGAGCACGTTGATGATGTTGCTGCCCACCACGTTGCCGAGGGCGATCCCCGGCGCACCCTCGAACGCCGCGCTGACGCCGACGACGAGTTCCGGCGCTCCCGTCCCGAACGAGACGATGGTGAGGCCGATGATGATGGGCGGGACGTTGAAGGCGGCGGCGAGCCGGGACGCCCCCCGGATGAGCATCTCGGCCCCCAGAATGAGGAGCACGAGGCCGGCGGCGATCCAAACGGCGTCGAGGATCATGACGCCGGCGCCCGGGTGGAGCGGTGGGCGTGAAACATCGGCTCGTTATTCGCCCTTGAACGTGGGGGGCCGCTTCTCAAGGAAGGCGGCGAGGCCTTCCTTGCCGTCCTCGGTAGCCAGCAGCCGGAGCATGCCGCGGAGGTCGTCGAGCACCGCATCCGAGAGCTGTTGCTTCGCGCCCTCGACGACCCGCGACTTGATCTCGGCCACGGCGAGCGGCGCCTTCTCGGCTATCTTCGCCGCCGTCTCGACCGCTCTACCCATGAGGTCTTGGGCCGGGACGACTTCATTGACCAGGCCCCACGCCAATGCGTCTTGGGCCCCGAGCATATCGCCGGTGAGCAGCAGGGGCTGGGCGCGCGTCTTCCCGATGAGCCTCGTCAGGCGCTGCGTGCCGCCCCAGCCGGGCGTGATGCCGAGGTTGATCTCGGGCTGTCCGAATCGGGCGTGTTCCGCCGCGACCCTGATGTCGCAGGCCATGGCCAGCTCCGCGCCGCCGCCCAGGCAGAAGCCGTTGATCGCCGCGATCACCGCCTTGGGAAATGAGTCGATGCGGTCGAAGAGACGCGCTGCCTGAAAGAGAGGATGGTCGTCGTCTATCTCCTCGACCCGCGAGAGCAGCTTGATGTCGGCCCCCGCGCAGAACATCTTCTCTCCCGCACCGGTTATCACGACTGCCCCCACTCCGCGGTCCTTCTCCACGGAGTCGAGCGCGGCAGACAAGCCCGCGATGACGTCGAGACCCATCGAGTTGGCGGGCGGATTGTCGATGGTGAGGACGGTCACGGCCCCGTCTCGCGTCGCGGATACGGCGGTCTGTTCCGGCATGGAGAAGCTCCTCGGGAGGTGTCGCGCCCCTTGCCTGCTGCGCCCAGGTTCGCCGCTCTAGTGTAGCCTAGCGTGCCTCGTCGGGGCGTACCCACGCTTGAGGAAGCGCGCTCCGGTGCGGTATACTTGACGCCTCTGGTGGCCAGAGCGGTGTGGACCCACCCGTTCCCATCCCGAACACGGAAGTGAAACGCACCAGCGCAGACGATACTCGAGGGGGAACCCTCCGTGGAAAATATGCCGCCGCCAGGGGTTTTCTCAAGGGCCTGACTCCACAGTCAGGCCCTTTGGTTTAAGCCGTTCGGCCGGTGCCGGCCAAACCCCGCCGATCCGGGCCTACGGGAGTCGACAGGTTCGCAGACCTTTACAGCCCCAGAAGCCCATCCTTATAATGCCCCGTAACCCAGCTACCCAGGCAGAGTGAACTTGTGACCCAGCAGTCCGGCGAATTCGATATGGACCAACTGCTCGATGAGGCCGAGCAGGGGTACCAAAACCTCTATCGCGGCCAAGTCGTCGACGGGGTCATCATGAAGGTTGACAAGGACGGCGTCCTCGTCAACGTCGGACAGAAGACCGAGGGCGTCGTTCCCTCCCGCGAGATGCGGACCCTGACGCCTGCCGACGTAGAAGAACTAAAGGAAGGCGACCCCATCGTCGTCGCCGTCGTCCGGCCCGAGACCGACGAGGGCCAGGCGGTCCTTTCCCTGGACCGCGCGCGGGGTGAGATGGGCTGGCGCGTCCTCCTTCAGCATGCCCAGGACGGGACCGTGATCGAGACGCCGGTCACCGGCTTCAATAAGGGCGGCGCCGTGGTCAACGCCGAGGGCGTCCAGGGCTTCGTGCCCCTCTCTCAGCTCACCGCCGTGGGACGTCCCCGTGGCGACGGGGCCCAGAACGAGGCCCTCGAAGCGCTCGTCGGCACGACCCTGAAGGTCAAGGTGATCGAAGTCAATCGCCGCCGCAATCGAGCGATTCTCTCCGAGCGCGCCGCGACACAGGAGTTCCGCGCCGCCGGCAAGGCAAAGCTGCTCGCCGAGCTTCAAGAGGGTGAATTGAGGCGCGGAGTGGTCAGCGGCACCACCAACTTCGGCGCCTTTGTCGATCTCGGCGGCGCCGACGGCCTCATCCACATCTCAGAGCTCTCGTGGCAGCCCGTGCGCCGGCCCGAGGACATCGTCAACGTCGGCGATGAGGTCGAGGTCAAGGTGGTACGGGTCGACCAGGAGGCTCAGCGCATCGCCCTAAGCCTGAAGCAGACCAAGCCCGAACCGTGGGCGGAGGTGCCCTACCGGTACCACGAGGGCCAGATCGTCCCCGCGACGGTGACCAAGCTCGCGACCTTCGGCGCCTTTGCCCGCATCGAGGACGGCGTCGAGGGGCTTATCCATATCTCTGAGCTGGCAGACCGCATGATCCAACATCCCCGCGAGGTTGTAACCGAAGGCAAGGACGTGATGGTCAAGATCGTTCGGGTCGATCCCGTCCGCAGGCGCATCGGTCTGAGCCTCAAACAGGTCGACGCGGATGGAGAGGAGAGCCCTGCCCCAGAGCCGCGTCAGACTTCGCCGGAACCGCGGTCCGCTCCGGCTGAGCAGCGGTTCAGCGCCGGGGAGGCGGAGCATCGAGTCGAGCGCCCGGCGCTCGACTCCGCGCTCGCCGCCCAGTTGGCTGAGGCGGTCTCGGCTGGCGAAGAAGCAGCCGGGGAGGTTGGGCCGGACGAGCAATCTGATGATACGATGAATGAGTCCGCTGGCGAGACCGCCGCCGCTCCGACCGAGGAGGAAACGGAGCGAGTCACGGGCGAGACCGCCTAGGACCCACGGAGTGCTGAGTCTGTTAAGCAACCCGCTCACACGGAGCAACGCCTATGGCTAGCAGGTTCGAAAAATTCTCCGAACGCGCCCGCCGGGTTCTCTCCCTCGCCCAGGAAGAGGCCCAGCGCTTTAATCACAACTACATCGGTACCGAGCACATTCTCTTGGGCTTGGTGCGCGAGACCGAGGGCGTGGCCGCCCGCGTACTCTCCAACCTCGGCGTCGAGCTCACCAAAGTGCGCTCCGCCGTTGAATTCATTATCGGCCGTGGCGAGAAGTCGGTCCCCGGCGAGATAGGCCTGACGCCCCGCGCCAAGAAAGTCATCGAGCTCGCCGTCGACGAGGCCCGCCGCCTAAACCATAGCTATATCGGCACCGAGCACCTGCTCATCGGTCTGCTCCGCGAGGGCGAAGGCGTGGCTGCCGGCGTCCTCGAGAGCCTCGGCGTCACCCTCGAGAAGATACGGAACGAGACCAGCCGCGTCCTCAGCCAGAGCGCGCCCCAGTCCGCGCAATCGGGCCGCAGTGGGACGCGCACTCCCGTGCTCGATCAGCTCGGGATCGACCTCACTGCCGCCGCCCGTGCCGGCAAGCTCGACCCCGTGATCGGCCGCAAGAAGGAAATCGAGCGGGTCGTCCAGATTCTTAGCCGCCGCACCAAGAACAACCCCGTGCTCATCGGTGAACCCGGCGTCGGCAAGACGGCGATCGTCGAGGCCTTGGCCCAACGCATCGTCGACGGGGAGGACATCCCCAACACCCTGCACCAGAAGCGCCTCGTCACCCTTGACATGGGCGCCCTGGTTGCCGGCACCAAGTACCGCGGCGAGTTTGAGGAACGCCTTAAGAAGGTGATCGAAGAGATCAAGACATCGGGCAACTGCGTCCTCTTCATCGACGAGATGCACACCATGGTGGGTGCGGGCGCCGCCGAGGGCGCCGTCGACGCCGCGAACATCCTGAAGCCCTCACTTTCGCGCGGCGAGCTGCAGACCATCGGCGCTACGACCCTCGACGAGTACCGCAAGTACGTCGAGCGGGATGCCGCTCTCGAGCGCCGCTTTCAGCCGGTGCAGGTCGAACAGCCGAGCGCCGAGGAGACCGTCGAGATCCTTCGAGGGATCAAGGTCCGGTATGAAGAGCACCACAATCTGAAGATCAGCGAGGAGGCCCTCCGTGCTTGTGCCAGCTTGGCCTCCCGCTACATCTCCGACCGCTTCCTCCCCGACAAGGCCATCGACCTCATGGACGAGGCCGCCTCCCGCGTGCGCATACGAGGCACGACCACGCCCCTTTCCGTTAAAGAGGCGAGGCAGGTCCTCAACAAGGTGCATACCGAGAAGGAGGAGGCCATCGGCGGCCAGCAGTACGAGTTCGCCGCCGAGCTGCGCGACCGCGAGATTCAGTTGACCGAGAAGCTCGAACAGTTGGAGCGGGACTGGAACGACGCACAGGACGCCACCGGCCTCGAGGTTACCGAGGAAGACATCGCCGAAGTTGTCGGCATGTGGACCGGCATTCCGGTGACGCGCCTCGCGACCGAAGAGACCACCCGGCTCCTCCAGATGGAAGGCGTGCTGCACAAGCGCATCATCGGCCAGGACGAGGCGATCACCGTCATCTCACGGGCCATCCGCCGCGCCCGTGCAGGCCTGAAGGACACACGCCGCCCCATCGGCGTCTTCCTCTTCCTTGGCCCCACCGGCGTCGGCAAGACGGAGCTCGTCCGCGTGCTTGCCGAGTTCATGTTCGGCAGCGAAGACTCCATGATCCGCCTCGACATGTCCGAGTTTATGGAGCGCCACACCGTGGCCCGCCTCGTTGGCTCCCCGCCCGGCTACGTCGGCTACGACGACGGTGGTCAGCTGACCGAGGCGGTGCGGCGCAAGAGCTACAGCGTCATCCTCTTGGACGAGATCGAGAAGGCCCACACCGAGGTCTTCAACATCCTGCTGCAGATCTTCGACGACGGCCACCTCACCGATGCCAAGGGCCGGAAGGTGGACTTCCGCAACTCGATCATCGTGATGACCTCGAACATCGGCGCCGAGCTGATCCGCCGCAACACCGCCATCGGCTTCGCCACCGGCGGCGACGAGTCGGAGGACGCCAAGCGTGCCTATGAGGCGATGAAGGAGAAGGTCACCAGCGAGGTCAAGAAGGTCTTCCGCCCCGAGTTCCTCAACCGCATCGACTCGCAGGTCGTCTTCCACGCCCTCGAGCAGAAGCACATCGAGGAGATCGTGGGCCTCATGCTCGACCTCGTGGCCAAGGCGGTCGTCGAGAAAGGGATGGGCTTCCGCGCCACCCCCGAGGCGATGACCTTCCTCGCGCAGGAAGGGTATGACCCTGCGTTCGGCGCCAGACCGCTCCGGCGCAAGATCCAAGATCTCGTCGAAGACCCGCTCTCCGAAGCCGTGCTCCGCGGCGAGTTCGACGTCGGGGACAACGTGGTGATCGACGTTGAGGACGGCGAGATCAAGCTCCGTAAGGGGCCGGCCGCGATTCCAGAAGGCGACGCCCCCGCGGCCGCGTTGCCAGCGGGAGACGACTTGGACGAAGCGCTGCCGGAGCCGCCCGAAGGGGCCGCGGCGGGCACGGAGCCGCCGCCCGCCGGCTAGTCGCACCTCCTTGCCGATCCTTCCTCCCTAACCGGTAGAGGAAGGGAAGGAGACCGCATCCGACAGGTTGCGCCCGTATGGGAGACTTTGCATAACTGGGAGAGGAGACTTTTCATAAGACGCCGCCGCTATGCCGCCGTTATGGGTTGCGGAGGCGTCTTCCCTGGGTTGATACTCCCAAAACGATAGTGTAGAATCCTTGACGCTTGCAGAACCCTTGGCCTCTTATGTCTTCAGCCGAACGTCCTGCACACGTCCCCAAAGTCCTGAATAAGGATTGGTGAAATGAACCTGTTCACCGGCAAACCGCTCCCTTGGATCTATGGCGGCGCGATCGTTCTCGCCGTTATCGCCGCGATCGTTGTCGGTCTCGTGCTCGCCAGTTCTGCGTCAACGACAGGCGCGGCGTCTCCGGATTCGGCGTCGTCTTCGCCCAGCGTTGCCGGCCAGCTTCAGTCCCATGGCCCTGGTTTGGGGAATGGTCTGCCAAGCGGCGAGGTCACCGCATCATCCGTGGCGCCCGGCAGCCCCTCGATCCGCGCCCAGCAGAACGTCACACCGGCCAGCGTGACGATTAGCCCCGCAGAGGACTACAACCCCATCAGGAGCCAACACACCTTCACCATTGAGGTGGAACAGGCCGACGGCTCGGCCGCCCCAGGCGCCGCCGTCGAACTTATCCTTAACCGCTTCGGCGACGCCGTCGGCGACATTGTCTCGATTGGCGGCGTCGATCCCGACAAGGTCGACAACACCTTCGGCCGTGTCACCACGGACGACAACGGTGAGGCCACGCTCACCATTACCGCGACCCGCGAAGGCGACACCGACGTCACCGCCTACGTCCCCGCTATCGCGGACGCCGGCGCCCATAAAGTGTTCGCCGTCAAGCATTGGGTCGACTTGGTCGCGGCATTCCCTGAAGATGCCGCCAACCTTGTCGGCACCGCGCACCCGATGGCCGTTACGGTCAACCGCGTGAGCGACGGCGCGCCCCTCGAGGGCGTCCCGGTCATCTGGTCACTCACCGACGGTACACCGGATGCCACTCTGAACGGCCAGCCCAGCGAAGTGTCCACCGTTACCGACGCCGCAGGCGTCTCCAGCGTGGTGCTCGAACAGGTCGCGCCGGAGACCGGTGACAACACCGTCTACATCAGCGTGCTTCACTCCACGGGCGACGAGCTCTACTCCAGGATCGTGACCAAGACATGGCAGGCGCCTTCGCTCAATATCACGAAGGACGGGCCCGCCAGCGTCGGCCTTTCCAGGACGGCCAACTACGTCATCAGCGTCACCAACGAAGGCGACCGCACGGCGACAGGCGTTACGCTCACCGACACCCTGCCCGCGGGCATGAGCTACGTGAGCGCCGACCCCGAGCCCAGCGAGATCGGCGACGGTACCGTCGTCTGGTCGATCGGCGACCTTGAACCCGCCGGTAACGCCCTCGTCTCGGTGACCCTCTCCGCCGACGCCGTTGGCGAAATGATCAACACGGCCTCTGCCATCTCCACCGAAGGCTTCACCGGCGAAGGCTCCGCGACCACCATGGTCATCCCAGGCTCGCTCACCGTGACCAAGACCGGTCCGGAGACGGCCAACATCACCGACATCGTCAACTACGAGATCACCGTGACCAACGACGGCGAGGGCGCGCTGACCGACGTGACGATCACCGACACGGTGCCCGCCGGTCTCAGCTTCTTCAGCGGCGTCCCGGGTCCGACGGAAGGCACCACCTGGAACCTCGGCACGCTTGAGGCCGGCGAGTCCCGGACCATCATGGTTGCCGCCTCCGGCGACGCTGCCGGAGACTACTCACTGCCGGTCACCGTCACCTCTGCGGAGGGCGCCCAGGCCGACGCCAGCGTCGACACCACGATCGTCGCACCTGACCTGGCCGTGACCAAGACCGCCTCCGCAGACACGTTCCTCGTGGGAACGGAAGTCACCTTCACCATCGAGGTCTCCAACAGCGGCGACGGCCCGGCGTTCAACGCCGCGGTGTCCGACGCCATGCCGGCCGGCCTGACCGTGGTCAGCTCCGATCCTGAGGC
>DAOUKH010000061.1:35000-71640 GCA_034421515.1 Dehalococcoidia bacterium
GGCGCCGGTCTCGCCGTCGGCGGACGCCGACGCCGCCCTTGGCATGGCGGCGGCCGACTTCGCCCTGCTGCTGTACGGCCGCGTCGGCTACGACGCGCTTCTGGAAGAGGGACGCCTGTCGGTAGAGGGCGACTTCGGGCTCGCCGCCGCCTTCGGGCGTCTGTGCCGGGGAATCTAGGCCTGCCGCCCTCTACCAGGGGATCGGCTTGCCGTCGCGGAAGAACCCGCCGTTGGGGCCATCGGCGGGAAGTGTCGCCAGCCACACGATCCCTTCCGCCGCCTGGCGTGCGCTCAGCGGCGCCGACGGCCCGCCCATGCGCGTCCGTGCCCAGCCGGGACAGGCGGCGTTGACCTTCACGTCGCCGCGCACCTCCGAGGCCAGCTTCACCGTCAGGGCGTTCAGCGCCGCCTTCGAGACCCCGTAGGCCACTGCCCCTGAAATACCGCCGGCGAAGGCCCCCAACTGCGACGATACGTTCACCACGCGGCCGTAGCGCCGCAGCTGCATCGTCGGGACGAATGCCTGGCACGCCCACATGGCTCCCAGGACGTTGACATCAAAGGCGCGCCGCATTGTCTCCTCGCCGATGGTCAAGACCTCGCCGGTGGGGAAGACGCCGGCGTTGTTCACCAGCACGTCGATCTGCTCCCCCTCGTCCAACAGGCGCTCCGCGGCCTCAGTGACCGATTGCCGCGAACTCACGTCCATCGTCGTGCCCACGGCGTCGATCTTCTCGTGCCGCAGCTCTTCGACCGCTTCCTGGACCGAGGTGGGATCACGGCCGGCGACTATGACGCGACGTCCCAGCCGACCCAGCCCCCGGCAGACTTCGAGTCCGATGCCGCGGTTGCCGCCAGTGACGAGAGCCGCGCCGGGCTCGCCGGTCATTCGCCGCCTTCCTGGAGCAGACGTTCCATCACCTGCTCGAAGACCGCGAACGGCTGCGCGCCTTGCAGCAGGAAACGTTCGTTGAAGATGAAGGCGGGCACGCCGCCGATGCCAAGCTCCCGCGCCACTTCGATCTGGTAGTCGACACGCTCGCGGTAGGTCCGGGTGACCGCGGCGGCGCGGAGCAGGTTGGCCTCGAGACCGACGCTTCCGCCAATCTCTGCCAGGACGGCGTCGTCGCCGATGTCTTTGCCGTCCACCCAGTAGGCGTGGAGCACGGCGCGGTGAAACTCGTCCAGCTTGTCTTGGTCGCGGGCGAACTCGGCGGCTTCCAGCGCGAGCCGTGAGTTGGATACGACGTCGCGGAAGTTCATCTCAAGGCCCGCATCCTGGGCCATCGCTCGGAGCCGGGCGCGGGACTCGGCGGCGCGTTCCTTGGAGTGGCCCAGCGATCCGCCTTCGGGCGGCAGCTCGGGGTGCAACTCGAACGCCCGCCACTTGATCTCGACGTCGTAGCCGTTCTGCAGCCTGTCGACCCGGTCCAGGGCGATATAGCAGAAGGGTCAGATGTAGTCCGAGAAGACGACCACCGAGATGGGGCTGGAACTCATGCCATGCCTCCCTCGCGGCAGTATACATGCCGTCCCGCCGGGCGCAGCCTCCGCCTACAGGAGCAGCATCGCGTCGCCGAACGAGTAGAAGCGGTACCGCTCACGGACGGCCTCCGCGTAGGCGGCGTCGATAAGCTGCTTGCCGGCAAAGGCGCTCACCAGCATGAGCAGCGTGGAGCGGGGCAGATGGAAGTTCGTAATCATGGCGTCGGCGGCGCGGAACTCGTGGCCGGGCAGTATCATCAGCCCCGTGTCGCCCCGGTAGGCTTCCACCTTCCCGTCTTCCCTTGCCGCAGACTCCAGCGTCCGCACCGACGTCGTACCCACCGCAACGACGCGCCCTCCGCGTGCGCGGGCCTGCGCGATGGTCTGTGCCGTCTCCGGCGGCAGGACGGCGTACTCGGTGTGGATTCGATGCTCGCGGGGATCGTTGACCTCGACCGGTCGGAAGGTGTCCAGGCCGACGTGCAGGGTGACGTAGGCCAACTCCACCCCGCGCTCTGCCAGCCGTTCTATCAGGCCCGGCGTGAAGTGCAGCCCGGCCGTCGGTGCGGCGGCGCTGCCTTCCTCCCGCGCGTAGACGGTCTGGTACCGCTCGGGGTGGGCGAGGGGTTCGTGGATGTAGGGCGGCAGTGGCGCCTCGCCGCACGCGGCGATAAGCGCCTCGTCCTCCAGCCGGACCTCGAACAGGCCGTCGTCGCGCCGCATGCCGAGCTCGATCCCATAGCTGCGGCCTCCCCCTTCAATCGACAGGAACGACCCCGGCCGCAGGCGGCGGGAAGGCCGGGCAAGCGCGAGCCACCATCCGCTTTCCCCGCGGCGCAGTAGCAGGAGGTCGACCGCGCCGCCGGTCGACTTGCGGGCATGGAGCCGCGCCGGAATCACGCGGCTGTCGTTGACGATCAGCAGGTCGCCGGCCTCGAGCAGGTCAGGCAGGTCGAGGAAGCGGCGATGTGCCAATGAGCCGTCCGCCTGCCGGACTACGAGGAGCCGGGCGTGGTCGCGCGGCTCGATGGGGCGCTGCGCGATGAGTTCCGCAGGAAGGTCGTAGTCGAAGTCCGAAGTCCGCATCGTTTGCAGGAGCAGCTCCGCTCCAGGCCCGGTCACGCCGGCCATTGTTCCCTGGTGAGTCCCATCTCCCAAAACTCGTACTCGTAGCGGCTGCTCATCAGGAAGACCTCTTCGAGGCGGGCCCGCTCGACGGCGGAGACATCTTGCCCCAGTTGGTCGAGGTAGCCGCGCAGCCAGTCGGACAGGGCTTTAAAGTCGTCGGAGGCGTAGGTCTGGATCCACTCGGCGTAGGGGTTCGACTCCGACGTGTCGCCTTCGTCGGCCAGCTTCCGGCCGATTTCGTAGTAGCCCCATTGGCAGGGGAGCAGTGCCGCGGCGATCTCCTTCACCGACCCCTGGTAGGCGACGGAGAGCAGGAAGTTGGTATAGCCCGCCGTCCCCGGCGCGATCTCGGCTTGCTCCAGTTCTGCGGGGCTGATGCCGAACCCGGCGCAGTACCGCCGATGGAGGTCCATCTCCTCCGCGAGCGTGGCGTGGAGCAGGCCGGCGAACCGCGTCATGCCTTCCAGGTCCGGCGCCTTCGCGCTCGCCACCGCGAGGACGCGCGAGTAGTCGATGAGGAACCGGTAGTCCTGGACGAGGTAGAACTTGAAGCTCTCCAGGGGCAGGGTTCCGTCGCCGAGCCCGGTGACGAACGGATGGGAAAAGATCCGGTCCCAGACGGGGCCGGCGTGGCGGCGAAGGTCGTCGGAGAGGCTCATGGGCGCCCTAGTATAGCGCCGCCGATAGACTCCCTCGGCAGCCCTCCCTATAATCGCGGCGTGCTGACCACCGGCGTGGACATCGTCGAGATCGACCGCGTGGAGCGGGCCGTGGCCCGGGGCGGCGACCGCTTCCTAAACCGCATCTACACCGAGGCCGAGATCGCCCTCTACCGCGAGCGGCCGTCGGAGTTGGCGGCCCGCTTCGCGGGGAAAGAGGCGGTGATGAAGGCCCTCGGCACCGGCGCGCGCGGCGTCGGCTGGCGCGAGATCGAGATCATCCCCAACCGGCGGGGGAAGCCGGTCGTGGTGCTGCGGGGACGGGCGCAGGAGCGGGCCCGTGCGCTCGGCCTCGATGACCTCGCCATCAGTCTCTCCCACTCGAAAGAGTTCGCCGTCGCGTCCGTCGTGGGAGCCCGGTCATAGCTAGCGGGAGGCCTTCAGCGTGAGAGTCGTCACCGTCGACGAGATGCGCCGTATCGAAGCGGAGAGCGAAGCCCGTGGCGTCTCCACGGCGCAGCTGATGGAGAATGCCGGACTGGCCGTCGCCGAGCAGGCCCGCGACGCCTTGGGCGACCTCAAGAGCGAGCACGTCGTCGTGCTCGTGGGCCCCGGTAACAACGGCGGCGACGGCCTCGTCGCAGCCCGCCACCTCGACGACTGGGGGGCGCGCGTTCACGTCTATGTCTGCGGCGAGCGCCCCGCCAACGATCCCCATCTCGAAACGCTGCGCGACCGCGTCGCAGACGTCCGTGAAATCCGCACCGACGCACCGTCGGCCGAGCTGCGCCGGGCCCTGGACAATGCTGCCATGGCCATCGACGCCATGCTCGGTACCGGCCGTTCCAGACCGTTGCAGGGTCCCATCGCCGCTGCTTGCGGCGCCCTGACCGAGGCCAAGGCGGCGCGGCGCGGCCCCTTCATCCTCGCCCTCGACGTGCCTACGGGCCTCGACGCCGATACCGGCGCGGTCGACCCCGCCACGCCAGCTGCGGAGGCGACCGTCGCCCTCGGCTATCCCAAGGTCGGACTCTTCCTTTTCCCCGGCGCAGAGCGCGTGGGACATCTTTCCGTAGCGGACATCGGCATCCCCGCCGGCCTCGACGCGGATGCCGGCCTGGAGGTCGCCTCCCCCGATTGGGTCGGCGCGCGGCTGCCCGACCGCCCGATCTCGGCCAACAAGGGCTCCTTCGGCAAGACACTCATCGTCGCGGGTTCGGCGAGCTTCATCGGGGCGGCCAACCTTGCCTGTGCCGGGGCCGTGCGCTCCGGCGCGGGCCTGGTCACTTTGGCCGTGCCGCGCAGCCTCATCCCCGCGGTCGCCGCGGCTTTGCCTGAGGTCACCTACGTCCCCCTCGACGAGACCGCGTGGGGCCAAGTGGACGGTCCGAGCGGCGCGGCGCGGGTACTCGAAGCGCTGCCAGGCTATGACTCGGCGCTTGTCGGCCCCGGCCTTGGGCAAGGTGAAGGCTCCGTCGCGCTGGTCAACGGGCTCGCCGAGGGCATCGGGGGCGTGCCCGGAGTCCGTTTGGCGCTCGACGCTGACGCGCTCAACATCCTCTCGCGCATGAACAAGTGGTGGACGAAGCTCCCCGGGGCGGTGGTCACGCCGCATCCCGGCGAGATGGGCCGCCTGACCGGCCGCTCCGTCGAGGCGGTCCAGTCAAGCCGCATCGAGGTCGCCCGCTCCGCAGCCGAGGAATGGGGCGCTGCCGTCCTGCTCAAGGGCGCCTACAGCGTCACCGCGCTCGCCGGGGAGCGGACGGTCATCAACCCCTTCGCCAATCCCGCCCTCGCGACGGCGGGGACGGGCGACGTGCTTGCCGGCGTCGTGGCATCGCTCTTGGCCCAGGGCCTGCCGCCGTTCGACGCCGCGGTCGCCGGCGCCTACCTGCACGGCGCCGCGGGCGAGGAGGTGCGCGGCGCGCTCGGTGACGCGGGCGCGGCGGCCTCCGACCTGCCGCTCCGCATTCCGCCGGTCATGCAGAGTCTCCGCAGCGCGTGACCTCTTTCCAGAAGAGAGGCCCGGCGCATCCCGTATAATGGCCGCTGGAGCGGCGGCATGCTTCTGGCGGTTGACATTGGGAACACCAATATCACCTTCGGCGTCTTCGAAGGCGATTCCATCAAGGCGACCTGGCGTATGGCCACCGAGGTGCATCGCCAGACCGACGAGTACGCCGCGCTCTGCATGACGCTCCTCGGCTACCACGGCGTCCCGATCGAGGCGCTGGACAAGGGAATCGTGAGCAGCGTCGTGCCCCCACTGACTCATAATTTCGAGGAGTTCTTCGAGCGCTACCTGAACATCAAGGCCATGGTCGTCGGGGCCGGCATCAAGACAGGGATGCGCATCTTGTACGAAAGCCCCCGCGATGTCGGGGCCGACCGCGTGGTGCAGGCCGTGGCCGCCAACCGGCTCTACGGCGCGCCCGTGATCGTCCTCGACTTTGGCACCACGACGGTGCTCGATGCCGTGAACGAGCACGGCGACTACCTTGGCGGCGCGATCGCGCCGGGGATCAACCTCGCCGCCGAGGCACTCTACGAGCGCGCCTCCAAGCTACCCCGCATCGAGGTCGTCCGTCCCCGCACCGCCATTGGCCGCAACACCGTCGCCAGCATGCAGTCTGGGCTCTACTTCGGCTACATTGGCCTCATCGAGGGCCTGGTCAACCGCTTCCAGCGCGAGCTGGGCGGCGCCGCCAAGGTCGTCGCCACCGGCGGCCTCAGCTTCCACATCGCCGACGACACCAATCTGATCGACGAGGTCAACGACGACCTCCTGCTGCTCGGTCTGCGCATGATCCATGAGATGAACGAGAGCCGGTCATGACGCTCCAGGGACGCAACATCGTGCTCGGCGTGACCGGCAGCATCGCCTCCTACAAGGGCGCCGACCTAGCGAGCAAGCTCACCCAGGCCGGGGCGCTGGTCGACGTCATCATGACGCGCTCCGCCACGGAGTTCGTGACGCCGCTCACCTTCAGCAGCCTCACCCACAGGAGCGTGGTCCGCGACCTCTTCGACGCCGATTCGGAGACCAGCGTCGAGCACGTGATGCTCGCCAAGCGCGCCGACGCCGTCATCATCGCGCCGGCCACGGCCAATGTCATCGCCAAGATCGTCCACGGGCTCGCCGACGACATGCTCACCGCCACCGTCCTCGCCACGGCCGCCCCTCTGATCGTGGCCCCGGCCATGGACGGCAACATGTTCGACAATCCCGCCACCCAGCAGAACCTGGAGACCCTCCGCGAGCGCGGGGCCGACATCGTCGGCCCGCACACCGGCTACCTCGCCAGTGGGCTCAGCGGCGTCGGCAGGCTCGCCGACACCGCCGAAATCATCGGCGTGACCCGCGCCGCCCTGGGGAGAAACGGCGACCTCGCCGGGCGGCGCATCGTGGTGACCGCCGGTGGCACGCAGGAACCCATCGACCCCGTTCGTGTCATCACCAATCGCTCGTCGGGCAAGATGGGCTTTGCTCTGGCGGAGGCTGCCCGCGACCGCGGCGCGATCGTGACCCTGATCGCGGCTCCCTCGGCCGTGCCAACGCCCGCGGGCGTCGACGTGCTTCCCGCCGTCACCGCCAGGGAGATGGCCGCCGCCGTAGCGGACGCCGTCGCCGACGCCGACGCGCTCATCATGGCCGCCGCCGTCGCCGACTACGAGAGCGCCGCCCCCGCCGACCGCAAGATCAAGAAGACCGGCGGCTCCCTCTCCATCGACTTGGCCCCGACGCCCGACATCCTGTCCGAGACGGACGCCACCTGCGTCCGCGTCGGCTTCGCCGCCGAAAGCGGCGACCTCATCGCGAACGCCCGCAAGAAGCTCGAATCCAAGCGCCTCGACCTCATCGTAGCCAACGACATCACCGCCGCCGATGCCGGCTTCTCATCGGAAAACAACCGCATTGTCATCATCGATCTCGACGGCGGCGAGGACGCCCTCCCGCTCATGCCCAAGTACGACTGCGCGAGCAAGATATTGGACAGAGTCGCCACCCTCATCGCGGCCTCTGGAGGTAAGCGGTTATGAGTACCAAGATCAGCATCATTGGCCTCGGCCTGATCGGCACATCCATTGGGATGGCGCTCAAGGCGGCCAAGAACAAGGACCTGGAGATCATTGGCCACGACCGCGAGCCCACCACGGCGCGCGGGGCCAAGAGCCGGGGCGCGGTGAACTCCGTCGAATGGAGCCTGCCTGCGTGCGTCTCCGGCGCGGACATGGTGATCATCGCCGTGCCGGTGCTGGCCATCAAAGAGGTGATGGAGCAGATCGCGCCTCACCTTCCCGACGACTGCCTTGTGACCGATACGGGCAGCACGAAGCAACAAGTCCTGAAGTGGGCCGACGAAATCCTGCCCCCGGGCGTCCATTTCATCGGCGGCCACCCCATGGCGGGCAAGGAGGAGTCGGGACCGAGCGCCGCCGACCCGGCCCTCTTCAATGGCGCAATGTACTGCGTCCTTCCCTCCATCCGCTCCGCCAAGTGGGCGGTGCAGGCCGTCCTTTCCCTCGTCGAGGCGCTGGGAGCGAAGCCCTACTTCGTCGACGCGCAGGAGCACGACAGCTACGTCGCCGCCGTCAGTCACCTCCCTATCGCGCTCTCCGCCGCGCTGGTGGCCTCGACCGCGGAGAGCCCCTCCTGGATGGAGATGTCACGCCTCGCCGCCACGGGCTATCGCGACGTGTCGCGCTTGGCCTCCGGCGACCCTGAAATGAACCGCGACATCTGCCTGACCAACGCCAACGAGATCTCGACGTGGATCGACCGTGCCGTGCTCAAGCTCCTCGACCTCAAACGCGGCCTCAATGAGCGAGACGAGGAGAGCGTGGCCCGATTGTTTGCCGGCGTCTTCGAGGAGCGCGAGAAGCTCATGGCCGGCGCGATTCGGCCAGTCGATACCAACCCCGAGCTGCCCACCATGGGCGACAACATGCGCGCGCTCTTCGTCGGCGACCTGTTGGCCCGAAAGGGCCGGGACCTCATGGAGCGCTACGAGGCCGATCCGTTGCGCAAGGGCAAGCGCAAATAGCGCGCCGCGCAGAGGCCGCCATGGTCCAGCGAGTCGAAGGCCGCCGCTCCGTCCGGGGCCGCATCCGCGTGCCCGGCGATAAGGCGATCGCGCACCGCGCCTACGTCTTCAACGCCATGGCCCGGGGACGAGCCCAGGTGACCGGCGTCCCCCGAGGCGAGGACGGCGCCTCGATGGTGCGCTGTCTCCGCGACCTCGGTGTTCCTATGGAGGAACGTGACGGTGCGGTCGTCATCGAAGGTGTGGGCGGCATGGGTTTCACCGCGCCCGGCGATGTATTGGACGCCGGCAACAGCGGCACGGTGATGCGCTTCCTTGCCGGCCTCCTGGCGGCGCAGCCCTTCGAGTCGGTCATCACGGGCGACGATTCGTTGCGCCGCCGCCCCATGGCCAGGGTCATCGACCCTCTCGGTCTCATGGGCGCCAGGATCGAGGGGGCCGAGGGTGGACAGGCGCCGCTGCGGATTTCCGGCGGCGCGCTTCGGGGCATCGAGTATCACACACCGGTGGCCAGCGCCCAGGTCAAGACGGCCCTGCTCATCGCGGGCTGCAACGCACAGGGGGAAACAGTCGTGGTCGAGCCTGCCGCGTCGCGCAATCACAGCGAGCTCCTCCTCGCCGCAATGGGCGCCGATATCGAGGCCGAGGGCACCCGTATCCGCATCAGGCCCGGCGAGCTGTGCGCGCTGGACGTCGCCGTGCCGGGCGACATTTCCTCGGCGGCCTACTGGATCACGCTGGGCGCCGCCCATCCTGACGCCGACGTCACCGTGACCGCAGTGGGGCTGAACCCGTCCAGGACGGGGATCTTCGACATCCTGAGGTCGATGGGCGCGGACATAGCCGTCGAGAACGTGCGCGACGCCGGCGGCGAGAAGGTCGGCGACGTCCGGTCCCGGTCGAGCCGGCTGCGTGGGACAGTCGTGGGGGGCGACGTCATCCCGCGGGCCATCGACGAGCTTCCCCTAGTCGCGCTTGCCGCGGCGCTCGCCGAGGGGCCGACGGAGATCCGCGACGCCGCCGAGCTGCGCGTCAAGGAGAGCGACCGCATCGCGACGACGGCGGCGGAGCTCGCCAAGTTCGGCGTCTCCATCGAGGAGCGCCCCGACGGCCTTCGTATAGAAGGCGGTGCCGCCCTCATCGGCACGGAGTGTGTCTCCCACGGCGACCACCGCCTCGCCATGACACTGGCCGTGGCCGGCGTCATCGCCTCCGGCGAGACTGCCATCGGCGGGGCCGAGGCCGCTTCCGTCACCTACCCAGAGTTCTGGGACGACCTCGCCGGCCTCGGCTAACGGCCTCCGGCTCCCGCCGGGGCAAGGGGCCCGATCTCCTGCGCGTCCGCAGGGCTGGGCCGCTTCCGCGCCGGGGCAAAGGGGTCGCTGCCCGTCCGCAGGACAAGGGAACCGCTCCCGGCACCCACCGGGGCTGCAGCGCCCAACTCCTGCGCGTCCGCGGGTTGTCGCCGCTAGTCCCAGCCAAAGAACGTACGTTCTGGATATGATGATAGGGCCTAGGCGAGGGCGTGTCAAGCGGGTGGTGGCGGGACCGGACTGCCCGCCCTCAGTCCCTCCCAGAGGGAGGGAGGCTTAAGGGTCGCCGCTACGGGGAGGGTCGGTGTCGGTGACGTGTGGCGGTGATGAGGGGGCCCCTCATCTTCTCCCAAGGGAGAAGAGGGGGGACCTCCCCTCGCCACTCCTCCGACGCGCCTAGCGGCGCGTGCCCTCTCTCAGTCTCCCCCAGAGGGGGAGAGGTTTAAGGTGCTCCCCCTGGCGGAGACCTTTGCGTAACCTTGGGCGTACTGCCACGAGGCCGTTCGGGTGATAGGAAGGGGCGATTCGCGAATCGCCCCTACAGGAGAGAAGACCCCGCCCGCACCCCTGGGCAACCACGAGGGTTGCCCCTACATGGATGATCCGTCGGCGGCGCCGGAGGTTGTGCAAAGGTCTCGTTGCGGGGGAGGTTTAAGGCCTTAGCCCCTGCCCCAGCTCTGTCGGCCTCCCTCACAGGGGGAGAGGTCTAAGGAGTCCCGCTGCCGAGGTGCTCCTTTAGGAAGGCGAGCGTTTTGCGCCAGCCGTCGTTTGCAGCCGCTGGGTCGTGGGTCTTGATCATGGTGTTGACGAAGCCGTGGTCTACGCCCGGGTAGGTGTGGAACTGGTGGGTCTTGCCCTGGCCGCGGAGGAGGTCGCGCAGGAGCGTGACCTGCGAGAAGGGAACCAGCGAGTCGGACTCGCCGTAGGCGAAGAGTGCCGGGACCTTCAGGCCATCGACGTATTGGAGGGGCTGGACGGGGCGGTTCTCGTGCAGGACGGGATACATGATGACGGGGTAGAAGGCGACGAGGGCCGCCGCCTCCGCCCCGCGGGCGCAGGCGAAGAGGCCGTACCGCGCGCCGAACGAGTAGCCCGCGATGGCGACCCGCCCGCCGTCGACGTCGGAGCGCCGGGTCATCGCCCCCACGACGGCCTTGAGATCGTCGATGGTGCGGAGGTCGGGGTAGCCGCCGATCTTGGCGATTTCCGCGGTCCGCGGCGGCCAGCCCTCCGCCGGGCCGTCGCCCCGCCAGTACATCGTCGGCGTCAGCACCGCGTACCCCGCCTCGGCATAGGCGCGGCCGAGGTCGCGCATGTGCGGCGTGACGCCGTACACGTCGTGGACGAGCACCACGCCCGGGCGAACGTCGCCGCCCTCCCGCCGCGTGTACAGGGCCTCCATCTCGCCGTCGGGTACCTTGACGGTGATCGAGCGTTCGGCGATGGGCGGGGCTGTGTCGGGCATGCGTCTCTCCGGTCGTAGGCTCGGGGCATCATAGCGACAATGTTCTATACTTCACAAACTGCCGCCGCAGGCTCCGCGCGGGAGGAACGAGTGCCCCAAGACGACATCGTCGTGCGCGGCCTGACCAAGCGCTTCGGGACCCTGACGGCGGTCGACGAGATCTCCTTTGCCGTGCGCCGGGGCGAGGTGTTCGGCATTCTGGGGCCCAATGGCGCGGGCAAGACCACGACCCTCGAGTGCATCGAGGGCCTGCAGGCCCCGACCGCCGGCGAGATATCCGTCCTTGGCCTCGACCCCCAGCGCGAATCCCGCCGGGTCAAGGAGCGCATCGGCATTCAGCTCCAGGCCTCGACCTACTTCGATAACCTCAAAGTGCGCGAACTGCTCAACCTCTTCGGGAGCCTCTATCCCAAGCGCTTGCCCATCGATGGCCTGCTGGAGCAGTTCGACCTGACCGAGAAGGCCAACGCCTTCCTGCGCGACCTCTCCGGCGGGCAGCAGCAGCGGTTCACCATCGCAGCCACCTTGATTAATGACCCCGAGGTCATCTTCCTCGACGAGCCCACGGCGGGCCTCGACCCACACGCGCGCCACGGCGTCTGGGAGTTCATCGAAGAGATGCGCCGGGAGGGCCGCACCGTCGTTCTCACCACCCACTACATGGAGGAGGCCGAGGCGCTCTGCGACCGCGTCGCCATCATGAACGAGGGCCGGATCGCGGCGCTCGACACGCCCCAAGGATTGGTCGACGCCCTGGACGCTCCCCATGAGGTGCGGGCGCGCGTCGAGCCCACGCCGGAACCCGTCGCCGGCGACGAGCTGCACGCGCTGCCCGCGGTCGTCGGCGTCCGCATGACGGACGACGGTGGACTCGCGCTGCGCTCCTCCGACGCGGCGAAGAGCGTGCCCGCCTTCTTCCGCTGGGCCGAGAAATCCGAGGTCACGGTCACGCGGATCGAGATGCGGCCCGCCACGCTCGAAGACGTCTTCCTCGCCGTCACCGGCCGCGCCCTAGCCGAGGAAGCCTGACCGTGCTCGTCACGACCATCATCACCCAGTTCAAGGCCTTCGCCCGGGACCGGCAGGCCATCTTCTGGACGCTGGCCTTTCCCCTCATCTTCGTCACCGCCTTCGGACTCTTCGACATCGGCGGCGACGATCTCTCCGTCCACACCGTGGCCGTCGTCGACTATGCCGGCAATGATCTCTCCCGCGGCATCATCGATGATCTCGACGCGCTGGAGAGCTTCGAGGTCGCCCTGCGCAGCGATCCCGCCATGGCGCGCCAGGAGATCCGGGACGGCGACCTCCGCTACCTGATGACGATACCGGCCGATATCGCCCAGCGTGTCGAGGCGGGGCGGGCCGCCGCCGTCTCGTTCGTCTTCGACGAGACCCGGTCCGATGCCTTCGCCGTGCTGGGGCAGCTACAGCGCTTCCTCGACCAGCAGAACCTCGACTTGGTCGACGCGCCGCGGCCCATCATCTTTGCCCCCGAAGGCGTGCGCACCGAGGACTCGGACGACTGGGACTACTTCAACTTCCTGCTACCCGGCCTGCTCGCCATGGGCGTGATGAACTTCTCGATCATCGGCCTCGCCACGGTGCTGGCGACCTACCGGGAGCGCCGCGTATTCAAACGCATTCTTGCCACGCCGATGCCGGTGAGCGTCTTCTTCACCAGCATGATCTCGTCGAACCTCGTGCTGACGCTCGCCCAGTCCGCCATACTCCTCGCCGCGGGCGTCTTCCTCTTCGACGGCTCGGTGCGGGGCAGCCTGGCCCAGTTCTTCCTCATCATCCTGCTGGGGAACCTGATCTTCCTGAGCATTGGCTTCATCACCGGTGCCTTCGCCAAGAGCGCGCAGGCCGCGGCGGGCATGGGCAACGCGGTGACGCTGCCGATGATGTTCCTGTCGGGCACCTTCTTCCCCACCGACACCCTCCCCTCGGTGCTCGGGGCGATCGTCGAGTTCCTGCCGCTCTGGCCGGTGCTCGCCCTGCTGCGGGGCATCGCGCTGGACGCGCGGAACTTCTGGGAGTACCCCTTCGAGTTGGGGCTGCTCGCCGCCTGGATCGTGGCGGCGGCCCTGATCGCGTCGCGGGTCTTCCGCTTCCGGTAGCGGCCCTCCGGTAACTCAGGGAGGGGAAGGGAGCAGCGCCCTTCGAGCGCTCGCGCGCCTGACGGCGCGCGCCCTCCCTCAGTCCCTCCCATAAAGGGAGGGAGGTTTAAGGTGGGCGCTGCGTGGGTGCCCTCCCTCAGTCCCTCCCACAAGGGGAGGGAGGTTTGAGGGGTGGCTACGCGGAGCCGACGGGCTGCTTGGCCGCGGCGGGCGGCGGAGGAGCGGCGGGCGGGCCTGCCGAGTCCTCGGCGTGGAGGCGCGCCGCGATCAGGCGCTCCGGAACGCGGTAGACGTTTTTGACCAGCCGGAGGGCCTCCAGCGTCCTGATCACATACGACGAGGCGTCGACTTGCCACCAGCGCAGGCCGTGGAAGGCCGACTTGGGGAAGGCGTGATGGTTGTTGTGCCAGCCTTCGCCCAGGGCCAGGATGCCGACGAAGATGTTGTTCGTGGCGAGGTCCTTGCCGAGGCTGAAGGGCCGCTGGCCCCAGATGTGGCACACCGAGTTCACCGCCCACGTCGAGTGGTGCATCAGGAAGACGCGGACGAGACCGCCGTAGAGGAGGCCGGTCCATCCGCCGATCAGGAACGGGATCACGAACCCTAGCACCGCCCACCAGAACGCCGTGCGGCTGATGAACATGACCACGGGGTCCTTCATCTGCTCCTTGGCGTATTTCTCGAGCGCGCCCCGGTTCGACCCAAACATCCATCCCACGTGCGCGTGCCAGAAGCTCTCCACCGGGTTGTGCGGCGAGTGGGGGTCGCCGTCCAGATCGCTGTTCGCGTGGTGCTTCTGGTGGATCGCGGCCCACGTGATCGCGGCGCCCTGAATCGACCACGTGCCGAAGATGAGCAGGATGGCCTTGACGATGGGGTTCGTCTCGAATGCCTTGTGCGTCAGCATCCGGTGGAAGCCGACGGTCACGCCGAGGCCGGTCGCGACGTAGAACCCGGCCAACAGCCCCAGGTCGGTGGCCGACGGGTACTGGCCGCCTCCGATCCTGTAGATCGCGTAGGCGAAGCCCGCGAATGGGACGCCGGTGAGGATGAGGGCGAGCAGCTGCTGCAGCCGGTAGCCGAGCGAGGACTCGCCGGCGCTGGGGGCGGTGGCGATGCCGCCTTTGAGATACGCGAAGACCCGAAGGGGTTCAGCCATGAGTGAGGGCTCCCGCCGCGGTGCTGACGCTCCGCAAGAGTTCAGGATTTGCCGCCAACATTATAGCCGCTTTCCCTGGCCCGCGGGCGGCTAGACGCGGCGAATCAACATCAGTCCATCACGGATCGTGAGGATGACGTTCCGGACGCGGGGGTCCTCCTGCACGCGCCGGTTGAAGGCGACGATGGCGTGGTCGCTCTCCTGCTGCGGATCGAGGACGCGCCCGCTCCAGAGGACGTTGTCGACGGCGATGAGGCCGTCCGGCGCGAGCAGCTCCATGGCGCGCTCGTAGTACGCCGAGTAGTTCTCCTTGTCGGCGTCGATGAACACCAGGTCGAACGGCTCCTCGACGTCCTTGAGCGTCTCCAGCGCGGGGCCCATGAGAATCGTGATCTTGCTCCCGTGCGGGTTGCGCGCGAAGTACTTCGAGGCCATCGCCTCGGCCTTGGGATCGACGTCGCACGTGATCAGCTCGCCGTCGTCGGGAAGCGCGGCCGCCATCATCTGGGCGCTGAAGCCGGTGAACATGCCGATCTCCAGGATCCGCTTGGCTCCGGAGAGCCCCACCAGGAACTGGAGCAGCGTCCCCTCCAGCTGCCCCGACAGCATCTGCGGCGCCCGCATCGACGCGTGCGTCTCGCGCGTCAGCTCTTCAAGTAGCTCCGGCAACGGCGTCGTGTGCGCCGCGGCGTAGGCCTCGATGTCGTCGTCAACGATGAACATGCGTGTTCTCTCCTTTAATCGGCGTCGGGGTCGGCCATGCGGGTCGACGACGTGACCACCCGCGCCTCCGTCAACTCCCGGATCTTCTCGTCGGAATAGCCGATGCGGCGCAGCAGCTCGTGGGTGTGCTCGCCGACGTAGATCGTCGGCGCGAGCCGGTTCTCCATCTCCGAAAAGTGGACGTATGGGCCGAAGCGGTCATAGTCGTCCAACGACGGGTGGTTCGCCTTGACCCACATGCCCGCTTCCCTGAGGACGGGCTGCTCGTTGGCGAACGTCGAGGCGTCGCCGTCGTATACCTCGGCGCAGGCGACGCCGTGCTCCGCGAGCAACGACTCCCAGGCGTTGGCCGACCGGGAGTCGAAGACCTCCGCCAGCTCGGCGGCGAGCTCGTCGTCATGCTCCAAGCGCGCCTCCGATGAGGCGAACCGCGCGTCGCGGGCGAGGTCGGCGCGGCCCAAGCCGTCGCACAGGCCCTTCCATTCCCTCTCCGTGACGCAGGCCAGGAAGACCCAGCCGTCAGCCGCGCGGTAGGAGCGGTAGAGCGCGTGGATTCCATAGAGGTCACGGTCGGGCAGACGCCGCTCGGGTTTGCCGTCGTATTGGATGAAGTCCTCGCTTTCGGCGTAGAGGCACGAGCCGATCATCGTTGTCTCGAGGTATTGGCCCTTGCCGGTGCGTTCGCGGCTGCGGAGGCCCATGGACAGCGCCGCCGCGACCGCGAGGGCGGAGGTCACGTCGGGGTTGCCCTCATTGGCCTGGAAGAGCCGACTCGACATCTCCCGCAGCTCGGGATAGCTCATCGGCGCGCCGGGGTCGGGTGGAACGCCGCGGCCGGCCTGATGGAGCGCGCCCCCGCAGATCGCTCCGGGGATGGGGTGCATCGCCGCGCGATGGGCCATCGGCCCCGACGAGCCGTAGGATGCGGCGTACAGATAGACGAGGCTGGGGTTCAGCGTTCGGCACGTCTCGTAGTCGATGCCCAGCCGCTCGGGCACGCCCGGACGGAAGTTGTGCATCAGCAGGTCGGCTTCCTTGATGAACTCGTAGGCGATCTCCCGCCCTTCCGGCTTCTTGAGGTCGACCGCGATCGACTTCTTGCCCTGCATCGCCTTGGCCGCTCCGGCGGCGAAGCGGCGGAAGGTATCGCCGTCGAGGCTTTCGAACTTGATGACTTCGGCGCCGAGGTCGGCCAGGACCGCCGTGCCGAAGGGCCCCGCGAAGAAGGTGGCGAACTCGACGACCTTGAGGCCCTCCAGGGGGTAGCGGGGCGAGGAGGCGCCGTTCGCCGCCGTCTTCGGCCCCGGTCGCCCGTGGCCGCTCAGGAGCGCCGCGGTGTGCTCGCCGAGACTCGGCGCGGGGCCCTGGGGGGCCATCGGCGTCTCGGAGCACTTGACCAGCGGCCCGAGTTGCCGTGCCCTGCCTACCGCGGGGTCGGTCACCTCGATCCAGTTTCCGTTGTGCGTGATCTGGGGATGATCGAAGGCGTCCTGCGCGGTCATGAAGGGCTCGGCCGCCACGTCGTACTGGTTGATGAAGAGGTCCATCCATTCGTCGGCGGTCTTCGTCTGCATTTGCTCGTGCAGCTTCTCGTAGAGCTCCTCCAGGTCGGGGCCGGCCGGGATCTGGGGGACGTTGGCGTAGCGCTCCTCGCCCAGCAGGTCGCCGAGGTCGAGGGCCAGGAGGAAGTTGACGAAGAGGTGCGACATGGCGTTGGCGCACTGGATCCATTTGCCGTCTTTGGTCCGGCCCACGAAGTACTGCGCCGTGGGCGAGCCTCCAGGGGGCCTCGAGAGCTGGTTCGACTTCCGGTCCATCTGCCACTGTAGCCACATCCAGTCGTAGGCGAGGATGGCCTGCGCCAGGCTCGTCTCGACCTTCTGCCCGCGGCCGGTGCGGTCGCGGGCGTGCAGGGCCGCCATGCTGCCGATGATGGCGTACATGGCCGCGCCGTAGCTGGCGGCGGGGAGCGCGGCGAAGGCGGGCCCTTCCTTCGGGGCCTGCTTATCGAAGGTGCGGGCACGCCCCATCTTGGCGTTTATCACCGCGTCCCAGCCCTTAAGGTGCAACCACCGCTTGATCGGCCCGAAACCGGTGATCGAGCAATGCACCAGCCCAGGGTTCACCTTCGAGAGCGTTTCGTAGTCGATGCCAAGGCGGTCCTCCCCGCCTGTGCTCACCGCGGCGATGAGCAGGTCGGCGGTCGCCGCCAGATCGCGCAGGCCGGCACGGCCGTCGGAGGTCTTGAGGTCGAGCACCACGCTCTTCTTGCCCCGGTTCCACATAATCCACGCGGGTTGGGAGCGCGTCCGGTCACCGGACGGGGGCTCGATCTTGATCACTTCGGCGCCGGCGTCCGCGAGGACCATCCCGGCGAGGCTCCCCGCCATCCCTTGCGAGACTTCGATGACCCGCAGCCCGTCGCACATTCCCGGCATGATTCCCTCCAGCCTCCGGCAAAACCGCCCAATTCTTGCATATGGTCCTGGGTGGTTCAAGGAGACCGCCCGCTTCCTTCTCCGGGAAGCCGAGTGGTGGACCAGCGCCCTACGGGCGCTCGCGCGCCTGACGGCGCGCGCCCTCTCTCATTCTCTCCCAGAGGGAGAGGGGTTTAAAAGGCTCCCCCAGCCGTGGAGGGGAGACCCTGCGGCTCCCCTCGGCGATGGCAGGCGTCACGGTCTTGCCTGGCAAAGACCGATAGCGAAGCATGGGGTGGTTAACCGGCGCGACGCTTATTGACGTAAAGGGTGGCCAATCGTATCCTAATCGTCGGCTTTTTTGCCGACTGTCTCGCTTTCCGCCATTCCATGCTTCAGGAGCCCCTGCTTGAGAATTGACGATACCGACCGCCGCATAATCGAGCTGCTGCAGGCCGACGCCCGGCAGCCCAACGCCACCATCGCCCGCGTGCTTGGGGTCAGCGAAGCGACGGTCCGGCGCCGCATCAAGATGATGGTCGACCAAGGCTCGCTCACCATCCGCGCCGTGCCCAACCCCAGCAGCTTCGGCCTCAACACCTCCGCCGTCATCGGCATCGACGTGCAGCCGGACGCCCTCGACGGCGTGGCGGCGGGACTCACCGCGCGCGAAGAGGTCACCTTCGTGGGTGTCTCCACCGGGCGGTACGACCTCGTCGTCAACGTCCTCGTCGGCACCCTCGACGAGCTTCGCGAGTTTCTTGAGAGTGTCATGACCAAGCTCGTCGGCGTCCGTAAGACCGAGACGCTCGTCCTGCTCGACATAAAGAAGCGCACCTTCGGCCGGGTGACCTAGCCCTCGGCCACGAGCGCCCGATCCCTACATCCCTACGACAAGTCGAGTCCGCCGAGCCACCGCGCCAGCTCGCGTCCGATGCGGTGCGGGTGGTCCTCTTGGAGGAAGTGTACCCCCGCGCCGAGGTGCACCGCCTCGATGTTCGCGACGTTCGACCGCAGCCATTCGACCATCGGCGCCTGACCTAGCCCGCCGGGCGTCGCGTGGAAGAGCAGCATCGGGGTCCGGGTGGCGGCGAGCCATTCGTTGACGGCGGTCATGGCGGCGGCGGTGTCCGCGGGTTCGCCCTCGATTGGGATCTCGCGGGGCCACTGCCACAACACCCGTCGCGCGGCCTCGTCGTCATACGGGGCGCTGTAACGGCGGAGCTCTTCATCGGTCAGCGTCCGCACCACGCCCCCCGGAAGGACCTTCTCGAAGAAGACGTTTCCTTTCACGATCAGGTCCCAGCCGGCGTCGCCGCGCCACGCCCGCAGGGTTTCGCGGAAGTCGCCGGGGATGTCGTTCCAGGAGGCGATGGGCATGAACATGGAGCCGAGCAGCGCCACGGCCCGCACGTTGGACTCGTTTTGCCGCGCGTAGTGCAAGCCGACCTTGGAGCCCCAGTCGTGCATGACCAGCGTGAGGCCGCGCAGGCCGAGGGAGGCGATGAAGCCTTCGACGTAGCGGGCGTGATCGAAGAAGCGGCACAGGGCGCCGGGCTTCTCCGACATGCCCATGCCGGCAAGGTCGAGGGCCACGCAGCGGAAGCGTGGAGCGAGGTGCGGAATGATGTTCCGCCAGATGTAGGACCAGGTTGGGCTGCCATGGAGAAAGAGCACCGGCGGCCCGGCCCCTTCATCGACGTAGTGCAGGCGCACGTTGTCGACGGACGCGTAACGAGACTGAAAAGGAAAGTCGGCGGAGATCGGCTCCGGGGGCGCGTCGGGCATGGCGGGGGACAGTATAATCGGCGGGGTACCCCGAGGAGGCCTTCGTGACCGAGGCCCCGGCTTCCGACAATCCCCGCTACGAGGCGAACGAGAAGGCGCCTTGGCTCCTCTCCCTGGGGCTGGGCCTACAGTTCAGCCTCATCGCCTCCGCCACCCTCCTGATCACACCCGTGATCGTCGCCAACGCATCGGGAGGGGGCGAGTCCTACCTGGTGTGGATGGTCTTCGCCTCGCTGCTCGCCGTCGGGGCGGCGACCTTGGTGCAAGTATGGCGGCTGGGGCCGATCGGGGCCGGTACCGTCCTGCCGTTCTTCACCGCGGCTTTCTCGATCCCGTTCTGCATCACGGCGCTGGTGGACGGCGGTCCAGCGACGTTGACGACGTTGATCCTCGCCGCGGCGATCGTCCAGCTCATCATCTCCCGGTGGCTGTTCATTCTGCGGCGCATCGTCACCCCGACCGTTGGCGGAACGGTGATGATGATCCTCTCGATCACCCTAGCCTCTGTCGTCTTCGGCCTCCTGAACGAGGCCTCGCTAGAGGAGCCGACGGCGGCGCCGTTGACCGCCCTGACGACGCTGGTCATCGTGGGCGCCCTCACCCTTCGCGGCACCGCCGTGTGGCGCCTCTGGGCTCCGGTGATCGGCATCGTGGCCGGCTGCGGCGTCGCCGCGGCCTTCGGCATCTATGACGCCCAGCGTGTGATCGATGCTCCCTGGATCGGCCTACCAAGCGAGTGGCCGGGGCTGGAGCTCGACTTCGGGACCGCCTTCTGGACGCTGCTCCCGGGGTTCTTTTTCCTCGGCGTGATCAGCGCCATCCAGGCCAATGGCGAGGGCATCGCGCTCCAGCGCGTGGCGCACCGCGAGGACCGGGCGGTCGACTTCCGGGAGGTGCAAGGCGCGATCTCGGGGTCCGGTGCGGCCAATCTCTTTGCCGGTGTCGCGGGCGGGGTCCCAACCGCCATCAATCCGGGCATCGTCTCGTTTATCCAGATCACCGGTGTCGCCTCCCGGCGGGTCGGCTACGTCATCGGGGTGATCTTCATCGCGCTGGCGTTTTTCCCGAAGTTGACGGGACTGCTCAGCACCATACCCGGTCCGGTCATGACGGGGTACCTCATCCTGGTGACGGGAACCCTCATGGTGTCGGGAATGCAGACGGTCGTCATGACCGAGCAGAACAAGCAGAAGGTCGTCGCGGCGGGCGTCGCGTTTTGGATCGGCGCGGCGTTCCAGTTCAAGCTGTTTGCTCTGCCAAGCCTCGGACCGGTGTGGCAGGGCCTGCTCCAAAGCGGCATCACCACCGGCGGCATCGCCGTGCTCGCGATGATCCTCTTCCTGGAGCTTTCCCACCCCCGCCGCATGCGGTTCGAGTCGGAACTGGACAGCAGCGTCTTGCCCGAGCTCAACGAATTCGTCGAGAAGTTTGCCCGCAGCCGGGGCTGGGACTCCACGATGAAAGACCGGCTGAGCGCCGTCGCGGAAGAGACGCTCCTGACGCTCGCCCCGCTGGACCTGACCCTCGACCTGGATGCGGAGGAGGACGAGATGGATGAGGAAGGGGGGCGACGGTTAGTCGTGCTGGCGGCGAGCGAGGGCCCGGTGGCGGAGATGGAGTTCATCGGCGGCGACAGCGGAGAGGGAAACCTGGAAGACCGCATCCGTCAGCTCCAGCAGCATGACGAAGAGACGCCGATGGAGCAGGAAGTCTCGCTCAAGCTGCTGCGGCGGTACGCATCGTCGGTGCGGCACCAGCAGTTTGAGGGGACCGACATCATCACCGTCCGCGTCGGCCCGCCGGGGACGCGGTAGGCGCCGCGGGCGAAAGGACTGAAGCCGACGTTGGACGCCGTACCGGTCGAAGCCGTGGTCTTCGACCTCGACAACACCCTGCTCGATAGGACGGCCCTCTTCGCCGGCGTGGCAGAGGCCTTCTACGACGAGTACCTCGCCGCCAGGGATGCCGTGACGCGGGCCGAGGCGCTCGACTTGATGGTCCTCTGGGACGAAGACGGCTACGGCGACCGCCAAGCGATGCGCAAGCGGTGGCTTACCCAGTGGCCTGGCACCGGCCTGGACGACGCATCGCTGGCCGCGTGGTACGGCTCGGCGATGGACCGCCTCGCGAGGCCGGATGCCGAGGTCAACGTCATGCTGGCCGAACTCAACGAGCGTGGGATGCCGTGGGGCATCGTCACCAACGGCGACTCGGACCGCCAGCGCGGCAAGTGCCGAGGGGCGGGCCTCGACCGGCTGGCGCGGTTCATCATCGTCTCCGGAGAGATGGGTTACGAGAAGCCCGACCAGAGGATATTCCGGGATGCGCTCGAAGCGACCGGGCTCACGACCCCGGAGCGGGTCCTTTTCGTCGGCGACACGCCGACAGCTGACATCGACGGCGCCAAGCGCTTCGGCATGCAGGCCGCCTGGGTCAGACGCGGCCGGGACTATCCGGCGGGTCTGCAACCCCCGGACCACATCCTTGATCATGTGACCGAGGTGCGGGGTGTTCTGGGGCTATAGCCTCCGCCCCGGCCCGATGTGCTAGCATTGCGCCCGGCTTGCGACGGCAGGCCGGCGAGGCCATCATCAACTCCATCGAGGAGGCCAGAATGCAAGAGCCCATGACCAAGTACGGCTGGACCATTGGCGTGATCGTGACGGGCCTCAACACGATCGGGGCCATCGCGTTGGGCGGCTTCAACGCCATCGGCTTCCTTGCCTTGAGTGTCTTGAACGCGGTGGGGTTGGTGACTATCTCCCCGGTCAATGCGGTGGGCATGATCGCGATTGGCGGCGTCAACGCGGTCGGCGTCGTCGCGATCGGCGGGATTAACGCGATTGGGGTTGTCGCGATCGGCGGCCTCAACGCGGATGGCGTGATCGCGGTCGGCGGACAGCGCGTCAAGAGCCTGGTGTCCTAGCGTCCGAGCGAGGCGGGTCGAGGAGTGCGGCGTTGAAGCACGCGTACGCGGCGACGCCGATGGGGCAGATCCATTACGCCGAGGCGGGCGGCGGGAAGGCGCCGCCGCTGGTGCTGCTCCACGCCAGCCCCCGGTCGTCGCGGGTCTACGCGAGCCTTATGCCCTTGTTGGCCGGGGAGCGCCGGGTCTTGGCGATGGACACGCTGGGGTCGGGGGGCTCCGATCCATTGCCGCCCTCGGTGACGATGCACGATCTGGGGCGCAGCGTCACCGGATTCCTCGACGCGTTGGGGATCGAGCGTGCGCACGTCTTCGGGGTACATACGGGGAACAAGATCGCGGCCGCGCTCGCCGCGGGGTGGCCCGAGCGTGTCGCCAAGCTGGTCCTGTGCGGCGAGACGCACAGCATCGTGGTGACAAAGGAAGCGCGGGACGCCGCCATCCACGCCATCGTCGACCGCTACTTCACCGGCGATGCCGAATCGGAACAGGCGGCCCTGCTCGCCGATTGGACAGCAGGCTTCACCAATCTGACCGGCGTGTGGTGGCACGAAGAGGTGCTGGCGTCGCGCGGACTCTCCGCCGAGACGCTGCGAGTCCTGGAAGCCCGCGCCATCGACTTCCTCCAGGCCCGCGCCGGCCTGGGGCCGCTCTACGACGCCAACTTCTCGTTCGACTTCGGCGAGGCGGTGCGGCGTATTCCCAACCGGACGCTGGTAATCGAGTTGGCGAAGGCGGACGAGGCCCACCTCGGCAGGCAGGGCACGGCGGTCGTCGAGCGGCTCGCCGACGGCGTACTCGCGACACTGGACGACACCGGCGCCGAGGTGATCGAGTTCGAGCCCCGGCGCATCGCGGACGTCATCCTGCCGTTCCTCCGCTGATCGGGAGCACCATCCGCCCGGAGATGCGGGCCGGTATGCTATCCTCCCCGCAGGACGCCGCCTTGACCCGGTGAGAGAAGGCTGCGCCGTTCTTTGCAATCGAGGTGCCTATCGTGGACCGTCAAGATTTCTGGTTCCCCGCTGAGCTCGAGAGCCTGGGCACGCCCCCCACGGGGACGCGAGCGGGACAATTTCTCTTTCTCTCGGGGCAGGCCCCCCGCAATCTGGAGACCGGCAAGGTCATCCGGAAGCTCCCCGATCTGCCCGACGACGTGGTCGAGGGGCTCCGGTCGTGGGGCGTGCACGGCGACGGCCGCGAGGGCCCGATCAACGCGCAGACATGGCAGGTCTACCAGAACCTGTCGCAAATCCTGGAGTCGCAGGGGTCGTCGCTGGAGCACGTCGTGCGGCAGCGGCTGTACCTGACGGACTGGCGCGACATCCGCAACGCCGAACGGGTAATGCACACCTTCTTCCCCGGCGAAAAGCCGGCGACGACCATCGCCCGCATGACCGACAACGGCTACCACGAGGACTACCGCATCGTCGTCGAGATCGTCGCGATCGTGCCGGAAGAGGGCGGCCTCACCACGACCGCGGTGCACGTGCCCGGGCTGGAAAAGGTCTGCCCGCCGTACCCGCAGGGGGTCCGTGTCGGCGATCTGCTGTTCACCTCGGGGCTGTACGGGGTCGACCCGGAGACGGGCCGCGTGCCCACCCGGCTGGCCGAGGTGGACGATGAGGCCGCCGCGTTCCTGACGAGCGGCAGCTACCACATCGATATCTCGCTCGAAGCGTTCAAGGCGCAGATGGCGCTGGTCCGCTCCCACACGAAGCGGCTGCTGGAGAGCCAGGGCGCGTCGATGACCGATCTGCTACGCAACAACCTGTGCACCAGCGTGGGGATGGTGGACGTCGGCGTGTTCGTGCCGCTCTACGCGTACGACAACCCGGACCCGGGAACGGCGCCTACGATCACGGGCTTCACCATGGGCGCGGGGCGTCTGAGCGGCGACCCCGACGCAATGGGAGTCATGGACTCGGTGGCCGTCGTCCCCGGCGGCGAGTGGGAGAAGATCGGCAAGACCTATCCCGAGATTGTCAGCGGGCCGATTCCGATGACCCAGCAGGCGGGGCCGCTGATCTTCCTGACCGGCTACTCGGGGCGCGACCAGGCGAACTTCCCCATCGTGACGTTCGACCAGCTCCGCGACCACGGCAAGCTCATGGGCTTGGGGCATTTCGACGACCCCGAGTCGGAGACGATGATGTGCCAGGCGTGGCACATCTACCGCACCTACCAGCGGCTGCTGACGGAGGCGGGATCGGACATATCGCGGGTGGTGCACCAGGTGCTCTACCTCGTGGACGTATCGAAGCTCGGCGCCCTGGAGCGCGTCGCCAGGGTCATCTACGACGGCAAGGTGCCGCCGACGACGGTGATCGGGGCCGACGAGATCGGGCCATACCCTGAGCTGCAACTGGAAATCGACGTCGTCGCGATTCCCTCGTAACCCGCGCCGGCCTAGTCCCGCAACAGGAGGAAAGCCATGTTGATGAACCGAGAGCGCACCAGCAAGTTCCTGCAGGAGCTCGGCGTCGAAGCCGCCGTATTGAGCGGAGGGCCGAATTTCAACTACGCGGCGGGCTGGGGCTCGGACGCGCACCTGTGGGGCGGCGGGCCGTTCGCCATCGTGCCCGCCGACCAAAAAGATGAGATCACGCTGATCATCGCCAACCACGAGCTGCCCTTCGTGTGGCGTGACGCCGACTTCAAGCCGAATCTGCGGACGGTGGGGCGCGAGGTGGAGCCGGTCGTGCCGAGCTCGGACTACAAGCCGCTGCCGCAGGAGGAGCGCTACCTTGCCGCCTACGAGGAAGGGCGCAAGAAGAACTACGAGGACCGCATGGAGGCGCTGGCGGACACGCTTTCCGACTTGGGCCTCTCCAACGCCTATCTGGGCTTCGACGACGTGCGCGTGGCGCAGCAGCTCGAACGCATGAACGCCTTCACCGGCACCTATGAAGACGTCGTCCAGACCTTTCGCTACATCCGCTCGGTCAAGTCGCCGCACGAGATCGAGATCATCCGCAAGGCGAACGAGGCGAACCTCCGCGGCATCGAGGACGTCGTGATCGCGCTGCGGGAGGGGGCGCCGTTCAACGAGGCGCTCATCCAGCATGACATCCGCCTGGCCAAGGAGAACGCGATGCGGAGCGTTCCATCGCGCATCAGCGGCGTGGGCCGGATGGGGATGGCGCTCTTCCAGCGCCAGGACTACGAGGGCTACCAGATGCAGCCCGGCGACCTCGTCCGCTTCGACTTCGAGGGGACGTACGAGCGCTACTGGACCGACCTGGGCAGGACGTGCTCAGTCGGCGAGCCGAGCGCCAAGGCGAAGCAGTACTACGAGGGCATGCTCGCGGGCCGCGAGGCGGCGATGGAGGCCATGCGGCCGGGCGCGAGGGCGTCGGAGGTCTGCCGCATCGCCGTCGAGGCGATCCAGAAGAACGGTTGCCCGGAGTACGTCACCGGCAAGGGGCTCTGCATGTTCCACGTGATCGGCCTGGAGCTGTACGAGCAGTGGTGCTGGTACCCCCACGGCGACTTCACGCTCGAAGAGGACATGACGATCAACTTCGAGTCGCCCTTCTTCGAGATGGGATTCGGCGGGATGCAGCTCGAAGACACCTACCTCATCAAGAAGGACGCCCCCGTCGACCTTTCGGGCACGCTTACCCGCGACATCATGATCATCTAGCTGGGCTACGGCAGGGACGGGTCCGGCTCTACGAGCAAGTGCTGGACGGGTCGTCCCAGGGCTCTGGCGATTGCGGTCAGCGTCTTGAATCTTGGGGACTGGTTTCCCTGCTCAAGCCGTACCAACGTCACTCGCCCAATGTTGGCCGCGTGGGCGAGGGCTTCCTGGGTGAGGTCCGCGGATTCTCTGTAATGGCGGATGCGTTCGCCGAGCGTGCTTCTCCCCCGCATCGCGATGGCCTCGACGGTTGGCCGGTAGGACTCATCGCAGTAGTGACGGGCGAAGTCCCAGGGAATCTCGACACGCTCGCCTTGGGACGTCATGAGCACCATCTCATAGGGATTGGGCAACTCAAGGCCGGCCAAGCCCGCGCGCTCCTTGATCTCAGGAATGTCGGCGAAGGGGAGGAGGCCCTTGCGGCCATCCGCGAAGCGCAGCTCAACGCCATCGTTCAACGGGTTTGCCATCATCATCATGCGGTCGGCGTTTTTCACCACAACGGCATTCATCTGCTATCTCCCGTGAATACGGTCCCACACCTTCTGATCTGCCCAACATGCTTCCGATACGCGATGAGGATGTCCCGAAAGTCGCCGGGAGGAGGTCTGTCCATATAGGTTGCGCCGTTCAACTCGATACGGCACACATCCTCATTTCCGACCCAGACGTGCACGTGGGGCGGCTCGAAATCCTTCTCCCTGGTGTTGATGACGAAACGGAACTGTCCTTCTACCACGACGGTTGGCATTCGATGTCCTTGGACAACGCGTTATCCGCCCACCGTCCGTCTACTATGGAATGTATCATAAACGATACATGCAGTCGAGCACCGCGGCTTTTACGGACACTCACGGCCTTGAGGCGCCGCCGCCGGCGCTTCAGGACTCTATGAGGCCCTCTTGGGGCATGGTCCAGGGCAGCCGGTAGAACGGGGCGAACTGCGGCGCGCGGGGTATCGGCATCTCTCCGAAGGGCACGTCGATTATTACCGGCCTCTGCCGCTCCAGTGCGATGGGAATCAACCGCTCTAACTCCAGTGGGTCGTCCGCTCTCATGCCGACCGCGCCGAACGACTCCGCGAATTTGACGAAGTCGGGGTTGTGCAGGTCGGTGCCATAGGCTCCGCCAAAGGCATCGTCGAGGTCTCGGGCGACGTTACCGTAGGAGTCGTTTCTGAAGACCACGGTCACGACGTTGATGCCGTACTGCAGGGCGGTGGAGAGCTCGGACGAGTTGAACATGAACCCTCCGTCTCCGGCCATGCAGATCACGGGGCGATCGGGCTTGGCCACCTTGACTCCCAGCGCGGTCGGAAAGCCGTAGCCGAGGTTGAACGAGTAGCCGGAGTCGATGTACGTCTTCGGGTGGGCGACCTGGTAGTGGGTACGGGCGTAGTAGCCGAACTGCGTGACGTCCCAGACGATGAAGGCATCTTCCGGGATGCCTCTCTGCAAAGCCTCCAGAACCGCGTACTGCGGCTCCTTGAGCCGAATGTCGTAGTAGGCTATCAGCCTCCGTGCCGCGCTCACCGCCTCGACGGGCGACGGACGCTCTCCCGCCCCAGCCTCGATGAGGTAGGGAAGCAATGCCTCGATGGTCGCCCGAGCGTCGCCGTGCAAAGGGAGCGTGTTCGCCTGGTGCCTCGTGAGCTCCGCGTCGTCTATGTTGATGTTCACCAGTTTGGACGCCTCGCCCGCCGGATTGCCGAGCGAGAAACGCGCGCCGATTCCTATCACCACGTCGGCGGACTGCATCACCTCGAACAGCTGGTTCATCTCCTGTCTCTCGCCCCTGGGACTGAAGCAGGAGCCGTAGGACAACGGATGGCCGTCCGGGATGGCTCCCTTGCCGCCGCTGGAGGTTACGACGGGTATGTTCGTCGCCTCGGCCAGTTTGACCAGAGCTCCTTCGGCGTCGGAGCGCGCCACGCCGCCCCCGGCGTATATGAGGGGCGTGGTGGACCTCGAGATGAGATGGGCGGCCTCCCGAAGATCTTCGGGGCTGGGTACGATCCTTGAAATACGGGCGGGATTCCGCAGCTCGACTTCCTCCCGCTCAACTCCGGCTTCGGGCGGCATCTCGATCAGCACCGGACGGGGACGGCCGGTGCGCATCTGCCTGAACGCTTCGAATACGGCGTCCGGAACTTCACGAGGCCTGGATGCCTGTCGCCGCCATTTGGTCACGGAGCGCACCGTGCCGGACTGGTCGGCGATTTCGTGCACGGCCCCGACGTTCTTTCCGATGGCGCCGCGCGGCACCTGACCCGCGATGAGGAGCACCGGCGTGGAGCGGGAGTAGGCGTTGGTCAGGCCGGACGCCGCGTTGTAGAGACCCACGCCGGGGACCACCAGCGCGACTCCCGGCTCGCCTGAAGCGCGGGCATAGCCGTCGGCCATGTACGTCGTCGCCTGTTCGTGGCGGGTCGTGATCATGCGAATGCCGGGCTCGTCCCGCAGCGCGGCCACAATGCCGTAAATCTGTATGCCCGGGATCCCGAACACGACCTCGACGCCTTCCCTCACCAGGGACTTCGCGAGGGCTTCTCCTCCGCTCATCTTGGCCATGAGTAACCTTCCCCCAATGGAAGGGCGAGTGACTACAAGCCGTCGACTACCACCATGTTGATGTTGGCGGACCTGGAGAGAATGTCGCCGAGCGCGACGTACTCAGGCGACTTCAGCCAGGCATGGACCTGCTGAAGGTCGCCGAACTCGAGGATAGCGAGACGTTTGGGCGTCCAATCGCCCAGTACGACCTCAAGCTCGCCACCACGCGCCACGAACCTGCCTCTGTGGGCCTCGACCGTACTGGTGACTCGCTCACGAAACTCTCCATAGAGACTCGCATCCGTTATCTCAACATCGGTTATCACGTACGCCGACATGCTTACCCTCTCCTTCGAGTCCGGCGCCCATCTGAAGGCGCCGGAGGATCTCGATGCGCTCGGCTTGGGACGCTGTGGGCACTATCTTATGGGAGTTGGGCAACAGGTTGGCGACCATCACGCTGCGGTCAGCGTTCTTCACCCCTCCAGGGCGTCCATCACGTCGTGGAGGCTGTCGGCGGGGGTGTTGGGAGGCACCTCGCCGTCGGTGGTGAGGTAGAAGGCGCCGTCGGCGGCATCGAGGGCGCCCCCGGCGGTCTCTTCGGCGGCATCCCAAGTGTCTGCCGTGATCGCGGCGCCCCGCGCTTGGCCCTGCTGCGCATCCACGTCTAAGCCGCCGAGGCTGAGGCCGTCGGATTCGAGCGAGGCGGCGATGGGCGCGCGGCCGCGCGTGGCGAGGAGCAGGCGGCCGTCGTAGAACCGCGCCAGGTTTCGGAGGGTGCGGAAGGCCTTTGCCAGCGCGTCGTGGAGGGCGGGCGGCGCTTGGCCCAAGTCGGGATCGAGCACGACGACGCCGTCGACGCGCCGTTCGAAGAAGGCCCGCGCCGCGGTCAGGTTCTCCGCGGCGAGCCGCTCGACGGCGCGGGCGCCGGTCTCGTCATCGAGCGCCTCGGGTGAAAGGGCGAGGCGGGCCAGCGTGACGGGCCCGGTGAGGGCGCCGAGGACGGCGCAGCCCCGTCCGACGGTCTCGACGAGCTGCCCGGCAGCGTCGAGGGCCGCCGGCATCCGCCCACCGGCGGCCATGGTCCCCTCGGGCAGCGCGTCGAGCGCCTCGAACGAGGCGAGGCCTTCCGCGACGCTCGGCGGGCCGTCGTCAGGCCATTCCAACGTGCAACCGAGGGACTCCGCACCGAGTGTGAGGTCGGGGAAGACGACGACGGCGTCGTAGGCGAAGAGGGCTTGGCAGTCCCGCAGGGTCTTCGCCATGACCGCCGCGTTGCCGTAGACGTCGCGCAGTGGCGCTTGCATGAGGCGCGCGGCGGCCGAGGCCATAAGCGGGACGAACGGCGGACGGTCGGCCTTGCCGTCGAAGACGGCCCGGAACCGCTCGCGGGAGGTGGGCACCGGCTACCCCGCGCCGTTGGTGGAGGACTCGCCGGTGATGGCCCAAGGCCAAGGGCCGTAGCGATGCATGTATTCCTGGGGCGGGCGCTCTTGTTCCCAATCCTTCAGGAACTCGTGGTAGGGCTTGCCGCGCTTGAGGCGGCCGGCGCGCTCGGTGGAGCGCAGGCGGGCGGTCTTATTTTCGTCTACCAGACCCGTGGCCTCGTCGAACGCGACGTGATAGACGTGCTGCGCCGTCCACGCGGAGCAGATGCCCTGCTTGACGTCGGCCGCCACGGCTTCGGGTTGCCTTTCGAGGGGGTCGCCGTAGCCGCCGGCCGAGTGTCCCACCGCGCCGATGGCGTCGCCGTTGAGGAAGAGCTCGGTGAAGCTCATCTGGGTGGGGTGCGAGGGGATCAGGTCCTGGGCGTCGAGCATGTCGTGAAAGGTGCGGGGCAGCGTGATGCTCGGATCTTCGAAGAGTTCGCTCCACGGGATTTGCCGGATTTCCAGGAAGGGCGCGTTGCCGCCGGCGTAGCCGCCCATGATGCCGGGCTCCGCCGAGAACTGGGTCATGCTGTTGGCGTGGAGGATACGAAGCGGCGAGGATGCGCCGTGGATGATGTAGGTGATCCCCACGCCGTCGCCGCCGCGGTGTTTTCCGTAGCCGGCCTGGTCGGTCATCATCGTCCGGAAGAGCGCGAGGTAGGGGTAGCGGGTCTCGACCCATTCGATGTCGCGGGAGTCGCCGAAGCCGGCGTACCAAAAGACCGCGGCATCCGTGCCGTCGCGCTCGACGGTTGCGCCGTTGCCGGAGGCGTTGGAGACCTCGATGCGGGTGTAGCCGAAGACGCGGCCGTACTGGTCGCGGCCTCCCGCCTGGAAGTGGCCCTGGCCGCCGCCGGTGCCGATGGGGGTGATGATGTAGTCGCGGTAGGGGCTGTCGAACATCATCTTCACGAAGCAGGTGTGCATGTAGTTGGTGACCGGACCGAGGAGCCGGAGGTTGGTCGAGATCGCGTCCTCGTCGGGCGGATTGGCCCAGGTGTTCTCCGGCGCGATGACCGTCAGGGGCTGCAGGACGGCGGCGCTCACCGGCAGGTCGGAGAAGAGGTACTGCATCAGGTCCGCCGCGAGCAGGGCTCGGACCATGTGGGGCTTGGCGTTCAGCGCCGTGCCGGTCGGCGGCGACGAGCCGGTCATGTCGATGGTGAGGGAGTCGCCCTTCTTGTCGATCGCGATGTGCGCCACGCTGAGGGCGTGCTCGATGCCGCCGACGGTATCGAAGAAGTAGGCGGTGCGGTAGATGCCGTCGTTCATCGAGCGAATGCGGTCCTTGGCGGCCTCGGAGATCGTATCGAGCATCTTGCGGATGAGGCCGACGACGAAGTCCTTGCCCTTCTCTTCGCACAGCTCGAGGATGCGCTCGCGCATCTTCAGGCAGGTGGCCATGCGGGCGCGCATGTCTCCCATGAACATGCGCTCGTCGCGCACCATGAAGGCCATCATCTCCGAGATGTCGCTCTTGAGGGTGAAGTTCTCGGCGATCTTCACCGGCGTCACGTGCAAGCCTTCCTCGAACCTCGACTTCGCCGCCGGCGTGTAGCCTCCGGGCTCGCCGCCGCCGACCTCGGGCTCGTGGTTGCAGGCCGCGCCCCACGCGATGATCTCGCCTTCGTAGAAGATGGGGATGAAAGTGATGAAGTCGGGCAGGTGAATACCGCCGTAGATCGGCTCGTTGCAAAGGAAGAGGTCGCCGTCATTAATCCCCACCGAGGGGTCGTCGGTGAAGTGCTTGAGCATGTACTTGACGGGGATCGCGCCCGTCGCGGCGTGCAGGTAGGTGCCGCCGGAGCCGATGACGAGGTCGCCCTTGGCCGAGAAGACGGGGACGATGCAGTCGGAAAGCTCCAGGTGGGGGGCGAAGCCCATGTTGACCAGGTTCTGCTTCATCTCCTCGCAGAGGAGCTCCATGCGCGTCATGTAGACGGAGAACTCGCTCGGGGAGATGGCGGCGGCGGCGTCAAGCTCCGCCTGCGTGGGGGGCTCGAGGCCGATTTGGTCGAGGACGTCGCGGTCTACCGGCATGGCTAGCGCTGCTCCAGGATTCCCGTGAGGTATTCGTCGAGCGTGTAGGTCATTTCGCGAGGGATGATGACGGTGGTGTCGCTGGCCTCGACGATGGCGGGGCCGCGGACCAGGTTCCCCGGCGCGAGCTTGTCGGCGTCGTAGATGCTCGTCGCCAGACGCCCCTTCGCGTCCGGCCAGTAGACCTCGCGCTCGCCGAGATGCGCCGCGCCGGGGTCTTCGCCATCGCGCGGGTAGGTGGGCAGGCGCGGCTTCTCCAGCGGCGCGGTGACGAAGAGGTAGAAGTTGTGAATGATGATGGGCGAGCCCGGCTCGAGCGCCGCCTCCGTATAGCGGTTGACATAGGCCCGGGTGTAGGCCTCGCACACCGCTTGCACGTCCTCCGGCGATTCGAGGGTGACGACCGGCGAGCGCACCCGCATCACGTTGTGCTGGCGGGCGTAGGACATGTCCATTTCGAGCTCGAAGACGGCCTGCTCGGGCTCGAAGCCCTCGCCGCGCACGTCCTGAATGGCTATGGCCTGGAGTGCGCCGACGGCCTTGTTGAAGTCGTCGAGGTCGTCCAGGTAGGGATCCGACTTCGCGGGGTCGAACATGGTGACCTGGCGTGACGCCTCGTAGCGCTGGCGGAAGTCCATGATCGCGCCGCCCAGCGCGCAGAAGACGCTGGCGTGGGGGAAGGTCATGATCTTGGGGGCCTTGAGCAGCCCGTTGTAGCCGGCGCAGTGTGTCGGTCCTGCGCCGCCGTAGGCGAAGAGGACGAAGTCGCCGGCGGCGTGTCCCCTGAGCGAGATTTCCTTGACGATGATGTTGCCCATCTTCGCGTCGATGATCTCCTTGACCATCGCCGCCGCCTCCTCGGGCGAGGCGCCCATGGGCTTGCCCAACTGCTCCAGCGCCTGCACCGCCTTCTCGCGGTTAAGCGGCATCTTGCCGCCGAGGAAGTTATCGGGATTGAGGAAGCCGAGGACGACGTCGGCGTCGGCGACCGTGGGCTCGACGCCGCCGAGGTCGTAGCAAGCGGGGCCGGGGTTCGATCCGGCGCTCTTGGGGCCGACTTCGAGCCTGCCTGCCAGGGCTTCGTTGGTCCAGGCCACGGAGCCGCCGCCGGCGCCGATGGAACTGACTTCGAGCATGGTGTTCTCGGTGGCCCAACGGTCGATGACCGGCCAGTCGACGTAGGACTGGCACTGGCCGTCGATGACCATGCCGTAGTCGAAGCTTGTGCCGCCCATGTCCGTCACCAGGACGCGGGGGAGGTCGTAGATGCGGGCGAGGTGGGCGCTGGCCATGAGGCCGGCGACGGGGCCGGCGCCGAAGGTGTCGATGGCGCGGGTGCGGGGCACCTTGGCGACGCCGCCGATGTTGTTGAGCAGATAGAGCGGCTTGCGGTAGCCGTAGTCGCGGAGCTGCTCGGTGAGCAGGGAGAGCTGCTCGCTCATGTCGCGGTGCAGATACCCGCTGAGGACCGCGACGTTCGACCGGGTGTACTCGTGCCGCTTGGGCTGGACGTCGCTGGAGAGGATGATCGGCATGGCGCCGAGGTAGTAGTCGGGGTACTCCTCCTCGATGACCTCGCGCACCAGCTGCTCGTGGGCGGGGTTCCGGAACGACCACAGCAGGGAGACGATGAAGCCCTGCGCGCCCTGATCGACGAGGTGCTGCACTTTCCGGCGCACGTCCTCCCGGTCGATGGGGATGAGCACGTTCCCGTTCATGTCGATGCGCTCGCGGAGGCCGACGGTCATGTCGAGGGGGATCAACGGCTCGGGCTTCACGGCCCTGTGGAGCTGCCGCCGCTCCTGCACCGGCAGGCCGTCGGCCCACTGGCGCGACCGTCCGATGATGAGGACGTGCTCGTGGCCGGCGGTGGTGATGAGGCCCAGCTTGGGGCCCGTCCGCTGCAGCAAGGTGTTGAGCCCGCTCGTCGTCGAATAGCGGATGACGTTGGACTGCCCGATCAGCTCTTCCGAGGAGAGGTCGACCTGGCGGGCGAGGTCTTCGATGCCGCGACGGAAGCCGACGCTGAGGTCGTAGGCCGTGGTGGGGGTCTTGCTGCGCATGATCCCACCGGGCCCGACGAGCACGCAGTCGGTGAACGTGCCGCCGATGTCGATGTCGATGGTGAAGCTCATGAGGCCGCACCGTCCGGACCGAGATGCTTGCGCTTCAGCGCGTCGACGTCGAGCTCCATATCACGCGTGATGGGATGGCCGGGGGGAAGGTATTCCGTCTCGATCATCACCGAGCAGCCTGGGCAGTAGAACTCCAGGATGCGAACCCACTCCTTGTCGGAGCTCATCGTGTAGCGGTACTTCTTGGGGTCGAGGTGCGGGTGGTGCACCGTCTTGGGGTCGCGCGCGTAGACGAGCATGAACTCCTTGTAGTTTTCGCGCGCCGGGCCGTGCTCCCGCTCGCAGCGGTTGCACGTCCACAGCTCCTGTTCGAGGTCGATATCGAGGTATTCGGTGATGCGGACCTTCACGACGATCGCTCCAGTACGCCGTTGCCGAAGGCGTCGACGCTATACGTCCAGCCGGCGGGCGCGACGACGGTGGAGTCGACGGCCTCGATGATCGCGGGGCCGTCGGCGGCGTTCCCCGGCTTCAGCTTGTCTGCCGCGTAGACCTTCGACGGAGCGGACTCGCCGTTCCGATAGACGTCGCGCTCGCCCTTCAGCGCGGCCTTGGGGCTGCGCCCCGCGAGCTCGCGCTCCTTGATGGCGACGCGGGGCGTGGCGCAGGCGGCTCGGAGCGTGACCGAGCGCAGCCTGAGGCCCACCGTCTTTGCGCCGTTCCGGAACTGCTCGGGCGATTGGGCCTCGACGGGCGATGGGACGGTGCGGCGGTCGTCTCCCGCCTCGATCACCGCCTCGGCCTCGAACGCGATTTCGCTTTCTTCGAAGCCTTCGCCGAGCATGTCGCGGGCCGCGCGGGCCTTGAGGTCGGCGACGGCGTCGTTGTAGCGGGTTACGGAGCCGGACTCGTCGAGGTCGACGTTCAAGGTGGCGTCGTAGAAGTGGGCTACGTCCATGAAGGAGGCGCCCATGGCGCTGGCGACGCCGGCGAAGGGGAAGACGATGATCTTGCGGATGCCGACCGCTTCGGCGTAGCCGCAGCAGCGCAGGCCGCCGCCGCCGCCGAAGGCGAACATGGTGACGTTGGCGGGGTCGAGGCCGCGGGCGTCGAGGGCCGCGGCGAGGCTCTTCGCCACGTCGCCCTCCGCTTGACGGGCGGCCTTGTCGGCGGCCTCTTCGAGGGAGACGTTCAGCCGGCGGGCGACCCGCCGCTGGAAGGCTCCGCGGGCGCGCTCCGCGTCGAGGGACCGCTTGCCGCCAAGGAAGAAATCGGGGTTGATGTTGCCGAGGATTACGTCGGCGTCGGTGAGGGTAGCGTCGTTGCCGCCGAGACCGTAGCAGGCGGGGCCGGGGAGGGCGCCGGCGCTCTCGGGGCCGACGCTGACGCCGCCGGAATCGCCGTCGGCCTTGACGATGCCGCCGCCGCCGCCGCCGACGGGCTCGACGTCGATCATCGGGGTGCCGACGGCGATGCCGTGGACCGCGGGCTCGGCGCTGAAGGGCACCTCGCCGCCGGCCACGACGCCGATGTCGACGCTGGTGCCGCCGACGTCGACGGAGACGAGGTCGTCGATGCCGTAGAGCTCTTTGGCCAGCCTTGCGCAGCCGACGAGACCGGCCACGGGGCCGGAGTTGTAGGTGTTGAGCGCGGTGGTCTTGGCGACGCGCGCCGTCCCGCTCCGTGAGTGCGCTACCAGGAGGGGGAGCTTGAAGCCGGCCTGCCGCAGCAGCTCGTCCGACTTGTAGAGCGAGGTCGCCACGCCGCGGTGGAGATAGCCGTTGAGGATTGCGGTGTTGCGGCGCAGCGGGTCGTCGCCGCTGCTGAGCTCGGACCCCAGCCAGGTATGCACCGAGCCGAGATAGTAGCGGGGGTATTCTCCGTTCACCACGCGGCGGGCCAGGAACTCGTGGGCGGGGTTGGCGAGCGCGCCGTCGAAGCTGATGACGATGCCCCTGGCGCCGTCGTCGAGCATCCGCTCCATCGCCAGCCGCACGTCCTCTTCGTCCAGCGAGCGCCGGACATCGCCCGACGGCGTCACGGACTCGGAGAGCCCGACGACCAAGCCGGGATCGACGATGCCGGCGAAGACTCCGGCCGCCGCGCCATTGGTAAGCGCTTCCTCGGTGCCCTCGGTCACCATGATGCCCAGCTTGGGTCCGTTCCGCTGGAGCAACATGTTGGTCGCCACCGTGCTGGAAAGCCGGACGACGGAGCACCGGGCGAGCAGCCCGGCGGTGTCGAGGCCTGCGAGGGCGGCAAGCTCCTCAACGCAGCGCACGAAGCACTCCGTGAGGTCGTGGGGGGTGATGTCGACCTTGGCCCAATGGACGTTCGACCCATCGCTCAGGACGCCGTCCGTGAACGTCCCGCCGATGTCGACGTCGATGGTGTAGGTCTCTGTGGAGCGCCGCGCCGCCATGGTTGGGTGAGGCAGGGGAGCCTGAGGCAGCGCCCCGCCGGGCGTGAGACATTGTAGCTTATCCGCCGCCGTATGAGAAATGGGGCCGTGGAATAGCCCCGGCGCTGGGGTAGAATGGCCACGCTCAAGGAGCGGCAAACGTGGAAAAGTTCCGGCTTGATAAGGAATCGATGGCCCTCCGGGCCGCCAAAGAACTCGAAGACGGCATGTGCGTCAACCTCGGGTTCGGGATACCGTCGCTCGCCGC
>DAOUKH010000062.1:0-117733 GCA_034421515.1 Dehalococcoidia bacterium
GCCAAGCCGCTGCCCGGCGCGACCCACGTCATGGCCCACTGCGACGGGGGCTACACCACCAACCTGCCTATCGACGTGCTCCTCGATGACGACGTGCTGCTCGCCTACGAGCACGACGGAGAGAATCTCGCCCCCGAGCACGGTTGGCCTCTGCGGCTCATCGTCCCCAAGCGCTATGCCTGGAAGAGCGCCAAGTGGCTGCGGGCCTTGGAGTTCTTGGATGCCGACCGCCCAGGGTTCTGGGAGATGCATGGCTACCACAACGACGCCGACCCCTGGTCGGAAGAGCGCTTCTCCTAGCCCGCGGGGCGGCTAGAGCCACCACGCGGCGAGGCCCGGCAAGAAGCCGAAGCCGGCGACTTCGGTGAACGTCGTCACCACCACCGCGGCCCCGGTTCGGAAATAGAGAGAGCGGACTCCCGAAGGGGTCCGCCTTTTCTCACTGCCCCTAGGGGCAGGTATATAGCCGAATGAGGCCGTGTGGCCGGGAGGCTGCGCCGCCGCAAAGAGCGTGCACCGGCGCGGGCCTCCTACAAAGCGGCGCGGTGGCTCAGGTTACGCGGCCGCTACCTTGCTCGTACGCTTGGAGCGGCGCGCCCGCTTCGCTCGGGCCACTTCGTCCTGGAGCTGCTTGGTGAGCAACATCGACGGTGCGTCGAGATCCCTGATGAGGCCGCATTGCAGGCATTGGTGGAAGGCCCCATACGAGTCCTTGTCCTCGTACATGTCGCCGCCGCACTTGGTGCAACTTTTCAAGTAGAGCATGGTCCCGCTCCTTTGCTGCCGGGCCGGCGCCCTGGATTGTGCCGTCTTTTGACTTCTTCCTGCACTTATTTCGAAAAAGGTTCAAAACCAGTCTCGATTCTAAGCCCGCCTAAACTGTGCTGTCAACCCTTTGTACTCGTCAATACGACGGTTCGTTCGTCTTGGCCTCCGGTTTCGTCTCGCCACATTGGAAAGTAAGGGTATACCTTGATACATATCATGTCAATAGATAGGCCATACTTAGAGAACATCATTATGATATACCATCTACCGTTCAGCATGATACAAACGTTGACAATCCCGTGACATGATGGTTGAATAGAAGAGTGAACGGAACCCCCGGAAAGGGGGCGGGACAAAGAACCTATGCAGAGCAGAAGACAAGGGCTCTACATCATCAGCGTGGCGGCGCAGATCCTCGACATGCACCCGCAGACGCTTCGCAAGTACGAGCGGGCGGGATTCATCGAGCCGCCCCGCCTCGGCACGCTGCGGCTCTACTCCGACGAGGACATCGCCCGGCTGCGGCTCATCAAGTATCTCGTCGACGACTTGGGCCTGAACCTTGCCGGCGTAGAGCTGGCGCTGCGCCACATCAACCGCCTCGTCGCTCTCCGGCGGCGGCTGCAGAACGAGAAGGACCCCGAAAAGCTGCGGGAAATCGCCGCCGGCGCCATCGACCGGCTCCTCGGCGAGCTCGGTCTCAGTGTGGCTGAGGAGGCGAAGGGCGCCGCGGCAAGTCAACCGGAATGGAGCCGGTTTCGGCGCGCGCCTTGAACCGGGAAAGCCCCGAGGCGGCGTGAACGGGATCGAACCGGGTCCGCATCCCGCCACGACAATGACCAATCACAACGCCCGCACGTGCGAATAGAAGGAGGAGGCGCCACATGCCGAAAATCCTAGGAATCGATCTCGGCACCACGAACTCGGCTATGGCCATCGTTGAGGCCGGTGACCCCGAGGTCATCGAAAACTCGGAGGGAGGCCGCACCACGCCGTCGATCGTCGCCGCCAACCCCAAGACCAACGAGCGTTACGTCGGCCAGGTCGCCAAGCGCCAGGCCATCACCAACCCGGAGAACACCATCTTCTCCGTCAAGCGGCTGATGGGGCGAAAGTATGACGACCCGGTAGCCCAGAAGGACATCGAGTCGCTCCCGTACAAGGTCGTCAAGTCCTCGAACGCCGACGCGCAGGTGACGATGGGCGGCAAGAACATGTCTCCGCCCGAAGTCTCCGCGATGATCCTGCGCAAGCTCAAGGAAGACGCCGAGACCAAGCTCGGCGAGAGCATCACGCAGGCGGTCATCACGGTCCCCGCTTACTTCGATGACTCGCAGCGCAAGGCGACCAAGGACGCCGGCACGATTGCGGGACTCGAAGTCTTGCGCATTATCAACGAGCCGACCGCCGCGGCGCTGGCCTACGGCCTAGACAAGAAGGGCGAGGAGGTTATCGCCGTCTACGACATGGGCGGCGGCACCTTCGACATCTCGATCCTCGACATCGGCGGCGGCACCTTCGAGGTCAAGTCGACCAACGGCGACACCCACCTGGGCGGCGACGACTTCGACCAGCGCCTGCTCGACTGGATGGCCGATGAGTTCAAGCGCGACAACGGCATCGACCTACGCCAGGACCGCCTCGCCCTCCAGAGGCTCAAGGAAGCGGCCGAGAAGGCCAAGATTGAGCTCTCCTCGACCCAGCAGACCGAGATCAACCTCCCCTTCATCACCGCCGACGCCAGCGGGCCCAAGCACCTCGTGCTCACCCTCAACCGCGCCACCCTCGAAAACCTTGTCGGCGATTTGGTCGACCGGAGCTTCGCCTCGGTCAAGCAGGCGCTCGCCGACGCCAAAGTCGACCCCAAGTCGGTCGACGAGATCATTCTTGTCGGCGGCCAGACGCGAATGCCCCTCATTCAGCAGCGCGTGAAGGACTACTTCGGCAAGGACCCGAACCGCGGCGTGAACCCCGACGAAGTGGTCGCGATCGGCGCGGCGATCCAGGGCGCCGTCCTCTCCGGCGACGTGCGCGACGTCGTCCTCCTCGACGTGACGCCGCTCACCTTGGGGATCGAGACCCTCGGCGGCGTGATGACTCCCCTCATCCAGCGCAACACGACCATCCCCTCGGCAAAGGCCGAGACCTTCTCCACGGCGGCCGACAACCAGCCGCAAGTCGAGATCCACGTGCTTCAGGGCGAGCGTCCCACGGCGACGGACAACAAGTCCATCGGCCGGTTCATCCTCGACGGCATCCTGCCCGCCCCCCGTGGAGTCCCGCAGATTGAGGTCGCCTTCGACATCAACGCAAACGGCATTCTGGAGGTGTCGGCCAAGGACAAGGGGACCGGCAAAGAACAGAAGATCGTCATCCAGCCGAGCTCCGGCCTCGACGACTCCGAGGTCGAACGTCTGGTCAAGGAGGCGGAGAGTCACGCCGAGGCCGACAAGGAGAAGCGGGAGTCGATCGAGCTAAGGAACACCGCCGACAGCATGGCCTACCAGGCCGATAACCTGCTAAGGGAGCACGGCGACAAGGTCCCCGAAGATCTCAAGTCGGAGGTCGAGGGCAAAGCCGCCGCGGTCCGCTCGGCGCTACAGGCCGAGGACATGACCACGCTCCGCTCCGCCGTGGACGACCTCCAGGCGGCGCTCCAGAAGCTCGGGCAGCACGTCTACAGCCAGCAGGCCGACCCCGATGCCGGCCCCGGCGCGCCGGATGCCGACGCGCCGCCACCGGAGGACGGCGGCGGCGACACGGTCGAGGGCGAGTTCCGCGAAGTCTAGCGCGGTTTTGAAACATGCCGGAAATACGACCATTGCGCGCGTGCCGTATAATCTGGCGTACGCGCTGCCATAGGAGGTGATCCGGATGTCCGAGAAACTCGAGAACGCCTCTCAGCTTCATGAAACGAAGCTCAGCCGGGACGGCCTGACCGACCTCCAGGTCCATTTCCTCGACCGCATGCAGTCCTTGGTGCGCCAGCAAGAGGAGTACGTGCGGCGCGAGGAACAGGAAGATCTCGATCGGAAGCTGATCTCCCGCGCCATCTACGCCAGCCTCACCGACTGCGTGAATGCCGGCGTCGGCGACCAAGCCCACGCGATCTTGGAGGCCTCACGGCGCCCCGGCTACTAGACCCCACAACGCATCAACGTCGAAAGCCCGCCGGCGCCCCCGGCGGGTTTTCTTATGTCGAGGTTCCAAGGCTATACTGAGGCGACGCCCGCAGGGCTACAACTATGAAAGCCTTGGTCATCACCCTCGACGGACTCGGCGACCGCCCCGCGCCGCAGTTCGATGGGCGCACCGCTCTTGAGGCCGCCCACACGCCCAACCTCGACGCCATCGCCGCCCAGGGTATCAACGGGCTCTTCACCTCCGTCGGTCCCGGCGTCGCCGCGGGCACCCCGGTCGGCCACGCCCTGCTCTTCGGCTACCGCTACGGCGAGCTTCCCGGCCGCGCCGTCTTCCACGCCGTGGCCCGCGGCGTCGTCCCCCGGCCCGGCGAGGTCGTCAGCCTGACGCGCTTCGCGAGCGTCGAGCGCGCCAACGGCAGCGGCTCGTTGGTCCAACGCATGATGAAGGCGCCGGAGGAGGAATCCTCGGCGCTTGCCGAGGCCGTCCGCACCTTCTCCCACGACGGCATCGAGATCGAGCTCGTCTACACCGGCGCCACCGAGGGCGTCCTCTTCCTGCGCGGCAACGTCAGCGACGCCATCACCGACTGCGACCCGCTCGGCACCGACCTGCCCGTCATCGCGGCCCAGCCCATGGATTCGGCGGAGGATCCCGCAGCGGCGGCCAAGACGGCGGACGCCGTCAACGCCTATCTCCGATGGGCGCACGGCGTCCTCCACCACCATCCCGTCAACAGCAGGCGCGCCGAACGCGGCGAGCTCTCCATGAACTTCCTCCTCCCCAAGTGGGCCGGACAGCGAAGGCTCCTCCCCTCGTTCGAGGAACGCTACGGCTTCAAGGCCGTGATCCTCACCTCCGAGGAAATCCTGATCGGCGTCGCCCGCGAGCTTGGCATGGAGACTTGGGAGGAAGAAGATCACGACACCGAGCGCGACCTCCGCGCCCGCCTCGCCCAAGCGGCCGAGTTCCTCGGCGGCGGCTACGACTTCGTCCACATCCATACCAAGGAGCCCGACGCGACCGCCCACATGGCCGAACCCGAAAAGAAGCGCGACGCCATCGAAGCCCTGGACCGGGGCATGGAGGCGCTCCGGGAGGGCGTGCTGCGCGATTCCGATGTCGTGACGGTGGTCACCGCCGATCACTGCACGCCGAGCGTCGTCTCCGGCGACCTCGTGCCCGGCCGCTTCCACGACCAGCACTCCGGCGAGCCCGTCCCCCTAGTGATCTCCGGACGCAACGCCCTCCGCGACGGCGTCACGTCGTTCAGCGAGCGCGCCTGCGCCCTCGGCGGCCTGGGGCTGGTGCGGGGTACGGACTTCATGAACATCCTGCTCAGTCAGACCGAGCGCACCAACGTCATCGGGTGGCGCGCCGCCCCCGGCGGCGGACTCTACCGCCCGAAGCGCGTGACCCCCTTCACGTTCTAGGACAAAGGGAGCGGCTGATCATGGGACGCGACTACACCGCCACCCTCCGCGAGGGCGATCGCGCTCCCGACTTCACCCTCCCCATAGCCGGCGGCGGGGAGATGCGCCTCGCCGACGAGCTTGCCGAGGCGGACGTGATGCTCGTCTTTCTGCGCGGAACGATATGACCGAACTGCCGCCGATGGCTGGCTCAGTTGAGCCGCGACGCCCCGCATTACGAAGCCGCCGGTGTGCGCGTCTATGCCATTTCGTCCCAGAGCTGGCGCTCCGCCGAGCGGTGGCTTGCAGGGAATCCTCAGCAAGTTTCCTTGCTCATCGACGCCGAGCGGTCCGTCATCAAGCAATACGGGGTCTACAACCTGATTTCCTACGACTCCTGGAGGATGGCGCACCCCGCCGCGGTGCTCATCGACCGTACGGGCGAGGTGCGGTTCATCTACCGCGCCTCACACCAGTTCGACATCCCGACGAGCGACGTGATGCTCGCTTCGCTCAAACGCCTGGGCTAGAGCGCGCCGCCTGCGCCCGCTAATCGCGGACCCACCGGGTGCCCCCGACGACGATGTACGTGCGCGTCGACTCGACGGCCTCGATCTCATGCAGTTGTCCCATCACGACGTGATCGAGCATCTGCTGCGACGAGGCCTCGACCCGCGCGATGATGTCGGACTCGCCATAGACGGCCCCCGCCTCGACAACCTGCTCGATCTCGTCGAGACGGCGAAGCACCTCGGCGACATCCTTGCCCGGAGCCTTGATCAAGAGATACGCCATCATGTCGGTTGGGCCTCCGTTCGGGGCTGCGCGGGCAAGCGCGGGCTCCACGTTCCACAGACGCGGGGCCCGGTCGACGGCGCCCTCGGCGAGGAGCGGCGCGGCGAACTCGTAGACGTCCTCATCCCGCCGGACGAGCAGTTTGACCATGATGTTGAAGTCGTCGGCATAGACCGCGGCCGCCTCGACGGCGTCGTCGGCCTTGGCGATCCGCGCAATGACCTGCCGCTCCGTGCCGGCCGGCGCAGAAAGGCCCACGTAGGCCGCGACTCGTTCGGCCGTCGTGGCGAGGCGGGCGGCAGCTTGCAGCGAGAGGCCGCGCGAGTAGTAGCGCCACGTCTCCCGGACGACCGCGAGGTCATCCTCGCTGTAGTCGCGGCGGTCGATGCGCTGCTTCGGAAGCCGCTTAGGACTGATGTAGCCCTGGGACTCGAGATAGTAGACAAACCGCCGGTTGAGTCCGGGGACCTGGCGCAGGACATCTTTCAGATCCAAGCTCTACGCCCCGCCACGCTACCCGCCATGGAGAGAGTCGCGGGATTATAGCATGAGCCCCCGCAGGGGCCTTCTACACGCGGGCGCCCGGAAACCCGGGCGCCCTGGAGACGAACACCGTCTGGAACTATGCGGCGCGGCGCTCGGCGGCCATGTGCGTCGCACCCACCGGCATCACGGACGCCGGCTTGGGGAAGACCCCTGCGCTGAAGGTGCGGTGGGCGTTCTGGAGTTCCTCCAACCGGCCCCGTCGCGCTCCGTAGGTCTGGTATTCGATGGCGGCCTGCTTGAGGTCGCGTTCTATCATCGCGAGTGTCCGTTGCACGTTCCGGTTCTCTGCCACGGCGGTCATGGCGACCTCCTAAGTACAAGTTCGTACATATACTTATACCACCGGAAATCCCCTTGTCAACCCCCTAAGTCCCCCAGTTTAAAAATCCGTTCGCTTGTGGCCCCGTTTTCCCTGACCTACAATTTCTATCAGGGGCCGGCGCCGACCTCGCGCGCCTACCACTCATGGACTTCGACCTCGCCCTCCTCGGCCTTATCGTCGGCGTGCTTATTGGCCTGACCGGCATAGGCGGAGGTTCCCTTCTCACCCCAGCGCTGATCGTCATCTTCAAGACGAACCCCCTCATCGCCGTGGGTACCGACCTCGTCTTCAACGCGGCGACCAAGCTCTTCGGGTCCGTTCAACACGCGCGCCAGGAGACCATCAGCTACCGGCTGGCCTTCTATCTGGGCCTGGGAAGCATTCCCGCCGCCTTGGGCGGCGTCGGACTCGTTGCTCTGCTCGACAAGAACGACCTCGACGCCACCGGCGTGGTCCGCACCGTCCTCGGCGTCACGCTGGTCGTCGCTGGCGTCTTGATGATCGCCCGGCCGCTCCTCGACCGGCGCGAGGGCCAGAAGGAGCGCACCGACGTCCGCTTCTTCGTCCCGTTCGACAAACGGGTCCGGTTTACCGTGCTGCTCGGGGTTGGCGTCGGCTTCCTGGTGGGTGTCACCTCGATTGGAAGCGGCGCGCTCGTCGTGCCCGTGCTCTCGCTCTTCTATCCCTTGCCCATGAACCGGATCGTGGGCACGGACATCTTCCACGCCATGGTCCTCGCCGGCGTGGCCTCTGCCGGCCACTGGGGCGTCGGCAACGTCGATTGGAGCCTCGCCGGCAACCTGCTCGCGGGCTCCGTCCCCGGCGTCCTCATCGGGGCGCGGCTCGCCGTCGTCGCACCCGACCGCGTCATGCGTCCCGCGCTGGGGCTGCTGGTGATCCTGTCCGGCGCGCGAGTTCTCTGAACGCCGCTACGCCGAAGGCAGCCGGTGCGCCAGCGGCCACGTCTCCCGCTCTCGCGAGGGCAGGGCCACCGTGCCGCTGCCGGGCAGCACGTTGTCCCCGCGCTGGTTCACCGCCGACGTTTCGATGTCCACCACCGGCTCCCCGTCGTCGTCGATGTACTTCTTGACGACCTTGCCGGTGAACCGCACGGCGTCCGAAAGATAGACGAAGTTGCGGTACTCGCCGTAGTTGCGCTTGAGCCAGCCCTCGTCCCCCATCCAATTGAGGAAGAGCTGGATCTGCCAGGCGTGGCGTTGGGCCCCGGCGTCGTAGGGAAAGGGAAGCCCCGCCGACTTCGCCGCCTGCTTGTTGTAGTGCACCCCGTAGACCGGCTCCAGTGCGTTCGTCTCGGGGTCACGGAAGGCCCACGCGGGATGGCGAGCGTACTCGCGCAGCGCCGACCCGTGCGCCATGATCTGCACCGGCGCCGCACCGACGCAGTACGCCACGATGTCGGTGACCCCCAGCGGCCCCTTGATGATGGGCGGCAGATCGTCGCCCACCTCGACATCCTCCCAGTACCGGACCTCGCCGCCGCGCGGGCGCTCCGCAAGCGTCTCCGCTTCGATGGCCTCCAACTCGTCATCGGTCCACGGGTGAGGTAGGACCGTCTGGCTGTACTTGCCTTGCTTGCGGGCGGCGGGGCGCTCGGCGCGGACGAGCCAGGTCTTCGCCTTGGCGACCAGTTCGCCCCGCTGGTTCCGGTAGCGGGCCTCCTGGTACTCCATGATGAACCGCCCGGCGAACCTACTCTGCTTCTCCTCGAAGCCGGTGAAGTCGGACTCCGGCGTGATCTTGTCGCCGACCAGCATGGGGCGGTAGAACTCCCAATCGTTGCCCGAATGGAAGGCGTGCACGCCGGGGAGCCCCTGGAGCACCCACGTCGGGAAGACGCTGTAGACCCAGTTTTGCGGCGCGGCGAGCCCGCCGAAGCGCGTGCCCGCGGCATAGTCGGCGTCGAGGTACAGCGGATTCGTGTCGCCGATCCCGTTGACGAACTTCCGGATCGCCTCCGGCGTCACATGTTCATTGAACACGTTCGGTATGCGCAGCCGCGCCCCGACCCGCGACCGAAAGACCTCCAGCGCCGCCTCGTTGATCGTGCCTTCAACCAGCACGCCTTGCCGCTCCGTCATGGTTGCCTCCAGATTTCGTTAGGTCGGGCCGCTAGGGCCAGAAGTAGCTCCGGGCCGCGGCGCGCAGCTCGCTCCTGAAGTCGGGGTGCGCGACTTCGACCAGGGCCTCGGCCCGCTGCCGTTGCGTCTTCCCCTTCAGGTCGGCGACGCCGTGCTCCGTAACCACGTAGTGCGCCAGCGTGCGCGGCACGGTCACGATGACCCCGGGCTCGAATTGCGGCGTGATGCGGGAGACCGTCCCCCCGCGCGCCGTCGAGGGCATCACCGTGATGTACTTGCCGTCCTTGGCAAGCGACGCCCCGATGGCGAAGGCGAGGTGCCCGCCGGTCCCGCTCACCAACGCCGGCCCCAGCGACTCCGCCGCGATCTGTCCCGTGAGATCGATCGACAGCGCGCTGTTGACCGAGGTCATGCCGTCGTGGGCGGCCACCGTCCGAGGGTCGAGGACGTACTTCGCCGGATACAGCTCGAACATAGGGTTGCCGTCGACGAACGCCATGTCGTCGGCGTCGCCGCCGCCCGCCGCCGTGGCGACGACCCGCCCCGTGTGCAGGGTCTTGCGGCGGCCATTGATCACACCCCGGCGCACCAGCTTGATGACGCCGTTTGGGGTCGTTTCCGAATGCCAGCCCAGGTCGTTCTTCTCGCTCAACACCCCAAGCCGCGCCACCCATTCCGAGGTGCTGCCCACGCCGATCTGGAGCGTCGCGCCGTCCTCGATCAACGCGCCGGCGTGCTCCGCGATCGCCCGCTCGACGGCGCCGGGCTCGACGTTCTTCCGCCCCAGCAGGTCGGTCGCGCCCGGCCGCCGTCCGCTCGACTGGTGCGGGGTGAAGGAGTCGACCTCGGAGACGTGGACGTAGTTCTCCCCGCCGGTGCGGATGAGCCGGTCGTTGACTTCGGCGAGCACCAGCGGCGCCGTCTCGATCTGCTCGCGCTTATTCCACAGCGAGGCCCCGAAGCTGCAATAGCCCGACTCGTCGGGCGGCGAGACCTCGACCAGGGCCACGTCGGGAGCCTCGTCGAGCGGGCCGTACTCGACGAGCAGCGTCTGCACCGTGTAGTCGCAGCGCCGCTCGGCGACCATCTCCCGCACCACGGGGAGGATGTAGCCGATCTCGATCTCGAAGCTCTCCTCGAATCCCGGGTCGTACCAGCCCAGGTCGCGGCTGGGCGTAGGCAAAAAGAGGGTCACCCCGCGGAGCTCGTCGGCCCGCGCCAGCAGCGCCAGCGAAAGGGCCGTCGGCTCATTCCCCGAGGTGAACGCGACGCGGTCTCCGTCCTTGATGGCCGACACCGCCTCTTCGGCGGAGACCGTCCGCGACTCGTAGTGCGAGCGCCAGTCCGGGGACGTTGTACGTTGCGCGGGGCTCATGAAGGCGATTGATTTGGGAGGGGCGGGCTGCGCATCGGCCACTGTAGGCGGCGGCTTCAGCAGCGTCAACCGAGCCGGGGGCTGCCTGGACACCCATCGGCCCCACTTCTAGAATGCCCCTGCCGTCTGATGCGGCGGGAGGCGCTATGAAACTCACGTTCAACGGTCTGATGAGCTACGGCTTGCCCCTCGACCACGACGTCGATCTGGCCCAGCGGCTCGGCATGGACGGCCTCACCGTACCGGTGATGAAGTTGGAGGCCTTCGGCGTCGAAGAGGGCCTCAAGCTGCTCGCCGACTCCGGTCTCCCCGTCGCGGCGGCGACGGGCGCCGGCATGTTCTCCCTCGACGACCGCGCCAAATGGCCAGAGCAAATCGAACGCAGCAAGCGAACGACGGAGCTGGCCGGGCGCATGGGCGCGGAGTGCATGCCGCTCCTCGCGGGCAGCGGAGGAAGGCTGAGCTACGAGGAGGCGGAAGAGGAGTTCGTCGCGCTCCTCGACCGATTCCTCCCCTCCGTCCGCGACAACGGGACGCGCGTGGCTCTGGAGCCGAACACCTGCCTCCGCTACGACCTCGGCTTCTGCCACACCCTCCACGACGCCTTGGACCTCGCCGAGCGGATCAACTCACCGCAGTTCGGCGTCCTCTTCGAGATGAACAACGCCTGGGTCGAGCGGCATTGCTACGACAACATCGCCCGCCGCTCCGGCCGGATCTTCCTGGTACAGGTCGACGATCAGCCGGCCGGCGATTTCTGCACCCCGTCGCGCGTCCCTCTTGGCGAGGGTGTCATTCCCTGCGACCGCATCGTGCGGGCATTCGAAGCGGCCGGCTACGGCGGCTTCTACGACATCGAGGTCGTCGGCCCCGCGCTCCAAGAGCGCGGCCACGAGGCCATCATCAAGGCCTGCGTCGACTACCTGGCGAAGCTCTAGCGCTCCGCTACGCGCGGTCGGCCGGGTACTCGTACTCCGGGTGCGGCAGCGGCTCAATGCCCATCGATTCCAGCAGCTTGAGGAACCCCTCCGGATCAGCTGGCATGGGCTGCGAGTCGCCCAGATAGACCTCGAACAGTAACGAGCCCTCCGGCCCCGCGATGAGCGGCCCGAACTTCGCGCCGTGCTCGAGGAGGATCACCGAGCCGGCGGGAGCGTCATGCCCGCCCACGTCGACGAACCCCTCGATCACGTAGATCACGTGGCTGCTCGCGTGCCCGTGGCGCTCGAGCACCATCCCGGGGTCGTAGATGGCGATGTTGATCACGTACTCCGGCGTGCGCAACAGGTTCTTCAGATGCACGCCGACGCGCCGGTCGCCGTGGTTCTGGCTTCGCACCTCGGAGTAGGGATACTCGTCCTGATGGACGATCACCAGCCTGGCGCCGCCCTCTTGCTCTTCGATCATCGGCATCGCGGCCTCCTCGCTCCTACGACGTCCTGCTCGACCGGACGGGAGCAGGGCGAATGTACGCGGGCCGCGCGCAGGGGTCAAGCGAGCCGGTGGAAGGGAAAGACGAGCCGCTTCACCTCGGCGACGGAGGCCTCGGCGAACGCCCGTGCCACCTCCTGGTGCCGCGGATCGACGGCGGGCTCCGCGTCGCGGAGGCGGCTCAGGCCGTACTCCGCCGAGTAGGAATCCGGTATCGCGTCCGGCAGGTCGCTACCCATCATCACCCCGAAGTCGAGCGCCCAGCCCCGCGCCACCGCCGACATGTCGTAGCCGCCCCCGCCGAGCGCGACCCACTTCCCCACCATGCCGCCGAGCTTGCGCACCGCCTTGCCGTGGCCCTGCACGGTCATCGCGAGGTGCGTGATCGGGTCGTCGAAGTGCGTGTCCATCCCCAGCTGCGTCACCAGCACGTCCGGGGCGAACGCCTCCACGATCCGTGGCACGACGGCGTCGAACGCCCAGTGGAACGTCTCGTCGCCCGTGTAGGGAGCCAGCGGCACGTTCACCGAGAAGCCCCGGCCCTCGCCCGCGCCGAGCTCGCCGACCTCGCCCGTCCCGGGAAAGAGGTAGCGCCCCGACTCGTGCATCGACAGCGTCAGCACGTCGTTGGCGTCGTAGAACGCCGCCTGCACCCCGTCGCCGTGGTGACAGTCGATATCGACGTACATCACCCTGAGGCCCTTGCGGCGCAGCGCCTCGATGGCGATGACGGGGTCGTTGAAGATACAGAAGCCGGACGCATGGCCCGCGGCCGCGTGATGCAGGCCGCCCGCCACGTTGAAGGCCACGTCCACGCTGCCGTCCGCGACAAGTTCCGCCGCAACCAACGACCCGCCGGTGGAGAGCGCCGACGCCTCGAACATGCCCTCGTAGGGCGGATTGTCGCCGTTCGCGCTGAAGTTGTAACGCTCCGGCGTCACCCCGCTCTCCCCGCCACTGATCGCCTGGACGGCGTGGACGTATTCCTTGGTATGGAACCACCCGATCTCGTCGAGCGACGCCTGGCGCGGCGCGACCTTGTCGGAACGCTCGAACGCGCCGTAGGCGTCGAGCAGGTCGTGCGTGTACCGCAGGCGCGTCGGACGCATCACGTGGTCCTCCCGAAGCACGTGGCGGGAGACCTGATCGTCGTAGACGAAAGCGGCGCGCCTCATGGCCGTAGTGTACTAGTATTGACGGGCGCGGCACGCCGCCGAGAGGATGCACGACGAAATGACCACAACCACCCCAACCTACATCTCCGCCGACGACCACCTCGACCTCAACGAGCTGCCGGCCGACCTCTGGAGCAGCCGCCTCCCATCGGAGTTCAGGGACGCCGCTCCGCGCGTCGTCGACGACCCGGTACGCGGCCCCATCTGGGAGGCGGACGGCGCGCGCTGGGGCCCGCACGGCCCCGGACGCCCCGGTTCCATGCCCGGCCTCTTCGAGCGCGCCGGCATCCCGGGCGACTGGACCGTCCGCCCCTCGACTCCCGCCCTGCGGCTGGAGGACATGGACACCGACGGCGTCTACGCCCAGGTCATCTACCCTGGCCTCAAGGGAATCCCCGCCCTGACCCCGGAGCTGCGCCGCGAGTGCATCAAGGTCTACAACGACTGGACCGCCGAGTTCGACCAGGCCGCCGGCGGACGCATCCACAACCTGGCAGTGCTCCCCACCCACGACCCCGAGGAGGCAGCCGGCGAGCTTCGCCGCACCGCCGATCTCGGCCACCGCGGCGCGATCTTCGACCACACCGAAGAGGACCGCCCCATCTTCGATCCATGTTGGGAGCCGCTCTGGTCGGAGGCGGACGCCAGGGAGATGCCGGTCTCCGTCCACCTCGCCCAAGCGGGAACGCACAGCCTGCGGTCGCGCCCCTCCAGTTGGATGATGGGCGCCTACGTCTCCGTCTCAGCCCTGCAGTTGGACGAAGTGCTCTCCAGCATCTGCTTCTGCGGCATGCTGGAGCGCCACCCCGGCCTCAAGATCGTGCTGGGAGAGTCGGGCCTCTGGTGGATCCCCTTCCTGATCACGAAGATGGACGAGGTCTTCCACAAGTACCGTGGCACGTTCAAGGACTTCCGCCCCGAAGTCCCGCCTTCGGAGTTGTACCGGCGGCAGGTGCTCACCACCTACCTCGGCGACCCGGACAGCATCAAGCTGATGGCCGACTTCGCCCCGGAGAGCATCATGTGGTCTTCCGACTACCCACACCCTGGCAGCAGTTGGCCGCACTCCAAGGAGCGGATTGGGGACGACCACGTCGGACTCGAGCCGTCCGTGGTCGAGAAGCTCACGCGGGGGAATGCCGCGCGGCTCTACCGCATCGCCTGAGGGCGCCTAGACTTCGACGGCCATGCCCTCGTAGGCCGGTTCAATTTCCACGCTAAGGCGCTGGGAGACCTCCCCCAGTTCCGCCGCGATCGCCTCTTCTAACCAGGGCGTCATGTGGACGGCGATCACCCGCGCGGGGGCCGGCTTCCGCTCCAGGTAGGCGGCCATTTCGGCCTCGAAACGGGCCGGTGTGAGGTGCTTCGATCCGGCGCCGTGGCCGTTGGGATGGGTCACCTCGCAGAACAAGGCGTCGGGCGATACGTGCTCCCACGCGGACGCCAGACCGCCGCCGGTGTCGCCCGTGTAGAAGATGCTCCGCCCGTCCGCAGAACGGACCTCATAGCCCACCGCGTCGACGCCGTGTTCGACGGGCACGGCGAGCGCGGTGTGTCCTTCGATCTCGATTTCCTCGAACGGCTCGATGGGACGAAGGTCGAGGGAGGGCAGCTTGCCGCTGGGTAGGAAGTCCGGGTAGAGCACGCCGTTGATCAGGTGCTCCTGAAGCTCGGCCAGCACCGACTCCAGCCCATAGACGCGGGTGAGGCCGTGGCCGGCCGTGTTGATCGCGAGCAGCGGGACACCGTGGATGTGGTCGAAGTGACGGTGCGTAAGCAGCACGGCGCGGACGCGGCGCTGCTCCTCGATGGTCAGTGCGGTGTGGACCGCGCCCGCGTCGATGCAGATGACCTCGTCGACGAGCAGGGAGACCGGCGCGGTGGTGGCCGAAGCGGCGTTGTGCGCGCCGAGGACGCGGACCCTCATGACGCCGCGCTTTGTTCGTCCTGCTTCGCCGGGGCGCGGGCGCCAAAGGTCCTGAGGAACAAGTAGCCGCCGACGCCGGCGATGATCGAAGCGGCCAATACCCCGATTTTGGCGTCGTCGGCGAGCGGGCCGTCATAGGCCAGGTGAGCGATGAAGATCGAGACGGTAAAGCCGATGCCGGCGAGCATGGCGGTCCCGATGATGTGCGTCCAGGTGACTCCCTGCGGCAGTACGGCGATGCCGCTCTTGACCGCAAGGTAGGTGAAGGCCGTCACGCCCAGTGTCTTCCCACCCACCAGTCCGGCAATGACGCCGTAGGTGACCGAGTTGGAGAAGGCGTCGGACAGCGCCCCGCCGGAAAGGACGATGCCGGCATTCGCCAGCGCGAACAACGGCAGAATCAGATAGCTGCTCCATGGATGCACCTGCCGCTCAAGCCGTTCCAGCGGCGACTCGCTCCCCTCCACCAGGTCGTCTATTTCGACAAGAGCGGCGCCGGCCTCGGCTTCATCATGCCGCTGGTTGGCAGCCTCGTAGCGGCGCGCCAGCGACTCCATAGCAGGACGGAAGCCCGAGGGGTTGTAGTGCGCGTGCGCTGGGGTGAGCAGGCCAAGGATCACGCCGGCAATGGTGGCGTGAATCCCCGACTTTTCCAGCGCGACCCAGAAAAGTGCGCCAAGAGCCATATAGAGACCAACGGTCCGGACGCCGAAGCGGTTCGCCGCTACGATAATGCCGAGGAGCAGCACCCCCCACCCCAGGGCCTGTAGGTCCACGCTGCCGGTGTAGAAGACGGCAATGACGAGAATCGAGCCAATGTCGTCCACGACGGCGAGGGCGAGAAGAAAGATGCGTAGCTCGGCGGGGAGGGAGCGGCCGAGCAGGCCGAGCACGCCGAGGGCGAAGGCGATATCGGTGGCGAGCGGAATGCCCCAGCCGCGCCCGTCTTCGCCCGTACCGTTGAAGGCGAAGAAGATGAGCGCGGGCACGACCATGCCGCCGACGGCGGCCATCATGGGAAGCGCGGCTTTCCGCCGTTCCCGGAGCTCCCCGTGGACGAACTCTCGCTTGATTTCGAGCCCGATGACGAAGAAGAAGATGGCCATCAGCCCGTCGTTGACCCACTTCTCGAGCGTCAGATGGACACTGAAGAGACCGGCGTCGAATCCAAGCTCGGTATGCCAGAACTCGAAATATTCGTGATCGAAGGGCGAGTTGGCCCATATGAGCGCCGCCGCTGTCGCCACCAACAGGATGAGGGAAGAGAGCTGCTCGGTCTTGATGAAGCGCGCGACGGGGCGAACTATCCCGCCGAAGGCGTAGTCCCGCCCATCGCGCTCGAGCAACGTCCATGGCCTGAAGGGCTTCACCGCGTCCTCACCCGGCATTCATCCTAAACTGCCCATTCATGGTAGCAAGCCGGCTCAACGGCCCGAACCCTGGAGGTGGCGTTCGAGAATCACAGCCGCCGCGCGCTTGTCGAGCGGCTCGTTGTTGTTGCCGCACTTGGGCGATTGAATGCAGGAGGGGCAGCCCTCGCGGCAGGGGCACTCGCGGATGGCCCGCAGCGTCGTCCCCCACAGCTCCTCAATCAGGTCGTAGCCCTTCTCGGCGATGCCCACGCCGCCCGGGTGGCCGTCGTAGATGAAGATCTGCGGCTTGCCGGTGTCGGCGTGCAGGGCCGTGGAGACCCCGCCGATGTCGGCGCGGTCGCACATGGCGAAGAAAGGCAGCATCCCGATGGCCGCATGCTCGGCGGCGTGCAGCCCGCCGGGGACGTCGAGCTTCAGGCGGTCGATCTCGGCGAGCGCCGAGTCGGCAATATCGAACCAGAGCGCCGTCGTCTGGAAGGACCGGGTCTGTGGTTCGAGCGGCACGTCGTCGATGACCGAGTCGGTGAGCTGCTGTTTGCGCAGGTAGCCAATGACGGTACGCGCCACCTCTACCGTCCCAAGAAAGACGTCGACCCCTTTCACGCGCTTCCGCGACGCGACCCGGTCGATGTCGATGTCAGTGACGTGTCGCGTGGTGGTGTAGTAGGGGTCTTCGTGGGGCCGGAGATGAGCGGTGCGCGCCTCCAGGTCAAGCTCGGTGACGAAGAACGGCTCGCCCTGATGTAGGTAGACGGCGCCCGGGTGTAGCTGCGAGAATACAATCGAGGCATCGACGTGCTCGATGAGCGCCCCGCTTGTCTCCTCGACCACGAGGAAGCGGTCGCCGCCCGCGGAGCGGATGTCGACGTGCTCGGCGGGATAGACGACGCCGGGAGCGGGGAACCAACGGTCCCGCGCTTCGTGGACGATGCCCTGTTGCTCCATGTGCGGCAGCAATCCGCGCATCTCCTCGCCGAAGATCGCCTCGTCTTTCGCTTCCAGTGGAGCCTCGAAGGCGGCGCAGGTAAGGTGCGGTTCCAGGACATAGGGGTTGGCGGGCGCGATCAGCACGTGCTCCTGCGGTTTGCCGAAGAAGGCGTCGGGGTGGCGCATGAGGTACTGGTCGAGGGGATTGTCGGAGGCGATCATCACGCTGAGAGAGCGTTCGCCGCCACGGCCGCTGCGGCCCGCCTGCTGCCAGGCGCTGGCGATCGTGCCCGGATAGCCGTTGAGCACGGTGGCGTCGAGATCGCCCACGTCAATGCCAAGCTCAAGAGCGTTGGTTGCCGACACACCCAAGAGCGAGCCCTCGAAGAGCCCCTGCTCGATGGCGCGGCGGTCTTCTGCAAGATACCCCGCGCGATAGGCGCGGACGCGCCGGGACAGCGGGACCGACTCCTGCTTCAACCGGTCGCGGGTGTAGCTATAGACGAGCTCGGCGGTCTTGCGGCTGCGGCTGAAGGCGATGGTGCGGACGTCCCCCTTCACCAGCTCGGAAAAGAGGTTCGTCGCCTCGGAGTTGGGGCTGCCCCGCGCCGTCTGCTCCTCGTCGATGAGCGGCGGGTTCCAGAGCACGAAGTCCTTCCCGCCGTACGGCGAACCGTCGTCGTCGATGACCTCGAAGGGCAGACCCGTCAGGCGTTCGGCATGATCTCCCGGGTTCGCCACCGTCGCCGAGCACAGCACGAACTGCGGCGCGCCGCCGTAGAGGGCGCAGACGCGGCGTAGACGCCGCACGACGTTGGCCACGTGCGATCCGAAGACGCCGCGGTAGACGTGGCTCTCGTCGATGACGACGTAGCGGAGCCCGGCGAAGAATCGCTTCCACCCGACGTGGTTGGGGAGGATGCCAAGGTGGAGCATGTCCGGATTGGTTATGACAACCTGACCGGCGCGGCGTATCTCGGCCCGGTCGCGGCTCTCCGTATCGCCGTCGTACGTCGCACAGCGGAGCGGCGGGTCCATGAACGCGCCGAGCTCACGCAGTTTGCGCAGTTGGTCTTGAGCCAAAGCCTTGGTGGGAAAGAGGTAGAGCGCCCGCGAGCCTCGCGTTCGGCGCAGACGTTCGAGTACCGGCACGTGGTAGCAGAGACTTTTGCCGCTAGCCGTGGCGGTGGCGACGACGACGTTCGACCCCTCGCGAAGCGCCTCGACGGCCCGCGCCTGGTGCTCGTAGAGGGGCAGCAGTCCCAGCGAATCTAGCCGTGCCTCAAGCGCGTCGGGGAGCCGTCCGTCGAGTTCCCGGTGGCGGACGGGACGCACTCGCACGTCTTCCAGATGCACGATCTGGCCCTTATACCAGTCCTGCTCACGAACGCGCGCAAGGAAGGCCTGCGTATCCACCGTCTCGCTCAGAGCGCGGCGTCCGGCGCGAACAGGGCCGCGGCTAGGCGCCGTCGATGATCTCTATCTCGTAGTCCAGCAGCTCCACGTCGCCGAGCTGTCGCTCAATGTAACGCACGACGTTCGACAGCATGGAGTTGGCGTGCCGTCCATCGTTGCTCACGCACGTCAGGCCAAAGGTGAGCCGCTGCCATGCCTCCTGGTCCTCTATCTCGGCAATGGCAACGTTGAACTTCGCGCGGACCTTGGAGGAAATCGAGTGGGCCACTCGCCGCTTCCCCTTGATGTTGTCGTTCTCGGGGATTCTCAGGGAGAGTCTGCAGACGCCCACGTGCATGGCCCACCGATTATACCCCTCGCGTTCACCTGTTCGTTACATTGACGCGATTGACGCTTTCGCCGGAGTCTCCTTAGAATTGTGAATCCTGTAGCAATCCGGCGGTTCTTTCGCGTAGTGTCCTCACAAGCCATGGACAGGCCATCAGACGCGGAGAAGACGGGCTACGTTCGCCGCCTGTTTGGGCGCATCGCTCCGAGGTACGACCTTGGAAACCGCGTCATCAGCTTGGGGCGCGACCGGAGCTGGCGCCGGGAAGCGATCAACGACTTCGGGCCGGTTGCAGGGGAGCGCATCTTGGACGTGGGATCGGGCACCGGCGACCTATCGCTCGCCCTCGCTTCCGCAGGGGCATCGGTCACTGCCTGCGACCTCAGCGCCCCCATGCTCCAGATCAGCGCGCGGCGCGCCCGGGAGGCCAACGGCGGCCTCGACATCTCCCACGTCCTCGCCGACGCCCTTCGCCTCCCCTTCGCCGACGCCGTCTTCGACGGCGCTGCGGCGGCCTTCACCGTCCGCAACTTCACCGACCTCGGCCGGGGTCTGGCCGAAATCGCCCGGGTGCTGAAACCTTCCGGGCGCTTCCTCTGCCTGGAGTTCACCCACCCGCCCTCGGCCATCGTCTCCACGCTCTACCGTCCCTACCTCAACTACGTGCTGCCGCTCCTCGGTGGCGCGGTGACCGGCAACCCCGGCGCCTACCGCTATCTGACCGCTTCGATCAAAAGCTTCCCGGGTCCCGAGTCGCTCGCCGGTCTCATGCGGGCGGCGGGGTTCGCCCGCGTCGACTGGCGGCTGCTGAACCTCGGCTCCGTCGCCATCCACCTCTGTCGAAAGGAGCCAGCGGGTGCCCCTGCCCAGCCCGAGCCCGCCACGGTTTGACCCAAGAACACCCGATTCCTCAGAACATCCCCGAAGTCGTCATCCTGCGCCTGCCGCTCTACGTGCGGGTGCTGGCCCAGCTCCGCGACGACGGCATCGAGGTCGTCAGCTCTCGCGAGCTCGGCGACCGCCTCGGCGTCACGCCGGCGCAGATACGGAAAGACCTGAGCTACTTCGGGCGCTTCGGCAAGCAGGGCCGGGGCTACAACGTGGGATACCTTGTCGGCGAGCTACGCCGCGTCCTAGGGCTCGACCGGGAATGGAACACCGCCGTGATCGGCGTGGGCCGGCTCGGGCGGGCCATCATCAACTACCCCGGATTCGGCCCGGAGGGCTTCCGCGTCGTCGCGGCCTTCGACAACGACCCCGACCAGATCGGCCGCGAGCTGGCGCACCTCAACGTCCTCTCGACCAACGACCTGCCCGCGGTGATCGGCACCCAGCAGATCGACATCGCCATCGTCGCGGTGCCCGCGCAGACGGCGCAATCGGTCATCGATCAGCTCGTCGAGTGCGGCGTGAAGGCGATCCTGAACTACGCCCCGATCGCTCCGCAGGCCCCCGAGGACGTGCGGGTGCGCAACATCGACCCCGTCCTGGGTCTCCAGACGATGACCTACCACCTGGCGTCGCGGCAGGGCGCGGACGAGTAAGGAAGCGACGGGCGCGCCTTAGCGGCGCGGCGGCTCCGGAGCGCCGGTGGCGCGGCGCCGGCGGGCCACCTTCAGGCGGATGTTCGCCCGGCGTAGCGAGTTGAGGGCGCGCTGCAGGTCAAGGTCGGTGGCGTGGGAGGCGATTCGCTCCTGGGCCTTCCGCATCGCCTCTTCGGCCCGGGCGAGGTCGATCTCGTCGGCCCGCTCCGCCGAGTCCGCCAGCACGATGACCTTGTTGTCCAGAATTTCGAGGAAGCCGCCCGCGACGGCGAAGGTCAGCGTGTCTTGGCCGCCGTCCTTGAGGCGAATCTCTCCCGGTTCAAGCATGGTGAGCAGCGGAGCGTGACGCGGCAGCAGGCCGAGCTGGCCTTCGGTCCCGGGCGCGATGATCATGTCGGCCTCGGCTTCGAGGACGGTGCGCTCGGCGGTGACGATCTCGATCTTCAGCTTCGCCATGTCTCTCTTCCCACGCGGGGCGGTCGGGCCTCTTAGTTGCGGGCCAGCATCTTCTGGCCCTCTTCGACGGCCTCCTCAATCGTGCCCTTCATGTAGAAGGCCTGCTCGGGGATGTCGTCGTGCTTGCCTTCCAGGATTTCGTTGAAGCCGCGCACCGTTTCGGCAACGGGCACGTACCGGCCTTCGATGCCGGTGAACGGCTCGGCCACGAACATCGGCTGGGTGAGGAAGCGCTGGATCTTGCGGGCGCGGGACACGGTCTGCTTGTCCTCCTCGGACAGCTCCTCCATCCCCAGGATCGCGATGATGTCCTGCAAGTCTTTGAAGCGCTGGAGCACGAGCCGGACGCCCTGCGCGGCATCGTAGTGCTCCTTGCCCACGATGTTCGGGTCGAGGACGCGCGAGCTCGACACCAGCGGGTCTACGGCGGGGTAGAGCGCCTGGGATGCGAGGTCGCGGTCAAGAGAGATGACCGCGTCGAGGTGGCCGAAGGTGGTGGCCACGCCGGGGTCGGTGTAGTCGTCGGCGGGAACGTAGATTGCCTGGAACGACGTGATCGAGCCGCTCTTGGTCGAGGTGATGCGCTCTTCGAGGTCGCCCATCTCCGTCGAGAGGGTCGGCTGATAGCCCACGGCGGAGGGCATGCGGCCCAGGAGCGCCGAGACCTCCATGCCGGCGAGGATGTACCGGTAGATGTTGTCGATGAAGAGGAGGACGTCCTGGCCTTCGCGGTCGCGGAAGAACTCGGCCATGGTGAGGCCGGTGAGGGCGATGCGGAGTCGCACGCCGGGCGGCTCGTTCATCTGGCCGAAGACGAGGACGGTCTTGTCGATGACGCCCGACTCCTGCATCTCGTGCCAGAGGTCGTTGCCTTCGCGCGAGCGCTCGCCGACGCCGGCGAACACGGAGAAGCCGCCGTGCTCGGTGGCGATGTTACGGATGAGCTCCTGAATGACGACGGTCTTCCCGACGCCCGCGCCGCCGTAGGCGCCGATCTTGCCGCCCTTGGCGAACGGCGTCATCAGGTCGAGCACCTTGATGCCCGTCTCCAGCACCTGGGCCTCGGTCACCTGGTCTTCGAAGGGAGGCGCGGGCCGGTGGATCGGCCACTTCTCGTCGGAGGCAACGTCGCCGAGGTTGTCGAGGGCGTCGCCGGTGACGTTGAACAGGCGGCCGAGGGAAGGGCGCCCGACGGGGACGGCAATGGGCTGGCCGGTGTCGACGGCTTCCGCGCCGCGCGTCAGGCCCTCGGTGGCGCCGAGCGCGAGACAACGCACCCAGTTGTTGCCAATGTGCTGCTCGACCTCGAGGACGATCTTGTCGCCGTTCTGGCCGACTTCGAGCGCGTTGTAGATAGCCGGCAGCTCCGCGGCGCCGAACTCCACGTCCACCACCGTGCCGATTACCTGCACCACTTTACCGGTTGCCATCTCGTTCCTCCCTCTCCAGGAGAGCCGTTCCTGTCGTTCGAAGAATCCTCATCCCTCCAGCGCCACGACGCCGCCGGTGATGTCGAGCAGCTCGCCGGTAATCGTGGCCTGGCGGACCTTGTTCATTTCGAGTGTGAGTCCTTGGATCATTTCGTTGGCGCTGTCCGTCGCGTTGCGCATGGCGACCATGCGGGCGGAGTGCTCGCTCGCGTTCGCTTCGAGCAGGGCCTGGTAGACCTGCACGTCGACGAAGCGCGGCAGCAACTCGCGAAGGACGCCGGCGGCGTCCGGCTCGTAGATGTAGGTCGCATGCGCCGCGGCGCCGTCGTCCGCCGCCTCCGGCTCGATCGGCAGCAGCTGCCGCACCACGGGCCGTTGCACCACCATCGAGACGAACTCGGCATAGATCAGATAGACGCGGTCGGCCTCGCCCGACGTGTAGGCGTCGGTGATGAGCCGGGTCATGGGCTGGATGTCGGGGACTTCGAAGCGGTCGCCTATGTCGGTGAAGGAAGCCGTGACGTTCTGGCCGTAGCGGATGAGGAAGTCGCGGCCCTTCTTGCCGATTGTGACAGCGGAGACGGGCAGCTTCTCTTCGAGCACGAACTGCGAGGCCCTCCGGTTCAGGTTCGAGTTGAGCCCGCCGGTCAGCCCGCGGTCGGGGGTGACGTGCAGGATCTGGACGTTTTGCACCTCCCGCTTTTCGAGCAACGGGTGCAGGTCTTCCAGGCTCTCCGACTGGGCCGCGAGGTGTCCGAGGACGCTCTGCAGCTTATCGGCGTAAGGCCGTCCGGCCAGCACGCGCTCCTGGGCGCGGCGCATCTTCGACGCCGCGATCATCTCCATGGCGCGCGTGATCTTCGCCGTATTCTCGACGCTCCGGATGCGCCGCCGTATGGTCCTCAGGTTCGCCATAGTCCAGCTTTAGCGGAGGCTCCCCCTAGTAGGGAACCGAGTCCTTGAACTCCTGGATCGCGGCTTTCAGTTGCTCACCGGTCTCGTCGGGGACGTCGTTCGACTCGGTGATGGCCGCAAGGATTTCGGGGTGGTTGGTGCGCATGAACTCGACGAAGGCCGCGTCGAAGGCGGTGACCTTCTCGACCGGCACGTCGTCGAGGAAGCCGTTGACGCCCGCGTAGAGCACCGCGACCTGCTCGGCAAGCGAGTAGGGGCCGTACTGCCCCTGCTTCAGAAGCTCTGTCATGCGCTGGCCGCGCTCGATCTGGGCGCGGGTCGTGGCGTCGAGGTCGGCGGTGCCGAACTGGGCAAAGGCCGCCAGGGCCCGGAACTGCGCGAGGTCGAGCCGCAGGCCGCCGGCCACTTTCTTCATCGCCCGCGTCTGTGCCGAGCCGCCCACCCGCGACACCGAGATGCCTACGTTCATCGCGGGGCGCACCCCGGAATTGAACAGGTCGGCCTCGAGGAATATCTGCCCGTCGGTGATCGAGATCACGTTCGTGGGAACGTAGGCCGAAACGTCGCCGGCCTGGGTCTCGATGATGGGCAGGGCGGTGATGGAGCCGCCGCCGAACTCCTCGTCGAGGTTGGCCGAGCGTTCCAGCAGCCGGCTGTGCAGATAGAAGACGTCGCCGGGGTAGGCCTCGCGTCCCGGCGGGCGCCGCAGCAGCAGCGACATTTGCCGGTAGGCCCAGGCGTGCTTCGAGAGGTCGTCGTAGATGATCAGGGCGTCCTTGCCCTGGTCCATGAAAAATTCGGCCATGGCGGTGCCGGAGTAGGGAGAAAGGTACTGGAGCGCCGCGGAGTCTGAGGCGTTGGCGGCAACGATGATCGTGTGCTCCATCGCGCCGGCAGCCTCGAGAATGCCCACGGTCTGGGCTACCTTACCGGCTTTCTGGCCGATAGCGACGTAGATGCAGATCAGGTCGCCGCCCTTCTGATTAATGATGGCGTCGATTGCGATGGCCGACTTGCCCGTGGTGCGGTCGCCGATGATGAGCTCGCGCTGGCCGCGCCCGATGGGAATCATCGAATCGATGACCTTGAGGCCGGTCTGCACCGGACGGTCGACCGACTTTCGGGTGACCACGTTAGGGGCAATCTTCTCGACGGGGCGGCTCTCGCTGGTCTTGATCGGGCCCTTGCCGTCGATGGGCCGGCCCAGTGAATCGACCACCCGGCCGACCATGGCCTCGCCCACGGGCACCTCGGCGACGCGCCCCGTCGCGCGGACTTCGTCACCTTCCTTGATGGCCGAGTCATCGCCGAAGACCACGACGCCGACCGTCTCCTCTTCAAGGTTCAGCGCCATGCCCTGCACGTTGCCCGGCAGGTCCACCAGCTCGCCGTAGCTAATGCCGGTGAGCCCGTGCACCCGGGCGATACCATCGCCGACTTCGACGACGGTCCCAACGTCCACGGTGGTCGTGGAGGCGCCGTATTGCTCGATCTGCTGCTTGATAATCGCGGCGATGTCGTTTGCCGCCATGCCTCTGCCCCCTGGCCGCCCCTGCGGCCTCCTGGGTTTATCGTTCCCTGGTCCTGCTCTTAGTTGTCGTTCCTTGCTCCGGGCCTGCTAGGCCGCGCCCTCGTGCAGGGTGCGGCGCAGGCTGTTCAGCTTCGACCGGACGCTGCCGTCGACGACGCGGTCGCCGATCTTGACGACCATCCCGCCCACGAGTTCCGGGTCGGTGCGGTATTCCAAGCGCACCTCTTTGCCGGTGACGTCCGCGAGCCACTGCTCGATGCGGCCGCGTTCCGCCTGGTCCGGTTCCACCGCCGTGACGACCTCGGCCCGAACGATGCCGCGATGTTCGTCGAGCAGCCGGTGAAACTCGGCTGCGAGCGGCAAGGCGAGGGCGGCCAGCCGGCCCTTGGCGACCAGTAGCGTCGCCAGGTTCAGCCCCTCCGGGCTCAACGCGGGGAGGACCTGGGCCACGGCCTCGCGCTTCTGGTCGACCGACAGCTTCGGGCTCTCCACTAGCTCGGAGAAGCCCTCCTGCGCGGCCGCCTCGGCAAGCGCCTCAAGATCGCTCACCCACGCGTCCATCGTGTCGCGCTCGCGGGCGATCTCAAACGCCGCTTGGGCGTAGCGTCTTGCCGATGCTCCTGGTGACGGCACTGCTCGCTTCCTTGAAGTTCCCTAGTTCTGACTCGCGCCGTTCTGCGTGCCCTCTTGGAGCACTTCCTCGATCAACTGGCGGTGCTGCGCCTCGTCCAGCGAGGAATTGATGACGCGCTCGGCGGCGAGGATGGCGAGGTCGGAGAACTGCGCTCGCAGGCGCTCCAAGGCCTCGTCCCGCTCACGTTGAATGTCGGCTTGGGCCCGGGCCGTGATCTGCTCCGCGTCGCGGCGCGCCTGCTCGCGGGCCTCCTCGCGGACCCGCTCGGCGACCTGCGTCGCCTGGGCCACGATGCCGCGCCCTTCCTCGCGGGCCGCCTCGATCTGCTTCCGCACGGCCTCTTCGGCTTCGGCGCTTTCCGCCTTCATCCGGTCGGCCTGTTCCAGGCTTTCCTTGATCCGCTCGCCGCGCTGGTCCAGCATCCGTGTCACGGGCTTGTACAGCAAGAGGTACAGCACCGTCAGCAGGATGGTGAAGTTGATGATCTGGGCGACCAGACCAGGTAGGTTGATCCCTAGTGCATCCACGCAGACCCCCTTGGCTCTACCAATGGAGTATCCGGAGACCGCGGCGCGGTCTCCGGCCCTGTACTCCGATTCGAACCGCTAGAGGACGAAGGCGATGATGACGGCCACGATCAGGGCGTAAATCGCGATCGCTTCCGCGAAGGCGATGCCCAGGATCATGTTCGTCCTGATCGAGTTTTCGGCCTCCGGATTGCGGCCCAGGGCCTCCATCGCGCGCGCCACCAGCATGCCGATGCCGATGCCCGGGCCGATGGCTCCGACGCCAATCGAGAGACCCGCGCCGATGGCCTTCAAGCCGCTGTCGCCGACGGCGGTCTGACCCAACACCGAGAAGAGCGCATCCATAATTCCTGTCCTCCTGACCTTTCTGCCTGACTCAGTTGCTCGCTAGATTCGCGTCCGTCATCGAAGCCGGGCGCACCCGGCGAAAATATCCCTAGTGACCGCCTCCGTGGCCCTGCTCGCCGTGATCGTCGTGGGACGTCGTCGCCAACACCGCGAACACCAGGGTGAGCATCGCGAAGACGACGGCCTGAATGAAGCCCACGAAGACCTCCAGCAAGAAGGGGAAGACAAAGACCCCGGCCATGATCGGCAGCAGGAAGGCGACGGAGAAGATGAGGACTTCGCCGGCGAACATGTTGCCGAAGAGCCGGAAGCTGAAGCTGATAATCTTGGCGAACTCGCTGATCGCCTCGAGGATGCCGATGATGAAGCCAAGCGGGCCCTGCCGGAACTGGATGAACCGCCCCACGTAGCTGAAGAAGCCGTTCGCCTTCACTCCCCACCACTGCACCATGAACATGGCCACGAGGGCGATGGCCAGGGTGTTCATCAAGTCGGTGTTCATCCCGCGGAAGAAGGGGAGCAGGCGGCCGACCGTTTTGCCTTCGAGGTTCACCTCGGTCTCGCCCGAGGTGACGGTCCCCGTCCGGGCCGCCCATTCGTCGAAGTTCCACCACTCGCCGAGCTCGATCTCCTTGGCTTTGCCGAAGCCGAAGGGGATGAGCCGCGCCCCGGTGTCGCCGTCGAAGATGACCAGCTTCTCGGCCGCGCCTTCCTCTTCGACAAGATGCGTGAGCGTCGGCAGGCCGAGCTCGTGGGCGACCACGTCGACCTCGTGAGGATTGGGCGGCCCCGTGCCCTCGAAGGTGGACGTCTTGTAGTAGTGCTCGACCTCTTCCTCGTAGTGGTGCAGCACCTCTTCGAGGTGGTGGAGCGCGTCCTTGTCGGCGCCGGGGGCCGCGAGGGCCGTTTCGATCTCTCCCACCATGTCTTCGACGGCGATCTCCACGGCGTGGAAGACGAGATACTGGCCGGTCTCGACCTTGCCGACGGTGCCGAAGACCGGCGTGAGCGAGGTCCAGTTCCCGACGAGGATGAAGATGAAGATCGTGGCGACGAGGGGGAAGAACATGCGGCCGCGCTTCTTCCCGGCCATGTCCTCCACGATGCCCAAGAGCCAGCCGACGATGCCCTCGACGAGGTTCTGCATCCGGCTGCTGGGCACCAGCGTGAGGTTCCGCACCCCCAGCCACACGATGAGGAGCACCACCGCCATCGCGATCCATGCGGAGATGACGCTGTTGGTGAGGTTCCAGACGCCGAAGATGTCCTTCGCGACCGTCTCGGCGGCAAGGGAGATAAAGGGAATCGGGAAGTTGAAGAAGAGCCGTCCCGCCACCGTCGCCGCGAAGGCTACGATGACGAGGAGAATGACTTTCTGCTTCCCGGTCACTCGTCGTTCCCCGGGCGGTTGGCGCGCTCCCGCGCCTCTCGCGTGTACAACGGCATCAGCATCTTGAACATGCCGTAGAAACCGGCGCCGGTCCCTAGCAGCAGCCCCAAGAGGAGGAAGACCGGTTCGGTCCCCAACCACTTATCGAGGAAGTAGCCGCCGACGAGCCCGATGGCCAGGTTCGCGGCGAAATACCACCCGAATCCCAGGAGGCGCAACACGTCTTTCTGACGGATGAGCTTCGGAGGTGAATCGGGGTCCCCGCTGGGCTTGTGCATTCTATCACAACCCCTTTTTCTGTCAACAAACTTGGACGGCCGAGCGTCAACGCAAGTCCCGGCCGTCGTCGGGGTTGCCCGCGCCATTCTAATCGGCCCGGCGCCCGTTGAGAAGCATCGCGCTCCTCAACCCTCCCCACACTCGCAGGGGGGCACCTTAAGCCTCTCCCCCTCTGGGGGAGATTGAGAGAGGGCACGCGCCCGCAGGGCGCGCCGGACGGGAGGAAATGGGAGGTCTTCGGTGAACCGAGGGACGAAGCTGGCGCGCCGAGGGCTATTCCTTGCCCTCTTCCTTCTCCGGGTCTTCCGTACCTTCCGTGCCTTCTTGACCCTCGGCGCCCTCTTTGCCTTCGGCGCCTTCTTTGCCCAGGCCACTGAGATCGAGCGTGTCGATGAACGACTTGAACGCCGACATCCGCTTGATCTCTTCCTCGTCGAGCGGGCGGGCCGGATGCTCGGCCTGCTCCGCCTCGGCGACGGTGATCGGTTTGCCGGTCTCCTTATCGAGGAAGATCGCGGCCTTCGACAGCACCGCCTCCTCGGTGAAGACGGGCACCTTGGACCGCACCGCCAGCGCCAGCGCGTCGCTGGGCCGCGAGTCGATCTCGACGCTCTTGCCGTTGACGTTCAGGACGATCTTGGCGAAGAACGTGTCGTTCTGCAGGTCGTGGACGATGATCGAGTTGACGCTGCCCCCGAGCTCCGAGATGACGTTGCCCAGCAGGTCGTGGGTAAGGGGGCGCGGCACGCTAACGTCCTGGAGCTTCACCGCGATCGCGTCCGCCTCCGCCGGCCCAATCCAAATGGGCAGATAGCGGTCGGCCGCCTTTTCCTTAAGGATGACCACGCGCTGATAGTTCATCAGGCTGACGCGAATGCTATCGATGGTCATCTCAACCATGCGGGGACCTCGCGGTCGATAACCCCAAGGCTCGACCGCTTCCTGAAAAAGATTACCGGGAATACTACGCCCCGCTTCCCAACAGTGTCAACGAAGCCGCACCCTGGGACCCCTCGCGCAACCCACGCCCGGCAGCAGCGAACCATCCCTGTAGGGGCGCGTCGCGACGCACCCGCCCCCCCACTATCGGAGCCGTTACGCAGACCTCTCGAGAGGGCGAGCGCCTTAAGCCTCTCCCCCCTGGGGGAGATTTGAGAGAGGGCGCGCGCCGTCAGGCGCGCGAGCGCCCGCAGGGCGCTGCTCTTTACTCGCCCCTGAGTTACCCTAGGGTCTCGGCAGGCGGAGACCCGCTTCCGTTCCTCCCCCGCACCTACTCCGGGCCGGCCCTCACCGAACGCAGCCGCGCTCGGAGCGCCGACCGCGCCATCAACTGACGTCGGCCGCACCCGCGGCACACCAGACCGATGTCGGCCCCCAGGCGGACCACGTTCCACTCGACGGCGCCGCAGGGGTGCTTCTTCTTAAGGACAACAACGTCCCCCAGATGCAGCGTGAGGACCTCTTCCGCCATGGCCCGTTCTCTCGCCCTTGACGCCGCTAGAGGCGCGCCGGCAGGGCCTCGCGCATACGGTCCCGGGCGCGGACGGCGGCGCGGCGCGCGGCCTCGGCAAAGCCGTCGGCGCCGTCCTCACGGAACGCGTACAGGACCTCGCGCGACGAACTGATGATCGCGAGCTCGCCGTTGGCGTCGACCCCGCCGCGCACCGCCGCCGCGACGTCGCCGCCCTGCGCGCCCACGCCGGGAATCAGCAGCGGCATCGACGGGCACCGCTCCCGCACCCAGCGCAGCTCGTCCGGCTGCGTCGCCCCGACCACCAGCCCGACGTTCCCTCGCGTGTTCCACTCCAGCGCCAGGAGCGCGACGCGCTGGTAGAGCGGCACGGCCGCGCCGGATTCCGCCGTCGACAGAAGCGCCTGCAGATCGGACGAGCCAGGGTTCGAGGTGCGGCAGAGGACGAAAACGCCCTTGTCGCTGTACTCCAAGAACGGCTCCAGGCTATCGCCGCCGAGGTAAGGATTGACCGTGGCGGCGTCGAAGCCCCAGGTGCCGAACAGCGCCCTCGCATAGGCCTGCGCCGTGTTCGCCATGTCGCCGCGCTTGGCGTCGACGATCACCGGTATCCCGGAGGGTGCGGCGGCGACGGTCGCTTCGAGCGCGCGAAGCCCCTCGACGCCCGACTGCTCGTAGAAGGCGATGTTGGGCTTGTAGGCGCAGACCAGGTCGCTGGTAGCCTCGATGACCGCGCGGTTGAAGTCGGCGGTGGAGACGCCGTCCGGCAGGCGGTCGGGGTCGGGGTCGAGGCCAATGCACAGGAGTGAGTCGTTGGCCTGGGAGGCGCGGCGAAGCTTGTCGACGAAAGCAGCCACGGCCCCATTATACGCCTGCGCCGGGGGTCTCGGAGCCCTCGCGTGCTACACTGGAAGGTAGGGCATTCTCCTTCTTCCGCCGGCCTTCGGGCAGGTCTGCGACTCTTGGGCAACTTCCGTTTCCTCACTTCCGGCGAGTCTCATGGCAGGGGCCTCAACGTCATCGTCGAGGGCGTCCCCGCCGGTCTGCCGTTAACCGAGGACTACCTGCGCAGCGACATGGAGCGCCGCCAGAAGGGCTACGGTCGCGGCGGGCGCATGAAGATCGAGAAGGACGAGGCGAAGATCATCGCCGGTGTCCGCCACGGCCTGACCCTGGGCAGCCCCATCTCCCTCTGGGTGCGAAACCGCGACTGGGTCAACTGGGAGCACGGCATGTCGTCCGAGCCCCTCGGCGACGGCCCCCACGAGGGCAAGGGCTTGGAGCGCGTGACCCGGCTGCGCCCCGGTCACGCCGACCTTGCCGGCGTGGTCAAGTTCGGCCAGGACGACGTTCGCAACATCCTCGAGCGCGCCAGCGCGCGGGAGACCGCGGGACGCGTCGCCGCCGGCGGCGTGGCGCGCCGCTTCCTCGAAGAGCTCGGCGTCGCGATCAACGCGCACGTCGTCTCCATCGCGGGCGTCGAGTCGCGGCCCAAGGGCCCCATCGACTGGGACGCCGTCGAGGCATCGCCGGTGCGGTGCGCCGACCCCAAGGCCGAGAAGCCGATGATGGCCGCAATCGACGAAGCGAAGCGCTCCAAGAACACCGCCGGCGGCGTCTTCGAGGTCATCGCTACCGGCGTCCCCATCGGGCTTGGAAGCCACATCCAGTGGGACCGGAAGCTCGACGGCAAGCTGGCCCAGGCCATGATGAGCATCCACGCCGTCAAGGGCGTCGAGATCGGCCTCGGCTTCCCGCAGACGCGGCTCATGGGGTCGGAGGTGCACGACATCATCGAGCCCTGGGCCGGCGGCGCGCCCAAGTGGGTCCGCCGCAGCAACAACGCGGGCGGCCTTGAGGGCGGCATGACCACCGGCCAGCCCGTCGTGGTGCGCGTCGCCATCAAGCCGATCTCGACCTTGGCCAAACCGCTCCCGTCGGTCGACATGGACACCGGCGAGGTCGTCGAGGCCCACTACGAGCGCAGCGACGTCTGCCAGGTGCCGCCGGGCTGCGTCGTGGGCGAGGCGATGATGGCCCTGATGCTCGCCGGCGCCATGCTCGAAAAGTTCGGCGGCGACCACATCGACGAGACCCGCCGCAACCACCGCGCCTTCATGGAGGCCAGCGGCCAAACGTAGCTGCAGCACTGTAAGAACGCTCCGCGCGGGCACGGGTAGCGGGCAGGTAGATTCCGAGAACCAACCCCTTGCCGCCGTGACCCAGCGCTTGGATTCGGAAGAAGGAGGCGAGAGGACCATTGGCGCGGCTTAGATGAGGACGCGCGCAAGCGCGCGTAGGCCGCCGCCGAAGCCCTCCACGATCATGAACAGCGATACACCGCGCTTCGTCGCGCTCTCCGCGCTCGCCGTCGTCGCGGCTCTGCTCGCCGCAGCACTGATCACCTAGCACCGCCACCCCCTGCCACAGGGGCGCCCCTCGTGGCCTCCCGCCCCTTAACCCTCCCTCCCTTTACGGGAGGGACTGAGGGCGGGCCGGGGCGGGGCGCGGTGGTCTTCCCTCTTCTCCCCCGGGAGACCTTTGCATAACTGCGCCGCGTAACGCCCCTGCCGTAGGGGCGCCTCGCGAATCGCCCGTCCCCTCCGGCCTTTCCCCCTCTATGGGGGAAACTGAAAGAGGGTGCGCGCCGTCAGGCGCGTCGGAGGGGTAGGGCGGCGGGGGCCGCGCAACCTTGCCGGAGCCCGCGCCCCCGGTTACGCAAGGGTCTCCCCTGGGGAGAAGATTGAGATGAGGGGCCCCCTCATCACTGCTAACCGCCATCGAGACCCGCCGCCCCTCCCCCGTAGGGGCGCGTCGCGCCGCGCCCGCTCCCCCACCGCCAACCCCCCTCCGGCGGCCACCTTAAACCTCCCTCCCTTTATGGGAGGGACTGAGGGAGGGCGGGGGGTGGGGTGCGGCGGCCTCCCCTCCCCACGCCGCTACCCTGTGCGAGACATGCTTCCCTGGAAACCGTTATGGACGCGCCGGGCGGGAGCGCTGGCTCTCCTCGCCGCGCTCCTGCTCACCTCGGCCTGCGACGTCGACCTCCCCGGCGCGTCCCCGACCGCGACGCCCGAGCCCTCGGCCACGCCGACCTCCGGCCCCCAGCTAGTCCCCGCGCCCACGGCCCTGCCCAGCGGCCTGCCGCAGCTGCTGGTCCGCCCGGTGCCGTTCAACCTGCCGAGATACGACCGCGACGACTGGCGCCACTGGGTCGACGACGACGGCGACTGCCAGAACGCCCGCCACGAGACCCTGGTCGCGGAGTCGAGGATTGCCGTCACCTTCACCGACGAGGAGCGGTGCACGGTGGCGGCGGGCGAGTGGCTCGACCCCTACACCGGCGACCTCCTCACCTCGGCCCGCGACCTCGACGTCGACCACCTGGTCCCGCTCGCCAACGCCCACCGCTCCGGCGCGTGGGACTGGGACGCCGCCCGCCGCCTGGCCTACGCCAACGACCTCACCTACGCCAACCACCTCATCGCGGTGACGAGCTCGGTGAACCGAGCCAAGTCCGACAGCGGCCCCGAGGAATGGCGTCCCCCCGACGAATCCTACTGGTGCCAGTACGCCATCGACTGGGCCGCCATCAAGGCCGACTGGGGCCTCTCCGCGACGCCCGCGGAATGGGACGCCCTCGTGGCCATGGCCGCCACCTGCGGCACCGACATCCCTCCCACACCCACGCCCCCGCCCACGGCCACCCTCGCCCCCGCCGCAACCACCTACGCCTCATGCGACGATGCGGAAGCGGCCGGCCTCCCCCGCAAACAAGGCAGCCAAGGTGCAGGCTACGGCTTTCCCGCCGAGAAGGTTCCCAGCGCCCGAGATGGGGATAAGGACGGCGTCGTCTGCGAGCGCACCGGCGCGGCAGCGGCTACCGCTGCCCCTACGCCAACGCCTGCCCAGGCTAGAACTCCCGCGAGCGGCTCCACCGTCTACGCTTCCTGCGACGAGGCGGAGCAGGCCGGCGTCCCACGCCAACAGGGCAGCCAGGGTTCGGGCTATGGCTTCCCTGCCGAGACGGTCCCCAGCGCCCGCGACGGTGACCAGGATGGGGTGGTCTGCGAGACCACCAGAGCGGCGACACCCACCAGCGCCCCTTCGCCAACCCCCGCGGAGCAATCTAATCCTGTCGGGGACTCCACCGTCTACGCCTCATGCGACGAGGCGGAGCAGGCAGGTGTCCCGCGTCAACAAGGGAGCAGCGGTGGCGGCAAGGGATTCCCGGCCGACCAGGTACCGAGCGCCCGCGACGGCGATGGCGACGGCGTCGTCTGCGAACGCTGAGCGCCCTGCCGCCTTCCCTATGACGGACAATTGTCGCCTAGGCTCGGAATCATCCCGAGCCAGTTTTGGAACGCCTCGTCCGGCGGCGCGCAGAGTCCCGCGTTGTCCTGGAAGTACAAGGAGCTTAGTGATGCTATATCTGTCAGACCCTGCGGAAGCGGTCCGGTTAGTTGGTTGCCATTGAGCGAAAGACCTCCCAGGTTTGATAGGCCAACAATTTCCGGCGGAACTGGTCCCGTCAAATTATTTTCGTTCAGGTTTAGGCCCCTCAGGTTGGAGAGGTTGCCGAGTTCCGGCGGAATGGGCCCCGTCAGCTCGTTGTAGCTGAGACTCAGGGTTTCAAGGTTGGAGAGGTTGCCGAGTTCCGGCGGTATAGACCCCGTCAAGTTGTTGTGCACGAGCCAGAGCCACTCCAGGTTGGAAAGGCTGCCAAGCTCCGACGGGATCGAACCGGTCAGGTCATTGTATTCGAGCCGCAGGATCCGCAGATTGGAGAGGTTGCCGATTTCCCGCGGGATCGGCCCGGTAAATTGGCTGCCGGCCAGCGACAACTCCCAGAGGTTGGAAAGGTCGCCAATCCAGAGCGGGATTGGTCCGGCCAACTCAATGAAGCTAATGTCTAGACGCTCGAGGTTGGAGAGGTTCCTCAATTCAACGGGGATCGGCCCCGTCAATTGATTGCTGCCCAGCCATAGCTCCTTGAGGTTGGGGAGATTGCCCAGTTGGGGAGGAATCGGACCCGCCAGGTTATTGTATGCGAGCCCAAGCCCCTCCAGGTTGGTAAGGTTCCCCAACTGGGGAGGAATCGGGCCCGTCAGGCTATTGGACCCGAGTCCCAGTATCCGCAGTTCGGCGAGGTTGCCGAGTTGTGGCGGAATGGCCCCCGTCAAGCCGTTGCCGCCGAAGCCATAACTTCTCATTCTCAGATACAAGATCCGGAGCTTAGACAGGTTGCCAAGTTCCGGCGGGATTGGCCCCGTCAGATCATTGTCTCCAAGCTCCAGTCTCTCAAGATTGGGGAGGTTACCAAGTCGCGCTGGAATATACCCCGTCAGGCCGTTGAACTGGAGATCCAGCCTCCACAGATTGGAGAGGTTGCCGAGCTCAGGTGGGATCGACCCCGTCAACTCATTGTATCCAAGCTCCAGGCGCCGCAAGTTGGAGAGGTTGCCCAGTTCCGGCGGGATCGGCCCCGTCAGGTCATTGAGACCGAGGTCCAGCGTTTCAAGATTGGTAAGGTCACCGAGTTGCGGCGGGATCGACCCCCTCAGTTCATTGCGGTCGAGCCGTAGGGACCGCACGCGACCCTCGCCGTCGGTGGCAACGCCGCGCCATTCGCCGAGCGGCCTGTCGCTTAACCAGTTGGTATCTCTCTTCCAGTTTGGCCCGTCCGTGGCTTTGTAGAGCGCCTCGAGCGCCGCCCTATCCGGCGGCGTGGGCGTCGCCGTTACGACGATGACCACTGGCGTGGGCGGCGGTAACGGCGTGTTCGTTGGCGCAGGCGTTGCGGTGGGGAACGGCGTGGGCGTCGGAGTGAAGGTAGGTCTAGCGCGCGGAGTCGGTGTCGGCGTGGCCGTGACGATCCACGGCGTCTGCGTAGGCTCGGGCGTAGCGGTGGGTGTGGCCGTCACCACGACCGGCGTATGGGTCGGTGTCGCCTCGGGTGCCACCGTCGGTACAGGAGTCGGTGTCGGCTCCGGTGTCGAAGTGGGTGCGGACGAGGTCTGGCACGCGGCTGCAAGAGCGGCTAGGAGGAGCACGACCGGAATCAGGAATCTAAGGGACATGCGCCTCTCACGTACCGGCACAACGAGCCGCAGGCTTCGATACGTCGGGCGGCGCCGGCTCCGCGACCTGATGCTGGGCTCCACGCATCGCACAAGACTACAGCACGCATATAACTTTAGTGTTACCTTTCGCGCAGCCTGCCATCATTTCTTGTAACCATCTCCAAAATCGGTATGCCCCGCATCCTGCCGGGTAGGAAGGGCCCGCGTGGACAGCGCGCTACGCGGCGACCTGTGAGGCCGCACTGTGCAAGACGCCCACCGGGAGCAACCGAGCATCTCCGAGAAGAACATGCCGGCTGCCCGTGACACGCCCACGTTGACGCCCAGCCCCCTCGCTGCTAAAGTAGCCATACCGAACGGATGTTCGTGGCCTGTGGTCCCCGCCTTTAGAGGGGGCGGCACGCACTGCCTCTAACAGTGTAACCAGGTAACCAGGCCGGGCTAAGATAGCCCGCCGGATCGGCCTTCGGGCCTCCTGCTCGGAGCGCGCCCGGGCAGGCGACCTCAAACCTCTCTCCCTCGGGGAGAGACTGAGAGCAGGCCCGTTTGCGGGGCGGGTTGGGGGGCGGTACTCTTGAAGGCGGCTTCCTAACGCACAGGCCGGAGCTTCAAGAGGCGATGGGCCACCTGTTTCTGATCGGCTTCTCGTATACGGGCAAAAGCTCGGCGGGGCGGCTCGCCGCGGAGCGGCTCGGCATGCCGTTCGTCGACCTCGACGAGCGCATCGAGCGGCGGGCGGGACGGCCGATCCCCGAGATCTTCCAGGCCGACGGCGAGCCCGCCTTCCGCGCCCTCGAACGCGAGGCGCTGGCGGAGGTCTGCGCCGAGAGCGGCACCGTCGTCGCCACCGGCGGCGGTGTGCCCGTCGACGCGGAGAACCGGCGGCTCATGCGGGAGTCGGGCATGGTCGTCCTGCTCGAGGCCAAGCCTGAAACGGTCCGCGCGCGCCAGCAGGCGGCGGAGGGCGAGTCGCGGCCCATGCTCGCCGGCGGCGACCCGCTAGAACGGATCGCGCAGCTCAAGGCCGAGCGCCAGGCGGCCTACGCCGACGCCGCCGACTGGGCGGTCCACACCGACGCGCTGGACGCCAACGGCGTCGCCGGCGAGATAGTCCGCGGCTACGACATCGTCGCCGGAGCGCGCGCCGCGTCGGGGCGCCCCACCAACACCGGCGCCGCGCCGTCGTACACCGTCACCACCAAGGCGGGGACCTACCACGGCTACGTCGGCAGCGGCCTCCTGGAGAAGCTCGGACCGCTGATGCGCGAGGCGGGCCTGGGCGGCACGGCCTTCGTCATCGCTGACGGCGAGGTCTTCGACCTGTACGGCGAGCCGGTGATGGCGTCGCTCAAGGACGCCGGCTTCGAGGCCTACGAAGGCGTCGCCGACCCCGGCGAGGCGAGCAAGTCCATCGAAATGGCCGGCGAGATCTACACCTGGCTGGCGGGGCGGCGCGCCGAGCGGCGCGACTGCATCGTCGCGCTCGGCGGCGGCGTCGCGGGCGATCTCGGCGGCTTCATCGCGGCAACCTACCTGCGCGGCATGCCCGTCGTCCAAGTCCCCACGACGCTGCTCGCCATGGTCGACGCCTCCATCGGCGGCAAGGTCGCGGTCAACCTGCCCGCCGGCAAGAACCTCGTCGGCGCCTTCCACCAGCCGCGGCTCGTCCTCGCCGACGTGGACACGCTGGGCACCCTCCCTCAGCGCGAGATGACGGCGGGTTGGGCCGAGGTGGTCAAGCACGGGCTGATCCTCGACAGCGGCCTGCTCGACGACATCGAGCGCGACCGTGACCGTCTCCTCGAACGCGACCCCGACGCCCTGGCCGGCATCATCACGCGCAGCGCCGCGATCAAGGCCCGCGTAGTGACGGAGGACGAGCGCGAAACGTCGGGGATGCGGAACCTGCTCAACTACGGCCACACCACGGGCCACGCGCTGGAGGCGGTGCTCGACTACGAAGGGCTGCTCCACGGCGAAGCCGTCGCCATCGGCATGGGCGTCGCCGCGGAGATCGCCCTACGGATGAAAATGCTCACCGGGGCCGACCTCGAACGGCAGGCGGAGGCGCTACGTTCCTTCGGTCTGCCCCTTAAGGGCCCGGCGGGGATCGATCAGGCGGAAGTGCGCTCGGCGATGGACCTCGACAAGAAGGTGACCGGCAAGCGCATCAACTGGGTGCTGCTCGACGGGATCGGCAACGCCGTCTCTCGCAACGACGTGCCCGAGGACGTGGTGCGGGAGTCGATGGCCGCCGTGCTGGGCTGACGCCCGCCGCATCGACCCGATGAAGCGCCCGCTGACCACCCTCGCCCTACTCATGGTCATGGGCGCCGCCATCGGCATCGTCGCCGGGACCACCGTGGGCGGCGGCGACAACATGGTGTCGTGGGTGACCATCGGCGTTGGGGCCGGGGTGATCGTCTGGAGCGTCTGGCTGATCGTGGCGTTGAGCGTGGCGCGGCGTAAGTCGCGGGACGACGGGCCGTGATCTCCTTCGCCGTCACTGCCAGGGACGGCGCGGCCCGCACGGGGGTGCTCATCACGCCGCACGGCGAGGTGCGGACACCGGTCTTCATGCCGGTGGGGACGCAGGCCGCGGTCAAGGCGCTGGCGCCCGAAGACACACGGAGCGCAGGCGCGGAGATCGTGCTGGCGAACACCTACCACCTCGTCCTGCGGCCGGGCGTCGACCTCATCGAGCGGTTCGGCGGCCTCCACCGCTTCATGGCATGGGACGGCCCCATTCTCACCGACAGCGGCGGCTTCCAGGTTTTCAGCCTGGGCCACCTCCGCACCCTGACCGACGACAGCGTGACGTTCCGGTCGCACATCGACGGGTCGGAGCACACCCTGACGCCGGAGAGCGCGGTCGAGGCGCAGGAGCGCCTGGGCAGCGACATCGCGATGGTGCTCGACCACTGCCCGTCCTACGGCGACGACGAGGCGGCGGTGCGCGAGTCGATGGAGCGGACGCACCGCTGGGCCGAGCGCTGCCTGAAGGCCCACCGCCGCAAAGACCAGGCGTTGTTCGGCATCGTGCAGGGCGGCTGGAGCGCGGAGCTGCGGCGGAAGTCGGCGGCGTTCATCACGTCGCTCGACTTCCCCGGCGTGGCCGTCGGCGGCGTCTCCGTCGGCGAGCCGAAGGAGGCGGCGTACCGCGCGGTCGAGCAGACGGCGCCGCACCTGCCCGAATCAAAGCCCCGCTACCTCATGGGGGTGGGCGCACCCGACGACTTGATCGAGTGCATCGCCCGCGGCATCGACATGTTCGACTGCACGCTGCCGACGCGGATCGCGCGCAACGGCGGCCTCTTCACTCGCGCGGGGCGCATCAACCTCCGGGGCGCGCGCTACCGCGAGCAGGAGGGGCCGATCGAGGAAGGCTGCGACTGCTACACCTGCGGCACGTACTCGACGGCCTACCTCCACCACTTGATGCGGGCGGGGGAGATCCTCTATCACCGCCTGGCCACGGTCCACAACCTGCGGTTCGTGCTGCGGCTGGCCGCCGAAGCGCGCGAGGCGATCGTCGCGGGGCGGTTCGAAGACTTCGCCGCCGGCTTCTTCGCTCGCTACCAGCCGACGGACGAGGCGACGCGTCTGGCGCAGAAGGAGAAGTGGCTTGCGGCCCGACGCGCGTGGGCCGAGCGCGAGAACGCCGGCTTATAAGCCGCCGGCGACGGCGGGGACGATGCTGACCTCGTCGCCGTCCTTGATGGCGGTGCCGAGACCTTCGAGGAAGCGGACGTCCTCGCCGTTGACGTAGATGTTGACGAAGCGGTGAAGCTGCCCGCTGGGGTCGACGAGCCGTTCCTTGATGCCGGGGTACTGGACTTCGAGGTCGGCCAAGCCCTCTTCAACGGTCGCGCCGCTGACGTCCACCGTCTCCTGGCCGTTGGTGGCTTTCCTCAAGGGGGTGGGCACTCTTACGACGATCGGCATCTCTCTCCTTACGGCTCTTGCAGCAGGACTTGGCGTTGCTCTAGGGCGCCGCGGCGGGCCTAGGGTAGCAGACCGGGCGCGCGGCGGGCAAAAGGCTAGCCGGTGAGAACGTCGCCGCCGACGGAGTCGACGCGGACGCCGCACTCGCGGACCCAGGCGAGGCCGCGCTCGATGTCCTGCTCGGCGCCGTCAAGCTCCAGCACGACCCAGCCCTGGGTGTCCGTCACGTCGGCCCGGCGGATGTTGGTGATGACGTCGTAGTCCTTGCCGAGCGTGTAGATAACCGGCTCGGTGACGAGATTCGTAGGAAAGGTGAACTTCACGCGTTGCTTCATGGCCCCACCCCTCAAGCGCTGCGCTCCCGTGACATCGTTACGTTATGCCGAGTTGGCGCGCCGGTCAAGCCGTTCACGCCCACGGCGCGAAGCTAGTCCGCTCGTTCAATCGAGGGCTGCTTTGCCAGCCGCCGCATGTTGTCGTCGATGACCCGCGGCCACTCACCGCGAGCGACTTCCCCCAGGGCAGCGTCGCCGACGAACCCGCTGCTCATGACGAGATCGGGGTCGAGGTCTCGCAGCCGGAGGAGGCTGTCGGCGAGCGCCGCCTCGCTGCCGCCGGCGTCTGAGAGGACGAGGGTCGCCCATTTACCGTCCCAGAGGAAGATCGTGTCGCCGGTGAAGAGGTAGGCCTTCCCGTGCGGCGACTTGTAGAAGAAGCAGACGCTGCCCTCGGTATGGCCTGGGCTGTGGATGATCTCGATGTCGCCCAAGCGCCGGTCGCTTGGCCCGAAGAGGATGTCGGGTTGGGCGACGGAACCGACGGCCGCGGCTTCGTCCGCGCTGCAGCAGAGTTCGGAGCCGAACCGTTCCCGGATGCGGCGCAGCGACGGGGCGGCCTCGTCGCGGTGGCTGAGGATCTGGTATTGCAGACCACCCAGCGCTTCGATTTCGTCCAGATCGGCGTCATTGCCGGTGTTGTAGAAGAGCGCGTTGCCCTCCGGCCGCCGCAGAAGGTAGGCGTGCGTGTTCAGGATGCCGGAGCTATGGCGCGTGCTCTGCCACAGGTCAGCCTGTATCTGCTTCATCACCCGTCCCCGCTTCTCCGACCGTTCTAACGGCGGGGCTAGAGGTTGAGCGCCTCACGGAACGACTCCATCGTCGCCTTCACCTTGACCGTGTCGACCTCGTCCTCGACGGTCTCCTGGGTCTTGAGGCCGTTGCCGGTGACGTAGGCGACGGTGAGATCGTCCTTGCCGATGACGCCGGACTCGACGAGGCGCTTGAGTCCTGAGATGGTCACGCCGCCGGCGGTCTCGGCGAAGATGCCCTCGGTGCGGGCGAGGAGGAGCATCCCCTCGACGACCTCGGGGTCGGTGACCGCCGCCGCTGAACCCGACGACGCTTCGAGGGTGTCGAGGGCGTAGAAGCCGTCGGCGGGATTGCCGATGGCCAGCGACTTGGCGATGGTGTCGGGCTTGACGGGGCGGACGTCGCGGGTGCCCTCGGAAAAGGCCGTGACGATCGGCGAGCAGCCTTGGGGCTGCACGATGTGCATGCGCGTCTGGACGCTGTCGATGAGACCGAGGTTCCAGAACTCGTTGAAGCCTTTCCAAATCTTGGTGAAGAGCGAGCCGGAGGCAGCGGGGACGACGGCGTGGTCGGGGGCGCGCCAGCCAAGCTGCTCGGCGACCTCGTAGGCGAGCGTCTTCGAGCCCTCGGCGTAGTAGGGACGGACGTTGATGTTAACGAAGGCCCAATGGTAGGTATCGGCGATCTCGCTGCAGAGGCGGTTCACGTCGTCGTAGGTGCCGTTGACGGCCACTACGGTGGGGCCGTAGACCGCAGCGCCTACGATCTTGACCTTCTCCAGGTCGGCGGGTATCACGACGTAGCACTTCATGCCGGCCTTGGCCGCGTGGGCGGCGACGGCGCCGGCGAGGTTGCCGGTCGAGGCGCACGCAAGGGTGTCGAAGCCGAGTCCGCGGGCCACGGACGCGGCCACGCCGGCGACGCGGTCCTTAAACGAATAGGTGGGGTTCACACAATCGTTCTTTATGTAGAGGTTGTTGAGGCCCAAGACCTCGCCGAGGTTGTCGGCCTTCACCAGGGGCGTGAAGCCGGTCTGCATGTCGACGATGGGTCCGTCCCCGACGGGGAGCAGGTCGCGGTAGCGCCACATGGAGAGGGGGCCCGACTCGATGCGCTCGCGGGTCACGACGCCGCGCATCGCCTCGTAGTCATAGACCACCTCAAGGGGGCTGAACGTCCACTCGCAGATGTTCAGCGCCTCGAGGGGGTACTCTCTACCGCCCTCTTTCGCCTTCAGCGCCCGCGCGTATCCCATCGTCCTGCTCCAAGCCCCAGCGCCCTTTCCGCCGGGCAAAAAAGAAGACCCCTTCGGACAGAAGCGGTCTCAGCGGGTCCTCCGCCGTGGAGGCCCGTCCCGAAAAGGCATGCTCGTGTCAGCCGCGCATTCCCATATGCGAAAACTCTAACAGAAAGCGGCTTCATGCGTCAACGCGGCCGGAAGGGGGCACGGCGCCTAGACGAGGCTGGCAAGGACGCTCCCGATGATCTGGATCACGAGAATGGCAACGATGGGGGAGATGTCGAACGAGCCGACCGTGGGGACGACCTGGCGGAAGGGGGCCAGGATGGGTTCGGTAAAGTTGTAGAGCACCCGGCCCAGGGAACTGTTCTGCATGTCGGGGAACCACGAGAGGATCGCCCTCGCGATGATGGCAAAGGTCAGCACCATCGTGATTGCCCTGATGATTCCGCCGACGTCCACGGTATACCTTCCTTAAGGGGCGGTTGCGGCCCGCCGCCGGGGCGGGCGCTACTTCCCCTGGCCCAAGGCCGCTGACTTCTCGTAGGCCGCGATCACGCCGTTCATTACCGCGGAGCGGAACCCCGCCTCCTCCATAGCGAGCAGTCCTTCGGCGGTGGTGCCTCCCGGCGAGGTGACCTGGTCCCGCAGGGCCGACGGCGAGAGATCAGAGCCCTCCACCATCTTGGCGCTGCCGAGGACGGTCTGCGTGACGACCTCGCGGGCCATGTCGCGGGACATGCCGAGGTAGACACCGGCGTCGATGAGCGCCTCGATGAAGAGAAAGACGTAGGCAGGGCCGCTCCCGCTGAGGCCGGTGGCGACGTCGATGAGCTTCTCATTCGGAACGTAGAACTGCTTGCCCAGAGCGGCGAGCACTTGGCCGGCGAGGGCGCGGGCGTCCGCGCCCACCGATTCCGTCGCCGTCCACACCGTGACGCCCTCGCCGAGCTGGCCCGGGGTGTTCGGCATCGCCCGGACGATGGTCTGGCGGTTGAGTCGGTTGGCAATGACGCCAATCGTGGCGCCGGCGACGATCGAGAGCACGGTCTGCCTTTCGGCGACCGCCCCGCTCAGACCGTCGAGGACCTCGAGCAGGTTCTGCGGCTTGACGGCCAGGATGACGAGGTCGGCGCCGTCGGCGGCCTCCGCGTTGTCGCGGGTGACGGCGATGCCGTGGCGCTCGCGCAGCTCGTCGAGCCGGGGCGCAATGATGTCGGCGACGGTGATCTCCGCGGGGGCCGAAACGCCGTCGCGCAGGACGCCGGTCAGGATCGCCTCGGCCATGACGCCGCCGCCGATGAACGCTAGCTTCATGATGTTGCCTCTTCCTCGTCACCCGTCCCGGCAAAGATCGCGCGCCCGATCCGGACCATCGTCGCGCCCTCCTCGACCGCCACCTCGAAGTCGCCCGTCATACCCATCGAGATGTCCGTCAGTCCGAGGCGTTCGGCCGTTTCGCGCAACACCCGAAAGTACGGCCGCGCCTCGTCGGGCTTCTCGACCTGCGGGGCCATCCCCATCAAGCCGCGGACTTCGAGGTTCGACAGCCGCTCGATGCGCCGCGCCGCCTCGTCGATTTCGGCGAGGTCGAAGCCGTGCTTGGCCGGTTCTCTCGAAACGTTGACCTCCAAGAGGACGGGCATGGGCGACGAGGCCAGCCCGTCGATGCGGTCGGCGAGCCGCTCCGAGTCCACGCTATCGATTATATCGAACAGGCCGACCGCCTCCCGCGCCTTGTTGCGTTGCAAGTGGCCGATGAGGCGCCAGATCATGGAGCCGCGCAGGTCTTCAAGGTCGGCAAGTTTGGCTGCGGCGTCGGCGACGCGGTTCTCGCCGAACTCGCGGAGGCCGACGTCGTAGGCGGCCCGGATGCCCGCGGGGCCGGTGGATTTAGTGACGGCGACGAGCCGGACGGCGGAGGGGTCGCGGCCCACCCGCTCGGCGGCGCGCGCGATGCGGGCGCGGATACCCGCGACGTTGGCGGCAATCTGAGCGGTAGGGTCGATGGGCACGGCGGGGCCTCGCACGCCGAAGCCGGCGCCGCGTTGCGCGGGCTTCAGGCGCGTATTACGATAGCACTCCCTGAAAGGCCTTCTCGAAGGGCCTTCCGGGTCCGTCCTTCGGGTTTGCCCCTGTAGCTCAGCGGATAGAGCGCCGGCCTCCGGAGCCGGGTGCGTGAGTTCGAGTCTCACCAGGGGTACCAGGCTTGCGTGGAGGGAGAAGGGCAGAGTTGCACGCGCCTCCTCGGATCAGCACAGCTTCCGTCGGATCTTGTTGCCTGACTCCGTTGGTTTCCCCGTGCACCGTTGATTCCCGGCATGTGGATGCCAGGCCTCATCGATCTGGGTAGCCCACCTCGGCTTACTGGTATTGGCGGGTCGATACGCTCATGAGCGGAATTCGAGAGACCATCAAGCTTCGCATCGGCTGATGACGCGCGAGCCTGATCCCGCACTTCCTGAGCCCCATCCCTCTACCGGTATACTTGGGCGATTCCCTTCAGCGACGAGGTATGCAAGCTTAAGGACAATGCTCTTGGCGACATCCAGGGCGAGCAGACCTGCAACACTCCGCGTGAGTAGGCGCACAGCATCCGGGCACTGCTTGTCGAGGTGCTAGACTGCGATCCCAAACCTGGCCGGTTCGGCCTTGCCAGCGCCCCGGGCAACGCCGAGTTGTTAGACTCCACCGCGCGAATCGGGCAACTCGAAGAATGCAGACCCTTCACATCGCACATAGCACATAGTATTTGGGCTCGGGCGCATGTGACTGCCGAATGTGGGAGAGGGCACAGGCATGGCGCCATCGCACGATGCGCATCCAGACGCGATACACACCTTAGTGCGGCACGTCTGCCAGACCGGCTACGACGATCTTCCAGACCGTGTGGTGGATGCGGTCAAGAAGATGACGCTCGACGCCCTCAGCGTGGCGCTGGTGGGCACGCTTGCCCCGGGGACGAAGGAGACACTGAGCGTCCTGGATAGGTGGGGCGGCCGGGAGGAGAGCTCGCTGTGGGTCGTGGGCGGCAAGCTGCCGGCTCCCGCGGCGGCGATGGCCAACAGCTTCTTGATTCACAACCAGGAGTTCGACTGCGTCCACGACTCCGCCGTTCTTCACCCTATGACGGCCGTCCTTCCGGCGGCGTTGGCGACGGCTGAGGTAGTGGGAAACGTATCAGGAAAGCAGTTGTTGACCGCCGTCGCTTTGGGCGCGAACGTCGCCTGCTTGTTGGGGACGGCGTCGCGATCGCCGATGAGACACTTTCGGCCGGGCGTGACGGGGGCATTCGGGGCCACGGCGGCGGCGGCGAAGATCCTGGGATTCGACGAGTTGCGGCTTGCCCATGCGATGGGTGTCGTCTACAGCCAGATAAGCGGGACGCTACAACCCCACCACGAAGGCTCCGTGGTCAACTCGATGCAAATAGGCTTCAATACGAGGAACGCGCTCACCGCGGTAGCACTCGCGGCCGAAGGGATTGCGGGCCCTCGCAATGTCCTTGAAGGCCCCTACGGCTATCTCAGGCTCTTCGAGGGCGACTACGACGTCTCAACCCTGGTAAGCGGCCCGGCTCCTGCCTGGCAGGTGGACCGAGTGAGCCAGAAGCCATATCCCTGCGGGCGGCTGACGCACCGCGCAGTCGACGCCGCTCTATTCTTGCGGCATGAGGAGAGCCTGACGGCAGAGGAAGTAGAGGAGTGCCGCGTGACGGCTCCCCCGCTGGTTTGCCGTCTGGTCGGCCGCTCCCTGGAGGGCGGGCCGATGACGGCGCAGTTCGCCAAGCTTTCGATCCCGTTCGTCGTCGCGACAGCGATTGCCAAGGGCGATGTGTTTGTCGCGGACTTCGAGCAGGAGGCGCTGCGCGATGAGACCGTCCTAAGACTCGCGGACCGCGTGCGCGTTGAACTTGACGAGACGAACCAGGACGAGAACGCGATGGGGCCGGTCCGCCTGGACCTACGCCTGACGGACGGTAGAACTCACACCACGACGGTCGAGCATGCTCTCGGGCACCCGGAGAATCCGCTCTCGCGCGAGCAGCACCTCGCGAAGTTCCGGCGTTGTTGGGAGGCTGGAGCAGGGCGGCTGCCCGAGGTGAACCGTCAGCGCCTTATCGACGTCGTCGATCGCTTGGAGGATCTTGAGGACGCATCCCTGCTCTGTCAGCTGCTAACGCCCTGAGTGCCTGAAGCGCTGCTAGGACTGGCTCGCCTTGCGGACGGCGGTCACGATGTTCTGGTAGCCGGTGCAGCGGCACAAATTGCCCCCGATGGCAGCCCTGATCTCTTCTTCCGTAGGGCTCGGGTTCTCGTCAAGCAACTCTTCTACGGTCAGGATCATTCCGGGTGTGCAATAGCCGCACTGGAACCCAAGCTCGTCCCAGAAGGCCTGCTGCACGGCATCCAAATCGCCGTTCTGGGCCACGCCTTCGATCGTACGGATGTCGTCTCCCTGCGCGCTGACCGCCAAGATCGTGCAGGACTTCGCGATGCTGCCGTTGACGACGACGGTGCAGGCACCACAGTGACCGGTCAGGCAGCCGAAACGAGTGCCGGTGAGACCAAGCTGCTCCCGCAAGAAGAGCACCAGAGGCGTGCGGACATCCGCTTCTGCCTCGCGCGCCTCTCCGTTGACGGTCAGCCTGACGGCGACGGACGGAGATGAGTTGGCCATGGCTGTACTCCTCTAGGTGCTTGCGGTGCGGGCTTTCTCGAAGGCCTCGGCCAGGGCGCGAGTAGCCACCACGCCTGCCATCGCCCGGCGGTAGCTTCCGTCCGCTTGGACGTCGGAAATCGGCCTGGTCACGGACTTCTGGGCCAATAAGCTTACGGTCGCCATGAGTTCGTCGGAGAGCTCGGAGCCGGTCACCGCGTCCTCAACCTCGGATAGCCGAATGGGTGCGGGCGAGACGCCTCCCAGGGCCATGCCAACCGTGCTCACGGCGCCGTCCCCGTCCAATTGGACGACGCAGGCGGCGCTCGCGATGTTGTAGCAGCCATCGGTGAATTTGAGCTTGTAGTAGGCGGCACCGCTTTCTTTCGGAAGCGATGGCGCGATGATCTCGGTCACAAGCTCACCGGGTTCGAGGCCGGTCACGCCGTCGCTCAGGAAGAAGGCCGCGGCCGGAACCGTGCGACTTCTCTTCGAGCTCCGGACCCGGATCTTAGCGTCGAGCGCCACAAGGCAAGGGGCGTAGTCGTAGGCCGAGTTTCCGGCGCAGATGGCGCCTCCGATCGTGCCGCGGTTGCGGATCTGCATGCCGCCGCCGATCTGACCCGCCGCGTCGACCAGCAGTCCATTCGCCTCTCGCAGCAAGCCGGACCGCTCTATCTCGCGGTGAGTCGTTCGCGCTCCGACGGCGATCGATCCATTGCGCTGAACAATGCCGGAGAGCCCTTTGACCCGTTTGAGGTCGATGATGGTTTTCGGGGCGAACCTTCCCTGGTTCATGAGGGGCGCCACGTCTTGCCCACCAGCTAGGATCGTCGCCTTCGAGCCCAAAGAGTCCAGGCGGGCGAGTACGTCCTTTAGGGTGGCCGGGGCCATGTAGTCTGTGGTCGCCATGACGTGGTCCTCTTGTCGCGGCTAGCGGGCGGTCATCGAGCAGTGCTTTATTTCTTAGCGGCTTGGATGGCTCTCCACACGGTAGGCGGCTTGAGGGGAACCTCGTTGATCTCGACGCCGAGCGGGGACAGCGCGTCGCACACCGCGTTGGCGACGGCGACCATGGCCCCGCCGACGCTGGCCTCCCCAGCGCCCTTTGTGCCGAGGAGTGTGTACGGGGTCGGTGTTTCGTTGTGCCCAAGCTCGAAGTTCGGAAGGTCCGCCGCCCTCGGCATGATGTAGTCCTTGAAAGACGTCGTGAGGGGTTGGCCGTTGGCGCCGTGGACAACCTCTTCTCCGAGGGCGGCGCCGATGCCGAAGGCCGATCCGCCTTGTGTCTGTCCCGCCGTCAGGAGGGGGTTGATGATTACGCCGCAATCGTGGACGGCGCCAAAGCGCAGCACCTTGACGCAACCGGTGTCCGCGTCGACGTCGACGACGGCGACGTAAGCACCGTTCGAGTACGTGAGGTAGGGGTTGATGCGGCCGAACGCGTCGGGCGTGTGGCTGATGTGTTCGGGACGGTAGGTGCGGGTCGCCTCGAGGGGCGGTTCCACCACGTTCGCAACGTCGTACGTCCGGCTGTAGACAGCGTAGGCAACCTCTTGGAAGCTCAACCCTCCGTCTTCCGAGTCCGCCGGCCGCACGCGGCTCTTCTCGAAGACCAACTCCTCGGGATCACTCTCCAAGAGCCCGCCGGCCACGAGCGCCATCTTCTCGCGTATATCGCGCGCGGCCAGCGCGGCTGAACCTCCTCCTACGGTCAGACACCTCCCGCTGAAGTTTCCGAAGCCATAGGGGCAGGCTTCGGTGTCCCCTTGGACGACGCGCACGTGGCTCAAGTCCGCGCCGAGCTCGTCGGCGACGATTTGTGCGATGCCCGTGTTGTTGCCGCCACCCGGGTTTGTCACTCCCGTCAACACGGTGATGTTGCCGGAGGGGTCCACTTTGACCGTGGACGTGTCTTGGGCAGCTACGAGGGTTCCCGGCAGGGCGCCGCCTTCCGGAGTGAGCTCATACGCGAGGCCGATCCCCAGATAGCGGCCGGCCTCTCGGGCTTCCTTCTGCTCCTCGCGCAGCTTCGAATAACCCACGAGGTCGAGCGCCTGGTTCAACGTGGCCTCGTAGTCGCCACTGTCCACTATCAGTCCGGGCATCGTCGTGTAGGGGAAGGCGTCCTTCGGGATGAAGTTCTTGAGCCGCACCTCCGCGGGGTCCATGCCGAGCCTTTGCGCGACCATGTCCATGACCCGCTCCATGACATAGTTGGCGGTCTCCTTGCCGTAGCCCCGGCAGGCGTTCCAATGGCTCTTGTTGGTGGCGACGATGGAAAACTTGATGTCGAGATTCTGGATGTCGTAGCCGCAGGGCATGGTCAGGCCGGTGACGAACACCATGCCCCAGCCGGGTGTGGCGGAAGGCGCGCCCATGTTGCCGATGATCGAGTCTTTGAGTGCCGTGACCCGGCCGTCCTTATTGAAGGCGACCTCGACGGCGTGTGTTTGCTCTCTCCCTCCGGTGAGCAAGCACTCTTCCCGACTTTCGACCCAGCGCACAGGCCTACCCGTGAGCATAGAAAGCAGGCAGATGAGCGGCTCTTCCGGGTAGCCGTGCATCTTGAGCCCGAACCCGCCGCCAAGTTTGGGCACGATAATGCGAATCTGGTTCTCCGGGAAACCCAGAGCGCCGGCCAGTACCGTGCGGAGGGGGTGAGGGTTCTGCGCCGTGGCGTGAAGGGTGATCGTCTCGGCCTTGGCGTCGTAGTCGGCCAGATAGGTGCGCGTTTCGATGGGCTGCGTGGAGAACCGCGGTATCTTGAAAGTGACACTGAACCGTTCGTCGCTAGCGTCGAACACTTCGTCGATCCCTGGGCTGGCGAAACCGAACGTCAGGAGGACGTTGTCGTCCCATTCATCGACGACCCTCGGCGCCTCGGGCTGCATTGCCTCTTCGGCGTCCAGAACGTGAGGCAGGGGTTCGTAGTCGACCTTCACGAGCTTGGCCGCAGCCAAGGCATCGGGCAGAGTTGTGGCCACGACCGCCACGACGGGCTGTCCAACACAATTGACTTTGTCCGTTGCAAGGCAATGGATGTCCGCATGCTTCCCACCGAACACCGCGGGCTCGATGTAGTGGGGCATGGGGTTGAGCCGTTCTTTGGCTTCGGCTCCGGTTACGATTCTGACGACGCCGGGCGCGCGCTCGGCCCGAGTGGTATCGATTCCGCGAATCTTCGCGTGAGGATGCGGGCTCCTCACCAGGGCCGCATGCAACATTCCGGGGAGGCTAATATCCGTGACAAATTGGGCTTGGCCGGTTACGACCCGGTCGCCGTCAAGGAGCTTCTCCCGCGAGCCCTTATATTGGTGAGCCGTTTCAGTCGGGCTTTTCATGGCCATGGAAGCGTTACCCCCTTAGAACCCAAGGTCTGTCAACGCCGGGCCAATTGCCGCGTTCCCGCCCAGCCTAGGTGTCGTCAGACTCGCCGCAAGTCTGGGGCTGGGGGTTGGGGCCCCCTTTTTAGCACACCGGTCTGAAAAAAGCTAGCCTTTAGGGCGGGAAGGAAAATCCTACTTCCCTGGACTCGGCCGCGAAATGGCTATGTCGGGGCTATGTTCTGGTTAAGCCGAAAGAAATTCGTGGGATCATATCGGTTTTTGAGATTGACTAACCGGTCATAGGTAGTGCGCCCGTAGGCCGCCAGGATTCGGTCTTGTCCTTCGTCTCCCAACTCGTTGACGTAGACGCCGCCAGACACGAATTGCTGCATCGCCTGATCGCACCGCCGTGCCCATGCGATGTTCACGGCGTCGTCAGCGGGGTCCTCCCATGCTGAGACGATAGCGAGGCGATATGCCGCCCCGCGCTGATGGTAGGCAGTGTGCTCGCCGGGGAGGCGATCAATAGCGCCACCCAACTGGAACAGCAGCACCAGGGTTTGCGGCGAGGGCACATCGGCGAAATGATCGACTAAAGCGTCGATGGCCCCGTCGTCTATGTTGTTCAGCATCTGCGACTTTAGGTAGTACCTGCGACCATGAGGGCTCGTGTCGTCGAGCGACCTCTGGAACACCGGATACGGCGTGGGCTCGATGCTGTCCATCACCGGCGGGCCGTGATCCTTGACGGCTCGCACGGTCCGCTCTCCCTCCGGGATGGGCCCGGAGTGACAGACGGCGATTCCGACGACGAGGTCCCCGTTTGGACTTGTGCGCAGGGCGGCGGCGGTTGTCAAAGCATCGGGAGCCTCCTCGGCGTAGCTTCGAAAGAAGCGCAAGACCTCTTTCGCCCTGGAAAGCGGGTGTCCCACCAAGCCGGCCATCACCCGGTCGACCGGATGGAGCCGGTAGGTGAAGGAGGTGGCCACGCCGAAGTTGCCTCCGCCTCCCCGCAGCCCCCAGAACAGCTCCTCGTTCTCGGTGGCGCTGGCGGTGATGGACTGGCCGTCGGCCGTCACCACGTCGATGGACAGAACGTTGTCGCAAGTGAGACCGAAATTGCGCCCCAGCCAGCCAATCCCTCCTCCTAGAGTGAGTCCCGCAATCCCCGTGTGTGAGATCAGGCCACCGGTTGTTCCCAGACCGTGTGCATTCGTCGCCCAGTCAAATTCCTCCCACGTCAGTCCGGGATCCGCGGTGGCTGTCCTCGCCTTTGGGTCAACGGTGATACCCTTCATCATCGACATGTCGATCATGAGGCCGCCGTCGCAAACCGAGTGACCGGGAAAGCTGTGTCCGCCGCCCTTGAGGGCCACAAGTAGCCCATTTGCCCGCGCAAAGCTGATCGCCTTCACTACGTCCGACGCTTCCACGCAGCGAGCGATGAGGCCGGGACGCCTGTCGATCATCCCGTTCCACACCTTTCGGGCATCGTCGTAACCGACGTCGACCGGGCTCAGGACCTGGCCGCGCAGCTCCGCCGTGAGCTCTCGAAGCGCTCCGTCGGTCACGGCCTGCGCCGTAACGGCTTTCGCTTGGGCCATTTGCCTCGCCTCCGAGCCGGCCCCCGCGGGCGGACTGCTCGTTGGGTGTATCCCGTGGTGCGGGTCTGCGAACCGTATACCGCTCCCCCTTTCATGTCAACGAAAATTCGTGGCTGATACGCTGCGTTAAGGTTGATCTTAAATTGACATGCGGAGCGGCGGATTAATATGATGCGACCCTGCACTGTCGTCTCGATGATCGTCATGGGAAACTACGAAAGCGCAGCCCTGCGACAAAGGAGGCCTCGCAATGCAAAGAGAACTCGTGGGCTATGGCCCCGACCTCCCCGAGGTGCGGTGGCCAGGAGATGCACGGATAGCGGTGTCAATGGTAGTGAACTACGAGGAGGGGTCGGAGTACTCCATTCTCGATGGCGACGCGCACCGTGAAACGAACAACGAAGTCGCTTCACCCATGCCGATGGACACCAGGGATCTCCTGAACGAGTCCATGTTCGAGTATGGGAGCCGAGTGGGCGTCTGGCGGCTGATGCGTCTGCTGGACAAATACGACGTGAAAGCGACGTTCTTCTGCTGCGCGCTTGCGGTGGAACGAAACCCCCGCGTCGGCGAGGAGATTACGCGCAGAGGGCACGAGGTCTGCGGGCACGGTTACCGCTGGGAAGAATACTACGCATTCGAGAAAGAAGAAGAGCGCGAGGTCATCGTCAAGGCCACGGACTCGTTGGAAAGGACGACGGGCCAGCGCTCGCAGAGCTGGTTCACGCGGTATGGCGTAAGCGTCAACACGCGGGACCTGCTGGCCGAGATCGGCGGCTTCGTCTACGACAGTAACTCCGTCGGCGACGACCTGCCCTACTACACGACGGTTCACGGCAAGCCGTGGCTGGTGCTTCCCTACAGCGTTGAGGTCAACGACGCTCGCTTCTGGAGAGGCGGCCTGACGAGCACCGAAGACTTCTACGCCTACATGAAGGACTCGTTCGACTGCCTATACGAGGAAGGTAAGGAGACGCCAAGGATGATGAGCGTCGGGCTCCACTGCCGGATCGCTGGACGGCCTCCGCGATCGACGGCCGTGGACCGGTTTCTCGAGTACGCGAAAGGCCACCCGGACGTCTGGTTCGCGCGACGCATCGACATCGCCCGCTGGTGGCTTGACAACTACCCGCCCGGTGCCGCTTCATAAGCAGCCGAATGCATCTCAGTCGTGTCGGACGATCCGGTGGAGGTAGGCATGAGCCAGGAAATCGTTCCCTCCGATTTTCCTGTCGATCTGACTGAGGAAGAGGTTCGTGCCCTCGCGAGGGGCCTCGGCCTCGACATCCCGAACGACGTCTTGCCCGAGGTTACCTTCCGCTTCACCGCGCTCATGCAAGAGCTCGGCAAGCTCGATAGAGACAGCCTCAGTTCAATCGATCCGCGTCCGCTCTTTGACGTCTGACCTCAGGAGGACGCATGGCTGACGAAATGTTGGTCTTCGAGACCGTAGCGCGCCTGGCCTCCCTGATCGAACGGAGGGAGGTATCCCCCGTTGCGCTGGTCGAGGCGTACCTGGAACGCATCGAACGGCTCAACGACCGCGTGCATGCCTATATCACCGTCTGCGGGGAGTCGGCGCTGGCGGAGGCGCGGGAGGCTGAGCGGGAGATCACAAGCGGCCGCTACCGTGGGCCGCTTCACGGCATTCCGATTGGTCTGAAGGACCAGTTCTACACCAGGGGCGTTCGGACCACCGGTGGCTCTAGCATCCATTCCGACCTGATACCTGATGAGGACGCGACCATCGTTGAGCGGTTGAAGGACGCGGGAGCGATCATGCTGGGGAAACACAACATGGCGGAGTTCGCCATGGGCGGCACTCGCGAGCACCCTTATGGGAACCCGCGCAATCCGTGGGATCTGGAACGGATACCGGGTCACTCCAGCAGCGGTTCGGGTGTCGCGGTCTCCGCCTCGATGTGCGCGGCGGCTATTGGAGAGGATACGGGCGGCTCGGGAAGGATTCCCGCGGCCGCGTGCGGCATCACCGCGATACGCCCGACGTATGGACGCATTAGCCGGCACGGGACGTTTCCGGTGTCCTGGTCGCTGGACTGCGCCTCGCCCATGGCCCGAACGGCCGAAGACTGCGCGCTGCTGTTGGAAACGATCGCCGGGCACGACCCCCGCGATCCGACGTCGAGCACGCTGCCCGTGCCGCGCTACGCTAGCGAGTTGCGCAGCGACATCGGCAAGCTGCGGGTCGGCGTCGTGCGGGAACTGGTCCCGCCTGATTTGGCCGACGCGGGTGTGCGAGCCGCGTTCGCCGAGGGCGTCAGTGTGTTCGAGCAACTTGCCGCCTCTGTCGAAGAGGTCTCCATTCCGTTGATCGGTCTGGCGGCACCGATCTTCGTGGCCATTTGCGATACGGACGGCGCCCACGTCCACTTCGACTCCATCCGGCAACGGCCGGACGACTACGACTCCGCGACGAGGGCGCGGCTCATGTCGGCATCTCTGGTATCGGCAGGCCTCTACAACGTTGCGCAACGCGCCCGAGGCCTCCTGCGCGGCCAAATGATAGCGGCGCTCGAACGAGTGGACGTGCTCCTCTCGCCGATGTCGAACGGGCCGACGCCCACGCTTGCGAGTGAAGGCGCCGTCTTCACGAGCAAGGAAGACGTCATCGCGCGGCAGTTTGGGTCGCGGTCGTTTACCACGCCGCACAGCCTCGCCGCGCTACCGGCCATGACGGTGCCCTGCTGCTTCAACTCGGTGGGGACTCCGGTTGGACTGCACATCGCGGGGAGGCCGTTCGACGAGCAAACGGTGCTGAATGCGGGCTTCGCGTTTCAGTCGGCGACCGACTGGCACGAGCGGCGCCCCGATCTGTGAGCCACGGCGGCCCTAGGAGGCCCCGTAACGGCCCTGGTTGAGCGCGGCGGCCTCTGGCGGCCTGATTACATGGGATGTCTTGCCAGCAAGTCGAGGATGAGGTTCGCCAGGACCGGGGGATTGAACTCGGCCGCGTTGTCGCCGCCGCCTTCGAGCGTGACCGTCTCGCACTGGGGGATGTACTTTTCCTTCATCACGCTGCCTCGCACGAGATCGGCGTTCACGTAGAGCGAGTCGGGCTCGATATAGTATGTCGGCGCCGTAATCAGGGGGAGTCGTGCCTTGGCATCCCGGGTTCTCAGGGAGTTGCGTACCCCCATGTGGCGCCCCTTCCCCTCGAACCAATCGGCAATGAAGTTATCCATGAACTGAAGCTGGTCCGGCGTCATGTGCCAGTGCGCGGGCCGCATCTGGGTGGGAGCGAAGGGGACGTCCGGGACGAAACGGCGGTTGATGATCGAATCCTCGTGGCGGTAGTAGTCCACGGATGGCCGCGGGAGCATCAACCACTCTCTGATCATGTCGGCGTACGCGCGCATCCAGACGGCCATGAGATGGCCGCCGTCGGGCCTGGTGATGCCGCCGAGGTCGCGCCCCCAAAAGTCGAGACCGGCGTCCTGGATGGCCCGGCGCTCCGCCTCAGTCTCGATCAGGGGGTACGACATGAGCATGAGAGTCCCCACCCGGTCAGGGTACGTGGCCGCCACTTCCCCGGATATGCCGGCGCCGGTATGCAGACCGAAGACATGGCTCCTGTCTATCCCCAAGGCATCGAGCGTGTGAACGACGCTGGCCGCCACGATGGCGACGCTATCTCCTTCGAGCGGGGGCGAATCGGAAAACCCGTGCCCCAACATGTCGATGGCGACCGGCCTATACCGCTCCGCCAGCAGAGGAATGACTTTGAGAAACATGCGGGAGGACCGCACGCCCTGGTGAAGAAGCACGATGGCCTCGCCCTCCCCGGCGGTCACGTAATGGACCTGGCCTTCCGGGGTGTCCGCGTAGCCGCGCTTCAGTCCATCCGCGCGCCAGTCCCGCATCAAGCTTTGCCAGTCGAACTCCTCCCACTCAGCCACGGCCATGCCTCCTACTGCACTGAGAGGGCAAACCAAGCCGCCCGGCCCGTCCTCTTCGAGAGGCCCTAGCCTGCCCTGCGGTCGCCCGCCTCCAGAGAATCAGGCGTCAAGGCGCCTGGATCACAATGTGTGTTTTGCGAGCAGGTCAAGGATGAAGTTGGCCATAAGCGGGGGATTGAACTCAGCCACGTTGTCACCGCCACCTTCGAGCGTGACCACCTCGCATTGGGGAATGTACTTCTCCTTCATCACCTTGCCGCGGACGAGCTCGGCGTTCACGTAGATGGAATCCGGCTCGATGTAGTAGGTGGGCGCCTTGACCAGCGGTAGCAGCGATTTAGCGTCGCGGGTCCGAAGGGAGTTGCGGACGCCCATGTGGCGACCCTTCGCCTCGAACCAATCGGCAATGAAGTTGTCCATGAACTGAAGCTGGTCGGGCGTCATGTGCCAGTGCGCGGGCCGCATCTGGGTGGGAGCGAAGGGGACGTCCGGGACGAATCGCCGGTTGATGATCGAATCTTCGTGGCGGTAGTAGTCCACGGATGGCCGCGGGAGCATCAACCACTCTCTGATCATGTCGGCGTAGGCTCGCATCCAGACGGCCATGAGATGGCCGCCGTCGGGCCTGGTGATTCCGCCCAAGTCGCGCCCCCAGAAATCGTTCCCCGCGTCCTGGGTGGCGCGGCGCTCCGCCTCGGTCTCGAGCAGGGGGTACGACATGATCATGATGACCCCGACACGCTCCGGGTAGATCGCGGCGATTTCCGCCGTCGTTCCGGCGCCCGTGTGCAGGCCGAGGATGTGGGCCTTGGGTATCCCCAACTCGTCCATGGTGTGGACGACGCTATCCGCCAAGATGGAGACCGTGTCTCCTTCGAGGGGAGGAGAGGCGGAGAATCCGTGCCCCAGCATGTCGACGGCAACGACCTTGTATTTCTCCGCCAGCAGGGGCATCACCTTCAGCCACATGCGGGAAGACCGCACCATCTGGTGGATCAAGACGAGGGCGTCTCCCTCGCCGGCAATCACGTAATGAATCTGGCCTTCAGGCGTATCCGCATAGCCGCGCTTCATCCCATCGTCGCGCCAGTCCTGCATCAAGCTTTGCCAATCGAACTCCTGCCACTCGGCCATAACGGACCCTCCTGTCGGCCAACGGTCTAGCTCACCGCGGTTGTCAACACGGGGTCTCTAGACCCCGGGGTTGTCGCAAAACTCTAGGATCAAGCGCGAGAATTCCTCAGGCGCGTCAAGCGGGAAGAAGGTCGTCCCGTCGGGCAGGTTCACGACTTTGGCTCTACGGATCGCCTGTTCGACCTTGCCCCTGCCCGCGGTAGCCTTCCAGCCAAGCGTCTCGGTGAGTTCGAGATCCTTGGCGCCCCAGATCACTAGCGTCGGACACTGAATCAGCGGGAGCCGCTCTTCCTGATGATAGGTGATCACCGCCCACCAGCCGTACGCCATCGTCTTGCCGGTCTTGAGGATGTCCAGTATGCGCTGGTGGGCCAGGTCCATGTCGCCGAGCAAGAGCGAAGTCTTCCACTCCCGGGCAAGATGAGACCCGTCTTCCTTACTCTCGAAGTTGGGCCACTTGCCGGCCTGGCGCTCCCGTTCCTCCGCGTCCATGTTGAAGGCGCCGCCGAGGATCAACTTGTCGACGCGGTTGGGATAAGCCGCCGCCACCTCGGTGCCGATGTAGGCTCCGGTGTGAAAGCCGGCAATGCTCGTCTTCTCTATGCCGAGCCCATCCAGCACGGCCACGGTCGACTTCGCGTAGTCTTCGATGGAGTACTCCCTCGGGGGCTTGTCCGAGTCGCCGTAGCCGATGGTATCGATAGCGACGACCCGCCGGTGCTGGATCAGAATGGGGAGCATGCGCACAAACTCCCAGGCGGACCGTGGCGTCTGGTGGAGCAAGAGCAGTGGGTCGCCGCTTCCCCCGATCCAATAGTGAATCTGACCGTCCGGAGTGTCGACAAAACCCCGCTTCATCTCGGCCGGCATCGTGGTCATAGCGACCACCTCCTGAAAGGCAAAACTTCGAGGTCTATGAAACTAGCGACTTCTGTTGGGACAGCGCGGACCCCAGCCGCTCTATCACGGCGTCGGTGCTCATCACCATGCCGTCGGTCGTCACGAAGTCGTTCACGACATACTCATGGACCTCCGGCGTGTAAGCGGCGCAGCCGTCTTCGACGATCGTGGTGGTGAAGCCACGGTCGGCGGCGCCCCGCGCCGCCATGACCACGCATCGGTTTGTTACAACACCGGTCACGTAGAGTTCGTCCTTCCCCATAGAGCGTAGGATCTCTTCGAGGTCCGTAGAGTTGAAGACGCCGCTGGTGGTCTTGACGAGGACGACCTCGTCCTCTCGGGGCTCAAGACCCTCCACGATACGCTGCTCCGGAGCATCTAGACTGAGATCGAGGGGCACTCCACTGGCGTCTTCCGCCGTGCCGAATCGGAGCGAGTACGTGGAGTTGAGTTCGGCGTCCGGCTCTCGCCCCATGATGGCATGGATCACCGTCAGGTCGTGATCGCGGAAGAACGTCAAGAGGCGCTTGATAGAGGGGATCACGATACCCCAAGCGCGGCCTAAGAAATGTGCCAAGAAGTCTTGGCCGGCGGTGCTGATCACGGCCTTCACATATCCGTGATCAGGGCTGAGGCTGGTGTTCTGCATGTCGACCACGAGAAGCGCCGACCTCTCCGGCCGGGGAGGTCGCTTCTCAAGCTCGCGCCCCGCGAGCGGCATGGGCCACCACTCTTGGGCGACCTGGGTCATGCTCTTGTGTCCGGTCATACGAGCCGTCCCTCGTAAATCAGCGTGCCCTAAAGGGCCCCAGAACCAACGTGGCTCCCAACCTGTTGTCAGGCCGGGAGCCACGCCCGGCGATTCGTCTAGGCGGGACCTGATCCCGCCTGACTTCTCGGCGGTCTATCGTTCGAAAACGAGGCCGTGGATGGTGCTCCACTCGGACCATCCGGCGTGGTCCCAGCGTACGAAGCCGTCGCCGATCACGTCGACGGTGCCGATGGTGTAGATGGGAATGATGCCCACCACTTCTTCATGGAGATAAGTGAAGGCCTCCTTTTCGAGCGCGTTGAAGCGCTCGAGGTCCACACTCCGGGCGTCCCGCATTTGCTCAGCAAGGCTTACGAGTTTCTCATCTCGGTAGAGCGGGAACGACGGCGTGTACCACTTTGACCAGTGGGCCAGGGGCGCCCCAAGGTCGGTCGTCCACTTCATCACCCAGATCATGTTGTCGCTTCCCAGCGGGTCAGCGTCAGGGTTGAGCCAAACGGGGAGCGCCTCGTTGATGAAATCCCACTTCCTGATGTTCGGCTTCAGTCCGATTCTCTCCCAGTAGTTAGCTATGGCCAGATGCTCGTCCGGGATCCAGTCGGCGCCTCTGATGACCACCATGGGCATGTCGAATTCGAAGCCGTCCGGGTACCCGGCCTCTGCCAGCAACTGCTTCGCCCTCTCAGGGTCGTACTCGATGGGCTCAATGTGGGAGCCGTTGGCCGATGCGTGATGTGTGTTCAGTGGGGTAGCTAGACCCAACTGGAGCTGGTCGTTCATGGTCTGCCGGTCGATGGCCATGGCCATCGCGAGCCGGACCTCTCGAGAATTCACCCAGGGCGCGGAACCTTTCTCCAGCCCCAACGTTCCGCCAAAGATGGTCCAGACGTTGAAGGTGGCCGGCTGGCTCCACAGGGTGAAGCCCTCCCGCTTGCCACGGTCGGCGGCCTCGAGCCCCACACGCTTGGCGACATCGGCTCGACCAGCCTCAAGCAGGGCTACCCGTACAGTGTCCTCGCCGACGATCACAATGGTGATCGCATCCATTGGCGGATCGTAGATGTTGTGGTCGCCGGTCCGTTCGTATTTGAAGGAACCGGGACTGCGATCGACCATGCGGAAGGGTCCGGAACCGATGGGATTCTCGGCGGCCTCTTCGTAGCCGACGGACTGGACGTAATCCTTGCAGGCGACTCCCGCCGCGCGCTGGACGATGTCGAAGGCGATGAAGTCGGGCGCCAATCGCGCCCCGTCCTCCTTGAAGAACTCAACCGTCTGGCTGTCGATGGCGCGGGCGGCGAGCTGCTTCGCTCTCCACACACCGACGATCTGGGATGAGGCCACCGGCGTGAAGTCAGTGTTCAGGTAGTACTCCGGTAGGAAGGCGACATCCTCGGCGTCCAAGGCCTCTCCGTTGTGACAGACGGAACCTGAGACGATGCTCATGCTGAGGCTCGACTGATCGGAAGCGAAGCTCCACTCCGTCGCCAGTGCGGGCACGAGGCCAAAGAGCCCTTCACCTTGGCGCAAAGGATCGCCGTCGGGCAAGATCAGGAGATCATAGACAGGGCTCCTGATTGCGAAGCCGCCGCCGTCCGGCAGCATGCTCCGGGGCGGCTCGACGCTGGCCCAGGTGAGGGTGCCGTAGCGCTCCGACGGTTCCGGCGTTGGCGGGGGGGTCGGTGTTGGGCGCGGCGTGGGTGTCTGCACGACGATCTGGACTTCCGGCGGCGGCGTGTCGGCTGGAGGGGCCGTCTGCACGACGATCTGGACTTCCGGCGCCGCGGTGGGGGCTGGAGGAGCCGTCTGCACGATGATCTGGGGTGCCGCGGTGGGGGCGGGAGGGGCCGTCTGCACGATGATCTGCGGCGTCGCCGTTGGCCCAGGGGTCGCCGTGATTATCCGGGTCTCAGGAGTCGGATCGGCACCGCCGCAAGCCGACACCAACAAGGCCGCTATTGCTGCGATCACGCCCACATGAATAAGTCTTTTGGATTTTCTGCCCATTGGTCTCCTTCCGCCAGCACCGAGTGCTTGGCCAGGTTACCTGTCGCCGGGGGCGATAGTGCCCGCGGACTCACCCACGTGGAACCGTGGTAGTCCGGTGTCATCAGCCGTTCAAGATTGGTGGCGACGAATTAGGCAATCATACGCGGCATCAACGTCCTGTCAAGCACAAGATAAAGGAAGTAAGTGCATGATTGGGAGCAGTGCCTTCGGTTGACATGCGCGAATACGTCGCCCTAGGCTACGGACTCGGCCTGAAGGGGGGACTTCAACACAAGCATGGCGAGATTACTCCTCCAACGGGCGTGGCAATCAGTCGTCGTCTTGTTCGTCATCATTACGCTCGTCTTCTTCCTCGCCAGAATTACGGGCAGTCCTGAAAACGTTCTGGTCCCCTTAACGGCTACCCCCGCGCAACGAGAGCAGCTCCGCGAAGATCTGGGGCTGAACGAGCCGCTCTATAGCCAGTATGGCCTCTTCCTTGGGAGAGTGCTCCAAGGCGACCTCGGAAAATCCTTCGTCCACGGGAGATCGGTGACGGAACTGTTCTGGGAACGGTTCCCGGCGACCCTTCATCTCACCGGAGTCGCCATGGGGATAGTAGTCCTCATGGGCATTCCTCTGGGCATTGCCGGCGCCTTGACCAGAGGCAGCCCAGTGGACACCGTCGTCCGCTGGTTCGTCGCCATCTCGCAAGCATCTCCGCCCTTTTGGTTGGCCTTTGTCCTCATCGCGGTCTTCGGTGTACAGCTAGGCTGGCTTCCTTTTGTCGGGCGACAGGAGCCAACGAGTGTGATATTGCCCGCGGTGGCCATCTCCCTCTATCCGATGGCCGGCGTGGCGCGTCTGACCAGGTCCGGGATGATCGAGGCGCTTGGCGAGGAGTACGTCTTCTTCGCGCGGGCGAAAGGCATGTCCGTGTGGAGTGTCGTCCTAAAGCATGCACTGAGGAACGCGCTTATTCCGGTGGTCACCTTTAGCGGAGTCGTGTTGGTTAGCCATTTCCTCGTTGGGTCGGTGCTTGTGGAAGTCGTGCATGGCTGGCCGGGAGTTGGGCTCTTTGCGTGGAACTCGGCGCTCAACCGCGATTACCCCGCGTTGCAAGGGCTCGTTCTCATCTTCGCCACCATGTTCATCATTGCCAACCTGGTGGTCGATGTGTCCTATGCGTTCTTGGATCCACGCATACGCCGGCTCGCGCCGGCAACCTAACAGCTGACAAGAGGATCAGGCGTGAGAATCCCGGCCCGACAGACGTATCAAGCAGTTCGACGACTCAGGGACGTCGGCCGTCGCTGGGGTGTGGGTCGCTGGCCCAAGCTTGCGATCCTCGTGTGGGTCGGCGTGACGGTTGTTGCCATCTTCGCGCCGCTACTAGCGCCCCACGCTCCCAACATCGGCGAGCTGAGCGACCGTCTGACGCCACCCTTTTGGTACGCCGAGGGGAGCGGCGACTATCTCTTGGGGACGGACAGGCAGGGCCGCGATGTCTTCAGCAGGATTCTGTATGGGTCGCGGGTAAGCATCATGGTCGCGGTCTTGGGCACGATCATCGCCGGGGGCATCGGGATATTCCTCGGCATGCTGGCGGCATACAGGGGAGGTTTCGTCGATTCGATCATTATGCGTCTTGTGGACGTGTCGATGGCGGTCCCGCCTTTGTTAGTGGCACTTGCGTTGGCGGTAATCTTGGAGCCAGGCTTCTGGAATATCATCTACATCATCGCGCTCGTGTTCTGGGGGCAGTTCGCCCGCCAAGCCAGGGGCGAAGCGCTCTCCGTAATGGCCCGCGACTATGTGGCGGCGAGCCGAGTCGCCGGAGGTGGCGGCTGGCAGATCATGTTCCGCCATGTCCTGCCCAATCTCCAAGACACCATGGTCGTCCTGGCGACCTTGGTCTTGGGTCATCTTATTCTGTTGGAGGCCTCGCTGAGCTTCCTCGGCGTTGGCGTGCCTCCGCCCGATCCTTCCTGGGGCAACATGGTGAGCGAGGGAGGAAGTCTGATCAGGGAAGCCCCATGGCTTTCGATCGCGCCAGGCTTCGCGCTCCTGATCTTGGTTCTAGCAACGAATCTGTTCGGGGACTGGCTCCGTGATCACCTCGATCCCCGGCTGAGGCAGGTGTAGCCACGCCGCTGCTCGATGTACAACACCTCTCGGTCGAACTCCAGACGCGCGGCGGCGTCGTCCACGCGGTCAACGACGTCAGCTTCAGCGTGGAGGAGGGTGAGATTCTGGGTATCGTCGGCGAGTCCGGCTCCGGCAAGAGCATCACGTGCCGCGCGATACTCGGACTGCTGCCCCAACCGGCGGGCCGGATCACTGGAGGCTCCATCTACTACAGAGGCAGGGACCTCGTGACCTTACACGAGGCGGAGATGCGGAACCTACGAGGTTCGGAGATCTGCATCGTCCCGCAGGACCCCAACACCTCGCTGAATCCCGTGTTCACAACCGGGAGCCAAGTTGCCGAGTCGCTCCGCAAACACCTGGGGCTGGGAGGACAACGTTTACTGGAGCGGAGCTCAGACCTGCTGCACTCCATGAGGATTCCTACCCCCGGTGAGCGGCTCAAGAACTATCCCCATGAGATGAGCGGCGGCATGCGACAGCGGGTAGTCAGCGCAATCGCCATCTCGGGCGAACCGCGCTTGATCTTGGCCGACGAGCCGACCACCGCCCTAGACGCGACCACTGAGGTCCAATACCTCGACCTGCTGCTAGAACTGCGGGCGCGGACCGGTGTTGCGGTGATCTTTGTAACGCACGACTTCGGGGTAGTCACCAAGGTCTGCGACTCGGTGGCGATCATGTACGCCGGTCAGATCGTAGAGAAGGGCGCGATCGACGATGTGTTCCAACGGCCGGCTCATTGGTATACGAAGGGGCTGTTGGCTTCTGTGCCACCGCTGCATCGGAGCGTCGGCAGACTGGCAGCGATTCCGGGAGAGCCGCCTGCCCTGACGAGCGACCTACAGGGCTGTCCCTTCGCGCCTCGGTGCAGCGAGGCGGACCCGGACCTGTGCGGCAAGGCCCCTGTCGAGGTCGAGATCGGCCCCGGCCATAGCACACGTTGCTGGAAACCGGCGCAGTGAGCCAGCCAAACGGCATCCTCACCGAAGTCCGCGACCTCCGCAAGCACTTCCCGGTGGAGTACGGACTCATTCGTTGGGGGACTCCCAAGGTCGTCAAAGCCGTTGACGGCGTGAGCTTGACGGTCTTCGAAGGCCAGACCTATGCGCTGGTTGGCGAGTCAGGATGCGGCAAGACGACGACGTGCAGGATGTTGCTTCGCCTTGAGCCGCCGACGTCGGGGACGGTCTTGTGGCAAGGCCAGGACGTTTGGAGACTCAGGAGCGAGGACCTCCGCGACTTCCGAAGGGGCGTGCAGGCGGTATTCCAGGACCCATGGAGCAGCATGAATCCCAGGATGAGAGCCGGCGCAATCGTCGCCGAGCCGCTGACGATGCTGGGACGACTCACGGGCGACGAGGTCAGGACAAGGGCGTCGGCCCTTCTCGATCGAGTGGGACTTCCGACGGATTCAAACGACCGCTTCCCGCACGAATTCAGCGGCGGCCAAAGGCAGCGTCTAGCCATTGCTCGCGCGCTGGCGCTCAACCCCAAGCTGATCGTGCTCGACGAGCCGGTGTCCAGCCTGGACGTGTCGATTCGCGCAGAGATCATGAACTTGCTGAAGGACCTTCAGGAAGAAACGGGTATGAGCTATCTCCTCATCGCTCATCACCTGGCAACGGTGCGCTACCTCAGCCATAGGGTCGCCGTGATGTATCTCGGACGGATCGTGGAAGAGGCCGCGAGCGATGAACTGTTCGATCGGCCGCTTCACCCCTACACGAAGGCGCTGCTGGCTGCCGCTACTCCATCCAGACCCCATGAGCGCGAGACGACGGCCTTGGTGTCGGAGGACGTGCCGTCGCCGCTCGACGTTCCGCCAGGCTGCGCCTTTCACCCGCGCTGCCCGCTAGCGGAGGAGATTTGTCGTGCCGAGGAGCCGGTCTTGATGGAGGTCAGACCCGATCACAAGGTGGCCTGCCACGTGGTCCAGAGAGAGATGCCCGCCCAGTCAGCGGCCTCCTCGACTTAAGTCAGCGTGACTCGCGTGACTCCGCAACCAGCGCTTCGCTCGCTTCCCATAACCTGGTCCCGTTCGCAGGATCCGACGCGCTCGGTGACAGCGGCTTCCGCCGCATCAAATGCAGGTAGGTCCCCGTTTCCGTCCCGGCCTCCTGCCCGCAACACAGGTAGATGACCGGTCGGATAGCCTTCTGCGGAGACTGAAAGAAGACCCTTAGCACCGGCCAGACGAGCGGCTTCACCAGCATCGGCGCTTCTCTGGCAATGTTGGTGGCAACACCTCCGGGACACATCGAATGGACCGCCACGTCGACGCGCTCGCTTGGGTTCAGGCGCCGGGAAAGCTCGGCCGCGAAGGTGCAGAGGACCAGCTTGCTCAAGCTGTAATACTTCAGGCTCTCCTTCAGTCCGTACTCGGTGAATGCGCCAAAGTGATCGAAGTCGATCTCGTGCGCGGACCGGTGCGATTCCGATGAGATGAACACGATACGGGGAGTCTCCCCGGCCCGGCTCGATGGACGAATGACTCCATCCTCCAGCCACCGGTGGATCATCACTCGCTTCGAAAGGAAATTCACCGCGAACGTCGTCTCGTAGCCTTGCGGGGTCTTTCGCGATTCGCGCGTCACCAGGCCGGCGTTCATGAGTGCGATGTCGATTTGCACGTCGCGCTGGGCCAGTTCATCGCAGCAGCGGTGCACGGACTCCATGTCCGCAAGGTCCACCTCAACCATCTCCAAGGTGTTCGAGCCGGAAAGCCGTCTGATTTCGCCGGGGGTCTCGGTGTGGCCGGGCCGGCAGGCCAGAATCACATGCCCGCCGCGCCGCGCGAGGTCGATGGCGGCGGCTCTGCCCAATCCGCTGTTGGCGCCCGTGACCAGGCAGGTCTTGCCGTCGATCCGCAGGTCATCCGGAACTGGGCTGATTTCCGGCTTGCTCGAATCCCTCAGGTCCCGGACTGCCCCGATGAAGGCGTCGACTACGCTGCCGTCGCCGATTTTCCTCGTTTTTCGCATCATTGCCGGTCAGGCGCTCTGCAGGCTGACCGTCGTTCTCGCCAGATTGAGGGTGGTGGCTATTCGAACGGGATCGCGTGCCTCTCCCGATAGCACGCGAAAGCTCCGTCGACCGCTTCCCGGCTCAACCCGAAATCCTCGAGCCGGTAGGCATGTTTCCCAAAGCGGTGCTGTGGATTGGCCCGCAGGTATTGCTCCGCCTTGCGCTCCGCCTGGTCTTCGAAACGGATCCCCGCTTGGGCGCAGATCCGCCGAAGCTCGGTCATCGGATCTCGCGTTACATCGTAATACGATACATCAACGAATCGGCCGGGGTCCGCGTCGTCCCGGGTCTGCATCGTGACGTGCACCATTCTGTTGGTCTTCCTGAACCAGTGTGCTCCGATTTCCCCTGGATTGACGTGGTCGCTGAGCATGCCGCGTCCGTGGGCGACCATGCTGCAGAACGAGGCTATGGCTATTCGTGGATCGCGGTGTGTCTGCACCACCGTCGCCTCGGGAAAGACCTTCAGAAAGACATCCAGATGCTCCATATGGTGCGGAGTCTTGAGCACCCAATACTTGCTGGGACGCTGCCAGCAGAGAGCCTTGAGAACCCGGCGAAAGTACTCGTAGGTCCGCGTTTGGTCCTGCCCCTCAAGCCAGCCGGAATAGCTCGGCACATGCATCATGGCCTCCGCCGACTGGCTCATGAAGTTCAGGTCGAGCAGCAAGACATCTTCTTCCGGCTCGTTGTGGTCGATCGGATGGACCGCAGCGAACTGGGGCGAGAGATAGGAAATCGCCCGTTGCATAAGGCGTGCCCGACGCTTACGCGACTTCTCGCCGCGCCCATTCGTCTCGCCAGCGGGCACCGGGTCCAGCGCCTCGGCAGCTGAGACGCCTCGGACCCCTGGCAGCACATTCAGCAGACGCTGCAGCAGGGTCGTGCCGGTGCGCTGCAGCCCTGTAATCAGGACGATCTTCCCAAGATCGATCTCATGAATCTCAGGATGCCGCCTGAACAGGTCTTCGATCCGCAACCGGTGCGTGAGCGCGCTCGCCAGCCGCGACTTTTGTATCAGTCGGCCCATAGAGGTCAGCCGGGCCTCGCGGTTGATGGATTCCACGAGTGTTTCCAGGGCCAGAAGGTGACCGTCGTCACCGAAGTCCGTTAGTCCGGTCTTTCGTTTCGCCTGCCTGACAAGCGCGTCGACCTCCAGCGGGCCGGACAGCCCGAGCACGCCGATCGATCTCCCGATCAGATTGAAAAGCCTAACGGGGACAGGTCGATAGGGATGCTCATAGTCCGTGGAGGTTACAAGATCTCTCTTTGCCATCGTGGCGTCCCCGCACACCTACTCCCGCAGGCTGCTCAGGTCGACCAAGCGGGTCTGGGGCTGCGAGGGTTCCCTCGCGCGCACCCACCGGAAACACATCGTGCCCGACGTGTGGCCCGCCGTCTCCAGCCAATTGGGCAAGCCCGGGTCCTCGTGCGCCACGATCAAGCGCACGGAGCCATCATCTTCGTACTGGGCAAGATGCTTGTTGGTATGGATCCTGTGGTAGCGATAGTCCAGCGACTCCATCCAGTAGTTGTTCAACTGAAAATTCCAGTACTCGCATTCCGGGGGCACAACTTCTATCAGCAGGGCCTCGTCTTGCGCGACCGCCCAATGGCTGTGGTAGTAGGCGATGTTCGGATCTCCCCCGGCGGCGAGCGACACTTGCGGATCGAACATGGGCAGTTCGTTGCTGTGCTTTTTGAAATCGCGCGCCCACTTGGCGAACAGCAAGGGAGCCCCCAACAGCAACGCTCCCGCCTTCTTCAATCCCTCGTCCAGTTCCGCCGGTGTCAGAGGCGAGGGTCGGCCCGCTTCCTCGGGGCAGTTGATGCGCTCTATGTTCAGCTCTGCAGGTGTTTCCGTTTCCCGATCAAGGAATGTCTGGCGCACCACCAATGTTCCGGTTTCGGGCTTCATAGGGAGCCAGTTCCCCGGTTGGGGATTGCAGCTAAGGATGAGTTCGAAGCACCCGTTCTCGTCCATTTCGATCTGATGGGACTCTATGTACCCGGTGGGAGGCAGACCGCCACCCTCGCCGTAGTTCCCGGATTGGGTGCCGAAGCTCAGGTAGGCGATGGTGTTGCGCCGGCCGGTGATTTTGTAGTCGTAGTTGCCGTTCAGTGCGGCCGTCAGATAGAAGTTATCGGGGTTGTCCGCGCCGAGCTTGGTGGTCTCATCGACCACGCGGTGCATCACGGGCGCCTTGGCGTCGGCGTGCTCGATGAATGCAGTCAGGCCGGCACGGGCGAGACGGCTCAGGTAGCGATAGCCCTCCGCCTGGTTGAACGGGTCCTGCGGCGCGCCCGGAAAACGCAACGCGGCCCCCGCCGCCTTCAACGAATCGCAGAACTCGTTCCACGACTCTCCGGAGGCGACACGCCGGGCGGCGACGTCATCCGGCATCTTGCCGCGCAGCCTCCAAATAAGCAGGGAAATCCTTCGGAACAGAGAAAGAAGGCCGATAGCGAGTCTTCGCATGGCGCACCTCGTCGGACGACTCTCCCAATCTATCACCGATCGGCTGCCCCAGAGACAACTGCGTCGTCTTCCTCGGCGGGCTGCTTGATTGCCATCTCCCCTCAACGCCTGGCGGAGCCGGTCAATCAGCGGAAGTTGTGAGGCAGGTGAGATTCTGCCATTCTTGTGCCGCCTGAGGACGGCAAGGAGGCTCCACAATGAGCGGCCCGCTTCATGGACTGCGCATCGCCGACCTGACTCACTTCATGGCGGGACCGGTCTGCACTTCGCTGCTCCGGGACTTGGGAGCGGAGGTGATCAAGGTCGAGCCGCTGAACGGGGAGGCGGGCCGCTACGGCGGGGCCTATCCCACGCCCTACGGCGAGAGCCTCACCTTCCAGGTCCACAACCGCGGCAAGATGTCCATGACCGTGGACCTGAAGACTGAAGAGGGTAAGGCCCTCTTCCGCGATCTGATACGAGTCTCCGACGCCTGCGTCGAGAACTTTCGTCCGGGCGTGATGGACAGACTCGGCATTGGCTACGAGGACCTCAGGAAGCTCAACCCCACCATCGTGCTGGCTTCGATCTCCGGCTTCGGCCAGGTCGGGCCGTATTCTCAACTCCCCTGCGTCGACTTCATCGCGCAGGCGATGAGCGGGCTGATGAGCCTGAACGGCCAGCCCGGCGACCCACCCACGAAGTACGGCGTCGAAATGGCCGACTACTCCGGCGGCATGTTCGGGGCGCTGAGCGTCGCGTCGGCGCTCTGCCAGCGGGCGATGTCCGGCCGCAGCGAGCACGTCGACGTGAGCATGCTCGACGCGATGGTCTACCAGTTGAACTACCACCCCATCCGCTACAAGTTCGCCGACCTCTTCTACGAGCGGATCGGCAACCGGGTCGCGGGTGCGGGCGTCTCGGGCGCCTATCGCTGCAAGGACGGCCACATCGTCATCGCCGGCGGCGGCGACACGAACTGGCAACGGCTGGCCAAGGTGATCGGCCGTCCCGAGCTTGCCGACGATCCCCGCTACGCCCTGACGCCGAAGCGCTGGGAGAACCATGACGATCTCGACGTGCTCATTGAAGAGTGGTCGTGCGAGCTCACCGTCGACGAGGCGCTCGCCGCGCTGCGGGAAGAGGACCTGGTCGTAGGGCCGGTGCACGAGTTGCCCGACATCTTCGAGGACGAGCACCTCAAGGCCCGCGAGATGTTGGTCGAGGTCGAGCACCCCTTGCACGGCGCCCTGACGGTGCCCGGGGTCGTTCCCAAGATGCGGAACTCGAAGCCCGCGGAGATCGACGCGGCGGCCCCGCTGGTCGCGGAGCACAACGGCTACGTCGTCAGCGAGTTGCTCGGCCGTTCCGTAGCCGAGCTTCGCTCCCTCGAAGAGAACGAGATCATCTTCCCCAAGGAGCCCGGCGCGCTAGCCCAGTAGTCGCAGCCCGCTGGCCTACTTCTCCCTGAGGGCGGTCAACACCTCGGCCGGTGTCATGGGCAGGCGTGTCATCCTGACACCGATGGCGTTCGACACGGCGTTGGCCACGGCGGCCAAGGGCGGGACGATCGAGACCTCGCCGACGCCGCGCATCCCGAACGGGTGCTCCTGGGTCGGGACTTCCAGCACCACCGAGTCGATGTTGGGCACATCCAGGCTGGTCGGCATGCGGTAGTCGAGCAAGCTGGCATTCGCCATGACGCCGTCGCTGGTGAAGCTATAGGTCTCTGTCAGCGCCCAGCCAATGCCCTGCACCGTGCCGCCCTGTATCTGGCCTTCGACGTAGCTGGGGTGCGCCGCCTGGCCCACGTCCTGGAACGCGGTAACACGGAGGAGGCTGACCTTCCCCGTTTCGGGGTCCACCTCGACGTCGACAATGTTCCCGGCAATCGCGGGGGCCGCCTTCGCGGGGTGGGCCACCGAGGAGACCGAGATCAGGCCGCCCAGGCGCGGAAGCTGCTCCGCAAGCTCCTTCCAGCCGATCCGCCGGCCCTCGCCCTTGGTGCAAACGAACTCGCCGTTGTCGAAGGCGACGTCGCCGACTTCCACCTCCCAGAGCAGGGCGGCGCGGGCCGCCATCTCGCCTTTCGTCGCCTCCGCGGCGAGGAGCGCGGCCCGGCCCGTATCGACCGCCGTCCGGCTGCCGCCGGTCAGGCCCGTCCAGCCCACGGAGTCCGTATCGGTAACGAGCGGGTGTACGTCGGTGGCCGCCAGTCCCAGGGCCTCCGCCGCCTGCATGGCAACCGCCGCCCGCGTTCCACCGATATCGACCGACCCCGTGACCAAGCTGACTGTGCCGTCGCTGTTCACGTTCATCGTGGCGCAGGACTGCATGCTGGCGTTCTTCCAATAGCCCAGCGCGATGCCGCGCCCACGGTTCGGCCCGCCCAGGTCGGACTGATAGTGCGGGTGCCGCTTCATGGCGTCGATCACCTGCTCGCCGCCGTGGTGCGGTTGCGGCAGGCCGCTGGGGAGCCGGTCGCCCTGGCGGGCCAGATTCTTCTTCCGCAGATCGAGCGGGTCCATGTCGAGCCGCCCGGCCAGGTCGTCGAGGACGCTCTCAACGGCGTAGGCGGCGGCCGGCGTTCCCGGCGCCCGGTAGGCAGCCACCTTCGGCTTGTTGCAGACGACGTCGCAGCCGTCGATGAGGATGTTGTCGATCTTGTAGGCGGCCGACCCGCTCATGGCGCCTTCGCCGACCGGTGAGCCCGGGAAGGCACCGGCTTCATAGATCATCGAAATCTCGGCGGCGGTGATCCGCCCGTCTCCGGTGGCACCGATCTTGCACCGAATGTTCGTCGCCGACGCCGGGCCCGACGCCTCCAAGACCTCGGCCCGGCTCATGACGAGCTTAACCGGCTGGCCGCTCTTCTTGGAGAGGATGGCCGCCACCGGGTCGAGGTAGGTATCGAGCTTGCCGCCGAAGCCGCCCCCGATCTCCATGGGGATGACGCGCACCAGCGATTCGGGAATGCCGAGGATCATGGCGGTCTCGGCGCGAATGTTGAAGGGGCCCTGGGTGCTCGTCCACACCGTCACCTGCCCGTCCGGCGCCCACCATGCGGTCGAGGTATGGGGCTCGATGTAGCCCTGGTGCACGGTCTGGGTGGTGAACTCGCGCTCGACGATGACGTCAGCCTCGCCGAATCCCTCCTCCACGTCGCCGTTCTTGAACTGGATGCGGAAGGAGACGTTGCTCGGGACCTCGGTGTCGCTCCCCCGCTCCAGAAAGGCGAACGTCGACCGCGTGGTCAGCTCTTCATGCAGCAGAGGGGCATCGGGCCGCATCGCGTCGCGGAAGGTGAGCACCGTGGGCAGGACCTCGTACTCGACGTCAATGAGGCTCAGCGCCTCCTCGGCGGCGTGGGGGCTGGTCGCGGCCACCGCGGCCACGGCGTGCCCCTTGTACAGAGCCTTCGACCTCGCCAGCACGTTCTCCGCCAGCATCCTCGCGTTGCCCCGAATCTCGGCGAAGTCGATGGGTCGGTCAGCAATGAGCGGGAGGTCGGCGGAGGTCGCGACAGCCTTCACGTCCGGCAGCGCTTCCGCCTTGCCGGTGTCGATGCGGCTGATGCGGGCGTGCGGGTGCGGGCTCCGCAGGACCTTGCCGTGCAAGAGACCGGACACCTGCACGTCGGCCCCATACCGGGCCCGGCCGGTGACCTTCTCCACGCCGTCGTGCCGGATGGGCCTCGTGCCCACGACACGGAAGCCGGCGTCCGTTTGCCTGGCGGATTCAACGTCGGTGGTCATGGCTGCGTCCTTTCGGCTGTTCGCCGCATCATCGCATGCGCGGGTCGAGATAGTCGCGGCCCGCGTCGCCCAACAGTGTAAAGCCCAGAATGGTGGTGAAGATGAAGACCGCCGGGCCGATGACTAGCCAAGGAGCCCGGGTGGAATACTGGTCGACACCCTCGGAGAGCATCAGCCCCCACGACGGCGTCGGCGGCGAGTCCGACACGCCGAGGAAGGCCAACGCCGCAGCGATGATGATGGCGAAGGATATGAGGTTGGAAACGACGACGAGCAGCGGGGGGATCAAGTTCGGGCCCACGTGCCGGAACATGACTCTAACGCTGGATGCTCCAATCGCCCTGGCGGCCTCCACATAGGTCTCTTCTTTACTGTACAGCGTGACGGCGCGGGTCAGGCGGTTGGCGATCGGTATGGCGATCGTCGCGATGGCGATGCCGACGTTGACGTCGCCGCGGCCCAGCACGGTAACGAGGGCCAGCGCCAGGATCAGCGTCGGCATCGTCAGGAGGCCGTCCATGATCCGCTGCAGGGTCAGGTCGAGCCATCCTCCGATGAAGCCGCTGACGGTCCCGATCAGTCCGCCGATCACGACACCGGCGAACACCGAGGCGATGGAGACGAAGATGGCGGGCCGCGCGCCCGCTATCAAGCGGCTGAACTGGTCTCGCCCCAGGTAGTCGGTGCCGAGCAGAAAGTCGCCGCCGGGACCTCGGAAGAGGTCGTTGAAATTCGTGTCCAGCGGCCCGTAGGGCTGGATCAAGGGACCGAAGACGGCCAACACCAACATGGCAAGGACCAGGACTCCGCCGACGGCGCCCGCGGGCGTAGTGCGGGCAAACTGATAGGTCCGCGTCCCCAACAACTGGAGGCGGCTTAAGGCCCGGGAGGGCGCCGTCGTGCTCATCACGGAGGTCACGACGCCCCGCCTCCGAGGCGGATTCGCGGATCCAGCCACCCATACAGGAGGTCCAGGACCACGTTGAGCGGCAGGATCGAGAGGGCAAAGACCGTGACGACCGTTTGCACGGTCACCCAGTCGCGCAGCTCGATGGCGCTGAGCATTTGGGACCCAAGCCCCGGCAGCACGAAGATCCTCTCGACGATGACCGAACCGCCGAGCAGGAAGGCTACCTCGATTCCGGCGAGCGTCACCAGCGGCAGCAGGGCGTTGCGCAAGGAATGGCGCCGCACGACGAGGCCCGGAGAGAGGCCCTTGGCCCTTGCCGTGCGGACGTAGTCCTGGCGAAGGACCTCGAGCATCGAGGAGCGGGTGATCCTGGTCAGCACCGCGGACGACGCGAAGCCGAGCACCAGTGCGGGGAAGATCATCTGCTGCAGGTTCGCCACCGGATCTTCGAAGAAGGGCGTGAACTCAAGCGGCGGAATCCAACTGAACTGGTTGACAAGCAAGAGGAAAAGCAGGGCGCCCGCCAGGAAACTGGGCATGGCGAGGCCAATGGTCGTAAAGAGCCGACCGGAGAGATCCCATACGCCGTTTTGATTGAGCGCGCCGATGACGCCCAGGGGCAAGGCGATGATGCCGCTTATGACGATGGCGAAGGCCGCAAGTTCGAGCGTGATCGGCAGGGTGCGGCCAAGGTCGCTGAAGACCGAGGTCCCGGTGACCAACGACTTGCCGCCGTCGAGCCGGACGAGGTCCCAGAGCCAGCCGCCGTACTGCACCATGAGCGGGTCGTTGAGGCCGAGCTCGTCGCGAAGCTCCTGGTACTCGACCGGGTCGACGGTGCTGCGTCCATCGTCGGAGAGGATGTTGAGGGCGACGTCGCCGGGCAGCAGACGGAAGATCAGGAAAATCGCGAAGGAGATGATGATCACCGTGGGGATGATCAACAGGAGGCGGTTTACCAGATAGCGTTGCACGGCGAGGCCTTCGCTCCTCAGCTATTCAACGATGCGGCGCCGCTGCTCGCGCGAGCCGTCAGCCCTTGGACTGTCCGGTGGCAGCCGGCGTCTGGAATCGCGCGCCGTTGGGGCGGCCCTAACGGGCCATATCGTAGCTGCGAAGGAGCTTGCCCGGTAGCGCCCCGGTGCACTCGTTCTCCTCGAACGTCACCGCGCCGTTGACCAGCGTGTAGCGCAGCCCTTTCGGTTTCTGGATAAGGCGGCGCTCGCCTCCGGGAAAGTCATTCGAGTAGACCGGGTCTTCGTTGAGGACACCCAGCTCGCCGAGGTCGTAGACCATGATGTCGGCGGCCCGCCCGACGGTCAGCGTCCCGCGGTCGGTGTAGCCGGCGATCCATGCCGGATAGGCGCTCATCTTGTAGTGCCCCTGCTCCAGCGACATGATCTCCTTGTCGCGGATCCAATATGCCAGCATGTCCGTCACCCATCGGGCGTTGGCCTGGAAGCGGGTATGCGCCCCGCCGTCGGACGTCGAGATGTGCGTCGAAGGGTCGCAGAGGTCCGCGATCTTGCCGGCGAGGTCGCCCTCGTCCTCGTAGGACTCCTGGTTGCTGAACTCGGTCAGCAGGTCCTCGTCGAGCGCCAAGTCCAGTATCGCGTCGACGGGATGCTTGCCCATCATCTCCGCCACCTGCCGCATCGACTTTCCTTCGTAGGGATAGTTCCGCTCGTGGACGACCTGCAGCACCCTGACGGAATCCCAGTCGGTCCGGCTGTCCGGCTGCGCCTCGACGTCGCGCTTCATCGCCTCGCGGACTCCAGGAGCTCGGAGCTTTTCGGCCCGCACCGACGCGGTGCCGACCAGCGGATCGACCCAGGACGGCATGTAGTCGAAGAGGTTGTACTCGGCCAGCGACCACCGCCCAGCGATACGGAGCGGCGTCTTCTGCGGCGCGATCGGCAGCCCTTCTTCCCGGCACTGGCGATACCACTCCGGGCCGCTCTCGTTCCGGTCCAGGACCACGTGCAGCGGCCTTCCGCTGGCCCGGAGCATCTTGGTGACCATGCGCTCCTGGGCGTCGTGGTTCACCGACCGGATCATCGTCCAGCCCATCATGCCGACGCCGAACCCGCCGAGCACCTCGGCCAGGCCAACGACCTCCGCCTCGGAGGCCATGTGCGTGGGGATCGGGCTGCCGTCCTCGCAGCGGTCCTCCTCGCTCCGGTCGATGGCGAAGCCGAACGAGCCCGCCTTCATGCCCTCGTGGAAGAGCTCCTTCATTCGGTTGAGCTCTTTGTCGGTAACCGAGGTACGCTCCCGGGCGGGGATCATCCCCAGGACGTAGCCTCGGAGCGAGCAGAAGGGGAGCAGGGAGCCCACGTTGACGCCGAGGCCCTGGTTGTCGAGGCTGTCGAGGTATTCGGGGTAGGTCTCCCAGTCCCACCGCATGCCCTTGCGCATCGAATCGAGCGGGATTGCCTCGATGCGGTTCATCATGCGCATGTTCAGGTCGCGGTCTTCGGGCCGCGTCGGCGCGAAGCCGAAGCCGCACTGGCCGATGGTCATCGTGGTCTGCCCGAACCAGCCGTCGAGCGTAGCGTACGGGTCCCAGTTCAGCTGGGCGTCATAGTGCGTGTGCAGATTGATCGCGCCGGGGGCGACGATGCAGCCGCCGGCGTCGAGCTCGGTCGCGGCCCCGGCCGGAATGTGGCCGCTGACTTTGGCGATCCGTCCGTCCTTGATCGCCAGATCGGCGCGGTAGCGCGGCACGCCGGTCCCTTCAATGACCGTGCCTCCGCGTAGTACGAGGTCATACTCGGCCATGACGTCTCTCCTCAGGACCGGCTTTACCGGCCTCCTTTGAGGCTAGTTGAAGCCGAACACCTTCGCAACGTTGTCGTGGGTCATCAGGCGCACCTCGTCATCGGGCACCTCACTGAAGATCTCGTCGATGACGCGCTTCGAGTCGGGCCACGTCCCTTCGGTATGGGGATAGTCGGAGCCCCACATCAGGTTCTCGACGCCAATCAAGTCACGCTCCCGGACCGCCTGCCAGTCCTCCTGGAAGCTCAGGAAGACGTTCCGGTGGAAGAAGTCGCTCGGCGTCATGTCGTTCTTGAACCGCGGCCAGAGCATGCCGCGGTCCCGGTGGTGGAGGTCCATCATGTAGAGGAAGTGCGGCGCCCAGCCCGCGTTGTTCTCGACGCTGGCGACCTTGAGGTCGGGGTACCGCTCGAACACCTTCGACCAGATCATCGAAGCGATGGAGCGCATGACCCGGTACTGCTGCGTGCAATACATGACCCCAAGCGGGTTGTTGGGGTCTTCGTCGTTGAACTGGTCCATGGGCACACCGTCCCGGTGCGAGCCGGAGTGCAGGCAGAGCGGCATCCCCAGCTCGTGGGCCGCCGCCCAGAGGGGTTCGTACTCAGGGTTGTGGTACTGCCGCTCGTGCTTCGGGTAGACCGTGATCAGGGCAGCGGTGAGGCCAAGGTCGTGGGCCCGGTAGAGCTGCCGCACGCTATCCTCGATCCTATCGACGTTCAGCATCGCGACGCCCTTGAGGCGGTCGGGGTAGGGCCTGCAGAAGTCGGCGATCCACTCGTTGTAGAGGCTGCAGACCACGTTGAGCAGGTCGGTGTCTTCGATCCGCCAGATTCCGCCGACGCCGGCGGTGGGAAAGATCACCCCGCCGAACACGCCGTCGTATTCCATGTCGGCGAGCGACTCATGGGGGTCGTAGGCGCCCGCACGCACGCTCTCCCAGCGCCCCTTGGCCGTCATCTTGTGGGGTTCGTCGCTCGTGTACCGGTCGCCGGCCTGCGTCGTGTTGCCGATCGACCCCATCGACTGGTTGCCTTCGACGCACCACCAGTCGTAGTCATCGCCCTTCACGAGCCTGGGCACCCGCTCTAGGTAGTCCGCGTCGGCGCGGGCGGTCCAAAGGTCGGGAGGTTCGACGATATGGTTATCGGCGGAAAGCAGCATCGTCTGGACGTCGGTAGTCATCTCGCACCCCTCCTCAACCCCAGGTTGTCCTTCTTTCGGGGCGGCGGACTCAGCCCGCCGCCCCGCTGTCTACTATTCGTCGAGCCAGACGCGGTCCCACATGACGTTGCCCCATTGCCCGAGCGGCGACGTGTAGTTCTGGACTTCCGGACGTCCGGGCCAGAACGAGCCGAGCCAGCTCACCGGGACGTAGGGGATCGTCTCGAACATGCGCTCCTGCATCTCGATGACGAGCTGGCTCCGTTTCGCCGGGTCGGTCTCGCCGCGCTGTTGGGCGAACAGGTCGGCCGTCTGCGCATCCTCCAGCTTGACGAAGATGCCCGGGAGGATCGAGAGGATCGCTCCGTTGGGGTCGGCGTAGTTCATCGCCGGAGAATCGACGTTGAGCGTGAAGTCGCCGTTCGTCTTGGCCGCGGCATGCTCGGCGAACGGCAGCTGCGCGCCGCTCGCGTTGATGCCGATAGTCCTCAGCTGGTCTTGGGCGAATTGCCAGAAGGTGCCGTTGTAGGTGGTGCCGGAGACCACGACGTTCTCCACGTCGAGACCATCGGCGAACCCGGCCTCCGCGAGCAGCCGCCTGGCCTCTTCGCGGTCCGCCTCCAAGTCGGCGCCCGAACGGAAGCCAGGCCTCGTGACGATCTCATCTTCCGAGAGGCCCCAGCCCGGCGGCCCGACCTGGAACGCGGAAATCAGGACGTGCTCGGGGAGCACGCTGAGCGCGGCCTGGTGGTCGAAGGCCAGGAATGCCGCCCGCCGCACGCGGATGTCGTCCCACGGCGCCCTCGCGGTATTGAAGAAGATGCCGGCGACCTCGAGCGAGAAGAACTCGTTCTCGTTCAGGTCGGGGACGTCGCTCCTGAGGTCCGCGATGACCGCTGCGTTGACCGTGGTGGCGCCGGGGCCGAGGACGTGCAGCCGTCCGGTCTTGAAGGCGGAGACCCTGGTGCCTTCATCGGGGATGTACAGGAACTTCACGGCGTCGAGGTAGGGAATGCCCGGGATGTGGTAGTTCGGATTGGCCGACAAGTCCATGCTCACGTCCGGCGTGAACTCTTCGTAGAGGTACGGGCCGGTCCCGATCTGCGGCGCGTTGATGGGCTCGCCGGAATAGCCTTCTACGACGTGCTCGGCGTAGATCGGCGAAAGCTGCATCGCCAGCGGGGCGAGGAAGTTGGAGTTCGGCTCGGCTAGGTTGACGACGAGAGTCGTGTCATCCGGCGTATCGATGCTGCCGATGATCGCGTACTCCGGTGCGACGCGACCCCCCTGGTTCTCCAGCGAGTACTTGGCGTCAGAGGCGGTGAAGTCCTCCCCGTCGTGCCACTTCACGCCGGACTTGAGGTTGAAGGTGTAGCGGTCGGCGCTCGAGCTGATCTCCCAGCTCTTGGCCAGGTGCGGGAAAATCTCGTCTTTCGGCTCGCCCCAGTTCCAGCGCACGAGCTTGTCGTAGACGTGGCTGAACATTTGGTTGCCGGAGTAGAAGCCCGCGGCGTTCGGCAGGAACGCCCTGGGACCGCTCCGCTGCGGGACGAGGAAGGTACCGCCGCGTTTGGCGTCGGGATCGGCGCCAGGAACCATCATGGCCGGCTCCGGCGTGGCCGTCGCCGTCGGCTCCGGAACGGGTGTGTCCTTCGGCATCATGGCGCTTTCACCCGCCGGCCCTTCGGGGCCCGCCGGTCCTGCGGGGCCTGCCGGTCCTGCGGGGCCTGCCGGTCCTGTGGGGCCTGGCGGCCCTTCCGCCCCGGAACACCCCGCCACGACGAGGGCAAAGGCGGCAAGCACCGCAACGAAACCAACCAACATCTTGGAACCGAACCGCATAGCTTGCCTCCTTGTACCTAACGGCGCGCTTCTCACTCTTCCAACCGGTGCGGCACCGCCCGGACCGCGCCGTTCTGGCGGGCCATAAACGTGCCGCGACTCTAGCACAGCGTGCGAATCAGGGTCAACATGACGAAATTCGACACGGGCTGGCGGAAGCGCGACGCTCCTGAGCCCTGCGCCTTCGAACAACGTGGCGGGAAGGCCTTGTCGAAGCCGACCTGCCGGGGCGGTGTCAGCCGCCCTCTCGCTTCCTGCCCTGACTCGTCTTCCAATTCGCCTCGCGTTCGCGCCAATCGGGGTGCGAATGGCCGGCGATCGCCGTGTGCCGTCCGGCGACGAACGCGCCGTCCGGCCCACCCATGTTGAACCAGATGCGGTTCATCATCTCCCGTTGCATCGCCATGACGTCCGGCGGAACCTCGGCGATGTCCTCCGCCGTCTGCCGCGCCTCGTCCATGAGCTTGTCGTTGGGCACGACTCTGGTGACCAGCCCGATCTCCTTCGCCGTCTTGGCGTCGACCTTGGCCCGTCCGATGATTATGTCCTTCGCCCACGCGACGGAGACGAACTTGTAGAGGAGCGCGCCCATCGTCGGCATGCTCGGATAGCCGTAAGCGATCTGCGGCACGTAGAACCTCGCGTCCTCCGACGCGATGAGGATGTCGCTGCAGAGCGCCATGCCTAGGGCCCCGCCGGCGCACCACCCGTTGATGGCGGAGATGACCGGCTGGCGCAGCCGGAACAGCCGCTCGCAGACCTCGCTGTGCGTGCGCCCGGGTGAGTTCCGGCTCAGCCAGGTCTCGCCGTCCGGCTGTGGCTCCGACGTGTCGTGCCCGGAGGAGAAGCTGCGCCCCGCTCCGGTGAGGATGAGACAGTGGATGTCCCCATCCGCGTCGACGGCGTCGAGGGCGTCCCGCATCTCGACCGTCGTTTGCGCCCGGAACGCGTTGAGCTTCTCAGGCCGGTTGAACGTGATGGTGCAGATGTGGTCGCGGGTCTCCACGATGATGTCATCGAAGTCCATAGCCATTACCTCCGGTACTACTGCCCGCGAGCGCTTCCTGGAACTCACCCACGGTGATCACCTTCGAATGCATCGGCAGCACCTTTTCCATCAGCACCCGGTGCACTTCAGGGTCCTTGTCGGCGCAGCAGTCGGACAGCACGTAGAGATCGTAGTCGAGATCGACCCCGGCCCTGACCGCCGAGAGCACCTGGCCGCCGGTGCTGACGCCCATCAAGACCAGCGTGCCGATGTCCCTGGCCCTGAGGACCGCGTCGAGATCGGTGGCCGCGAAGAGCCCGGCCCGGCGACGCCTGATGACGGTCTCCCCGGGCAGTGGCGCCAGGTCGGGGTGCACCTCCACGTCCGGCGTCCCCATGCGGAACACCCCGCTGCCCTTCAGCCGGTTAAAACTCCAGTTGCGGGGGTGGACCACGGGGAAGTCGTCGGAGAACTCGACCACCCCATAGATGATGGAAGCGCCCGCCGCCCGCCCGGCCTCGATGGCGGTCTTGGCGTTCCTCAGCGCTTCTTCATTGGGGACCATCTTGGTGACGGCGACTTCATAGTCCATCACCAGAACTGCGGTCGTCGCGGGATCGATGGCCATCGGTCACGCTCCTTTGGCTCGCGGTGGCCCCGATTATAGTCGAACCGCCGTTCCCCCCGCCGCGTGGAACAAATCGGCCGCCTCCCGCGTCTTAGGCATGTGCGACATCACCCCACGGGAGGTCAGACATGCCGGCTCGACGCATCTTCTCGACGATCAGCTTGATTTTCGGCATCGCCCTCGTCCTCGCGGCGTGCGGCCCGGACACGAAGGACGTGACGCCGACCGAGGCTCCGGCACCGGCCACCGCACCTGCGGCAACGGCCGTGCCATCGACATCGGCGCCGGCTGGACCAGCGGGACCGGCCGGCCCCGCCAGCGAGCCAGGGCCACAGGGACCGACAGCCCCACAAGGGCCGCACGGGCGGGACGGCGCAGACGGTGGTGCAGCGGCACCGATAGTAAGGCCGACGACGGTACCCAGAGCAACCCCGATCCCGGCACCGACGGCGACGCCGCAGGCAATGATGGAACGGGCCCAAGACGCCATGCTGCCGAAGCCAACGACGGCTTCCATGGCGGCCCCGACGTCGATGCCAGCTGCTACGCAGGCGCCGCACTCATCACCGCAGTCGGGGTCATCTAGCTACAACCAGCGGTCATCGGAGGCCAGCGCTCAACAAGGAAGCCCCGGCGCCACGACGTTCCAGGACTACCCGCGCTCGCCGGCGGTCGCCACCGTTGAAGACCGGATATCGACGTTCAGCCTCGACACCGATCGCACCTCCTACCACCTCGCCCTCAACTGGGCCCACGAGGGCTACCAGGTCGATCCCGCCTCGGTGCGCGCGGAGGAGTGGGTCAACAGCTTCGACTACGGCTACGCCCGGCCCAACTCCGACGACGCCTTCGCCATCTCCACCGACCTCTTCCGGCATCCCCTCGACCACGGGAAGCTCCTCGCCCGGCTGGCCTTCCAGGCGCCGGACCTGCGTGTCGACGACCGGCCGATCAACGTCACCCTGGTCCTCGACGCCTCAGGCTCCATGCAGAACGGCAACCGGGTGGACATCGCCCGCGAGGCCGCCGAGAGCATCCGGCGAAGCCTGCGCAGGCACGACCGCATCTCCGTGGTGCACTTCACCACCGACGTCATCCACTCCTACACCGTCGGGCCGCTCTCGCCGGACCACGACGACGTGCGCTGGTCGATCTCACGGCTGGCCCCTCACAATTCGACCAACGTGCAGGCCGGACTCGACCTCGGCGTGCGCCTCGCCGATCAGGCCCGCCGCGAACGCCCCGACGCATACAACTACATCGTCCTGATGTCCGACGGCGTCGCCAACGTCGACGCCACCGACCCCTTCGCCATCCTGGAGTCCACCGAGGGCCGCGACCACGGGAACCCGCTACGCCTCATTACGGTGGGCGTCGGTGTCGAGAACTACAACGACTACCTGCTCGAGCAGCTCGCCCAGCACGGCAACGGCTGGTACCGCTACCTCAGCACCACCAGCCAGGCCCGTGAGACCTTCGGCCGGGGCGCCTGGCTCGCGCTCTCCCTTCCCTTCGCCGACCAGACCCGCGCCCAGGTCACCTGGGACCCCGACATCGTCCGCTCATGGCGCATCATCGGCTACGAGAACCGCATCACCTCCGACGAATCGTTCACCCAGGACCGGAAGGAATTCGCGGAGATCCCGTCGGGCGCGGCCACCACGGTCTTCTACGAGCTCGACCTCGTGGAGGGCATGGACGCAAGAAGCGCAGCCGGAGCGCAGCTCGGCAGAGTCGAGCTGCGCTGGGTCACGCCGGTGAGCCAAGCGACGAACCGGCAGCACGCCCCAATCTGGGGTCGGTGGGGCACCGACTTCGCCGCCATGGACGACCCGCGCCTGCGCCTCGGCACGATCGCGGCCCTCGCCGCCGATCGCTACAGCGCACTCCCCTACGCCGACGGCCGCTACGCACCGGCGGTCCGCCGCGACCTACTCGTCCTGTGGGACGAACTCTGGCTTTTGGAGTACGAACTCGGAAAGCTCGAAGCCTACCGCGACTTCGCCTTCCTCCTGGAGCACATCATCGACGGCCTCCCCGCCGAATCGGCCCGGCCCGGCGGCTCCGGCTACAGCCGCTAGGCCCCCGCGGCATCATCGGCAACGGCTGCCGCGGGCTACGCTCGCGGCAGCCCGCGCCCGCGGGTGGCGATGATGTGCCGCTGCACCTCGCTGGTGCCGCCTTGGATGCTGTTGGAGATGGTGTAGAGGTATTCGCCGGTGGGCATGCCGCCGAGTACCGCCCGCCGCGACCCCCTGAGCGGCTGGCCGTAGAGGCCCAGGATCCGCATGCCGACCTGAGCGATGCGCTGCGATAGCTCCGACGAGAGCAGCTTCGATGCCGAGGCTTCCTGGTTCGGTATGAGTCCCTCGGCCTGCATCGACGCGATGCGGTAGGCCAGCATCACCCCGGCGTGGTTGGCGACGGCCGTCTCCGCCAGGGCATGCCGCAGCGGGATCGGGAGCCGCGGGCCGCTGTTCGCCGACCTCTGCCGGACAAACGCAGCCAGGTCGTCGATGGAACGCTGGTTGTTGGCGAACAGCCCGATCCCCGAGCGCTCGAAGTCGAGCGTCGTGGCGGCGACGTACCAGCCGCGGTTCTCCTCGCCGATCATCATCTCCCGCGAGATGCGCACGTCGTCGAAGAAGACCTGGTTGAAGTAGTGCACATCCATCATATTCACGATCGGCCGCACCGTGATCCCCGGCAGGTCCATAGGAACCAGGAAGACCGTGATGCCGCGGTGCTTGGGTGCGTCGGGGTCGGTACGGGCCAGGAGGAGAACGCGGTTGGAGCGGTGCGCGCCGCTCGTCCAGATCTTCGAGCCGTTGAGGACGTAGTCGTCGCCGTCCCGCACCGCGGCGCACTGCAGCGAGGCAAGGTCCGACCCCGATCCCGGCTCGCTGAACCCCTGGCAGTAGACATCCTCGCCCGAAGCGATGGACGGTAGGAAGGCACGTTGCTGCTCCTCCGTGCCGTGGACCATCAGCGTCGGCGCGACGAGGTTCACGCCGACGACAAGGTCGCGGTCCGGCGCCCGGCGGTAGGCAAGTTCTTCCTTGTAGACGACCTGCTCCATGACCGGAGCGCCGCGGCCGCCGTGCTCCTCCGGCCAGCCCATGACGGGCCAGCCCCGAGCTAGGAGCTTGGCCGAAAAGCCGCGGACGAAGTCCCAGTACTCGCCTTCAAACTCCGCGTCCGGGTAGACGCCGCTCCAGTCCGGCGGAAGCTCGCGGTCGAAGAAGGCGCGCACCTCGCGCCGGAGGGACTCCTCCCGCTCGCCGAGCCGGAACTCCATCGCGGTGCTAGGAGTCCTGGTACCACTGGATCGCGCCGCGCAGCCCTCGCTCGTCGATCATGCGGCGGACCTCGCGGACGCCCTCGGTCTGGTGCGAGATCGAGTCCCACTCCGCGCCGTACATGATGGCCGCCCGGAAGCCGTTGAGATCCATGACGCGGTTCACCGCCTCCTTCTTGATGCGCAGCAGGCTGGCGGGGACTTTGGCGATGCGGGCGGCGTAGCTGTAGGTCTCCTCTTCCAGCGCATCGGGATCGAAGGCGCGGGTGGCGAAGCCGAAGGCCTCGGCGTCCTTGCCCGAAATCTGGCTGTTGGGCAGGAACGACATGTACTTGGCGCGGTGCGGCCCGACGTGCCACATCCACGTCTGCGCGATCAGGCCCGCGCCGGCGGGAATCGAAGGGAAGCCGATCTTGGCGTCCTCGGCGGTGAAGATGACGTCGCAGCAGACGCAGAGCTGCGTCGCCCCCGCAAGGCAGTGGCCGTGGATCATCGCGATGACCGGCTTGGGCAGGTCGCGGACGCGCAGCCATCGCTCAAGATTGGCCTGCAGACGCAGCCGGTCGGCCTCCAGGGTGTCGTCGGCGGGACGGGTGAGGTCGTACCCCGCCGAGAAGGAGCGCCCCGCGCCGCGGATGATAAGGACCTTGATGGCGTCGTCACGGCCCGCCTCAGCGAGGCGTTCGTCGAAGACGGAAAGGAGCAGCGGGCTCATCGCGTTCAGCTTCTCGGGCCGGTTCAGCGTGAGCGTCCCCACGCCGTTCTTCTCTTCAAGCAGCACGAGATCGTCGGACATGTCGCCCCTCCGTCCACCGCAGTCTGGAATGCGCCGAAGAATACCACGTCAACCGGGGGCGGCTCGCCGCTGCACGCGCCTATAATGCGGTTGGCCGAGGAGGGCGCTTTATGTTGAGTCACGAACGGCGGGTCGAGGCGCTGCGCTCGGAATACGAGCAGCTGGCGCGGCATCTGCGGTCGCTCGACGCCGGCGGGCTCGCCGCGCCCAGCGCCTGCGAAGGCTGGAGTGCGGCCGACGTGGCGGCCCACCTGGCCTGGAACGCCCGCCTCTACGTCCGCTCGCTCGGCATGGGACTCGCCGGCGAGACCCCTCCCCCCGCGCCGTCCGGCGGCGGCGTCGCCAAGATCACCTCCGACTTCGTCCGCGACCGCTCCATCGAGATCCGCAAGAAGCTGGGCGACGGCGTCCTCGATTCCTTCGAGGAGCACAACGCGGCCTTCATCGAGATGCTCGACAACCTCGACCCGGCGGTGCGGGACACGCTCACCGTCCCCTTCCTCGATTTCACCTACCCGCTGCGGCGGCTCGTAGGGCAGCGCATCAACGAGGTGGCCCTCCACTCGTGGGACGTGCGCAGCCCCGCCGACGCACAGGCGGCGCTTCTCCAAGACGCCGCGCTGGCCTCCATCGAGTTGTGGCGCGACACGATCGGACGGCATGTGCGCCCCGGGCCGGAAACGCGCATCCGCATCGAGCCCGCCGGCGGCGAAGCCTTCGACGTCACCGGCGGCAAGGCGCCCGCTGCCGGGCCGCCCTCCGGCGACGCGGACGCCACACTGGCGGGGACGGCCAGCGCCGTCGCCCTCTTCCTCAGCGGCCGCGCGGGCCTGGACACCCTCGACGTCGGCGGCGACTCCGCCGCGGCGGAGTCCTTCGCCGCCCGGCTCGTCATCAACTGAGCCGTGCCCGCCGCGCCGCGCCGTGCCGTATAATCGTCGGCGCATTCGAGACCACCGCTAGAGGCCCAACACCATGCTCAACGTCGGCGATTCCGCCCCCGATTTCACCGCCACCGACCACACCGGCGCCCAGGTGCGCCTCTCCGACCTCCGCGGCAAGAAGGTCTGGCTCTGGTTCTACACCTCGCCCGGAGGCGGGAACTGAACCCGCCACAGTCACGGGTACCGTGACAACTGGACGGCGTGGCAGGAAAAGGGCGTCGAGGTCTTCGGGGTGAACGACCGGAGCGCCGAGGACGCCGCGGCGTGGGTCGAGCGCGAGCAACTCCCCTTCCGCATCCTCGTCGACACCGACCGCGCCATCGGAACGGCCTTCGGCGTCTCGCAGCCCGCCGTCGAGAAGTACGTGGCCAACAACGCCGAGGGGCGGCGTCCCGGTCTGCTGATCGACGAGGACGGCAAGATCGCGCTCGCCCTTCCCGACCTCAACACCGTCGAGAAGCAGGTCGAGGCGGTGAGCGGGATCTAGCGCGGGGCCAGCGCCTCGATCGTTTCCGCCATCTGCGCCGGGCTCGCCCGGGCGGGCAGCCGGATGAGCGTGACGTCCCAGCCGACGGCGGCGCGCCGCTCTAGTCCTTCGAGTACTTCCTCGCGCGCACCGTAGAGGGAGAAGGCGTCGACCATCTCGTCGGTGATCGCCGCGATGGCCTCGTCCCGGCGCCGCGCCTGCCACAGGTCGGTCATGCGGCCGACCTCCTCGGCGAAGCTGGCCCGCGCGGCGCGGGCGCCGAAGTAGGCCCCCCGTCCACCCATCGAGCGTGCCATCGTCGCGCGGATCATCTCTCGCGCCGCCGGCTTGTCGTCGGTGACCAGCACGAGCACGTCGGGCGCCACGACGATGTCGTCGAGGGAGCGTCCCGCCGACTCCGCTCCGGCGCGGAGCGCGTCGAAGTCGCCGGCCATGGCGTCCGGGTCGTTTAGCACCGGAGTCCAGCCATCGGCGATCTCGCCGGTTAGCCGTACCGCCTTGGGGCCGAGGGCACCGACGTAGATCGGGATGCGGTCGCGGAGCGGCGTCACCTCGATGGCGTGCCCGCCGAGGCGCAGCACCTCACCCTCGTGCTGCACTCGCCAGCCACCGACGATCTGCCGGATGATCTCGACGTACTCCCGCAGCCGTTGATACGGACGGCGGAAGGGCAGGCCGTGCCAGTCCTCCACGACGACCCGGCCGCTCACGCCGAGGCCGAGAAGCAGCCGCCCGCCGGACATCTGGTCGAGCGTGACGGCGGCGGTGGCGATTGCCGCCGGTGTCCGGCTGAAGACGTTGACCACCGCGGAGCCCAACAGGATGCGCTCGGTGCGGAAGGCCATCTCGGCCAGGGAGAGAAAGAGGTCCGGGGCGAAGCGTTCGCCCGCCCATAGCGAGTGGTAGCCCAAACGGTCGGCTCGGGCAAACAACTCAAGCGCCTCGGTGCGCGCAAGCGTGCCGGGGCCGGTGAACTTGAGTCCGATCTGCATGGGGAGCGTCACGAAGCCCGGGCGCGGGCCAACCTGAAGAGTATACAGAGCCGCAGCACGCGGACGGCATGACGAATGGTAGAATCCGCCGAGAGGACGCCCACCTTCGGAGGGGAATACATGGCGGCGGTATCGAGCAAGTCGGCGGCCATTCGCGCCAAGCTCGACCATCCCATCATCGACTCCGACGGCCACCTCATCGAGGTGACGCCGGTGCTCTACGACTACATCCGCGACGAGGGCGGCGACCAAGCGCTGGCAAAGTACCTGGCGACCATCGAGCCGCACTGGACGCACATCTCGGCCGAGGAGCGGCACGACGCGCGGGTCACCGCCAACACCTGGTGGCTGGGCCCCACCAAGAACGGCCTCGACCGCGCCACCGCCATGATCCCACGCCTCCTCGCCGAGCGCCTCGACGAGCTGGGCCTCGACTTCTCCGTCCTCTATCCCTCGGCCGGCCTGATCTACCAGCGGTGGAACGACGAAGAGGTGCGGCGCGTCAGTTGCCGGGCCTACAACCGGTACGTCGCCGATACCTACGGCCCCTACGCGTCGCGGATGACCCCGGCGGCGGTGGTCCCCATGCACACGCCAGAGGAGGCCATCGAGGAGATGGAGTTCGCCGTCCGCGAGCTCGGCCTCAAGGCCGCCATGATCGCGGGCCACGTCCGCCGGCCCCTCGGCAAGGTGCAGTCGCGGCATCCCGGCACCGTGGCGGGGTACGGCTGGTGGTTCGACGCCTACGGCGAAGACAGCGCCTACGACTACGACCCCGTCTGGGCCAAGGCCATCGAGCTTGGCTTGCCGCTGGCGACGCACCACGGCGGCTTCGGCTTCACCAACCACGCCAACATCAACAACTTCATGCAGAACCACCTCGGCCACTTCGCCAGCGCGGGGAATCTGCTCTGCAAGACGCTCTTCTTCAGCGGCGTCACCCGCCGCTTCCCCAAGCTCCGCGTCGGCTTCCTCGAGTGCGGCGCGGGGTGGGCCGCCGACCTCTACGCCGGCATCATCGCCCGCTGGGAGAAGCGCAACCCCGAGACCCTGCAGAACGTCGACCCCAGATATCTCGACGAAGACCGCATCATGGAGCTCTTCGCCACCTACGGCGGCGAGAAGACGGCGGGCAGGCTCGAGGAGATCAAGGAGTCGCTCAGCTCGCCGAACATGTTCGCCGCCCGGAACGCCCCGGAGGAGCTCAACGACTTCGCCCGCCCCGGCATCACCAAAGCCGAAGATATCCGCGACCGCTTCATCCCCAACTTCTTCTTCGGGTGCGAGGCCGACGACCCGATGAACGCCGCTGCCTTCAACACCAAGATGCTCCCCTTCGGCGCGAAGATCGGGGCGATGCTCAGCTCCGACATCGGCCACTGGGACGTCATCGACATGCGCGACGTCGTCGAGGAGGCCTACGAGCTGGTCGAGGACGGCCTCATGACCGAGGACGACTTCCGCGACTTCACCTTCGCCAACCCCCTCCGCTTCTTCACCGACCTCAACCCCGCCTTCTTCGACGGCACCGCCATCGAGGCGGAGGCCAAGGCCGCCCTCGCACCTTAGGCAGTGGGCCGCCTCCAGCGCCCGCCGGGGCCACGGCCCTGTCTCCCTGCGCGTCCGCAGGGCAGTGGGCCGCTCCCGGCACCCGCCACGGTAACAGCCCCGTCTCTTGCGCGTCCGCAGAGCATCGGGCCACCGCCGTCGCCTGCCGGGGCGATGGGCCCTGTCTCCTGCGCGTCCGCAGGGCTGGGCCGCTCCCGGCACCCGCCAGGGGCTGCGGCGCCCATCTCCCACGCGTCCGCAGGGTGTCGCCACTGCCTCCCGGCCAAGAACGTACGTTCTGTCATGATGATAGCCCCGCGTCGCGGGGTGCGTCAAGCGGGGAGTGGCGCATCGGACTGCCTTGCCCGCCCTCAATCCCTCCCAGGGGGAGGGAGGCTTAAGGGGCGCTCCTACGGGGAGGGGGAGAGGGCAAGGGGACGCCCCTCACCTCTGGCGGTGGTAGAATCCGGCGCACGACGGGCCGGCGGGCGGGCCCAATCTGGGAGGGCGTCATGGCGGCGGTGACGAGCAAGTCGGCGGCGATTCGCGCCAAGCTGGACCATCCCATCATCGACTCCGATGGGCACCTCATCGAGGTGACGCCCGTCCTCCACGACTACATCCGCGCCGAGGGCGGGGAGAGCGTCCTCCAACGGGTGAAGAGGAACTCGGACTTCAAGCACTGGACGCAGTCCTCGGAGGATGAGCGGAGCGACGCGCGGACGACCGCCATCACCTGGTGGCTGGCCCCGACCAAGAACGGACTCGACCGCGCCACCGCCATGATCCCCCGCCTGCTCGCCGAGCGCCTCGACGACCTCGGCCTCGACTTCTGCGTGCTCTACCCCTCCGGCGGCCTGGGCTATCCCCGCCTGCCCGACGAGGAGCTCCGCCGCGTCTGCTGCCGCGCCTACAACAAGTACGTCGCCGACACCTACGGCCCCTACTCCGCGCAACTGACCCCCGCGGCGCTCATTCCGCTCCACAACCCCGAAGAGGGCATCGAAGAGATGGAGTTCGCGGTGCGGGAGCTCGGCCTCAAGGTCGCCATGATCGCGGGCCACGTCCGCCGGCCCATCCGGCAGGTGCTGCGCGAGCACCCCGGCGCGGTGGCGCAGTACGGCTCGTGGTACGACGTCTTCGGCGAGGACAGCGAGCACGACTACGACCCCTTCTGGGCGAAGGCCGTCGAGCTCGGCATGCCCCTGGCCACCCACACCGGCGGCTTCGGCTTCACCAACAACTCGAACATCAACAACTTCATGCAGAACCACCTCGGCCACTTCGCCAACGCGGGGAACCTGCTCTGCAAGTCGTTGTTCTTCAGCGGTGTGACCCACCGTTTCCCCAAGATGCGCATGGCCTTCCTCGAGTGCGGCGCGGGGTGGGCCGCCGACCTCTACGCCGGCATCGTCGCCCGCTGGGAGAAGCGCAACCCCGAGACCCTGCAAAACGTCGACCCCCGCTATCTCGACGAGGACCGCATCATGGAGCTCTTCGCGGCCTACGGCGACGAGAAGACGTTGGGCAGGCTTGAAGAGATCAAGGAGTCGCTCGGCTCGCCGAGCATGTTCGCCACCCACAACGCGCCCGACGAGCTGAACGACTTCGCCCGCGCCGGCATCACCAAGCCCGAGGACATCCGCGACCGCTTCATCCCCAACTTCTTCTTCGGCTGCGAGGCCGACGACCCCATGAACGCCGCTGCCTTCAATCCGAAGATCGCGCCCTTCGGCGCGAAGGTCGGCGCGCTGCTCAGCTCCGACATCGGCCACTGGGACGTCATCGACATGCGCGACGTCGTCGAGGAGGCCTACGAGATGGTCGAGGACGGGCTCATGACCGCGGACGACTTCCGCGACTTCACGTTCAGCAACCCCCTCCGCTTCTTCACCGATCTGAACCCCGCCTTCTTCGACGGCACCGCCATCGAACAGGCGGCGCAGGCGGCCCGATCCCCGTAGGGGCGATTCACGAATCGCCCGCCCCGCGCCAGCGTCGGTGGTAGAATCCGGCGGAGCAGGGGCCACTGGGCCCGATCGGAGGCGAAGGGCATGGCGGCGACCTCGAGCAAGTCGGCAGAGATTCGCGCGAAGCTGACGCACCCGATCATCGACTCCGACGGCCACCTCATCGAGGTGACGCCGGTGCTCTACGACTACATCCGCGCCGAGGGCGGCGAGCAGGTCCTGGAGCGCTTCAAGAAGCATGGAGCCCGGCACTGGACGCACGTGCCGCTCGAGCAGCGGCAAGAGATGCGGCTGCCCGCCAGCACCTGGTGGCTCGTCCCCACCAAGAACGGGCTCGACCGCGCCACCGCCATGATCCCGCGCCTCCTCGCCGACCGCCTCGACGAGCTTGGGTTCGACTTCTGCGTGCTCTACCCCTCGTCCGCATTGGCCTTCCCAAGCCTGCCCGACGAGGAGCTCCGGCGGGTCTGCTGCCGGGCTTATAACCGATACGTCGCCGAGACCTACGCGCCATATTCGCGGCAGATGACCCCGGCGGCGCTGGTCCCGATGCACACGCCGGAAGAGGGCATGGAGGAGCTCGAGTTCGCTTCGCGGGAGCTCGGCCTGAAAGTCGCGGCGATGGCGGGCTACGTCCGCCGCCCCATCCGCAAGGTGCAGCGGGAGTTCCCGGGCGCGTCGGGCAACTTCAGCATCTGGTACGACGTCTACGGCGAGGACAGCGAGTACGACTACGACCCCTTCTGGGCCAAGGCCATCGAGCTCGGCATGCCGCTCGCGACGCACTCGGCGGGGTTCGGCTTCACCAACAACGCCAACATCAACAACTTCATGCAGAACCACCTCGGCCACTTCGCCAACGCCGCCAACGTCCTGTGCAAGTCGATGTTCTTCAGCGGCGTGACGCGGCGCTTCCCCGAGCTGAGGATTGGCTTTCTCGAGTGCGGCGCGGGGTGGGCCGCCGACCTCTACGCCGGCATCATCGCCCGCTGGGAGAAACGCAACCCGGAGGCGCTCCAGGGGGTCGACCCGCGGCTCATGGACGAGGACCGGATCATGGAGCTCTTCGCCACCTATGGCGACGACCGGGCCGTTGGCAAGCTCGAAGAGATCAAGGAATCGCTGCAGGGAGTGGGCGTCCTCGCCGCGCAGAACGCCCCCGAGGAGCTCAACGACTTCGCCCGCGCCGGCATCACCAAGCCCGAGGACATCCGCGACCGCTTCATCCCCAACTTCTTCTTCGGCTGCGAGGCCGACGACCCCATGAACGCCATCGCGTTCGACGCCAAGATCGCCCCGTTCGGGGCCAAGGTCGGCGCCATGCTCAGCTCCGACATCGGCCACTGGGACGTCATCGACATGCGCGACGTCGTCGAGGAAGCCTACGAGATGGTCGAGGACGGCCTTATGACGGCCGACGACTTCCGCGACTTCACCTTCAACAACCCGCTGCGCTTCTTCACTGATCTCAACCCCGCCTTCTTCGACGGCACCACCATCGAAGCGGCGGCGAAGGCCGCGCGTTAGGCGAGGCTCATGGCGGCGGTTTCGAGCAAGTCGGCGGCGATTCGCGCCAAGCTGACGCATCCGATCATCGATGCCGACGGCCACCTCATCGAGGTCACGCCGGTGCTCTACGACTACGTCCGCGCCGAGGGCGGAGAAGATGCCGTCCGGCGGCTACGGGCGGAGGTCGAGCAGTTTCATTGGACGCGGCTGTCACCCGACGAGCGGCGCGGCGCGCGGGTGCCCGCCATCACCTGGTGGCTCGTCCCCGCCAAGAACAGCCTCGACCGCGCCACCGCCATGGCCCCCCGCCTCCTCGTTGAGCGCTTGGATGAGCTCGGCCTAGACTTCTGCGTCCTCTACCCCTCCCTGGCGCTCGACTTCCCACATCTGGCCGACGAGGAGCTTCGCCGGGCCTCTTGCCGGGCCTACAACAAGTACGCCGCCGAGGTCTACGCCCCCTATGCGCGGCGTCTGTGCACGCCGGCGGTGATACCGATGCACACGCCGGAGGAGGCCATCGAGGAGCTTGAATTCGCGGCGCGGGACCTGGGCCTGAAGGCCGCGATGATCGCGGGCCACGTCCACCGCCCCATCAGCGAGTCGAAGCGCGAGCGCTTGGGCGCGATCGGGCAATACGGCCCCCAACGCGGCTGGTGGTACGACACCTTCGGCGAGGACAGCGACTACGACTACGACCCGTTCTGGGCCAAGGCCGTCGAGCTTGGCATGCCGCTGGCGGCGCACTCGTGCGGCTTTGGGTTCACCAACAACTCCAACGTCAACAACTTCATGCAGAACCACCTCGGCCACTTCGCCAACGCCGCCAACCTGCTCTGCAAGAGCCTCTTCTTCAGCGGCGTCACCCGCCGCTTCCCCAAGCTCCGCATGGCCTTCCTCGAATGCGGCGCGGGCTGGGCCGCCGACCTCTACGCCGGCATCGTCGCCCGCTGGGAGAAGCGCAGCCCCGAGGCGCTGAGCCACATCGATCCCCGGCAACTCGACGAGGACCGCATCATGGACCTCCTCGCCGCCTACGGCGACGCCAGGACGGCGGGTAAGCTCGCAGAGATCAAGGACTCGCTGAACGCACCGGGCTACCTCGCCGCGCAGAACGCCCCCGACGATCTCAACGACTTCGCCCGCGCCGGCATCACCAAGCCCGAAGACATCCGCGACCGCTTCATCCCCAACTTCTTCTTCGGCTGCGAGGCCGACGATCCCATGAACGCCGTCGCTTTCGATGCGAGAATCGCCCCGTTCGGAGCCAAGGTCGGCGCCATGCTCAGCTCCGACATCGGCCACTGGGACGTCATCGACATGCGCGACGTTGTCGAGGAAGCCTACGAGATGGTCGAGGACGGCCTGATGACCGCCGACGACTTCCGCGACTTCACCTTCGCCAACCCGCTGCGCTTCTTCACCGACCTCAACCCCACCTTCTTCGACGGCACCACCATCGAAGCGGCGGCGAGGGCGGCGCGCACGCCTTGAAACCGAGTGGGGGAGCAGCGCCCTACGGGCGCTCGCGCGCCTGACGGCGCGCGCCCTCTCTCAATCTCCCCCAGAGGGGGAGAGGTTTTACCTCTTCCAGGGGGTGGCGAGCTCCTCCGGCGTGGCGAGGCCCATTTCCTCGACGAACGGCTTGGCAATGATCGACTTGCCGTTGAAGGCAATGGGATTGGGGCAGGTGGCGATGTAGGCCGCCGCCTTGGCCGGGATCCACACTCCGTGGGTGTCCGACCGGTCGATGTTTACGTTCGAGACGTTGCCGCCCTGGGTGTCGGTGTGGCGCTCGGTGAGGGTGTGCCCCGGGTCGAGGTTGAGCACGGCGATGTTGTGCTCGGCGGTCTCCTTGGCGAGGGCGGCGGCGATGCGGTGCGACGCCGCCTTGGTGACGGGGTAGCCGATGCCGGTGGAGCCCTTGCCCGGCATGCCCGGGCTGTCGTGGTGCGCCGACCCGGAGGTCAGGTTGATGATGACGCCGCCGCCCTGCTCGATCATCACCGGGATGCAGAGGTGGTGGAAGAGGAGCACGGCGCGGAAGTTGGTGTCGATCATAGCTTCCAGGTCGCTCCAGTCGGTATCGACGAGCTTGGTCACGTAGCCGCTGTCGGCGTAGCGCGCGTTGTTAACCATCACGTCGAGGCGGCCCAGCTGGCTGATGGTGTCGTTGAAGACCTGCCGGACGTTGTCCATGTCGCGCAGGTCGAGGCGCATGGGGACGGCGCGCCCACCGGCGGCTTCGACCTCCTGGGCAGTCTGGCCGATCGTGCCCGGCCAGTTGTTGACCTCGCGCTCGGCCACCGACCGCGCCGTGACGACGACCGTGAAGCCGAGCTTGCCCAGCTCGATCGCGATGCCCTTGCCCACGCCCCGGCTCCCGCCGGTCACCAGCGCTACCTTCGAATCGTTCGCCATCGTGTTCCTCCCGCGTCGCGGTGCTCCAGACCGCCCCTATGCTATAGTCAGCCGCAACCCCTTGGCGGGGCCATTCCGGCCCCAAAGCGCGGAGGGCGCATGCACTACGACGTCATCTCGACCGACGACCACCTGCAGGAGTCGTCGACGGTGTGGACCGACCGCATGTCGAAGAGCAAGTGGGGCGGCAAGATTCCCCAGATCCGCGAGGTCGAGGGCGGCAACGAGCGGTGGCACATCTGGGACATCCCGATGCAGCGAAGCCTGGGCACGGTGCAGGGCGCCGTCGCCGAGGAGTTTCCCGACGGGCTCGGCCCGGACCGCTGGGAGGACATGCCCAAGAAGACCTACGTTCCCGCCGAGCGCCTCAAGGCGATGGAAGAGGACGGGGTCGACGTCCACACCTTCTTCAGCAACGTCGCCGGCGTCGCCGGGCAGACCTTCAGCAACCCGGTCTACGACGACGTCGACTTCCGCATGGACTGCATCCGGGCCTACAACGATTGGCAGATCGAGGAATGGGCCGAGCCCTATCCCGGGCGCTTCATCACCATCGCGCTGGTGCCGCTGTGGGACGCCGAGCTCGCCGCCGCCGAGGTCCGCCGCATGCACAAGCGCGGCGTCAAGGCGATCTCGTTCTCCTTCCCTCAACAGTTCAACTACCCGCACATCTCCGACCCATTCTGGGACCCGTTCTGGCAGGCGGCGCAGGACGCCGACCTGTCGGTCAACCTCCACATCGGCTCCGGCGGCAGCATCGGCATCATCAACGAAAGCTGGGCCGGCCGCGGCCGCATGGTGCAGGTCGCCGACGGCAGCACCAAGGGCCTCGCCTCCAACATCCAGGTGATGAGCACCCTGCTCTACTCCGGCATCTTCGACCGCTTCCCCACCCTCAAGTTCGTCTCGTCCGAAAGCGGCCTGGGGTGGGCGCCCTACCTCCTGGAGACCGCCGACCACCAGTGGGAGTCGCAGCGCCTCTACAACCACGGCATGCCCACCCGGCCGAGCGAGGTCTTCCACCGCCAGTGCTACATCAACTTCTGGTACGAGGAGACCGGCATCGCGCTCCGTCACGCCATCGGCATCGACAACATCATGTGGGAGTCCGACTTCCCCCACCCCACCGGCTCGTACCCCAACTCCCGGGCCTTCATCGAGCGCACCCTCGCCGGCGTGCCGGAGGATGAGTGCCGGAAGATGCTCGTCGAGAACGCCGTCCGCGTCTTCAACCTCGACGGGGCATCCTAGGACGGGACCCTTGGCACGGGGCGTCGTATGAGCCGCTACCGGGAAGCGCCCGAGACGCAGGCCACGCCGCCCAGCGGCCTCCTCAAGGGGAAGGCCGCCGTCATCACCGGCGGCGGCACCGGGCTCGGCGCGGCGATGGCCAAGCTGTTCGCGGCGGAGGGCGCCAGGGTGGCCGTCACCGGCCGCCGACCCGCGCCGCTGGAGGAGACCGCCGGCGCGATCCTCGCCGCCGGCGGCGAAGCTCTTGCGCTGCCCGGCGACGTCTCGAATGCCGGCGACGTGCAGGCGGCGGTTGATGGCACCGTCGGGGCGTTCGGGGGCATCGACATCTTGGTGAACAACGCCGGCCTGCACTCGAAGCCGTTCCTCACCCACGAGATGCCCATCGACTGGTTCGACCGCTTCTACGCGGTCAACTTACGTGGGCCGTTCCTCATGGTCCGCGCCGCGGTGCCCCACATGCTGGAACGCGACTACCCTGCCATCCTCAACATTTCGTCGATGGTGGGCGTGTCGGCGTTCAAGTATTGCGCCGCCTACGGCGCGGCGAAGGCGGGTCTGCAACATCTAACGAAGGTCGTGGCGCTCGACTACGCCGACCGCAACCTCCGGGCCAACTGCATCGCTCCCGGCGGAATGGACGGGACGGAGACGGAAAGGCTGGAGTCGCCCGACCTCGCGCTGCTCCGCGAGTCGATCCGGCCCGCGCCGCTCGGCTGGCTGCCCCACGTCGACCAGATGGCGCAGCTCGCGCTGTTCCTCGTCGGGCCGCACTCGCGGCACATCACCGGCGCCATCTTCTCCGCCGACGGCGGCGCGACGGCCCGCTAGCCGGAGTGGCCTGGCCTACAGGTCCGTGCGGTAGAGGTAGCGGATGTCCCACACCCCGTAGAGCGTGGGCGTAGTGTTGCCGAAGACGTTCCGGACGGCGCTCAGCCGCTCGGGGAGCGTCGTGTAGATGAGCGGCAGGTTCTCGGCGGCCACCTCCTGGGCCTGGTGGTAGATGCCCACCCGCCGCTCGTGGTCGAGCTCCTGGCTGCCCCGGACGTAGAGGTCGTCGATCTCGGCCTCCCAGTCCGTCGCCGGCTGCTCCTGGTTGGGATTCCACAGGTGTAGGTCTTCGCTGCTGTGCCACAAGGTGATGCCGCCATAAGGGTCCGGCCCGCCGGTGAAGCCGACGACCAGGGCTTCCCAGTCGTAGGAGGCGGTGAGCCGTCCCACCAGATCGCCGAACTCGACCGACTCGAACACCGCCTTGACGCCGATCGCCTCCAAGCCGGCCGCGAGGCGCTGCGTCACGTCGATGCGCACGTCGTTTCCGGTGTTAGTGATCAGGGCGAACTCGATCGAGTTGCCCGCGTCGTCCTCGCGTATGCCATCCCCATCCCTATCCGTCCAACCGAGGTCGTCGAGGATCTTGTTGGCCTCGTCGACGTCGTACTCGTACCGCCGGACGTTGGGGTTGTGGAAGTCGCCCGCCGCCGGGCTGACCGAGGCCCACTGCGGATAGCCCTGACCGTGCAGGACCTCCTCGATCATCGTGTCCTTGTCGATGCTGTGGGCGACCGCCTGGCGGAATGCCTTGTTCTCGAACCACTTCAGCTTCTCCGGCGCGACGTACGGTTCGCCCGTCTCCTCGTTCATTCTGGGATTCATGTTTAGCGCCAGGAAGGTCGTCCCGAAGGCCGGCCCGCGCCGGTGGATCGTGAAGTTCTCCTCGTCCTGCAGCGGCTCCAGGAGCGCGAACTCCTCTCCCAACACGCCGTGGACGTCGGCTTCCCCCGCCCGGAAGGCGGCCAACTCGGCATCCAAATCGGCGACGATCGTCTGCACGACCGTATCGAGGTAGGGCAGGCTGTTGCCGTCGTCGTCCTTCAGCCAATAGTTCGGGTTGCGCTGGAAGACGATTTGTTCGCCGGGGTCGTAGCGTTCGATGGTGAACGGCCCGGTGCCGATGATCTCCGACGGGTCGGCGTCGATGCCCCAGGTCTCCGCGAAGGTGCCGTCGTCGATGCGCGGCTCCAGGATGTGCTTCGGATAGATCCCCGTGCCCATCGAGCGCAGGAAGGGGGCGAACGGCGTCGGCAGGACGAACTGCACCGTGTAGTCGTCCGGCGCCGTCACCGTCATCCGGTCTTCCTTCCATTCGCCGGTCTCCTCATCGAGGAACCGGAAGGTGAACGCCGGGCGGGCGTTCGACTGGACATCCTCGTTATAGATGACCCGGTTGAAGGTGAAGTCCACGTCGCGCGACGTGAAGGGCTCCCCATCGTGCCACGTCACGTCCTCGCGGAGCCGGAACGTCCAGGTCAGGCCGTCCTCAGAATGGTCCCACGCCTCCGCCAGCACCGGATCGATCTGGTCGTTCAGCCACGACGTCTCGGTGAGACCTTCGAACAGATAGCTCAGCGCGCCGGACGACGAGGCGTCTTGCGACAGGGCCGGATTGAACGTCAGCGGCTCGCCGATCGTCGCGAACGTCAGGGTCCCGCCCTGCTCCCCGATGGCATAGTCGAAGTCCTCGGCGTTCTGTTGCAGCCGCTCGACGACCTGCTCTTGAGAGGCGGGTCCGTCGTCCCCGTCCGCGCACGCCGCCACCGCAAACACAACCGCAACGGCGAGTATGCCAAGCACCCACCACCGCGATTTCAAAGAGGTCAAGACTGGAGTTTTGGTTTGCATCGAGAGTTGGCTCCCGCCTGTGGATTGCCAACCATTGTAGACGACAAGAACCGGGCGAATGGAGAACCGGACGCGGCGCGGCGCGCCGACGGTGAGTGCAGCGGTCGGGCGCGCCCTACGCGTTGATGCCGTAGAGCCCGGCGGCGTTGTCGTGGAGGATGGCGCGGCGGTCGGCGTCGGCGACGTCGGCGTAGTTCTTCTCCAGCGTCTTGGCGCTGTCGGGGAAGGTGGAGCTCTCCAGCGGGAACTCGGAGAACCACATCACGTTGTTCGACCCGATCAGGTAGAGCAGCCGCAGGCCCACCTGGTCGAACGACGTCGTCACGAAGCCCTGGCGGTGGAAGATCTCGCTGGGCGCGGTGTGCATTTCGACGTTCTCGCCCTTCAGGCAGATGCGCTCCCACTCGTGGTCGGAGACCTCGAGCATGAAGGCGAACCAGTCGATGCCGGTGGCGCTGAACACGAACTTGACGTTGGGGTGGCGCTCGCCGACGCCGGAGAAGAGGAAGCGGCACACGATCATGCCGCTGCTCGATGGGCGGCGCACCACGTCGAAGGCCTTGGCCACCGCCGGGGGGAAGCCCTCGTAGACCTGCATCATCAGACTCGGCACGCTCCCCGAGTGGAAGCAGATGGGGACGCCGAGCTCGCCGACTTGCGCCCAGAACGGGTCCCAGTCGGGGTCGTAGAGGTGGGGCGTGCCGTCGTTGATCCGCCACGGCGCCGCGGGGAGCACGATGCCCTTGTGCCCCGCCTCGACCGCCTTGACCGCGCCGGCCCGCGCCGCCTCAATCGAGCTGATCGGCACCAGTCCCTGCGGGACCAGCCGGTCGTTGTTCCACGTCTCCAGAATCCACTCGTTGTAGACGTCGACGCAGGCGGCCTGGAGCTCGGGGTCCTTGATCGAACCCAGAATCTCACCGCCAAGCCCCGCGATGTAGGGATAGAGCACGGAGGCGGCAATGTTGTCCTGGTCCATCGCCTTCAGCCGTTCGGCGGGGTCGTAGCTCGCCGCGGGGACCTGGTCCCACGTCTCGATGTCGAGGTAGCGGTCGCCGTTGGAGATGGCGCGGGCCCGGGAGACGGGCCAGTCGGCCAAGACCTCGCCGTCGACCAGCCAGCGGTCGCGGCCGTCGGGCTGGCGCTCGACGCGCGGACCGCGCTCCGCGAGGTGCTTGGGCAGGCGCGACGTCCAGAGGTCGGGCGGCTCCTGCACGTGGTCGTCGGACGAAATGATAGGAAAGTCGAGAGCCATGAGTCGCGTCCCTTCGGTGGCGGCCGGCCGCGCCGTTAGTTGAGCTTGAAGACCTTCTTCGGGTTCTCCACCAGAATCTGGTACTGCTCCTCCTCCGGCACGTTCTGGAACGCCTTGGCAACGAATTCGTTGGTGTTCGGCCACAGCGACGTCGGGTGAGGGAAGTCCGTCTCCCACATGATCCGGTCGACGCCGATGACGTGGCGGTAGTGGTCCACCGCCGAGCGCTCGTACCAAAAGTCGACGTAGCAGTGACTCCTGAAGAGGTCGGTGGGGCGGGTGGGCAGGCCCTGGTTCCAGAGCTGCCCCTGCTCCCAAGCGTAGTCGCAGGACTCCAGCAGCCAGGGGAGCCAACCGATGCCCGTCTCGGCGGCGACGAGGGTCAGCGTCGGAAAGCGGTCGAAGACGCCGGCGAACAGGAAGTTCGCGAAGTACTGCGGCTGAATGCTGAAGCCGGCGGCGGCGAGCGCGGCGTCGTTGCGCCGGTGCTCCTGCGTGGCGTGCTTCTCGATGCGCATGCTCTGCGGCGCCGCGCCGGAGCCATGGACGGTGAGCACGAGGTCGAGGTCGACGACGGTCTGCCACAACGGCTCCCAGTAGGGCGAGCTGTAGTTCTCCAGGCCGCGGGTGTGCGGCGTCCCCACAAGCATCACCCCCCGGTGCCCATTCTTCGCGTTGTGGTGGACCTCCTCCAGCGTCTTCTCCATCGAGTAGTAGACAGGGACGGTGAGGGCCACGAACCGGTTCGGGTTGACGTTGACCCACTCCTCGGTCTGGTAGTCGTTGTAAACGCGGACGCACGCCGCTTCGAACTCGGGGTCGAGCCCTTGGAAGCGGTCGCCGGAGACGCCGGTGGTGTTGGCGTACATCACCTGGCAGTCGGTCCCCTCGGAGTCCATCGCCTTCATGCGCTCCTCGGCGACGTAGACCGAGGGCGGGATCATGTCCCAGCGGTGCGGGTTGGTGACGCGGTCGGGCATGACGGCGGGGCAGGTCGAGAGGTAGCCCGTCGGCTTGCCGTCGACCACCCACTCGTCACGCTCGGGGCCGTAGCGCATGTGGGGAATCCGGTCGCCCCACTTCGCCTTCGACATGCGGCTCGTCCACGTGTCGGGTTTCTCTTGGATGTGGGAATCTACGTCGATTCTCTTGTAGGGGTAGCCCACGGCATCCTCCTGGTTTGCGGGCCGGGTCGCGCGCCCGCGTGCGCCCAGAGAGTAGCATAATCCGGCACCGCAGACCACGAAGGAAGAGGGAAGCCGTCCGCGTCAGCCTCGCGTCAGCCTGAAGCTGAACTAAGCGCGCCTAGAACGGCGCGGTGCGGGGGATGTGGCAGCGGCCCTCGCGCGGCAGGCCGATGCCGGCCATCCTGGCTTCGTAGCGTTCGGCGATCTGCGGCCAGAACTCGCGGAGGACGTCCCACCCCCGGTCGATGCTCTCGGGGCTGCCGGCGAGGAGGATGGCGAGCGGCTCCAGCACCTTGGGGTTGAGCAGGTGGTTCGCCGTCTGCTCCGACTCCAGCCGGTCGGCGATTTCGTGGAGGTGCAGCGCCGCCGACTCGCGGTCGGGGCAGTGGTCGAGGTAGTAGCGGAGCCGCGAGCAGCCCCACGAGACGTGCCGCGCTTCGTCCTGCACCATGCGGGCGAGGAGGCCGCGGTCGAAGTCCGTCCGCGCCGCCGCCTCGCCGAGCCGCAGCATCTCCAGGACGACGCCGTTGAAGAAGACGTGCAGCCCGAGCACGACGGCGTTGAGGTCGCGCTCGACTTCGCCCTCGAACCGGTTGGACGCCGCGTTGCAGACCTCGACGAGCCCCGCGTCGACGCCGTCGACGTAGGCGCCGATGCCGCCGCCGTTCGAGATCGCCCGCTTGCGGAGCATCCCGGCGTGGACGTTGTAGTCGAACATCTCGTAGGCGAGGATGCTCTTCACCTCGGGGAAGCCGTAGCTGATCCTCCCGATGTAGGGGCCGATCACGTCCGAGCAGAGGAACTGGCATTGGATGAGATAGGTGAGGTACTGGTCGAAGGCGCGCTCTAAGTCGTCGGGCAGCGGCTCCATTTCCTTCCAGGCGATGTCGCGGCCCGCATACCACCGGCGCGACAGGGCCTCCTCGACCAAGGCCGGCGTCTCGTCCGACCACACCTCGTACTTGTATTCCAACTCGCGGTGGCCGCCCCACTTGGGCGACATCTTCTCCCGAAGGTCCTCCGGCATCAGCGGGTAGGGCTTCACGTAGCGGACCTGCGTCAGGTGCGGCTCGCCGATCTCCGGCGGGTCGCCGATGTGGCTGACCTCGTTGACCGCGCTCCACGTCAGGCCGCGCTCGTCGACCCGCGCCTTCATGCCCCACGCCGTCCAGATGCCCTCGCTCAGCGGCTTGCCGATCCAGTCGCTGAACCGGCCCTCGCGGATCTTGACCGCCTGGGGGTGCCGGTCGAGCTTCTCGGCGATCTCCTCCGCGGTGGGCAGGGAGTCGATCTCGATGGGGCGCGTGCGGTAGATGTCGACGCGCTGGGGCTCGCGCTTGCGTTCGGCCATGGCGTTATCCGTGGGCGTCGCCGGCCCTAGAAGGGAGCCTCGCGAGGGAGCAGGCACTTGTCCCAGCGGGGGACGCCGGCAAGCTCCATGCGCTTCAGGTAGTTCTCGACGACGACGGCCCAGAACTCGCGGTAGGCCTCCCAGCCCTTCTCCATGTTCGCCGTGCCGCCGGCGGCGAGCACCGCCCACGGCTCGATCAGGCTGGGCGCGATCAGCAGGTTGAAGCCCGTCGCGCCGGCCTCGCCGACCGCGGCCAGGTAGTTCACCAGCTCGAAGGCCTCGTCGCGCTTGTCCTTGGGCGCGTTCTCCAGGAAGTACTTGAGGTGCAGCGTGCCGTAGGAGACGTGCCGCGCCTCGTCCTGCATGACCCGGCGGAAGATCTGCTTGTCGCAGTTGTTCCGGCCCAGGAATTCGCCGAAGCGGAACAGGTCGAGCACCACCGCCTCGCCGAGGATCTGCACGTGGTAGGAGTAGGCCAGGAAGTCCATCCACGGCCGCGACGGCATCACCTTGCGCGTCGTCTCCGACGGCAGCGCCATCGTGTCCGGCGTCGTCTGCAGGATGCCCTCGGCCGTGGGGTCGACGCCGGGGCCGCCCCCGTTGGCGAACATCCGCTTGACGAAGACCTCCATGTGCCGCGACTCGTCGACGCACTGCGTCGAGAGGAACATGCGCGCCTCGGGGAAGGAGGGGTCGATCCGCGACATGTAGGTGGGCAGATTGTCCGTGGGGGTGAACTCGACAGCGTGCAGGAAGCAGACGAACTGGCAGACCGAGCGCTCCAGCTCCTCGGGCAGCGGCTCGAGATCGCCCCAGGGGATGTCGCTCGTGGCGCTCCACTGCCGCGACAGCGCCTCGTCGAGCAGGCTTTCGAGGTTGTCCGACCACACCTCGTACTTGTTGCCCATCTGGTAGGCGAAGCGCGGGTCGGACGGGGCGAAGGCGACCTCGCGGTCGGCGCCGGCGCCCTCCTCCGGTATCAGGTCGGGGCGCGCCCGGTTCGTCTCGAAGAACGTCACCCCGCGCCGCGTCGGCTCGAACCGCCTTCCCCACGACCCCCACGACTCCCCGCCGACCGGGTCGTCGGTGAACCACGGGCCGGGCGCATAGTCGCCCGCCTTCCACCGCTTCACCTGCGGCAGGTTCCGAATCCGCTCCGTCGACTCCGCAAGAGTAGGTGGGCTATACGCCATCAGCCGCGCTCCTCAAACAGGCTCCCCGCCGGGGCGTAGCTAGCATACCGCCCAAGGTGGGCGCGGTGGAAGGGGTCTCCCCCCTCTCCCGCCGGGAGAGGGTTGGGGTGAGGGCGGGGCGCCGGGAGGGGCGCCCGACCTCGCTGGAGCCTGCAGCGGATGCTACGCTGACGAAGTCGCGAGCGTGATGAGCAGAGGTGCTAGCGAAGAGAGAGGAGGCCTTGATGTCGGAGTGTTTCATCTGGCCTGACCATGCGGCGTCCGGGTACTTTCGGGAGACTCCCCTCAGCGAAGGCTTTGAGGATTCTCCTCGGACCGGCGGTGGGTACGCCATCGACGCCGAGCCAAGGAATGCCATCTCTCAATTGAGTGAAGCAGAGAGGGCGCGGCTGACTACTTGGCTTGTCGATCAACGTTCGCAGGGAGTTGTTCAGCCGCGAATCACCATGAACACTCTCGAATACATTGTAACTAAGCCACCCCTCTCCCCTTTCCAACGTGCCACCCGATTGCTTGAGTATGTTGCCCTTCATGCCGAATCAATCGGGACTACCGTCAAGCTTATTAGAGAAACCGATGCAGGATGGCGGGCGTGCGCCTGCTCCGAGTCGATCAAATGGGAAGACGTCGACTACCTTGTAGGTTATCTGAACGATACGGGCTGGCTGGAACAACTAGGCGGACGCCATATTGTTAGGGTCACCGTAGAGGGCCATCGACACATCCAAGAGCAAAAGACCAACACCGACTCCGCCCAAGCATTCGTAGCAATGTGGTTTAGCGAGGAAATGAATGATGGCTATGACAATGGGGTAAAGCCCGGCATAGAATCAGCTGGTTACAAGCCTGTGCGGATAGACCAAAAGGCGGACGTGAACAAGATCGACGACGAGATCATCGCCGAAATCAGGCGTTCTCGGTTCCTGGTGGCGGACTTCACTCAAGGAAAAGACGGAGCGAGGGGCGGCGTGTACTTTGAGGCAGGCTTCGCATACGGCCTAGGCATCCCCGTGATTCACACTTGCCGCAAGGACACAATAGACAAACTGGCCTTCGACACCCGGCAATACAACCATATCGTGTGGGAGACGCCCGAAGAGCTGCGCGACGCCCTCGCCAAGCGAATCAGCGCACGGATCGGAGACGGTCCACTGCTGCAAGAAGGAAGCCAATAGCCCCCTCCACACCACCCGCCCTCAATCTTGCCGCCGCACCCCAGACCACGTAACATCTGCCCATATCCGGCCAAGCCGCCTCCGGCGGCGCGAAAGGAAACGTCATGGCCAAGATCGAGCTGCTCGACCCCACCGGCGTCATGCCCACGGTCAGCAAGACCGACACCCCCACCCTCGACACCATCGACGGCAAGCGCATCGGCTTCCGCGTCGATTGGGCCAACTTCGACATCTTCTGCAACGAGGTCGACGCCCACCTCAAGGAGAACTACGAGCCCCTCGAGGTCAAGCACTACTACCCCACCAGCCGCAGCCAGACCGACGCCGCCGGGGCGAAGGAGTTGTCCGACTTCGTCGACAGCGTCGACGCCGTCGCCGTCGGCCTCGCGGCCTGAGGCTCCTGCACCGCGTGGAGTGTCCACGACACGATTAGCGTCAACGAGCAGGGCAAGCCGACCGTCCTCATGGTCACCTCCGAGTTCGTCAAGCTCGCCGAGAGCCTGCTGCGCGCCCGCAACCGCAGCGACATCCCCATGGTCGTCCTCCCTCACCCCTTCGAGCCCCTGCCCAAGGACGACATCAAGGCGCTCGCCAAGGAGAAATACGAGGCCGTGGCCAGGGCGCTGACCGACGGCGAGACCAGCGCCTAGGAGGCCCCGATGTCCGACCCAACCCTGACGGCGGAGGTCGTCGCCCTCGACGACGACTCCATCGAGGCCGTCTACGAGCGCGCCGCCGACCTCGGCTGGATCGACGGCCTGCCCATCATTCCCCCCACGCCGGACCGCGTGAAGCGCATGATGGCCGGCGTCAACCGCGACCCCCAGGACAACGTCGCCAACATCCCGCCCAACAACGCCCCGGCGACCATCGAGAAGATCGCCATCAACGCCGTCATGGCCGGCTGCAAGCCGGAGTACATGCCGGTCGTCGTCGCCGCCATCGAGGCCTGTGCCGACCCCCAGTTCAACCTCTACGCCCTCAACACCACCACCAGCAGCGTCGGCCAGCTGGTCATCGTCAACGGCCCCATCCGCAACGAGTTGGAGATCAACTGCGGCTACAGCGTCTTCGGCGGGGCCAACGCCCGCGCCAACACCACCATCGGGCGCGCCGTCCGACTCGTTATGCGGAACGTCGGCGGCTCCATCGAGGGCATCGTCAGCAAGAGCACGATGGGCAATCCCCTGCGCATCACCGGCTGCGTCGGCGAGTGGGAGGAGCAGAGCCCCTGGCCGGCGCTCAGCGTCCAGCGGGGCCTCGCGGAAGGCCAGGGCGCGGTCACCGTCTTCGGCGCGCAGGGCACCCTCAACCTGCAGGACGTCGCGTGCAAGACGGCGGCGGGCCTGCTGACCGTCCTCGCCCACTCCATCGACTGCTCCGCCACCAACATGGTGCTCGGCAAGCTCGAGTCGGCCCAAGTCCTGCTCGCGCTCTGCCCCGACTTCGCCTACATCGTCGCCCGCGACGGCTGGTCGGTCGAGGACGCGCGCCAGTTCATCTTCGAGCAGACCAGCGCCGTCCCGCTCGACCGCTGGCCCGAAGAGCTGCACGGCCCCATGGAGGAGCGCGGGCGGATCGTCAACGGCGTCGTGCCCATGGCGGCGGACCCCGATCAGTTCCTCATCATCGTCAACGGCGGGCTCGGCGGGCTCCACGCCATCGCGTGCCACTCCTTCGCGGAGACGGACGCGGTGACCCGCCCCATCGTGCGCTAGCGCCCGCGCCCAAGACGGACCGAAAGCCTAGGAGGCAATCATGGCGGACTCGCTGCTCGGCCTGGAAGATAGGGTCTGTCTCGTCACCGGCGCGGGGCAGGGCATGGGCGAGGGGATCGCCACCGTCCTCGCCGAGGCCGGCTGCCACGCGGCCATCGTCGATATCAACGCCGAGAAGGCCGAGCGCGTCGCCGACAAGATCCGTGGCATGGGCCGCAAAGCCGTCGCCCTCACCGCCGACGCCCGCTCGGAAGACGACATCCGCCAAATGGTCGCCGACACCGTCGCCGAGCTCGGCGGCCTCGACATCGGCGTCTGCAACATCGGCGGCCTCAGCCAGGAGCACCCCGCCCTCGTGGTCGAGTCGTCGCTCGAGTTCTGGGACTACGTCGTCGACCAGAACCTGCGCTCGACCTACCTCTGCTCCCGCGAGATGGCCCGCTCGATGGTCGACCGCGGCGTGAAAGGGACCATCGTCAACATCGCCTCGATCAGCGGCCTGCGCGCCTCGGCCCGACTCTCCCCCTACGGCGCGTCCAAGGCCGGCATCATGCACTACACGCAGACCCTCGCCATCGAGCTCGCCAGGCACGGCATCCGCGTCAACTGCGTCTCCCCGGCTTCCATCAACACGCCGGAGGCGCTGGGCCACTCGGGCCGAACGGAGATGGACGCCTCGGTCATCCCCATCGGACGGGCGGGCCAACCGGAGGACATCGGCTACCTGGTCGCGGTCCTGGCCTCCGACCGCGCCGGCTACGTCACCGGCCAGACCATCCACGCCGACGGCGGCCTCAGCTGCACCTCGGCCCGGCCCCAGATGGCGGGTGGCTAGCGCGGCATGCTCGAACGCATCGGGGTCAACCTCACCCTCCGGGAAGACCGCCCGGTCTCCGAGATCGTCGAGTTCGTCCAGCGGCTCGAAGGGGCGGGCTACGACTCGGTGTGGGTGGGGGAGTCGTGGGGCCGCGAGCTCTTCATCATGCTCACCGCGCTGGCGTGCAACACGTCGCGCATCCAGATCGCGGCCGGCATCGCCAACGTCTTCAGCCGCACCCCCGGGCTCGTGGCGCAGTGCGCCGCCACCCTCGACGACATCTCGGACCAGCGGGCCATCCTCGGCCTGGGGACCAGCGGGGCCAAGGTCATCCGCGACTGGCACGGCGTCCCCTACGACCGTCCAATGCAGCGGACCCGGGAGTACATCGAGATCGTCCGGCTGGCGCTCAGCGGACAGCGGGTGAACTACGACGGCGAAATCTACAAGCTGCGCGACTTCAGGATCGCCACCAAGCCGCCGCGCCCCGACACGCCAATCTTCGTCGCCTCGCTCGGCCCCAAGAACGTCCGGCTCACCGGCGAGCTCGCCGACGGCTGGGCCCCGCTCTACGTCTCCCCCAACTACCTGCCCCAGCTGCGGACCTGGCTCGCCGAGGGCGCACGGCAGTCCGGCCGGGACCCGGGCGACATCGACCTGCGCCCCTACATCGTCGCCTGCGTCGACGACGATCCCCAGGTGGCGCGCAAGCTCATCAAGGGCCACCTCGCCTTCTACATCGGCGGCATGGGCCGCTACTACCGCGACCTGATCGCGAAGTACGGCTACGTCGAGGAGACCGACCGCATCGCCGACCTCTGGTCGAAGTTCGAGCGGGAGGAGGCCGCCGGCGTCGTCACCGACGCCATGGTCGACGAGTTCTGCGCCGGCGGCACCGCGGAGCAGACCCGCCAGATCCTCGCCGACCTCGCGGAGAAGGGCCTGGACTCGCCCGTCCTCTACGTCCCCAACCGCTCGCCGATGGAGACGATGCTGCGCACCGTCGACGAGCTGGCGCCGGCGAAGTTCCGCTAGCCGCGCGTCTTGGACCTCCCGTCGTTCCGCCTGACACCACCGGAATCCATCCTGGGGCGGCGCGTCTTCTACGGATGGTGGATCGTCGCCGCCGCCTTCGGCCTGACCTCGATGATCTCGGGGTTCTACTTCCTCGGCTACTCCGCCTTCGTCAATCCTCTCTCCGAGACGTTCGAGGTGGGCGTCGACCGCATCGGGCTCGTCTTCGGCATTTCGAGCTCCGTCGCCGCCGTCTTCGGCCTGGCGGCGGCGCGGTTGAGTCCCCGTCTGATGACCTTCGCCGGCGTGCTCATGATGGGCGGCGGCTTCCTGTTGGTGGGGCGGGCGGAGTCGTTCCTGCTCTACGCCTTGGTCCAGACGGTGCTCGTCGCCACCGGCGGCTTCATGGTCGTGATGTACGGGTCGGGGTCGATCATCAACAACTGGTTCGCCAGGCGCCGGGGGCTTGCCTTCGCCATCGGCATGACCGGGGTAAGCTTCGGCGCCGTCCTGGTCAACCTGACGCAGTTCCTCATTGACAAGATCGGATGGCAAGACGCGACGCTGATCCTTGGCGGCATCGTGCTCGCCGTGGGCCTCCCTCTGGCCGCGATCATGCGGGCGCGGCCAGAGGACGAAGGGCTGCTCCCCGACGGCGACCCGCCGCGCCCCGGCGTCACCGCCCCCGCGGCGCCGGCCGCGCCGACCTCGCCCGCCTATGGCGGTTTCACGCTGCGGGAGGCCCTGTCCACGCGGGTCTTCTGGGTGATGAGCGCCGCCTTCCTGGCGCGGAACTTCGTCACCACCGGCTTCGGCTTCTGCTTCATCCCCGCCATCGAAAACAAGGGTTTCACCGCCGCCGCCGGCGCATCGGTGCTGATCGTCTTCGCCGTCATGACCGTGCCCAGCCGGCTGACCTCGGGCTACCTCGGCGACCTCTGGCGGCGCAACGTCGTCGCGGGCGTGATGATGGCGGGCATCGCGGCGTCGATGCTGATCATGGTCTGGGCCGAGACGCTGGCGGTCATTATCATCTTCCTCTTCATCTATGGCTCCTTCTGGGGTGGCATCGGCGGCGCCATGTCGATGGCGCTCCGCGGCGAGTTCTTCGGACGGCGCCACTTCGCCGCCATCGCCAGCGTCACCACGCTCGTCATTGGGCTCGGCGAGATCGCGGGGCCGACCGTCGCCGGACGCATCTTCGAGGAGACCGGCTCGTTCCAATTTGCCTTCGTCGCCTTCGCCATCGCCGCCGTCCTCTCCGCCATCGGCCTCCTCTCGCTCCGCCCCCCGCGGCGCCAAAGGAATCGGCCAGCGGACTAGCGCCGCTTGACGATACTTCTATGCTCTATTAATAGAATCGAGGTTGGTCTGCAAATGAACTTCCAGATAGGCGGCAAGCAGTATGACGTGGCGCGGGAGGACGTGCTGAACGCCACCCGCGGCAGGACGCCGACGACCACCGACGGACGCCACAAGTACTTCGTCAAGCTCCACGGGCGACACTACCCCATCAAGCAGGTCGTCCAACTGACCACCGGTCTGAAGCCGCTTGAGTTCACCTCGCAATACGCGCTTGGAATCCTCACCGCGCTGGACTTCGACATCTCCGATCGCTCCTCACACGGTCCGGCGTCTCCCGGCGACTCCAATGGCGGAGAAGCACTGCGGCTTCTCGTCGTATTCGAGACCGATGAGGACGGCTGGGAAATGGCGAGCTGTCCGACGCTCCCAGGCTGTCACAGCCAGGGCCGGACAAGAAGCGAAGCACTGGCGAATATCCAAGAGGCCATCAGAGGCTACCTCGCGAGCATGCGCGAGCATGGCCTGCCCACTCCCTCCTCTTCAGAATTTGAAGTCTTGGACATGACCACGTAGTGGCCCGCTTGCCGGTGCTGTCGGGCGACGAGTTCGGCCGGACAGTCGCCAAGATCGGGTTCGCCCTCGACCACGCGGAAGGCAGCCACATGATCTTGCTAGGACGGACGGGAAGAAGGCTCTCCGTCCCTCGGCACAAGGAGTTAGGCCGCGGCCTGCTGCGGGCGCTGATTCGGGACGCCGGTCTGACGAGGGAAGAGTTCCTGGACCTGCTCCGTTAGACCCTCCTCTCCCTCCGCCCGCCGCGGCGGCGTTGACCCCGCCCCGCGCCGGCCGCTAGGGTGGCCGCGTCATGCGCGTCGAGCGGCTCGCCGTCACCTCCGTCGACCTGCCCATCGACCTCGACTTGGGGGCGAAGTACGGGACGCTGTCGAGCTTGCGCTACGTCGTCGTCGGCCTCACCGGCTCGGGCGGCGAGCGCGGCGTCGGCTTCACCTTCGCCATGCGCCCCGGCGGCGACGACGCCATCGCCCGCACCGTCGCGGCGGTCGAGGGCGCCGTCGTGGGCCTCGACCCCGCCGACACCGAGGCCAACTGGGACGCGCTTCGCGCCGAGGTCGAGCGCGCCGTCGCGGTGGAAGGGGGCGCGCCGGACGAGCGGGAGGGGGTCGCCGCGGCGACCATGTCGGCCCTCGACGTCGCCCTCTGGGACCTGCTCGGCAAGGCCGAAGGCGCGCCCGTCCACCGCCTCCTCGGTGCCCAGCGGGAGACCGTCCCCACCTACGCCAGCTACGACATGTGGGAGTCCGTCCCCGACCGCGAAACCGCCCGCGCCGCCAGGGGTTTCGTCGACGAGGGCTTCGACGCCGTCAAGGTCCGCACCGGCGGTTCACGAGACCCCGAGGCCGAGGCGCGCCGCGTCGCCATCGTGCGCGATGCGATCGGCCCCGACGTGCAGCTCATGTACGACGCCCTGCAGTACTACACCGAAGAAGAGGCCGTCGCCATCGCCCGCGCCCTGGAGCTCTACGACCTGACGTGGGTCGAAGACCTGCTGCCGGAGCGCAACGTCGAGGGCTACGCCCGCGTCCGCCAGGCCGCCGGCGTCCCCATCACCACGGGCGAGAGCACCCGCTTCCCCGAAGGCCTGCGGCGCTTCGTCGAGGCCGGCGCCGTCGACATCCTCATGGTCGATGGCAAGGAAGTGGGCGGCATCACGCCCTGGATGCGCGTGGCGCGGGAGGCCGGCGGCCTGCCCATCGTCAGCCACATCATGCCCGAGATCAGCGCCCCGGTCATTGCCGCGCTCCCCAACGGGATGGTCCTCGAGTGGTTCCCCTGGAGCTTCGGCCTCTTCGAGACGCCCCCGGCCACCGAGCGAGGCCGCTACCGCCTCCCAGCCGAGCCGGGCTTCGGCCTCCGCTACCGCCCCGACCTGCTCGCCAGTCTCTTCGGCTAGGGCCGCGGGGCTAGTAGCCCTTCTCCTTGTCCACGACGTGGCGCATCGGCTCGCCGTCGATGTAGCGGCGGAGGTTGGCGGCGAACTCCTTGGCGACCTGGTAGCCGTAGTCGCTGACCGAGGCCGAGGCGTGGGGCGTGATGATCACGTTGTCGAGGTCCCAGAGCGGGCTGGCCTTGTCCAGCGGCTCGTTCTCCACGACGTCGATTGCGGCACCCGCGATCACGCCGTCCTTGAGCGCCTCGGCCATCTCGGCCTCGACGACCTGCACGCCGCGGGCGATGTTGATGAAGATGGCGGTCTCCTTCATGGCGTGGAACTCCGCCGCGCCGATGATGTCGATCGTCTCGGGGATCGAGGGCAGGGCGAGCACGACGTAGTCCGACTCCGCGAGCATCTCGTGGAGCCCGTCGGGGCCGTACAGCTGATCGACGTAGGGCGGGGGGTCGCCCGCCGAGCGCTTGTTGGCGAGGACGCGCATGTCCAGGCCCTTGCACAGCTTGGCCACCTCGCTGCCGATGCGCCCCAGACCGATCACGCCCACCGTGCGGCCGGCGACCATCATGCTGCGGCTCCGCTGCCAGAGGTGGCTCTGCTGGTTGATGACGTACCCGCGGATCCCCTTCGAGAAGACGATGATCATGCCCAGCACGTACTCGGCGATGGCGTGGGAGTTGAAGCCGCCCATGTTGGTGAGAATGATGGGGTTCTCCCAGACGCCGGAGCCGCGGTCTTCGAAGTACTGCTCGATGCCCGCGCCGATGTTCTGCACCCAGCGCAGCTTGGGGGCGCGCGCGACGGCGTTGTGGGGCAGGACCAAGGCCACGATGACCTCGGCCTCGGCCATCGCCTCGAGCATGCCGTCGGGCAGATCCTCGTTTTCCGGCGGGCCGGCGAGTCCGGCGTGCCGCGCCTGGCGCCGCTCCACCGACTCGTAGTACGGGACGCGCGTGACGTCCGCCTCGGGGCAGACCTCGGTGATGACCTCCACCGCATCCTCCCCAAGCATGGGCGCGACGATCAGCACGTTGACGCGGCGCATAACCCCTCCTCAGCCGGACTATCGCGGCTAGGGTAGCCAGCCGCGCCGACCGCGTCCACTGCCCCGCGGCCTGCGTGGTACCATCGGCGCGGCCGCGCGTCGGCGCGGTGCAGGAGACGGCGCGTGGCGGTGACGCTGGAGTGGCGGCTCGTTGAGATGGGGTGCAGGGAAGCCTGCCCCGTCTTCGGGTAGGGGCCGGCGGCGGACGTGCCGGGCCGACTCTTCTATGGCTGGTGGATCGCCGCCGCGGCGGCCGTGCTCGCCGCGATGGGGATGGGGTTCATCGCCTTCGGCTTCGGCGTCTTCCTCCTCCCGCTCGAAGCCGAGTTCTCCACCACGCGCAGCCAGATATCGCTGATCGCGGCGTTCACCGCGCTGGAGGGGGCGGCGCTGGGGCCCCTCCAGGGGCACTTCGTCGACCGGTACGGGCCGCGCCCCGTGATGTTCCTCGGCATCTTCCTCGGCGGCCTCGGCTTCATCCTGCTCAGCTTCGCCGAGTCGCTCGCCCTCGTCTTCGTCTTCTGGATCCTCTTCGTCGCCGTGGGCAACGGGATGGGACTCATCTCGCCACCGCTGACCGCGATCGCCCGCTGGTTCAACCGGCACCGCGGCATCGCCTTCGGCATCGCCGGCACGGGCATGAGCTTGGGGGCGCTGCTGGTGCGCTTCGTCGACGCGCTGATCGAGGGCGCGGACTGGCGGATGGCGGCGCGCGTGCTGGGGATCATCATCATCGCCGTCGGACTGCCCCTCGCCGCGATGATGCGGTCGCGGCCCCAGGACTACGGGCAACTCCCCGACGGCGCCGCCGCCGCGCCCGGGGCCGCGCCACAGCCCACGGCGACCGGGTTCTCCGTCGGGGAGGCCATCCGCACCAAGTCGTTCTGGCTCATGAGTGCCTCGTTCGGCTTCCGGAACGCGATCATCACCACCATGACGACGCACTTCGTGGCGGCGATGGTCGAGGACCGCGACCTCACCTCAGCGACGGCGACCGAGATCATCGGGCTGGGCGGCCTTCTCGGCATCGCGGGCCGGTTGGGCGGCGGCCTGCTCATCGACCGGCTCAATCCCCGGTACGTGGCGACGGGCATCGCCCTGATGCTCGCGGGATCGATGTGGCTGCTGCTGTGGGCGAACGAGCTGTGGCAGGTCGCCCTGTTCATGGTCGTCTATGCCTTCTCGTGGGGCGCCGGAGGGAGCACGATGTTCGCCCTTCGAGCGACCTACTTCGGCACGAGGAGCTTCGCCACGATCTCGGGCCTCATGATCACGGTGCAGACGCTCTGCGGCCTCGCCGGCGTCACCGCCGCCGGCGTCATATTCGACCTCCGCGGCAGCTACGACCTCGCCTTCGCCGGCCTCATCGTCGTCGGCGCGCTCGGCGCGGTCACTATGTTCCTGGCGCGGCAGCCGAAGCCGCCGGAGGGTAGGGGGCTGAGTTTGGCGGGGGAGTAGTCCTGACTCTCAGAACGGCTGGGGTTCGCCCTGATGTCTGCGCCACAGGTAGCTTGCAAAGGAGGCACAGGCCCCTAGCATGAACACCGCCTCGTCGCGCCCCACCGGAGACTCCGGGCTGTCGGCCAAGGAGTGTCGGACTCCCTCTTCATCGGATGTGTAGCCATAGAGTTTGCTGAACGCTTCCTTAAGTGCAGGATGCAGACGACCCCGCTTCTCTAATGTCGATAGGGCCGGCCCCAATGTCTTGGATGCCTTTGGGTCCAACTGGCGGGCCACCGACTCCACGGCATGGATGCTCTCTCGAACAGATCCGGCCCAGTCCCTCTGGTTGATTAGCGCCGCCGCCTCTCGAAGATGCGCCTCCGCGCCCGGCAGTCCAGCCGTTCGGAACCCCTGGATTGCCTCACGGATTGCTTCTCCCTCCTTTTGGGTGGCTGCGGGGAAAATGGTTGGTGGCCCATTTGTGTCGAGGTAATAGGCTAGACGGCAACGTTCGAATACCTCAGCTACTCCCGCGGTGAATTCGGGTGGGCAATTAGGGTGCCTCATAATCATCTGCAAGAGATCGAATACCTTGTTGAACTCCGGACCCTGCAGAATAAACGCTCGATAGGTTTCCAAAGTGTCCGGCGTCGAAGTAAATCGATCCCTAGGTCGCTTAAGGAAATCACGATGTAATGTCTCGAATATTGAAGCCCAAGCATCATCAAGGAACGAACCATACCCTTCTATGTGTTGCACTCCAACACTAACAAAGACGAGATCCCATAGTTCACGGCGTGCATCATCGCTGAGCTCTTCGAGTTCTAGTGGGCTGGGGAGCTTCTCGTATCCCTGCGCCTGCGAGAACGTTACTCTTCTGGGGTCGGGCGCTTCGTCGTCAGCCATGCGTAGCCTCTCTATCGGCCCGGCGTGTCCGGCGAGGTGGGGTGCCAAACGGCGATGCCGCGCTCGGCGAGCGAACGCAGCTCGTCGTCGCCGTAGCCGACCTCGCGAAGGACGGAGGCCGTGTCGTAGCCGAACGGCGCCGCGACCTCGGCCCGGCCCGGCGTCCTCGACAGCTTGACCGGCGGCCCCTGGCGCCACATCGACCAGCCTTCGTGGTGCTCGTGGTGGACGCGGAGGCCGCACGCCTCGACGACGGGGTCGGTGAGGAAGAACTCCTCCTGGTCGCCGGTGTCGGCGCGGACGCAGGCGACGCCGGCGGCGCGGAGGTCGGCCTCCCAATCGCCGGCGCCGCGGGCGGCGAAGATCATGGAGAGTTCGGCGACGAGCTGGTCGTCGAAGCGGGCGCGGGCCTCCGCCGTGTCGAAGCGCGGGTCGGCGGGCAGGTCGAGCGCCCGGCGCAGGCGGTCCCAGTCGTCGCCGGTCGGCGCTTCGAGGAAGACCCAGCCGTCCTTGGCGCGGTAGAGGCGGCTCAGCGCGTGGGTGCCGCGGAGCGCGCGGTCGAGTTCGCGCCGCGCCGGCTTGCCGTCGTAGCGGATGAAGTCGTCGGAGCACATGTAGCAGTTGCTCATCACCATCGTCGTCTCGAGGTACTGGCCCTTGCCGGTGCGCTGGCGGTGGTAGAGGGCCATGGCGAGCGCGGCACCGACGGCGAGCGCCGAGGTGACGTCGGGGGAGCCCTCGTTGGCGCGGCGCAGGCGTTCGCCCTGGGCGATGATTTCGTCGACGCCCATCTCGACGTCGTTGGGCGGCGGCTCGTTGCCTCGCCCGACTTGCCACCACTGGCCGCCGCTCAGCGCCCCGCCGATGGGGTGGAAGGCGGCGCGGCCCGCGCCGGGCCCCGTCGAGCCGTAGGAGCCCGCGTAGTGGTAGATGATCGAGGGATTGATGGTGCGTACGGTCTCGTAGTCGATGCCGCACCGCTCCGGCGCTTGCCCCCGCATGTTGTGCATGAGCGCGTCGGCCTTGGCGACGAGCTTGTGCACCGCAGCGCGGCCCTCCTCCGTCTTCAGGTCTATGACGACGCTTTCCTTGCCCTGGAAGGTGAAGCCGAGGCCGTTGCTCATGGGGCGGAACTCGTCGCCGCCGGGCGGCTCGATCTTGATGACGCGCGCGCCAAGGCCGGCGAGCAGGGTCGTGCCCACCGGCGCGGCGAGCCACGTCGAGAAGTCGAGGATGGTCATGCCTTCGAGGGGCGGCGCTGACGGCGGCGCGCCGTCCACCCGCGGCGTGAGCGGGAGGAGGTCGGGCAGCGGCTCGGCGTCGTGCTCGCCGAGCAGCGGAGCGGGCGCGCCGATGACCGAGGGCGTGTCGCCGAACTTGATCAGCGGACCGATCTGCTGCGTCGCCCCGGCGGCTGGATCGTCGATCTCGACGACGCCGCCGTTATGCAACACGACGGGGTGGTCCATCGCCTGTTGCGTGCTGATGATCTTGTCGGCGGCCACACCCTTCTCCTGGAAGACGTCGAGCCACTCGTCGGCGGTCTTGGTCAGCATGGCCGAGACGATCATGCGGTGCAGGTGAATCTGGTCGCCGAGGTCCTTCCACACGAAGGGCGCGCCGGCGAACCTTGGGTCGTCGTAGATGTGGCTGAGGCCCATGGCGTCGATCCAGAGCGGGAAGAGGCGGGCGGCCATGTTTGCCATCTGCAGCCACTGCCCGTCCTTGCACCGGACGACCATGTAGGGAAAGTTGACCGAGCCGCCGGCGCGCACCGGACCCGGTGGCTCCGTCGCGGGCCCGAGCAGTCCCTTGTCGACCTGCCGCCGCACCGAGCTGAACATGTCGTAGGCGGTGACCGAGCCGTACATGCTCGCTTCGAGGTGCTGGCCGAGGCCGGTGCGCTCCCGGTCGATGAGCGCGGCGGAGACGGCTTGGAGCAGCGTGTTGACCGTGGCCCACGACGCGTTCGGACGCACTCGCAGTGACGGCTCGTCGCGGCCCACTTCGACCTGGAACTTGAGCGGGACGCCACCCTTGGCCTCGACGATGGGACCGTAGGGCGGGAGGTCGGCGTAGTCGCCGTCGCCGGCGAAGGCGACGATCGAGGCGTGGATGAGGCGGGGGTTGATTTCGGCCAGCCGCGCCGGGTCGAGGCCGAACCGGGCCGCGTCCGCGTTGCGGGCGGTCTCCACAAGCACGTCCACCCGCCGCACGAGGTCGTCGAGCCGGGTGCGGCCGTCTTCGCTCTCGAGGTCGAGCACGATCCCGCGCTTGCCGCGGTTCCACATGATCCACGCCGGCATCGAACGGAAGGGGTCACCGCCGGGGCGCTCGGCCTTGATCACCTCCGCGCCGTTGTCGGCCATGATCATCGTGGCGAGGCTGCCCGCCATCCCCTCGGACAGATCGAGAACGCGGATACCCTCGAAGATCGTGCTCATGCCGTCGGTCTAGGCCTCCTTGCCCTGGGACAGCTCGGGCCAGAGGCGGAGCGCCGTGCCACCGAGGTACGCCGCGCGGTCGGGGGAGGAGAGGCCGGCGGTGGCCTCCTCCGCGAGCCCCAACAGCTCCGCGTAGGAGCGGTCGTGGGTCTGGGAGTAGTCCGAGCCCCACATCAGGCGGTCCGAGCCGAAGCGTTCGACGAGCGTTTCCATGAACTGCCGAGCGCCGCTCGCTTCCTCGGCCCGCTCCAGAAGGTTGGACGAGACCTTCAGGTTCAGGTTGGGGAAGTCGACGAGGGCGAAGTGCTCCGGGGCGTTCACGTAGGGCGGCCCGCCCTCGAGGTTGGGGAAGGCGAAGTGGTCGAGCGCGACCGGGATGTCCGGATAGCGTTGCAGGACATTCCGAAGCTGCCCCAACTGGTTGGGCAACATCGCGATGACGACGGGCATGCCGAGCTGGGCCGCCGTCTCCCATACGGGAAACGAACGCGGCTCGTCGAGCCACGTCGCGAGCGGCTTGGTGATGGTGAAGAGCCGCACGGCCCGCGCGCCGCGCTCGGCCCAGGAGCGCAGGGTGCCGGCGGGGTCCGGCGCCTCCATGTCAACGATGACGACGCTGGAGAAACGGTCGGGATAGACCGCCGCCGAGTCGACGACGTAGGCGTTGTCGTAGGAGTAGGCGCCCATGGCCTGGACGAGGAGCGCGCCGTCGACGCCCGCCCCGTCCATGACCTCCAACAGCTGCTCGGCGCTGGCGGGGACGTCCTCGAACCAGGATGCCGGACGGCGGTCGTCGCCGGTGCCCTGGTCGAGTCCATAGGGCTGCAGGGGATACTTCGTCTTGTCGGGGGCGATGATGTGCGAGTGGGTGTCGATGATCATGCGGCGGCCCTCATGGCTTCGCCTTGTCGGCCCTTGAAGCGCCCTTTGCGGCGCGCGAGCCCGCATAGGGTAGCGCCCCTTGAGGCCGAGGCCAACCGCGCCGGGTGGGTGACGCGGCCTCCTCCTGTAGGGCCGTGTCGGAACGCGTGATAGACTCGCTCCGTGCCCCCGTCGTACACGTCGGCGCGGGCGCTTGAAGGAGCCCTTTGTTCC
>DAOUKH010000063.1:0-15420 GCA_034421515.1 Dehalococcoidia bacterium
CAAGGCTAACGAGGATTATACAACGCGGCTCGGGGGCCTATGCTAGACCCGCCATGCGCCGGTCCCTTGCATCCGCCGAACCACACCAACGCGCCGTGATCGCCGGGGTGTACGACCGGCTGATGGCGGCGTACGGGCCGCAGGGGTGGTGGCCGGCAGATTCGGCGTTCGAGATGATCGTGGGGGCGATCCTGGTGCAGGCGGTGGCGTGGCGGAACGTCGAAGGAACGATGGGCAAGCTCAAGGAGGCCGGCGCGCTCTCCCCCGCCGCGCTGCGGCGCATCCCGGAGACGGAACTAGCCCAGCTCTGCTACTCGTGCGGCTACCACAACGCCAAGGCGCGGAAGCTGAAGGCTTTCGCGCAGCGTCTCGGCGAGCACGGCGACGACCTCGAGGCGTGGCTGGCGGGGCCGGTGGAGGAAGTGCGCGAGGACCTGCTTTCGACCCATGGCGTCGGCCCCGAGACGGCGGACTCGATATTGCTGTACGCGGCGGGGCGGCCGGTGTTCGTCATCGACGCAATGACCCGCCGCATCGTCGACCGTCTTGGCATTGCTCCCACGCAGCGCACGTACGGGGGCTACCAGCGGCTGTTCGCGGCCAACCTGCCGCAGGAAACGGCGGTGTTCAACGAGTACCACGCCCTGCTCGTGGCGCTCGCCAAGCGGCACTGCGTGAAGCGGGAGCCCCGCTGCGGCGGCTGTCCGGTCGCCGAGCTGTGCGCCACGGGCCGAGCGCGCGCGGACGTATAATCGCTTCTGGGGAGACGACTTCCCGGAGGCCGCACGCTCCCATGCCCCGCTACGACCACGTCCTGCTCGACTTCGACCGTACCCTCAACGACTCCGACTACGTCTACGAGACGAACCTCGACGGCTTCCTCGGCCTCACCGGGCGGGAGGTGCTGCAGCTGTGGGAGTCGGTGCACCGTATCGTGCTCGCCAAGCACCCCAAGCGGCACGCCGACCTCGACCTGCACTACAAGATGATGGTCGAGGAGCTGAACCGCACCACCAAGGCCGACGTGACCGCCGAGCTGCGGCGGCGAATCCGAGCGGCGCAGGAGGAGTGCTGGTACGCCACCGCGCTGTTCGAGGAGACGTTCGGTTACCTCGACGCGATGGCGGGCGCGGGGTACACCCTGCACCTTGCGACGGGCGACTATGCCAAGACCAAAGTCGAGCACATCGAGAGGCGGGCGGGGCGGTCGTACTTCAAGGCGACGTTCGACGAAGAGACCCTCGGCGTGGGGAAGGGGAAGCGCGACTACTTCGACCGCGCGCTGGAGCGGCTGGGCGCGGGGCCAGAGCGGGTTGTCGTCGTGGGCGACAGCCTGACGAACGACATCCAGCCGGGGCGGGACGCCGGGATGGATACGGTCTGGATTCGGCGGAAGGGCGAGGCCAACAAGCGGGGGGTCGTACCGACGCGGACGTTCGCCACGCTGATGGCTTCGCTGACGCATTTCGCCGCCGGCGTGTGACGCCGCCCAGGCGGCGCCTCGGCTATCGCGCTTTCGGTATACTGAACCCGGAGGCTTGGGGGCAATGGATATCCAACCCATCTTCGGCGAAGCGGGACGGCTGCTCGCGGCCGGCGAGCCGTTCGTCCTGGCCACGGTGGTGAACACCAAGGGCTCGACGCCGCAGAAGCCGGGGGCCAAGCTGCTCGTTCGCGCCGACGGCACGATGTTCGGCACGCTGGGCGGGGGCTGCGTCGAGGCCGACGTGCTCACCGAGGCGCGCATCATCTTGGAGGAGCAGACCGACGGCGGGCCGCAACTGCGCCGGTTCGTGCTGAACGAGGACATCGCCGCTAGGGACGGGCTCGTCTGCGGCGGCACGATGGAGATCCTGATCGACCCCCTAGCGGGCCACGGCGAGCTCGCGCCGCTGTTCGACGAGATCCTGGCGGCCTTCGAGGGTCGAGGCGACCGGGCGCTGGCGACGCTGGCGGAGCCGGGAACGTCGGGCGGCAGGCCCGAGGCCAAGCTCTTCATCCGAGACGACGGCGGCACAGTGGGCGGCCTGGGCGCGCCCGACCTCGACGAGGCCGCGGTCGACGCGGCGCTCGACCTCATGCCCAAGGGGCGCGAGGTCTGGCTTACCACCGAGTCCAAGGCCAAGATCTACGTTGAGACCTTCACCCGCCCCGCGACGATCGTGATCGTAGGCGGCGGGCACGTCGGCTACGCGGTCTACAAGCTCGCGACCTTCCTCGGCTACGCCACCATCATCGTCGACGACCGCGAGATGTTCGCCAACGCGGAGCGTTTCCCGGAAGCGGAGGAGATCGTGGTCGGGGACTTCGCCGAGGGCGTCGCCTCGCTGGAGCTCACGCCGAACTCCTACGTTCTCGTCGCCACGCGCGGGCACAAGTACGACGACGCCGCGCTGCTGGCGGCGGCGCGCTCGAAGGCGGGCTACGTCGGCCTGCTGGGGAGCAAGCGAAAGGCGGCGATGATCTTCCGGCGGCTGTTCGAGGAGGGGGTCGACGCGGAGCGCATCGGCGAGATCCGCGCCCCGGTGGGACTCGACATCGGCGGACGGAGCCCCGAGGAGATCGCCGTCAGTGTGATGGCGGAGGTCCTGGCGGTGCGCCACGGGAAGAAGGGCGGCGTGCTGAAGGCCGACCGTCTCCTGCCCAAGGCGAAGCAGCTCGCGGGACGGGCGTGACCCCGCCGGCGTCCGGTGCTACGGGCTGCGCCGGGGTGCTCCTCGCCGCCGGCGAGTCGAGCCGGATGGGCCGGCCCAAGCAGACCCTCGATTGGCTGGGCGAGCCGCTCGTCGTGTACCAGACGCGTCAGCTTCTCGAAGCCGGGGTGGGGCAGGCCGTGGTCGTCTTGGGGCACGAGGCCGCCACGGTGCGGCCATTGGTGGAGGTGGTGGAAGACCCCCGCCTCAGCATCGTGGTCAACCCGGACTATTTGGAGGGCAAGACGACGTCAATCAAGGTGGGGCTGCGGGCCCTAGGCCCCGGCGCGGCTTCCATCATGCTGCTGGCCGCCGACCAGCCTCGTCCCACGGCGTTGCTGCGACGGATCGCCGAGGCCCACGCCGAGCAGGGAGCGCTCATCTCGATACCGGCGCACGGGGGTAAACACGGACACCCGCCCATCTTCGACGCCTCGCTGCTGCCTGAGCTGCTCGACATTACCGAGGCGGGCCGCGGCGTGCGCGAGGTGATCCAGCGTCACAGCGGGGACATCCACGAGGTGGCGGTCGACGATCCGCTGGTGCTGACCAACCTGAACACGCGCGAGGACTACGAGCGCGCCTTGGCGCTGGCGTCGCCGGGGGCGTAGCGGAGGCACTTCTGTTTGACACGGCATCCCGCGATGCTAGACTGAACCTTCGGGCATGGATTCATCGGATGCGGCGTCCCTTCGGTGAGGGCTGGGGGATGCCGACGACCTACTACCGCAGAGAGCTAAGGAAGAGAGCAGCATGACCACGGTCGAGAAGAGGGGCGCGGAGAAGGGCGTCATCCCCTATCTGCCCGAAGAGATCGACGCCTTCGAAGAGGAAGTCGGAAAGTTCCGCTCGGGGGAGAACCCCGAGGAAGAGTTCATGAAGTTCCGGCTTCGGCAGGGCGTGTACGGCCAGCGCCAGCCCGACGCCCAGATGTTCCGGGTCAAGCTGCCCTTCGGCGGCGTGACCGCGGACCAGCTTGACGTCCTGGGCGAGTTCACCGACGAGTTCGCGCCCCTGAAGAAGGGGCACATCACCACCCGAGAGAACATCCAGTTCCACCACATCCTGCTCGACCGGTCGGCGGACGGTCTGCGGCTCCTTGGTTCGGCGGGACTGACCACGCGCGAGGCCTGCGGCAACACGGTGCGGAACGTGGCGGGATGCCCGCTGGCGGGCGTCTGCGGCGGCGAGCCCTTCGATCCGACTCCCTATCTGACGGCCTATGCCCGCTACTTCGTGCGGCATCCGCTGACGCAAGCCTTCCCCCGCAAGCTCAAGACGGCCTTCTCCGGCTGCGACCACGACTGCGCCATGACCGCGATCCACGACCTCGGCTTCATCGCCCAGACCAGGGAGGTTGATGGCGAGACGGTGCGCGGTTTCAAGATCGTGGTCGGCGGCGGGACGTCGATCATGGCGCGGCTCGCGCCGACGCTCTATGAATTCGTGTCCGTTGACGACTACCTGCGGGTGTCGGAGGCGGTATTCCGGGTCTTCGACGCCGCCGACGAGCTGCGCAAGAACCGGATGAAGGCGCGGATCAAGTTCCTCGTGGACCGCATCGGCATCGACGAGTTCCGCAAGCTGGTGGAGGCGGAGCTGGCGAAGCCGTGGGCCGAAGAGAAAATTGACCCCGAGCCGTGGATGTTCGAGGACGACGAGGCCGCCGACGCACCGCCGCCTCCCACGGCGAGCCGATTCGCCAACGGGACAACGGCGTCGCCGGAGTTCACGGCGTGGGCGGCCACGAACGTGCGGCCGCAGCGCCAGGACGGCTACGTCGTCGTCGAGATCACCGTTCCCCAGGGCGACCTCGACGGCGACCAATTCCGCGGCATCGCGGCGATCAGCCGCGCCTACGCCGGCGGCCGTGTCCGGCTGACGCAGGAGCAGAACCTCGTGCTGCGTTGGGTGCGGACGGAGCTTGTCCACGACGTCTATAACGATCTGAAGGCGCTGGACCTCGTCGAGGGCGGCGCGGACGAGATCACCGACGTGGTCACCTGCCCCGGCACCGATAGCTGCAAGCTGGGCATCACCTCATCGATGGGCCTGGGGCGGGCGCTCCGTGAAAAAATCGCTGCCTTGGACACCTCGGACCCCCAGATCAAGAAGATGCACGTAAAGGCGAGCGGCTGCCCCAACGGTTGCGGGCAGCACCACATCGCGAGCATCGGCTTCCACGGGGCCGCCATCAAGGGGGCCAGCGGCCAGCAGGTGCCGGCCTATGAGGTCTTCGTCGGCGGCAACGCGACGGGGACGGAGGGGCCGATCCGCATCGGCCAGCGCGTCCGCGGCCGGGTGCCGGCGAAGCACGCCCCCGAGTTCATCGAGCGCGTGCTCGACCTCTACACCAAGGAGCGGGAGAGCGCCGACGAGCGCTTCCTTGACTTCGTGGACCGCGTCGGTCCCGATGCCTTCTCGCCGCTTCTCGCCGACCTGCAACAGGTCGGGCCGCTCGGCAAGGACACGATCCAGCTCTACATGGACTGGACCAAGACGATCCCGTTCAAGGTCGAGCGCGGCGAAGGGGAGTGCGCCGTCTAGCTCTGCCGCGGGCTAGTAGATGACCTGGCGCTCGATGAGGCGCTCGATCTCCTCCGGGGGCAGCGCGAGTTCGTCGCGGTAGAAGCGCTCGTTGTCGGCGCCGAGGGCGCGTCCTAGTCCACGTATGGCGCCCGGCGTCTTACTGAGTCTCCACGGAATGCCGTAGGTCACGTCGGCGGGGTCGAGCTCGTCCACCTGCACGTCGATCGAGGTGCGGCGGGCGACGTCGTGGGGGTCGTGGTAGAGCTCGCTGACCTTGTACGCCGGCGCGGCGGCGATCCCGGCCCGTTGGAGCAGGTGCGTCGCCTCGATGTTCGAGCGCTCTCGCGTCCAAGCGGCGACGGTCTCGTCTAGGGCGACGAGGTTGGTCTGGCGGTCGGCGAGGGTGGCGAAGCGGGGGTCGCCGGCGAGGCCGGGTTGGCCGATGGCGTCGCAGAAGACGCGCCACTCCTCCTCGCCGTTCACCGCGATGGAGACCCAGGAGTCGTCGTCCTTGCTCGGGTAGATCTCGTGCGGGGCCATGTGGGGATGGCGGTTCCCCTTCGGCTTCGGGACCTCGCCGGTCATCTGGTATTCGATGATGGGCTCGCCAAGGAAACCGGGCAGCAGCTCGCTGAACGGGAGGTCGATGAGCTGACCCTTGCCGGTCCGGGAGCGGTGGAAGACGGCGGTCATAATCGCGTAGCCGAGCATGACGCCCATGCCGGGGTCGGGGTCCCAGACATGGAGCATGGGGCGGCCTTCGTCCTCGGGGTAGCCGACGAGGGCGTCGCTGCCGACGGCGACATTCATGGAGGGGCCGAAGGCAAGCAGGTCGTCGTAGGGGCCCCACTGACCGGCCGCGGAGAAGGCGGCCATGATGAGGTCGGGCTTCTCTTTCCGCAGGCTTTCGTAGTCGACGCCGAGGGCACGCTGCTTGTGCGGGGAGAGGTTGAGGACGAGCACGTCGCCCCAGTGGATCATGCGTTTGAGGAGGTCGACGCCCTCGGCGTGCAGCAGGTTGAGGGTGACGTAGTACTCGCGGCTGCGGTAGTACCAGTGCGATTCGAGGATCTGGCGCATGGGCGACTTGGGACGGCCGAAGTTGCGCTGCACGTCGGTGCCGCTGTTCGACTCGACCCGCGTCACCGTCGCGCCCATGTCGCCGAGGCAGGCGCTGACCTGCGGCCCCGCCCAGACCTGGGTGAAGTCAACGATGCGGATGCCTTCGAGCGGAAGTGTCATACCGCCCCCGCCGCGCGCAGCGTTTCCAGATCGGACGGGGAGCGGCCAAGAAGGCCGCCGAGCACCTGCTCGTTGTGCTCGCCGAGCCGGGGCGCGGGGCCGGGCTCGACGCGCTCGGAGGCGGTCAGCTTGAAGGGCGCGCCGGGGACGCGCATCGGAGGGCCGCCGTCATTGGGGACCTTGGTCCAGTAGTCGCGGACTTGCAATTGCTCCCATTCCAGCAGCTCGGCCACGGTATGGGCGGGGTGCCACGGGATGCGGCTGTCGCGGAACATCTGCCACAGCTCGGCCTTGGTGTACTTGGCGAGCCAGGGCTTGATCTGGTCGTCGATCTCCTCGGGGTATTCCTTGCCGGCGGTGTCGCGGTCAGCGAAGCGGGGCTCGCTCATCCAAGCCGGATTGCCCATGAGGTCGCCGAAGCGCGTCCACTGCTTTTCATGCGCCACGATCAGCCCGTAGTAGCCATCCTTGCACGGCAGGAGGACGAAGGGGTAGATGGTGGGATTGCGGTTGCCGCCGCGGCGGGGGTAGAAGCCGGTATCGACGTAGTCGATGTAGTCCATCGGGTTGTTGAAGGTGTTGAGGCAGTCGGCGGTGGAGATGTCGACGTGCTGACCCCGCCCGGTGCGCTCGCGGTTCATCACGGCGATCATCGTGGCCGAGGCGGCGTTCATGCCGCCCCAGTAGTCGGCGCGGTCGTAGGGCATGGCGAGGGGCTGCCGCTTGGGGTCGCCGGTGCGGTAGGCGACGCCGCCCGCCGCCGAGGCGGTGAGGGCATAGCCCTTGAAGTCGCGGTAGGGGCCGAAGTGGCCGAACGTGGTGATCGAGGTGTGGACGAGGGTCGGGTTCGCGGCGACCGTCCGTTCGGGAGTGAGCCCCCAGGCTTCGAGCTCGCCGGGCCTGTAGTTGTCGATCAGGATGTCGGCGCGGCGGACCAGGTCGAGCACGAGGTCGGCGCCACCGGGGGCGGCGGGGTCGATGGTGACGCTCTGCTTGCCGGCGTTGAGGTAGAGGAAGAGGCCGCTGCGGTCAAGATCGCCTTCGGCGCCCTTGGGATAAGGCCCGTGACGCCGCGCGCGGTCGCCGGCGGGGGGCTCGATCTTGATGACCTCGGCGCCGTAGAGGGTGAGGAGCCGTCCCAGGTAGGGCGCGGAGATGTACTCGCCGAACTCGACGACGCGCAGCCCTTCCAGCGCGCGGGCCCCCTCGGCGGATTGCGCCCCCTCGGATGGCGCTCTATCGGTGCGCGCTTGGGTCATGGCGCCGCCTCCGCGGCGAGGGCCTGCCCTAGTCCCAGACCGAGACGTCGAGGCCGCTGTCGGCGAAGGCCTGGCGGATCATGTCGCCGTTCGCCAGGTCGGGGCCGCGGTTGTAGTCGTAGTGGCGGGTGCTCGCCACGCCGTCGACCCACGGGATGCCGTTCGGCGCCGGCATCTGGACGCCGCGCTTGTCCGGGTACGCCTTCTCCCACACGGCCACATGGTCGGGGTCGATGAAGAAGTTGATGCTGTCGCAGGTGACGATCCAGTCCTTGCGGAAGTCGTAGGGGCTGACGCCGATGTGGAGCACGGCCGTCTTCGGCTCGAAGTCCACCAACTGGCGGTCCTTGGCGCTGAAGCTGATCGGCTCCCAGCAGCAGGGGCAGTGGGAGTCGACCGTCACGACCTTGCCCGGGAACATGGCGTTGATTGCGCACGACTCGCCGCCGCAGCCCGCGTACCACTTCGACTCACCGTCGACGGTCACTCGATGACGGGTCGCGGCGTTGGAGAAGGGGGGCACCTTGACGATGTCCTCGCTGCCGGGGACGAACATCACCTGGACGGCGCGTTCGAGCTGCCAGAGCGCGTGCCACGTCTGGTTCTGGTCAAGATCGTTGTCGCGCATGATCTGGGGGAGGTTGGGGCTGCGCCCGTGCTCGATGAAGTAGTCCTCCAGGTAGAGGCGGACCTTCTTCGCGTTCTCGGTCATCTCGTACCACTCGGCGGCGGTATCGCGGTAGACGCCGTAGGGGGCGTAGATCGGATGCATCTTGTCCTCCTTTCGCCGGACGGCTGGCCGGGTCTAGGCGACCAGGGCGGCCTGGGGCACGGAGCGGCCGAAGGCGGGCATGACCTCGCGGGCGAAGCGCTTCAGCGACCGCATGATGTCCTCGTGCTGGAGCATTCCGGACTGGACGATGCAGAGCACCTGGTCGATCTGATTCGCCTCGTAGCGCTTGAGGACCTTGATGATGCTCTCCGCGCTCCCGACGCAGAGCCCCTGGCTGGTGCGGGCCTTGGCCATGAGGGCCTTCATCTGCTCGTGCGTGGCCTTGGGCCGCTTCTGATGGACCTTCATCCTCCCCGACGATTGGACGACCTCGTTGCCGTCGTCGTCGAAGGTGCGGTGGTCGGCGCCCTTGTACTTGGTCTGCTGAGAGGGGTTGTAGTAGCGGGCGAAGACGTCCTGGTACCAGATCACCGTGGGGCCGGCAGTCTCGTCGGCCTCGTCGTCCGACTCGCCGCAGTACATCATGCAGAAGGCTGCAGTCTTGTTGTTCACCACGCCGGTGACCGGTTTTGCGTTGACGACCTTCTCCTTGTAGCGCTGGATGCGCTCGCCGACGTAGTCGGGGGACTTGGCGGCGAAGGCGAGGACGCCGAGGCCGAGCTCGCCGGCGATTTCGTAGGTGTCGTCGGAGCCGCAGGCCATCCACATCGGCGGGCTGGGCTTCTGAATCGGCTTAGGGATCACGTTGCGGGGCGGGATGTTGACGAACTTGCCCTCGTAGGAGAAGGAGTCAGTCTGGAACATCTGGGGGATGATGGTCGCGTTCTCGATCACCTGGGCGCGGCTGAGCTCGGGGGGCACCTCGAAGCCGCCGAGCTCCTGCCAGGACGAGCCGCGGCCCACGCCGAACTCGACGCGCCCGTTGCTCATGATGTCGAGGCCGGCGATGCGCTCCGCGACGCGGATGGGGTGGTTGAAGTTGTTGGGGAGGAGGACGACGCCGTGGCCGATGCGGATGCGCTCGGTGCGCATGGCGCAGGCGGTGAGCCAGATCTCCGGCGCGGAGGAGCTGGAAAGCTCCTCGAGGAAGTGATGCTCAACGGCCCAGACGCCGTCAAACCCGAGCTGCTCGGCGAGGACGACCTGCTCCAGGCCCTCCCACCACTTGTTGTACTCGCTGCGGTCGTGCCACGGCTTGGGGTTCGCCAGCTCGTACAGCAATGAGAATTCCATCTTGACTCCTTACGGTTGGGTACGCGCGGCCATCAAAAGACGCTGCGCGGAGGCTTCAGGTTAGCACGCGGTCTTTGGTGCGCCAATCATGCAAATCCGGCCTATTCTCCGGGCCGCCTGCTATCGGCGAATCCCTCAGGCGGCTTTCCGGACCGCGCCAAGGTCGCGCCGCCGTCGGCGACGATGGTCTGGCCGGTGACGTATTGCGAGAGGTCGGAGGCCAGGAAGAGCACCACGGAGGCGATCTCGGAGGGATCGGCGGCGTGGGCGAGCGGGATCTGGGCCTCCATCTCGGCCGACATGCTCGCGGCGACGAGCGGCGTCTTCACCGAACCCGGAGCGACGGAGTTCACGCGGATGCCGTACCGTCCGTACTCCCAGGCCAGGGTGCGGGTGAGGTGGATCACCGCCGCTTTGCCCGCGCCATAGATGGAGTGGTGGGCCGCCGCGTTCATGCCGCTCACCGAGGAGTAGTTGACGATGACGCCGCCGGCGCCCTGGTCGATCATACGCTTGATCGCGGCGCGGCAGGGAATGAAGGCCGCCTTGAGGTTCAAGTCCATCACGTCGAAATACGACTCGTCGGACCAGTCGGCGGCGGGGGCCCAGGGGTTACGGGCCATGCCCCCGGCCACGTTGACCACGCCGTTGATGGGGCCGTAGGCCGCGGCGGCCTTCTCGAGCAGCGCGTCGACCAGGCCGGGATCGCGGGCGTCGACGCGCGCCGGCATGGCCGTCCCGCCGGCCTTCACCACGGCGTTGGCGACCATCGTGGCGCGGGACTCGTTGTAGTCGGCGACGACCGTTTTGGCGCCGGCCTCGGCGATGGCGTGGGAGGTGGCCTCACCCATGCCTCTGCCGCCGCCTATGATGACGAAGACGCGGTCTTTCAGCGAGATCTGCTCCAGGTACATCGTGTCCTCCGCTCAGGGGCCGGGGCTCCGTCGAGCGCCGCGCCCAAGCGGGGATTGTAGGCGGCGTCCCGCTCTCGTGTCCACCTCAATCTACGGGGAAAGCGTTGACAGACGGGTGGAAGCGGGTGTACAATCACCGTTGCCCTACTATGCCCCTCGTGCGCCCTACGAGCAAGCCGCGTTCAGGGAATCTGCGCCGCCCGGTACTGCCTTCCGCTTACCCACTTGGCCTGATTTCGCCTTGGCGCGTCCGAGCCCTCCGAAGGAGCCTTGCCGCATGACGACCCTGGTCTCTTCGACCCGAGAAACCGACGCCAGTGGAAGGAAGTCCTACGCCCGTATACCAGAAGTCCTCGAAGTCCCCAACCTCATACAGATACAGAACAACTCCTTCAACTGGCTGTTGGAGGAGGGTATTAGAGAACTCCTCGACGAAATCACGCCCATCCAAGACTTCACCGGGGGGCGTTACGAGCTCCGGTTCGAGGACTACGAGTTCCGCGAGCCCAAGTACACCGAGGACGAGTGCCGCGAGCGCGACAAGACCTACGCCAAGCCGATCTACGCCAAGACCGTCCTTGAGAAGAAGCAGGGCGACGGGGCCGGCGAAGAGGTAGAGAGCTGGGTCTTCATGGGGGATCTCCCCATGATGACCGACGCCGGCACGTTCATCATTAATGGCGCCGAGCGCGTCGTGGTCAGCCAGTTGGTGCGCTCGCCGGGCGTCTACTTCAAGATCGACGAAGACCCGGGCAGCGGGCGCGGCCTCTGCTCGGCCAAGCTGATCCCCAACCGCGGGGCCTGGCTGGAGTTCGAGACCAGCGCCCGAGACGTCCTCTCGGTCAAGGTCGACCGGAAGCGCAAGATTCCCGTCACCACGCTCCTGCGCGCGCTCGGCTTGGGCGAAGACGAGCAGCTGCTCGACATGTTCAAGGATGTCGACAAGAACGCCGACCATCCCTTCATTCAGACCACGATCGAGAAAGAGCCGGCCGTCCGGAATGAAGAGGAGGCGCTCCTCGACTTCTACCGGAAGCTCCGCCCCGGCGAGCCGCCGAGCCTGGAGAACGCGCGGACGCTGCTGAACACCCTGTTCTTCAACTTCCGCCGCTACGACCTCGGCCGGGTGGGGCGTTACAAGGTCAACAACCGCCTCGGCCTCGGCGGCGCCTCGCGCAACGGCAAGGCCAAGGGCGCGGACAGCGTCGACCCCTCGCAGGCCGAGCGGGTGCTCTCCGTCGAAGACCTCGTCGCCATCGTCAAGCGGATGATCATGATCAACAACGGCGAGGACCGGGACGACGACATCGACCACCTCGGCAACCGCCGCGTCCGCGCCGTCGGCGAGCTCACGCAGAACCAGCTCCGCATTGGGCTGCTCCGCATGGAGCGGGTGGTCAAGGAGCGCATGACGCTGATCGACCCCGAGCAGGCGACGCCGAGCGCCTTGATCAACATCCGGCCCATCGTGGCGGCGATCAAGGAGTTCTTCGGCGGGTCGCAGCTCTCCCAGTTCATGGACCAGACGAACCCGCTGGCCGAGCTTACCCACAAGCGCCGCCTGTCGGCGCTGGGTCCCGGGGGTCTCTCCCGCGAGCGGGCGGGCTTCGACGTCCGCGACGTGCACCACAGCCACTACGGCCGCATCTGCCCCATCGAGACGCCGGAAGGCCCAAACATTGGGCTCCTCGGCTCCCTCGCCACCTATGCGCTGGTGAACAAATACGGCTTCATCGAGACGCCGTACCGGCGTGTCCTGAAGGAAGCGCCTAACCGGCCGGCGGAGCTCGTGGGCCGGGCCGTCCGCGATGACGTCGCCGACGCGTCGGGCAAGGTGATCGTCGCCGCCGGCGAGGTGATCACCGAAGAGGCCGCGGCGGAGATCAAGAAGAGGCTCAAGAGCCGCAAGATCAAGGTCAAGCCGTACGCCTCCAAGGGGATCGAGTACCTCTCGGCCGACCACGAGGAGCAGTTCACCATCGCCCAGGCCAACGCGGTGCTGGACGACCGGATGCAGTTCGTTGAGGAGAAGACGGAGGTCCGGCAGGGCCGCGACTTCGCGCTCGAAAGCCCCGAGAACATCGACTTCATGGACGTCTCGCCGAAGCAGATCGTGAGCGTCTCCACCTCGCTGATCCCGTTCCTGGAGCACGACGACGCGAACCGAGCCCTGATGGGCGCGAACATGCAGCGTCAGGCAGTCCCGCTGCTCAAACCGCAGGCGCCGCTGGTGGGCACCGGCATGGAGTGGCGAGTGGCCCGCGACAGCGGCCAGGTGACGCTTTCGAAGGCCGACGGCGTCGTCTCGGCGGTCGGCGCCGAGCGCGACGAGCAGGACCGGCTTCTCTACGTCGTGAAGGTCCGGGACAAGAAGGGCGTCGAGCATGCCCACCGGCTCCAGAAGTTCATTCGCTCGAATCAGGGGACGTGCATCAACCAGCGCCCGATCGTCCGCAAGGGCGATGTGGTGCAGGAGGGCGAGCCGCTCGCCGATAGCTCCTCGACCGACCACGGCGAGCTGGCGCTCGGGCAGAACATCCTCTGCGCGTTCATGAGCTGGGAAGGCTACAACTTCGAGGACGCCATCATTCTGAGCGAGCGGCTGGTGAAGGACGACCGCTTCACCTCCGTCCATATCGAGAAGCACGAGGTCGAGGCCCGCGACACGAAGCTCGGGCCCGAAGAGATCACCCGCGACATCCCCAACGTCGGCGAGGAGAGCCTGCGCGACCTCGACGAGCGGGGCATCGTCCGCATCGGCGCGGAGGTGAACCCCGGCGACATCTTGGTGGGCAAGATCACGCCCAAGGGCGAGACCGAGCTGACGGCGGAGGAGAAACTCCTTCGCGCCATCTTCGGCGAGAAGGCCCGCGAGGTGAAGGACACGTCGCTGCGGGTGCCCCACGGCGAGCGCGGCAAGATCATCGACGTGCGCGTGTTCTCGCAGGAGAACCACGACGAGCTCTCGCCGGGAGTCAACCGTCTGGTGCGGGTCTGGATCGCGCAGACCCGGAAGATCGCGGAAGGCGACAAGATGGCCGGCCGCCACGGCAACAAGGGCGTCGTCGCCCGCATCATGCCCGAAGAGGACATGCCCTTCCTGCCCGACGGCACTCCGGTCGACGTCATTCTCAACCCCATCGGCGTGCCTTCGCGCATGAACTTGGGGCAGGTGCTGGAGACGCACCTCGGCTTCGCCGCTCAGGCGCTGAACTTCACGGTCAGCACGCCCGTCTTCGACGGCGCGGAGGACGATGCGATCGAGGACAGCCTGGCCCGTACGTGGATCATGGCGCGTAGCGGCGCGCTGGAGAGTGCCAACGGCCGCGCGCCGGAGCAGATCGCGGCGGAGTGGCTGAACGAGCGCGGCTACGACGGGGCCAAGGCGTTCAGCGAGGCGTACCCCGGCGAGGCCACCTTGGCGTGCCTGAAAATCTGGCTCGAAGACGAGGCCGGACGCTCCCACGACGGTCTGGCCCCCGACGAAGTCTTCGAGCTCGTCCGCAGCGTCCACCGGGAGGAGCGGCTCGCGCCGCCCATCTTCGGCAAGACCGCGCTCTTCGACGGCCGCAACGGCGAAGCCTTCGACCAGCCCGTCACCGTTGGGTACATCTACATGATGAAACTGATCCACCTGGTCGAGGACAAGATCCACGCCAGGTCTACCGGGCCGTACTCGCTGATCACGCAGCAGCCGCTCGGCGGCAAGGCGCAGTTCGGCGGGCAGCGGTTCGGTGAAATGGAGGTCTGGGCGCTCGAGGCTTATAGCGCCGCCTACAACCTCCAGGAGATGCTCACCGTCAAGTCCGACGACGTGGTCGGCAGGGTCAAGACCTACGAGGCCATCGTCAAGGGCGAGGACATCTGCCAGCCGGGCGTCCCCGAGTCGTTCCACGTACTCCTGAAAGAGTTGCAGAGCCTGGGCCTTTCCGTGGAGCTTCTCAACGAGGCGGCCGAGCAGCGCAACTCCGTCCTCGACGAGCTCACCGGCGACGGGTCGGAGCTCGACGCCGACTTGGGCGGTCTCGAGTTGGGCCCCGACCTCGCCATCCCCGCGGCGGCGCTTGCCGGCGCCGGCGATGACGGCGACTCCGACGACGAGCCCGCTCCCGTGAGCGGCGACATCGTCGAGGCCGCGGTCAAGGCGAGCCAGGAAGACGACGACGATGATGACGACGAGGAGTCGTCCGCCGACGATGACGAGGCCGACGATGAGGACGACGAGGCCGACGAGGACGAAGCCGGCGACGACGAAGCCGGCGACGACGAAGCCGACCAGGATGACGAGGAGCCGTCCAAGGACAAGACCGAAGGCGATGCCTCTGAAGAAGATTCGTAACGCGGAAGGAGCAACCGGAGCATCGAACTAAGAGGGTGAGGGACCGAGGCTAGCAAAGAAGGGGACGTGATGCCCGAAGCGAATGACTTCAACGCAATCAGGATTTCACTGGCGTCGCCGGAGCAGATAAAGAACTGGTCGTACGGCGAGGTCACCAAGCCCGAAACGATAAACTACCGCACGCTGAAGCCGGAAAAGGACGGCCTCTTCTGCGAGCGGATTTTCGGCCCGACCAAAGACTTCGAGTGCTACTGCGGCAAGTACAAGCGCGTCCGCTATAAGGGCATCGTCTGCGACCGGTGCGGCGTTGAGGTCGCGCGGTCGAAGGTGCGCCGGGAGCGCATGGCCCACATTCAGTTGGCCGCCCCCGTCGCCCATATCTGGTTCGCCAAAGGGACGCCCTCGCGCATCGGGCTCCTGCTCGACCTTTCGCCGAGGAACTTGGAGCGCGTCCTCTATTTCGCGCAGTACATCGTGA
>DAOUKH010000064.1:0-2174 GCA_034421515.1 Dehalococcoidia bacterium
GCTATGGACCAGCGCATCGGCGTCGACGTCTACTTCGACTGCGTCTGACCCCACGTCTATCAAGCAGCAGTTTGGCTGCGAAAGGTCAAAGAGCGGAAGGGCGACGCGCTGCAGGTCAACTGGCGCTCCTTCCCGCTGGAACAGCAGAACAGCAAGGAGGGCCCGGAGTGGCGGCTGTGGGACCACGCCGACGACCACCCCAGCCGCAGCCTACCCGCCTTCCGCGCGCTGGAGGCGGCCCGGCGGCAGGGGGACGACGCCTTCGCCGACCTTCTCTTCGGGCTCCTGGAGAAGCGCCACACGGCGCGGCTCAACTTCCGCGAGGCCGATGAAATCGAGGCCGTGGTGAAGGATGCCGGGCTCGACCTCGACAGGTTCCGCGCCGACGCCGCCGACCCGGCGCTCCTCGCCAACATCGCGACCGACTTCGAGTCGGCGGCGCCCAAGGGCGTCTTCGGCACGCCGACGTTCACGTTCGAGAACGGCCAGACCTTCTTCATGCGCATCAAGGCCCCCGACGATCCCGCCGAGGCGGAGCGCATCTTCGACGCGCTGTACGAGGTGCATGTGAAGAGCGGGGCGGTGGACGAGGTCAAGCACCCCCACCCGCCGGAGGAGTAGCTCTCAAGGGGCTAGGCTACTCGATCACCTCGACCACGTCGGCGGAGCCGAGCTGGTCGAGGGGGACGGGGAAGGCGTCGGCCGCCGGGCGGCTTAGCCAGAGGCCAGTCGGCGTATCGATGTTGACCGGCGCGCTGCTGAGGTCCTCGCCGGCGAGGAAGCGGGCCAGCAGCTCGCCGGCGATCCGGCCATTCTCTTCGGCGACCGAACCCCGGGCGGCGTAGGCGCCCCGGACTACGTGGTCGCGGTGCGTCCCCACGACGGGGACGTCCAGGCTCGCGGCGGCGGCGAGGATGTCTTCGAGCGCGTCGTCGAGCAGGGCCGACGGGGTGAGGGCGATGGCGGCGACGCCGGCCTCCGCCGCCTGGCGCACGGCGTCGGCGACCGAGGCGGCGTCGGTGACTTCGATCTCCACGATTTCGAGTCCGGAGCGGCTGATGCCTTCGGCCCCTAGGCGCGCCGCGGCGACGGAGTCGAGCTCGTCCGGCACGACGAGGACGGCGAGCCGCGAGCTTGCGATGAGGTCGCGGCTTGGCAGGGCCGGGCTGACCATCTCGACGAGACCCACCGCGGGGGCGAAGGCGCCGCCGGTGACCGAGCCGTGCCGGAAGCCGCCGTCGGCCAAGCCGCCGATGGTGCTGTCGGTGGCGAAGGCGAAGAAGATGGCCTGCCCCCTGGCGCCTCCGACCGCCGCCCGCAGCGCGTCGGAGCCGATCGCGAGGAGGACGTCGACCTCCTCTTCAACGACCAGCTCTTCGACCACCTCGTCGAGGGGGAACTCGCTGCCTTCCGCGTTGAAGCGGAAGTAGCGGACGTCCTCGGTGGCCTTGTAGCCCGCCGCGTCCATCGCCTCGAGGAAGCCGTCGCGGGCGTCGTCGACGGCGGGGTCGTCGAAGCGCTCGACGATGCCGATCTCGACGATGTCGGCGTCGCCGCACGAGGCCAGGGCGAGCACCGCCGTCAGTAGGGCGGCGAGCACGCTCAAGGCGCGGGAAAAACGGGGTGTCGGGAGCGGCATGGCGGGGAGCCGGGAGGGCTCGGACGATGATAGCAGAGCGGCGGCGTCGAGTCGCCGTAATCCGTCTCGCAAGGCTAATGACTTTGAGAAAGTCGAGGCGTATAGTTTGCTCATAGATCGTCAGGCTGCAGCGCAGGAGGGAGCCATGGGTGTAATCATCCGTTGGTCCGCGCGGCGGGCCGAAACAAGCGGCGGGGCCGGTCCCGCCGAGCACGACTTGCAAGGAGTCGTGCGGTGTTCCGAGGACGATGTGGGGCAGATGGTCCGGGCGCTCAGCGACGAAGTGCGCCTCCTCCGTGATAAGGCCAACCAGCTCCGCGGCAAGGGCATGGTGGTCAACGCCCTGATACACGAGGAGGGCGGCGACGGTTCCCGTAAAGGGCGACCGGTCAAGATTGGCCTTCGTCTCGTGGACGAGACCGCGCCGGAGCGCCGGGCGGGCTAGGAGTGGGGTTCTACCACCAGATCTTGCCCTCGGTGCGGCGCAGGATCTCGTAGTAGTCCTTCGTCCAGAGCTCCGTGCTCAGGTACTTCC
>DAOUKH010000065.1:0-71528 GCA_034421515.1 Dehalococcoidia bacterium
CTGTCATGACCCGACGATTCGGCTGCTTCGACCCCCAGCTGGCGAAATGCGACGAATATCGGTCTAATTGACTTGTGTAAATTGTGACGATATTCGTAACGCGTTGCGATGCGTTTCGCTCCGCGGACGACTGAAAGACACGCCCCGCGCGCACCCTGTAGCACTTTCGATTACTCCCGCAGGCCATTTGTGTTTTTGACGCCCCTCAACCAGGAGGCGTAGCCTTAAATCGTCAAATCACACCCCGCGAAGTGGCGGGGAGGCGCAGAGGCGCCGGAGAGGTCTCATGAAGGTCCTGCGATCCACATACGTCCACCCCAAGAACGGCGCCGCGGGCGCGGTGCAGGAGCTCCTCGACGAGCTCGACGGCTTCTTGTCGAAGCAGCCGGGGTTCATCGAGAGCTACGAGCTCGAGAACACGGGCTCGCTCGGCCAGGTCTCCGTCTGGGAGAGCCGCGAGGCCGCCGACCACGCCGCGACGCAGGCCCACACCATCGCGGTGCGCTCCCGCATCCACCGCCTCAGTCGGCCCGATCTTCGTGAGCAGCTCCTCACGGTGACCGGCGAGCGCCACGGCGCCTAACCACGGGCGCATCGCCGGCGCGAAAGAAGGCCCCCGCCACCTCGGCGGGGGCCTTCTTCTTTGGCCACCTTCCCTCTCCGCCACGCCCCTCACTCCCTCCTGCGCTAGAATGCGCCCATGACCGTCCCGCCCCTCCCCCTCGTCCTCCAACCCCGCGGCAACGACGAGTTTCGCCCCATTCCTTGGTCGGAGCGCGACCTCGCCGCCGTCGCGCGCACTGCGGCCCGCGCCGAGTCCGAGGGCCGCACCCCGCTTGGCCAACGACGGTTCGCGGAGAGCCGCCGCGGCACCGCCGCCGCCCTCCGTGCCATCGACGACGCCTGGGGCGGCGGCTACTACCACATCTCACCTGAAGCGGAGACCGACCCCGAAGCCGCCCACGCCGCCTTTGCAGGAGATGCGGTTGTCATCGACGTGCAGACGCACTACGTCGCACGGCACCGTGCCCAAGCCTCCGGGGTCGACGGAGTCATGGGCTTCATCCGCAACGTCGCCCCCGACCACTGGAAGGGCCTCGACCCCCGCATCGACCTCGACTTCACCAACTATCTCCGCCACGTCTTCCTCGAAAGTGAAACGGCGGTGGCCGTCCTGACCTCGGCGCCCGGCGACGACCGCCGCAACATCCTGACCAACCCGGAAATCGCCGGGTCCCGCGAGCTCGTCGACCGGTTCGCCGGCACCGGCCGCCTCCTCAGCCATTCCATCGTCCACCCCAACGCGCCGGGCGAGCTCGACCGCCTCGACAAGGTCAAGGAGCGCAACAAGCCTGTGGCCTGGAAGGTCTACACCGCCCACCCCTGGAACGGAAATCGAGGCTGGCAGCTCGACGACGAGGCGCACGGCCTCCCCTTCCTCGAACGCAGCCGCGAGCTTGGCATCGGGATGGTCTGCGCCCACAAGGGCCTCAGCGCCCTGGCCCCCGCCGGCTCGCCCCGCGACGTCGGCCCCGCCGCCGCGGCCTTCCCGGATATCAACTTCCTTGTCTACCACTCCGGCTACGAGACCCCCGTCGGCGGCAGCGAGGAAGGCCCCTACGACCCCTCCGGCACCGGGACGGACCGCCTCGTGAAAAGCCTCGCCAACGCCGGCATCCCGCCCGGGGCCAACGTCTACGCCGAGCTTGGCAGCACCTGGTTCGTCCTCGTCCGCCGCCCCCGCGAGGCTGCCCACGTCCTCGGCAAGCTCCTTCTCGCCGTCGGCGAGGACAACCTCCTCTGGGGCAGCGACTCGATCTGGTACGGCTCGCCCCAACCGCTGATCGACGCCTTCCGCGCCTTCCAAATCCCCCAGGATCTGCGCGAGCGCCATGGCTACCCCGAGCTCACCCCGCGGATCAAAGAGAAGGTCCTCGGCCTCAACGCCGCCCGCGTCTACGGGATCGACCCCGAGGCGGCCCGCCAACGCGCCGCCACCGACGACCTCGCCTGGGTCAAGGCCGCCCTCCGTGACTTCGAGGCCGCGCACCGCGAGGGCCGTCACCCATAGGATCTCGCCATCCGGGCGGTGGCGCCGTGTGACTCTGTTGTGTCGTCATGCGCCCCGTAGCGGCGGTCTGGTATTCTACGGCCCCGCCTCGCAATCCTGCTCGACTGAACGAACGCTAGAAGTCAAGAGACTGGGACTTGTCCACGGCGCAAACAGAAAACGAGATCCTCTACCAGCCGGACGAGAAAGTCCCGCCTATGGTGGGCCTTGGCCTGGGCTTCCAGCAGGTTATGGGCCTATTGACGGGGATGGCGGCCTCCACCGCCATCATCGTTGGGGCGAGCGGCCAGCCTCAAGAGTACCTGTCGTGGATCTTCTATTGCTCGCTGTCGCTGTCCGGGCTGGGCGCCATTCTCATGGCCTCCCGGTTTTGGCGGTTGGGGACCGGCTATCCGCTCAACGTCTCCAACGGGACCGCCTACATCGCCGTCGCCGTCAGCGCCTTGGTGGCCGGCGGGCCCGCCATGCTGGCGAGCCTCATCGTCTGCGGCGGAGCCTTTCAGTTCGTCCTTGCCTGGCGGCTCGCCCTCCTGCGCCGGATCATCACGCCGACGGTGAGCGGCTGCGTCCTCATGTTGCTGGCGGGCTCCGTCATGTCGGTCCTTCTCGAAAAGCTCTCGGTCCCCCCGGAAGGCGCGCCCTCGGCCGCCGGCCCCCTCATGGCCGCGACGACGTTCTTCCTCGTCATCGCGATCCGCATCTTCGGCTCCGCGAGATGGCAGCAGTGGACGCCGGTCGTCTCGATTGGAGCCGGCTGCCTTGTGGCCGTGCCCTTCGGCCTCTTCGACGTGCAGCCCCTCCTCGACGCCCCATGGATCGGACTGCCGCTCGATGCGCGGCCGGACTTCGGTTTCAGCCTGGGCGCCGAGTTCTGGGGCCTCCTGCCGGGGTTCATCGTCGTGGCTCTGTCTACCACCGTCTATAGCCTGAGCGACATGCTCGCCCTTCAACGAGCTGCCTGGCGCAGACCGCGAGCCGTCGACTTCCGCGTGGTCCAGGGCGCGCTGAACGTCATCGGTATCACCAACCTCATCTCCGCCGCCCTCGGGTCGCTCCCCAACATGGCTCCGCCGGGGAATGCTGCCCGGACCGTCGTTACCGGGGCCGCCTCCCGCTACGTCGGCTTCTACGGAGGGGCCATTCTGATCGGGATCGCCCTCCTCCCCAAGGTCACTGCCCTCATTATCGCGGTACCCGGCACGGTCTTTGGCGCCTTTGTCGTCGTGATGCTGTCGATCCTCTTCATGCAGGGCGTAAGGATGGTAGTCGACGACGGCCTTGACATGAAGAAGACCGTGGCCGTCGGCGTCTCGTTCTGGCTCGGTATGGGCTTTCAGAACGACCTCATCTTCGCCGATCTCCTCAGCGGGACGTTGGCAACCCTGCTCGGCAACGCCCTGACCGTCGGCGCCATATGTTTGATCGCCTTCACCCTCTTCTTCGAGCTGACCGGCTCGCGGCGCCGCAGGTTGAACGTGGACCTGAACATCGCCTCCCTTCCCGCCATCGACACCTTCCTTCAAGAGTCCGCCTCCAAGGCGGGCTGGAACGAGGCCTCGACGGACAGGCTCCGCTCCGCCGGCGAGGAGACCCTGTCGAGCTTGTTGCCCCTCGACGCCGACGAGGAGGACGAGAGCAAGCGCAGCCTGAGGATCAGCTCGCGCCGCGTCGACACGAAGATGGAGTTGGAGTTCGTGGCGGCGTCGGACGGGGAGAACCTCGAAGACCAACTGGCTTATCTCAGCGCCCAGCCCCAGATCGAAGACGACCGCGAGATCTCATTCCGCCTGCTGCGGCACTACGCCTCGTCCGTGCAGCACCGGAAGTACCACAACCTCGACATCGTCACCGTCGAGGTCGAAAGCACCCGCTAGCGCCGGACGCCTACCTCGCGAACGCCGCCGCAACGGCCTCGAAGTCCTCCAATCGCGGCAGCAGCAACGGCTGGTCGACGCCCGCCTCCCGGTACTCCTCGATGCGCTGCCTGCAGCGGGCGGCGTCGCCGAGCACGTAGAACTGCTCCACCATCGCTTCAGGGATCAGCGCGGCGGCCGCCTTCGTCCCCCCGTCCGCCGCCGCCTCGCGCACCCGGCCCGCGAGCGCCGGATCGAAGTCGCCGTCCTTCAGCAGCAGCTCGCCGCCGTGGGGCTCCGACAACAGCCGCGCCACCCGCTCCTTGAACATCGGATAGAGGGATGAAGGATCGTCGGTGAGTCGCACCACCAGCATGCAGACCACGTCCAGCGACGCGGGGTCGCGCCCCGACTCCTCCGTCGCCCGCCGCGCCGTCGCCACCGCCCACCGCACGTACGACGTCGGGCTGTACGTGTTCAAGATGAGCCCGTCGGCGACCCGCCCCGCCATCGCCAAGGCCTTCGGCCCCGCCGCCGCCACGTAGAGCGGCAGCCGTTCGGCCACGGGGTGCACCCCCAGCCGCACGCCGCGAATCTTGTTCCGGCCCGCTTCGTCGCTGACTGTCTCCCCGGCGAACAGTGCCCGCAGCGACCCTACCGTGCGCTCAAGCTCCGCGACCGGCCGCTCGTGCGGAATGCCGAGCTTCCCTTCGATCACGTCGCGGTCGCTCGCGCCGAGTCCCAGGAGGAAGCGCCCGCCCGACAGCCGGTCGAGCGTCGCCCCCGCCATCGCCAGCAGCACGGGATGCCGCGAGTAGGCGTTCGCCACACCCAGACCCAAACGGATCCGGCTCGTCGCCGCCGCCGCATAGCCCAGCGTCGCGAAGGCCTCCTCGTGCCCGCTGCGCTCCGTCATCCACAGGCTGTCGTAGCCCCTGCGCTCCGCGATCTCGGCGTAGCCCGCCAGTTCCGCCCCGCTTTCGAAGCCGTGGTAAAGGACAAGCCCCAGCTTGGACGCCATCATGCACCCCGCTAGAACGCCAGCGTGTCCCACGCCGACCACGACGCCGGCGCTGGCGTCACCGGCTCCACGTCGCCGAGCCTCTCCAGAAGCTCCGATACCGTCACCATCTCCCACGCATCGTACGCGAACATGGCGGCGAGGAACTTCCTCGGTTGCACCCGCCGCGTGCCATAGATGTCTGCCTCCACGCCGGTAAACACGTAGGCCCGTCCCTGCACCGCCCTTGCCGCCGACGCCAAGTCCGTCGGCGCGTCGAATGACCCGTAGACCATCCCCTGGCTCAGCGACCGGTCCCGGAACAGCAGTTTCACGTCGCGAGCGCCCCCATCGAGCCGGTACGCCCGGTCCCACGACACCGACCCCGGCTTGCCCGAGTGCGACATCTCGTCCAGCAGCATCCACTCGAAGCCGAGGCGCGCCGCCGCCTCGCCCACGTTCCGGTCGTACGACATCTCCGACGGGAAGAAGCCGGCGGGCGCGTAGACCTCGCCGAACGCCTCCCGTGACGCCTCGCCGGCGTGGGTCACCGCATCATCGATCGCTTTGCCGCTCATCGGTCCCAGCACGACGCCGCCGTAGGCGCTCGCCGTCAGCTCCACCTGTCCCGACTCCACCAGCCGCCGCAGCGCCCCGACTCCCTCCCCAAGCCCGGCATCCTGCAGCCGTCGGATGAACGACCCGTCGACGTTGCACGTCAGGCGCGCCCGGGGATGCCCGGCAGTCAGTGCTAGCAGCGGCTCGTAGCAGCGCTCCCACGCCCGGCGCAAGGCCGCGTCGGACTTGGTCTCCGGCACGAAGAAGTTGATGAAGTGGGCCCAGAGCAATCGGAGCGGCCTCGCCTTGGCGGCGTGGAGTGCGCGACATTCTATGCGCGCCCTCTCCCTTCGGGCAATCGGACGGCGCGCCCGCCGCCCTCCTGGTATCATCCCACCGCGGACGGACGGGACCGAGTCCGCCGGAAAGGCGCGCATCATGAAGGTTCGCTTGGGCGTCGGCTTCCTCGGCTGGCCCTTCCCCAGGAAGGACCCCCAGATCCTCTGGGATTACATCGACATGGTCGAGGCCTCAGCCGCCGACTCCATCTGGCTGGCCGACCGCATCGTCGCCCCCACCTACAGTATGGAGTCCATGACCGTCATGGCCGCCATCGCCGCCCGCACCAAGCGCATGAAGTTCGGCAACAGCGTCCTCGCCCTGCCCCTCCGCAACCCCGCCGTCCTCGCCAAGGAAATCGCCACCGTCGACTTCATCAGCAAGGGCCGCATGCTCCCGGCCGTCGGTCTCGGCACCGACGCCCCCAACGAGTTCGAGGCCTGCGGGTCCGACATCAAGCAGCGCGCCGGCAGGACCGACGAGGCCCTCGACCTCATGCGCCGCCTCTGGAGCGAGGACAACGTCACCTTCGAGGGCCGCTACTACTCCGTCCATGACGCCACCATCGAGCCCAAGCCCCACCAGGACCCGATGCCTGTGTGGATCGGCGGGCGCACCGAGCCGGCCTTCCGCCGCGTCGGACGCCGGGGCGACGGCTGGCTCACCGCCTCCCTCACTCCCGGCGAGGTCGGCCACGGCATCGAGCGCATCCACCACTACGCCGAAGAGGCCGGGCGAACCGTCCCCGACGACCACTTCGGCACCATCGTCAGCTTCCGCCTCGACGACTCCAAGGCCAAGGCGGTCGACACTGCGACCCCCTACGTGATGGGCCGCCTCCGCCCCGACATGGATCCCTTCGAATACTGCGCCGTCGGTACCCCCGACGACGTCGCCGCCATGATTCAGCGCTACATCGACAACGGCGCCACCAAGTTCGTCCTCCGCCACGCCGGCCCCCCCGATGAGACCCTCGCCCAGACGGAACGCGCCGCCCGCGGCGTCATCGCCCACTTCCACCGCTAGCCGCGCCTTCCACCCCACCAACCCCTGTGCTAGTATCGCGCCGCCCAATTCCGCTGCCACACCACACCAGGTAGGACTCAACATGCGCCTCAAGGACAAGGTCGCCATCGTGACCGGCGCCGGCCAGGGAATCGGCCGGGAATACGCCAAGACGCTGGCCAACGAGGGAGCCAAGGTCGTCGTTGCTGAGATCAACTCCGACACCGGCCAGCAGGTCTCCGAGGAGATCAACGAGCTCGGCGGCGTGGCCACCTACCTCCCCCTCGACCTCGCCCAGGAGCAGAGCTGCCTCGACCTCGCCGCCGCCACCGTCGACCGCTTCGGCGGGGTCGACATCCTCGTCAACAACGGCGCCATCTACCACAGCATGCGCTCCGACACCTTCAGCACCGTCGAGCTCGACTACTTCGAGCACTTCATGGCGGTCAACATGACCGGCCAGATGCTGATGACCCGCGCCGTCGTCCCCTCGATGCGCGAGCGCGGCGGCGGCAAGATCATCTTCCAGTCCTCCGGCGCCGCCTACGTCGCAGGCTCCAGTCCCTACGTCCTCTCCAAGCTCGCCGTCGTCGGCCTCACCCGCGGCTTCGCCTCCGAGCTCGGCTCCGACAACATCAACGTCAACTGCATCGCCCCCGGCCCCATCGACACTGAGGCCACCCGCGTCACCGTCCCCTCCCAGATACTCGACCACCTCGTCACCCGCATGCCCCTGGGCCGCCTCGGGACCCCCCAAGACCTCCAGGGCGCCCTCCTCTTCCTCGCCTCCAGCGACAGCGACTTCATGACCGGCCAGGTCCTCCTCATCGACGGCGGCGAAGACCGCCGCCTCTAGCGGCGCCTAGCCCATGTCCCCCTGTAGGGGCGACCCTTGTGGTCGCCCACTCCTGACCACCAACGTCCCTTCGAGGCGCCCCTGCGCACTTCTCCGGGGTGGGGCATCACCTTAACCCTCTCCCGCAGGGGGATAACCTTAAATCTCTCCCTCTGGGAGAGACTGAGAGAGGGCACGCGCCGTCTACGTTAAACCTCCCCCTCTGGGGGAGACTGAGAGAGGGCACGCCGCCAGGCGCGCCGGAGGAGGGGCCCGGGGCGGTCTTCCCGCTTCTCCCCGCGGGAGAAGATTGAGATGAGGGGCCCCGCGCCTACCACCGCGGTTGTCCGACCCCGGCCGTCCCTTCGGCCCTTCAAGCCCGGTTGCGCAAAGGACTCCCCTAGGCGAGACTGAGCGGCGGAGGAACCCACGCCCATGGCCGAAGGCCCCCTCACCGCCGACGAACTCGAGGCGCTCCGGCAGATCACCAGCCCCACCATCTGCAACGCCATCGAGACCCTCGACCTCCGCCCCCGCTCCGAAGGCTTCATGGGGCCGGAGATCAAGTGCCGCTTCCCCAGCCTGGGCCCCATGGTCGCCTACGCCAGCACCGCGATCATCAGCGCCCGCATGCCGGCCAACCCCAAGCCCCGCGCCCGCGTCACCGAGCTCTGGGAGCACGTCGCCGCGACGCCCGGCCCCAAGGTGCTCGTCATTCAGGACATGGACTACCCGAACCCCATCGGCTCCTTCTGGGGCGAGGTCAACGGCAACATTTTCAAGGCCCTCGGCTGCGTCGGCACCATCACCAACGGCGGCGTCCGCGACCTCCCCGAGATGGAGGCCATGCCCTTCCACGCCTTCTCCTCCTGCGTCCTCGTCTCCCACGCCTACCATCACCTGATCGACGTCGGCGTGCCCGTCGAGGTCGGCGGCCTCGTCGTGAAGCCGGGCGACCTCCTCCACGGCGACGAGCACGGCGTCGCCAACATCCCCATCGAGGCAGCCCGCGCCATCCCGGACGCCGCCCGCCGCGTTGAGGAGCGCGAGCGCCGCATCATCGACTACTGCAAGTCGCCGGGGTTCAACCTCGACGACTTCCGCGATATGATGACCGGCGGCCGTTGACCGTCCGGGACCCGCCATGACGACCGGCCACCCCCTCCGCTTCGGACTCGAAACCCTCACCGAGGGCGCGCCCTGGGACGAATTGCTCCGCGTCTGGCGCTTCGCCGACGACCTCGGCTTCGACAGCCTCTGGACTTCCGACCACGTCACACCCTCCATCCTCCCCGACCCGGAGCTCCCTGTCTTCGAAGGCTGGACCGCGCTGGCGGCCCTCGCCGCCTCAACCCGGCGCGCCCGATGCGGCGTCATGATCACCGGCAACGGCTACCGCAACCCCGCGCTCCTCGCCAAGATGGCCGTCACCATCGACCACGTCAGCGGAGGGCGGCTGAACATGGGGATCGGCTCCGGCTGGCACCAGGCCGAGCACGCCATGTACGGCTTCGACTTCCCCGAGCCCGCCGAGCGCGTGCATCGCATGGGCGAAGCCGTCCAGATCATGCGCGCCCTCTGGACCGAGGACCGCCCGACGTTCGAGGGCCGCTACCACCGCATCGAGGACGCCATCTCCGAGCCCAAGCCCGTCAACGGCAACATCCCCATCTGGATCGGCGGCGGCGGCGAGCAGCTCACCGTCCGCTACGTCGCGCGCTACGCCGACGCCTGGAACTTTATCGCCACCCCAGAAGACGCCGCCCGCAAGCTCGCCGTCCTCCGTCGCCATTGCCAAGCGGAGGGCCGCGACTACGACGCGATCGAAAAGACCTTGATGTTCCTCAACATGCACATGACCGACGACCCCGCCGACGCCACCCGTTTCCTCGAACGGCGCGTCGAAGAACGCTCACGTTCCGCCATCGCCGACCGCCCCCTCGAAGACCTCCGCCGCACCCACATGCTCGGCACCCCCGCCGACATGACGTCCCTCATCCGCGAGCACATCGCCAACGGCTTCACCCACTTCGCCGTCCAGGTCCTCCACCCCTACGACTACACCGCCATCGAGCGCTTCCACAACGAAGTCGCCCTCCCCCTCAAGCGCGAACACGACCGGGCCTGACCACATCTGGCGGCCACGCTAAACCTCCTTCCCTCTGGGAGAGGCTGAGAGAGTGCACGCGCCGCCTACCTTAGACCTCTCCCCCTCTGGGGGAGATTTGAGAGAGGGCACGCGCCCAGCGGGCGCGCCGGAGGAGGGGCGCGGGGCGGTCTTCTTTCTTCTCCCCAGGGGGAGAAGAGTGAGATGAGGGGCACCCCCATCACCACCATCGGCCATCGAACCGCGCCGCTCCCGTAGGGACGCCCCTCGCGCTCGCCCGCCCCCTACGCCTCCGTCAAGGCTCTCAGAAGCCGCGTCGTCATGAGCGCGGTGGCGCCGAAGATCAGGTGCTCGCCGAAGCGGTACGCGGGGAACTTGGCCCTCGACCGTCCCTTGGGCGGATTGGGGTGCGGCGCCCGGTTCGCGGGGTCCCGCAGGTGCGACAGCGGGACCTCCAGGACTTCCGCAACCTCCAGCCGCGCCGGCGCGAAGGCGTAGGGATACACCTCGACCCGGCCCACCACCGGCGTCACCAGGAAGCCCGAGATCGTGATGACGTCGTCCATGCGACCCAACAGGGTCACGTCGGTGGGCGCGATGCCGACCTCCTCGTGGGTCTCGCGAAGCGCGGTCTGCTCCAGCGATTCGTCGGCGGGCTCGACGCCTCCGCCGGGAAAGGAAATCTCGCCCTTGTGGTGCTCGACCTCTTGGGTGCGCACCGTGTAGAGAACCCTGAAGTCGGGCCCTGGGCCGTACAGCGGAATCAACACCCCCGCGCGCGGCCGCTCACCCTCAACGCCCTGCCACCGCTCACGCCCACGCAGCCACTCCCCAAGCCGTGCAAGGTCGGCGGCGCCGCTCACCGATCCGTCTCCAACATCGCGCGAATCTTAGCATGCCTCCGGCCTCCCTCCTCTGTGTAGAGGGGCAAGCCGCAGGGCACCTGGCCCATCCCGTTGGGAGGCCGGAATGCTATACTCCCAAGTCGAGCGTTCTTCTCCTGAACGGAACCGCCTATGCCGCCCCCTTGCCAGGGCCTGCGAGTCGTCGACCTCACCCGTAGCTTCACCGGCGCCCTGGCGACCATGGTTCTCGCCGACGCCGGCGCCGAAGTCGTGAAGGTGGAGCCGCCAGGAGGCGACCCCAGCCGCGAGCACTACGCCGCCCTCATGTGGCACCGGGGCAAGCGCAGCGTCGTCCTCGACCTGAAGACGGAGGAGGGCCGCACCGACGCCCAACGCCTCGCCGGCGCAGCCGACGTCGTCATCGCCGGCTTCCGTCCCGGCGTCGCAGCCCGCCTCGGCATGGACTACGACCCCCTTGCCGCCCGCAACCCCGGCCTCATCTACGCCGACATGACCGGCTTCGGCCCCACCGGCCCCTACGCCGACGTCCGCGCCTACGAAGGGATCGTCAACGCCGTCGCCGGACGCATGGACGTCCACTACGCCACCGCCGGCCACGACCGTCCCGCCTACCAGGCGCAGTTCCTCACCAGCTACGGCGCGGCGCTCAACACCGTCCAGGCCATCCTCGCCGCGCTTTTCGTCCGGGAGTGCTGCGGACAAGGTCAGCGCGTCGAGACCAGCCTGCTCCGAGCCACGAACAACTACGATCTCAGCTACTTCCTCGGCTGGCAGCTCTACCACCGCGGCGAGTTCGACGGGCCGTTCCGCTACAACGGCGGCGGCGTCCCCCCCTACATGACCGGACGCTCCAAGGACGGCCACTGGATCCAGTTCGGCAACCTGACGCCGCAGACCCTCTTCAACTTCCTCCACCAGCTCGGCCTTGAGTGGACGCTGAGCGACGAGCGCTTCGCCAACCAGCCCGTCTTCGCCAACGTCGACGATCTGCGCGAGCTCCAACGCCTCTGCCTTGCCGCCCTCCTCGAAAAGGACCTCGACGAGTGGATGCGCATCTTCATGGAGAACGACATCGCCGCCGAGCCCTTCCGCACCACCCAGGAGGGTATGCGCCACCCCCAGGCCATCCACAATCGCAACATCGTCGACCTGCCCGACCCAGGTGTTGGGCCAACGAAACAGCTCGGCGTCCTGGCCGAGTTCGGCACGACACCGATGAAGGTCGGCGGCCCCGCGCCCGTCGTCGGCGCCGACACCCACGCCGTCCTCGCCGGCCTCGACGGCGCCGCCCCGCCGGAGCCGCGGCCCGCCTCGACCCCGCCGCGCGCACCGCTCGAAGGCCTCCAAGTCCTCGAGTTCGCCTCCTACATCGCCGGCCCCTACGCCACCGCCCTCCTCGCCGATCTCGGCGCCCGCGTCATCAAGGTCGAGCCCGTCACCGGCGACGCCTACCGCGCCATGAGCTTCCCCCGCATGGGCAAGACCCTCCAGGGCAAGGAGTCCTTTGCCATCGACCTGAAGGACGAACGGGGCCGCCGCGCTCTCCACAAGCTGATCGAAAACACCGACATCCTCCTCCACAACTTCCGCCCCGGCGTTCCCGAGCGTCTGGGCATGGACTACGAGACCGCCAAGAGGCTCAACCCCGGCATCGTCTACCTCTACGCCGGCGCCTACGGCTCGACGGGGCCGCACTCCCACCGCACAGGCTTCCACCCCATCGCCGCCGCCATCACCGGCGGCCCGCGCTACCAGCTCGGCCGCGACCTACCCACGCCGCCCAACGTCCCCCTCGACCTCGACGGCGTCCACGACATGAGCGACATCCTCCGCCGCGCCAACGAGTCCAACCCCGACCCCGTCGCCGCCCTCGCCAACTGCGCCGCCATACTGATGGGCCTGTACCACCGGGCTCGCACCGGCGAGGGTCAGCACATCGAGACCTCGATGCTGAGCGCCAACCTCTATGCCAACGCCGACGACGCCCTCCAGTACGACGGGAAGTCCGACCGCCCCCACACCGACCCCGACTTCAACGGGCTGAGTGCCGTCTACCGCATCTACCGCTGCCGCGAGGGCTGGGTCTTCCTTGCCTGCCCGCAGGACGACGAGTGGGCCGCCCTCGCCGGCGTCCTCGGCGGGCCGCTCGCCGACCCCGCCTTCTCCACCAAGGAGGGCCGGCGGGAACGCGACGTCGATCTCGCCGCCATCCTTGAGCCCATCTTCGCCGAAGCCGACGCCGAGGAATGGGAGCGCCGCCTCCTGCCCGCCGGCGTTCCCTGCGTCCGGCTCGCCGACCTCGACAGCGGCCGTTTCATGAGCGAGACCCCCTGGGCCCTGGATGCCGGGCTGATGAAGGAGGTCGAGCACCCGTCGCTTGGCCGCTACCTCCGCCACGCCGCCCCGTTCGCTTTCTCCCTGACGCCCCCCAACGAGGGCACGAACTGCTACATGGGGGAACACACCACAACGATCCTTCAAGAGGTCGGCTTCACCGACGCCGAGATCGCCGCCATGCACGCCGACGGCGCCGCCGTCACCCACCGCGACTGACCCTGAGAGCCCGATAACCTCCCGCGTCGTATACACTCGTACAACCCTCATGGGCCCACCACCATGATCGAAGACCTCTCACTCGTCTCCCTGATCGTCGCCTTCGTCGGGGGAATCGCCTCTTTCGTTTCCCCGTGCGTCCTGCCCCTCGTCCCGATCTTCCTCGGCCATCTCTCCGGCGTGTCGGTCAAGGACGGCCAAATCCAGGGCGGACGAACGACCTTCTTCCACAGTTTCGGCTTCGTCATCGGCTTTTCCATACCGTTCATCATTCTCGGCGCGACCGTCGGTGTGCTCGGCGGCACCGCCGGAGGATATGGCGACCTCATCGCCCGCATCGCCGGCGCCTTGCTCATGGCCGTCGGCCTCTACATGGCGGGCGCGTTCCGGCTCCCCATCGTGCGCAACGTCCTCGGCCCGGTGAACGACTGGCTCGACGGCATCTACTTCCGCGAGCGCCGCATCCACGTTGGCGGCGAGGACGCCCCACCCTCCTATTGGCGCTCCGTCCTCGTCGGCGGCGCCTTCGGCGTCGGCTGGACGCCGTGCATCACGCCCCTCCTCGGCGCGATCCTCACCCTCGCCTTTAACGAGGCCGGAAGCTCCGTGAGCGCTTGGGGCGCCGCGGGCGAGGCCGCCATCCTGCTCGCCTTCTACACCGCCGGCCTCAGCATTCCGTTCTTGGTCACCGGCGCGGCACTCGGTCAGATCACGCCGATCTTCAAGAAGCTGAACCGCTACCTTCCCGCGATCACCGTCGCCAGCGGCATCCTGATGGTGCTCATCGGCGTCCTCATCTTCTTCAATCAGTTGGCCAAGCTCAACGACTACTTCTCGTTCTTGGAGAGGTCTCCCGACGTCGTGGAGCGGCCCCTTGACGCCAGCGACACCTTCGTCATCTACCAGTCGCTCGGGCTCGCCGACACACCCGGCGGCGACGCCGAAGCCGTGCGCGGCAAGCTCGCCCCCAACTTCCGCTTCACCTCCGACGACGGCGAGGAGTTCAGCCTCGCCGAGCTCCGCGGCCAGCCCGTTATCGTCAACTTCTGGGCTACGTGGTGCGGCCCCTGCCGCGCCGAGATGCCCGACTTGCAGCGGGTCCACGACACCCTCGGCGACGAGCTCACCCTCCTTGCCGTCGACCTCGCCGAGACCCCCGAGGCCGTCACCGCCTTCTTCGACGAGCTCGGCCTCGCCCTCAACGTGGTGATCGACGAGGGCCGCACCATCGCCGACCAAGGCTATGGCCTCTTCGGTGTGCCCTCGACCTACGTCATCGACGCCGACGGCGTGATCGTGGCGACGAAGATCGGGCCCTACGCCGACCTCGAAGAGATCAATGGCCACCTCGAAGAGCTCGGCCTGCACGTCGAGGAATAGGCCGCCCGCGCGGGCTACAGCATTGCCGTCTGCACGCCGGCGGTGTGCAGGGCCAGGTCCAGCACTTCAAGCTGCAGCGTCGCGTAGCCGCCGAATCGGTCGACCTTGAGCGCGAACACCAAGTCGAGGGCGCCCTGTACTGCCTCCGGCGGTGCCTCCGCGTTGAAATAGATCGCGTTCCACGTCACCCGCCCGGCGCGGATTTTCAACCGCAGGTGCTCCCCGCCCGCTCCCAGCGTCCGCGCGTCCAACGCCTGGACCCCTCGGGCGAGGAACGTCGGCGGAGGGTTCCCCTGTCCGTAGGGCTCGACCCGGCGCAGCGCCTTGATCGTCGCTCCGTCGATCCGGTCGAGCGAGACCTCGGCGTCGATGTCCAAGCGCGGCGCGAGCTCCATGTCCCGCAGCTCCTCGGCGGCCACGGCTGTCAGGCGCTCGGTGAACTCCCCGAAACGCTCCGCCGCGACGGTGAAGCCCGCCGCCTGCGCGTGTCCGCCGTAGCGCAGGAAGATGCCCTCCGCCTCCCGATCCACCCGCCGCAGCGCCTCGATGATGTTGAACTCCGGGATGCTCCGGCAGCTTCCCCGCGTCTCCTCCGGGCCGACCGTGCATACCACGGCAGGCCGGTAGTATTGGTCGGTGAGCCTGCCCGCCGCCAGCCCCACAAGGCCCGGCGGAAACTCCGCGTCGCCCAGGATGATGATCGGCCTCGACTCAAACGCCGCGCGCTGCTCCATCACCTTGTCGAGAATCGCGGTCGTGGCCGTCCGCCGCTCAAGGTTCTTCTCATCGAGCGCCTTGGCCAGCGCCGCGGCCTCCTCCTCCGACTCGGCGGTCAGCAGCTTGTAGCCGTCCTCGGCGTGCCCCATACGCCCCGGCGCATTGATGCGGGGCGCCAAGGCGAACGAGACCGCCTCCGAGTCGACCCGACCCGGCCCGATTCCCGCGACCTCGATCAGCGCCTTGATGCCTGCGTCTTCGGCGCGGTTCAGCGCGGCAAGCCCCTCCCGCGTTAGCGCGCGGTTCCCCGCTGTCAGCGGCGCCATGTCCGCGATCGTCCCCAGGGCGGCGAGACCCAGCAGGGACTCGCTCAAGTCCTTGCCCCCATGCTCGTACAGCGCCTCCATCAGCTTGTACGCCACGCCGCAAGAGGCGAGGTCGCGGTACGCCGCCGGTTGCCCCGGCAGCTTGGGATTCACCACCGCCGCAGCGTCGGGAAGCCGCGCCGGCGGCGAATGGTGGTCGGTCACGATCGTGTCGACCCCCAGTTCGGCCGCGAGCGCCACCTCGTCCGCGTCGGTGATCCCGCAGTCGGCGGTGACGATCAGGTCGGCCCCCGACTCCGCCAACAGACGCACCGCCCCCTCGTTGAGGCCGTGCCCCTCCGCCACCCGGTCGGGGATGTAGGGCATCACCGTGAGGCCGAGCCCACGCAGGCCCTTGGTCAGAATGGCCGACGACGTGATCCCGTCGGCGTCGAAGTCGCCGTAGATGGCGATCCGCTCTCCCTGCTCGACGGCCCGCGCCAGGCGTTCCACGGCGGGACGAAACTCATGGAGCAGCGACCCGCTTTCGCCCGCAGGAAGCGCCGCATCGAGGAACGCCTCGGCCTCCTCGGGTCCCCGGATGCCGCGGTTGTAGAGCACGCGTGCCGCGATCGGCGGATACGCCGCCATGGCCGCAAAGTACGATGCGGGAGGTTCGGGATGCGTTCGCCAGAGGCGCTTCGGCCTCGCGCCCGGCCTCACGATCCGTCGGAGTTACGAAAGACGAGGCAGCTGTTGTGGCCGCCGAAGCCCAGCGAGTTCGATAGCGCCGCCCGCACCGGCCCTCGCTTGGGGATGTGCGGCGTGTAGTCCAGGTCGCAGTCGGGGTCCGGCGTTTCCAGGTTGATCGTCGGCGGCACGACCCCGTCCCGGATCGCGAGCACCGAGAAGGCGGCCTCGACTGCCCCAGCAGCGCCGATCAGGTGCCCCGTCATCGACTTCGTCGAGCTGATCGGGATCTTGGGCGCTTCGTCTCCGAAGACGTCGTGGATCGCCATCGTCTCAAACTTGTCGTTGAGCGGCGTCGAGGTGCCGTGTGCATTGATGTAGTCGATCCCGTCGATGCCCACGCCTGCCCGCTCCAAGGCGCTCCGCATCGCCCGCGCCGCGCCCTCGGCGCGCTCCGCCGGCTGCGTGATGTGGTGCGCGTCGGCGGTGGCCGCGTAGCTCGCCATCTCGGCGAGTATCGTGGCGCCCCGCGCCCTGGCATGCTCCATCTCTTCGAGAATCAGGATGCCCGCACCCTCGCCCAGGATGAAGCCGTCGCGGTCGGCGTCGAACGGACGTGACGCCTTGGTCGGCTCGTCGTTCCGCTTCGAGAGCGCGCCCGCCGAGGAGAAGCCGGCGAGTCCGATGGGTACCACGCAGGCCTCGGCTCCGCCCGTGATCATCGCCGTCGCCTCGCCGCGCCTGATCATTTCCGCCGACACGCCGATGGCGTCGGCCCCGCTCGAACAGGCCGACGTCGTGCAGAAGTTCGGCCCCTTGGCGCCCAGCCGTATCGAGAGATGCCCCGAGGCCATGTCGGCGATCATCATCGGCACCAGGAACGGCGACACACGGCTGGGCCCGCGGTCGTTCAGCGTCTTCACCTGGTTCGACAGCGTGCCGATCCCGCCGATGCCGCTCCCCACGATGCACCCCACCTCGGCGGCGTTGCCGTCCACGTCGAGCTCGGCGTGCGCCAGCGCTTCGATCGCAGCCGCCGTCGCCAGCTGCACGAAGCGGTCGGTGTTCTTGGCTTCTTTGCGCTCCATGCAGGCCAGAGGGTCGAAGTCCTTCACCTCGGCGGCGATGCGCGTGGCGAAGGGCTCAGCGTCGAACCCTGTGATCGTGTCGACGCCGGAAATGCCGTCGAGCAGCGCCTGCCACGTCGACGTTACGTCAAGTCCCAGCGGTGTCACGAGGCCGAGGCCGGTAACCGCCACACGACGGTCCATCAGTCCACCATCCCTAGAGGAATACGGAGCGGCAAGGCCGCCGGTTGTCGAGCCGTGACCCGGGGTAGGATCCCCGCAAGAGAGCGCACCCTAGCCTCATCTCCCTGAAGTCGGATCCGGCCAAATCAGCGGCTAGTATAGCACCGCCCCGCCGCGCTCGCCCCGCTGAAGGAGTCCTGTCCCACCGCCGTCCTCTACTGGAAGAACTTCCGGAAACCCCGCGCCGGCGACTCGTACCCCATCGCCTCGTAGAAGTGGTGCGCATCGTCCTTCCGGCGCCACGCGCTCAGAAACTGCAGCTTGTAGCACCCCGCCTCCACCACGATCTCCTCGACGCGGCGCAGTAGCAGCCGTCCTAGCCCACTGCCCCGACACGACTCGTCGATGACCATGTGCTCGATCACCGCCCACGGCCTGCCCCCATGTGTCAGGTTGGGCACGATGACCAGGACCACACTCCCCTCGACCCGTCCGTCGGCTTCCAGCACCAGCAGGCGCACTCCCTTGTGCGCCTTGATCTTCGCGAGCGCCTCCAGCGACTGCTGCCGGCCGCCCGGCTCGGGAGCGTCGCCGCTGGGTCCGAGCTGGGCGTACAGCTCCACGATGCGCTCCAAGTCGCGCTCCTCAGCGTTGCGTATCACCACTCCCATAGCCCGATTATAGGGCTCCCGCATCCCGCGGCGGTTGGCGCAGCGAGCGGGCGGCGGCTATGATCTTCGCCACGGCGCTTCGGCGCGACACGGTTCTGGGAGTCCGGCATGGCAAGCGACCGAGTCCTGCTCGACATCGACGGCGACGGCATCGCCACCATCACCCTCAACCGTCCCGAGCGGCTCAACGCCACCGCCCCCGGCATGCTCGACGAGATCTTCGAGACCATCGAGCACGTCGCCGAAAGCGACGCCAGGGTGCTCGTGATCACCGGCGCCGGGCGCGGATTCTGCGCCGGCCAAGATCTGAAGGAGCCCCGCCAAGGAGTACCGCCGCTGCTGAAGAAGCGCTTCACGCCCCGCACCGGTCAGGACAGCTTCGTGCGGGCGCTGCGCCACGCCCCCCAACCCGTCATCGCCGCCGTCAACGGGCCCGCCGTCGGCGTCGGTTTCTCCCTCGCCCTGGCCTGCGACCTCCGCATCGCCTCCACCCAGGCCAAGTTCGGCGCGGCCTGGCTCAACCGCGGCATTCCTCCCGAAGCCCTCGGCGCCTACACCCTGCCCCAGATCGTGCCCCTGCCCAAGGCTATGGAGATCATCTTCATGGGGAAGATGCTCGACGGAGAGGAAGCCGCCGAGATCGGCCTCGCCAACGAGGTCGTCCCCCACGACAAGCTCTACGAGCGCACCCGCGAGGTCGCCCTGACCCTCGCCAAGGGCCCGCCCATCGCCCTAGCCATGGCGAAGCGCGCCGTCTATCTCGGCCTGCGCCAAGACCTCGAGACCTTCGCCCAGTACGAGTCGTTCACCCTCCGCAACGCCTTCCAGAGCAGCGACCGCGAGGAGGGCATCCGCTCCTTCCTCGAAAAGCGCGACCCCGAGTTCGCCGGAGAATAGCCATGCCCTTCGCCGACGTCCGCGGCATCCGCATCTACTACGAACGAGCCGGCGCGGGCCGCGCGCTCCTCTATATCAACTGGACCGGAGGCGACCTGCGCGACGCCCGCATCTTCGCCGGCCCTCTCGAAGACGCCTTCGACGTCCTCGCCTACGACCAGCGGGGCCTGGGACAGTCCGGCAAGCCAGACGTTCCCTACACCATGCAGGACTACGCCGACGACGCTGCCGCCATGCTCGACGTCGCGGGATGGGACCGCGTCCCCGTCATGGGCGTCTCGTTCGGCGGCATGGTCGCGCAGGAGCTCGCTCTTCGCCACCCGGAACGCGTCGACCGTCTCGTGCTCGCCTGCACCTCCAGCGGCGGCGCGGGCAAGCCGTCGTACCCGTTGCACGAGCTGGTGGACCTCCCACCGGAGGAAGTTGCCGCGTTCGGCGTGGGGTTGATCGACTCGCGGTACGAGGGCACCGACCCTACCGCGGCGCCGCCCGAAATCGCCACGCTGCTCGCGGCAATGACGAAGACGCGGCCGGCCTCTGACTCGCCCGAAGACATAGAGTCCGCCGCCGGAGCCCGCCGCCAGCTCGAGGCGCGGCGCGGCCACAACACCTATGATCGGATGGGGTCGCTCGCTGTGCCGACGTTGGTGTGCGGCGGGCGTTACGACGGGTTTGCCCCACCGGAGAACCTGGAGGCCCTCGCCGGCGCAATTGCCAACGCGCGCTTGCAGGTCTTCGAGGGCGGCCACGTCTTCTTCTGGCAGGACCCTGCCGCCTGGCCCGCCATCGTCGCCTTCCTCAAGGAAGGCTCGTAGCGTCGCCTATTCCCGATCGTCGAAGAACAGGAACGGCATCCCGACGACCGGCTCGAATCCGCCCAGGCCGCCCTGGCACGTCCACGAGGTGCGCCCGGCGCCTGGTGCGCACGACCAGGTCTGGCTCGAGACCTCGGGCAGGATGTTGCCGTGGCAGTACCAGGCCCCGGCGGCCAGACTGCACCGCCACGTCTCATCGTGGTACGTCTCCACGACGATATCGCCGTTGCACGTCCATCCCGCGCCTCCCTGCGCCCCTTCACAGGTCCACTTCTCACCGAACTCTGTCCCAAACGCGACGTTACCGCTGCACGCCCATTCGTCCGTGGTCGGGTGCGTACATGACCAGCTCTGCGTGAAGAGCTCCCCGACGTCGATGTCGCTTCGGCAGGTCCAGAACACATCAGGCACGCCCGTACACGTCCAGCGTTCCGTACCGGGCCTGTCCGCAAAGACCTCGCCTTCGCACCCCCATCGGCCCGCGGCCTCCTCGGTGCACGCCCATCCAAGCGCCGACGGCGCCGCCGCCGTGGGCGTGGCCGTCGGTTCCGGTGTCGGTGTAGCGGTAGCCGTCGCCATGGGAGGCGAGGTAGCCGTCGGGTCGGGTTGTGGCGGCGACGTTGGCGGCGCGGGCGGCGATGTGGCCGTGGGCACGGCCGTGGGCACGGCCGTTGGCGTCGCCGTCGGCAAGACGAGCGGCGGCGCAGTAGGAGGCGGCGGCGCCGTCGGGTGCGGCGTGTACGTCGGCTCGGGGGTCCACGTCGGCTCGGGCGTCCACGTCGGCGCAATCGTCGGCGTCGGCACCAGCGTCGGCGTTGGTGCCGGGGTCGGCGTGGCTGTCGCCGTAGGCGCCGCCGGCTCGGTCGGCAACGGCGGCGTTGACGTTGCTGTCGGCTCGCCGGACGAGCACGCCGCCACCGTCAGCGCGGCCGCGGCCGCGACCATGATTGCCTTGGCCAGCACCGTCGCCTATCCCCCGCCGATGGCCGGGATGAAGTGAATCTCGGACGTCTCCTTGACCGGCTCAATGAGGCCCAGGTGCGTCGTCTCCCCGTCGATGGCCACGGCAAGCCCCTCTTGGATGCGCCCCTCCGAGTCCATCAAGCGCTCCTTCGTGCCCGGGTGCGCCGCTTCCAGCGCATTGATGACCTGGCGCAGCGTCGCCCCTTCGACGGTCACCTTGTCCGCGCCCCCGGTGAGGTCGCGCATGAGCGATGGGATGAAGACGATTGCCACGGCTGCGGCTCCTACGCTCCCCGCTGCTCCTTGATCGCCTTTAGCACCGCCCCAGGCGACATCGGCAGCTCCGTCATACGGACGCCGACGGCGTCGGCCACCGCGTTGGCGAGGGCGGCCATCGGCGGCACGATCGACACCTCACCGACGCCGCGCAGGCCGAAGGGATGGCCCGGGTTCGGCTTCTCGACGATCTCCGTCTCGATCATCGGCAGGTCGAGGCTCGTCGGCATCCGGTAGTCCAGGAACGACGAGTTCGCCATCTCGCCGTCGTCCGTCCAAAAATACTCTTCGTTCAGCGCCCAGCCGATGCCCTGCACCGCGCCGCCCTGCATCTGCCCCTCGACGTAGCTCGGGTGCACCGCCCGCCCCACGTCCTGGAACGTCGTGTAGCGCAGCACCGTAACCTTGCCCGTCTCAGGGTCGACTTCAACGTCGGCGATGTGCCCCGCGTACGAGACGCCGACCCCGCCCGGGTTCACCGACGCCGAGGCCGTTACCGCACCCTGCCGCAGGGCCATCATGGCCAGCACCTTGAACGGCTTGTTCTCCTTCGCGTCCTTGGGATTGACGAAGACGCCGTTCTCAAACGCGATCTCCTCGGGCGGCAGCTCCCACATGCGTCCGGCGAACGCCTTGAGATGGTCCACGATCTTGTGCGCTGCCTGAATCACCGCGATGCCCGTGGCGAACGCGGTGCGGCTCCCGCCCGAAGGAGCGGTGAAGCCCACCGAGTCGGTATCGCCCACCGTGGGCACGATGTCCTCGGCGCTCAGCCCCAGCACCTCGGCCAGCTGCATCGCGAGGGCCACGCGAGTCCCGCACAGATCGACGGAGCCGGTGATCATGTTCACCGTGCCTTCGGCGTTCACCGCCAGGGTCGCCGCCGAGTGCATGCCGCCGTTGCCCCAGAAGCCCATCGCCACGCCGCGGCCGCGGTTCGGCCCTTCGAGCTTGCTCTTGTAGTGCTCCGACTCCAGCATCGCGCGCTCGACCTCTTCGCAGCCGATGGCGCCGTACGGGATGCCGTTCACCTGCCGTCCGCCCTCGCGCTGCACGTTCTTCAGACGCAGCTCGATCGGGTCGATGCCGAGCTTGCCGGCAAGCTCGTCCATCACTTGCTCGATCGCGAACGCCGACTGCGGCGTCCCCGGCGCGCGGTAGGCCGCAACCTTCGGCTTGTTCACCACCACGTCATAGCCGTCGACGGCGAAGTTCTCGACGGCGTACGGCGCGATGCCGTACATCACGCCGGCACCCACCGGCGACCCCGGATAGGCCCCGGCCTCGTAGGCCAGCCACAGGTCGGCGGCGACGATCGATCCGTCCTTCTTGGCGCCGAACTTCGCCTTGACGTGCGTCCCCGAGGTCGGTCCGGTCCCCTCGAACACCTCTTTGCGGCTCATGGTGAACTTCACCGGATGCCCCGTCTTGCGCGAGGCGATCGCCGCGATGGCGTCGAGATAGCTCGGAATCTTGCCCCCGAAGCCGCCGCCCATCTCCAGCGGTATGACCTTGATCTTCGCCTCCGGGATCTGCAGCATCGCCGCCACCGCCATCCGGATACCGAACGCGCCTTGCGTCGAAGTCCAGATCGTGACGTGTCCGTCCGGCGTCCACGACGCCGTCGAGCTGTGCGGCTCGATGTAGCCCTGGTGCACCGCCGTGGTGCGGAAGTCCCGCTCCACGATCACGTCCGCCTCGGCGAACGCCTGCTCCCGGTCCCCGCCCTCGAAGAGCAGCCGCGACGCGACGTTGCTGCTCTCGCCGGTGTCGGTTCCGCGCGTGAACCGCGCCGCCAGCGTATGCGTCGTCATATCTTCATGGATGAGCGGCGCGCCGGGAGCCATCGCCTCGTCCACCGTCATCAGCGGCTCCAAGACTTCGTACTCCACGTCGATGAGGTCGAGCGCCTCCTCCGCGATGTGTGGACTGATCGCCACCACGGCAACCACCGCGTGGCCCTTGTAAAGGACCTTCTCGCCCGCGAGGTCGTTGTCCGCCATGACTCGGGGATTCATCAGCACCTCCGCCAAGTCGATCGGCTTGGCGCTGACGATCGGGTAGTCCGCGTTGGTGATGACGGCGCGCACGCCTTCGAGCGCCTCCGCCTTGCTCGCATCGATCGACTTGATCCGGGCATGGGCGTGCGGGCTGCGCAGGATCTTGCCGTGCAGCAGACCCGGAGGGTGGATGTCGGCGCCGTAGCGCGCCTGCCCGGTCACCTTCTCCAGACCGTCGTGACGAATCGGCCTGGTGCCAACGACCTTGAACTCGGGTGCGGGGTCAGCGGTGGTGGTCATGGTTCCTGCTCCTCAATTGCCCGCAAGCCATGGCGCACGGGCTGCTCGCCTCATCCGTCGCCTTAATGATAAAGGCGCCAGGCGCGCCAGGCGCGCCGGCGCCCCTTCGATCTGCTCCGTTCTAAATCCGGGCTCGCGCCCGGGATCCGCTACTTGGCCTTCGCCATCTCCCCCGCCTGCATGACGGCGCGGATGATCTTGTCGTAGCCCGTGCAACGGCAGAGGTTCCCCGCCAGCCAGTGGCGGATGCGGTGCTCGTCCGCGTCGGGTTCCTTCTCCAGCAGCGCCTTGGCCGCCACGATGAAGCCCGGCGTGCAGATGCCGCACTGCAGGGCGGCCTGCTCCAGGAAGGCCTGCTGCACCGGGTGCAGCCCTTCGGGAGAGGCCACGCCCTCGATGGTCAGGATGTCCGAGCCCTCGGCCTCGACGGCTAGGACGCAGCACGCATCGACGATGCGGCCGTCCATGGAAATCGTGCACGCGCCGCAGTTGCCGTCGTTGCACCCTTCCTTGGTGCCGGTCAGCCCGATGACGTCGCGCAGCACTTCTAACAGGCTCTGGCGGGCCTCGACGAGGAAGTCGGCCTCGTCGCCGTTGATCTTGGCGTTGACGTGAATCTTCTTCGACATCTGCGGTTACGCCCCTTTGGCTCGCTCGACGGCCTTGCGCAGCGCGCGCTTCGTCAGCACCCCGACGAGGTGCACCCGCTGCTCTATCGTGCCGCGCATATCGGTGATAGGTTTCGCGACCTTCTTGGCCAGCTCCGAGGCCTCGACGATGTTCTCTTCCGTCGGCTCCTTGCCTACCAGGAACGCCTCCGCCTCCGACGCCACGACCGGCGTCGGCGCCACCGACGCCAGCGCAATCCGCGCCGACTCGATGGTCCCGTTATCGAGGACGACCGACGCCCCCGTGCCCGCCACCGCGATGTCCATCTCGTTGCGCGGGATGAACCGGAGGTAGTGGGACCCCTCGCCCTTCATCGGCGGGGGGAACTTGATCGACACCAGAATCTCGCCGTCCTGGAGCACGCTCTGTCGCGGCCCCGTGCAGAATTCCTCCGCCGGCACCTCGCGCCGCCCGTTCGGGCCCGCGATAACGCACACGCCGCGGTGCACGATGACCGACGGTATGGTGTCCCCGCTCGGCGCGGCATTGGCGAGGTTGCCTCCCACGCTGGCCCGGCCTTGGATCTGGATTCCGCCGATCATCCACGTGGAGTCGAACAGCGCGGGATACGTCTCCCGCACCGCATCGTTCTCATAGATCTGATAGCAGGGCGCCGCGGCCCCGAGTGTCAGCCCCTCGCTCGAGATGGCAATCTCGGTGAGCTCGGGGATCTTCTTCATGTCGACCACGCGGTCGAGCTCGAAGACCTTGGCCCGCAGGTGGATGAGCAGGTCGGTGCCGCCCGCCAGCGCCCGCGCCTTGGCCCCCTTCTCCGCCATCAACCCGACCGCGTCCTCGACGCTGGTCGGAGCTACGTATTCGAAGTCTTTCAGGGCCTACCCCCTTCAGTAGGCGGTCCGAGGCGCAAGACGCCCAGAGTCCACCTGAAAATGAGCACTCGGAAGGGTAGCACAACCCCTATACCAGCGCAATGAAACAGGCCACGCCCCAGACTCCCCTTCCCCACTCGGCAGACCCGTAACCTAGCCGGGGGCAACTGCCCTGTCTTCCGCGCGCCCGCAGGGCAATTCGGGCCAACTCCGCCGTGCGCCGCGGTGAGGGCCCTGTCTCCTGCGCGTCCGCAGGGCAGTTCGGACCAATTCCGTCGCCCGCCGCGGTGAGGGCCCTGTCTCCTGCGCGTCCACAGGGCAGGTCGGGCCAATTCCGCCGCCCGCCGCGGTAAGGGCCCCGTCTCCTGCGCGTCCACAGGGCAGCTCGGGCCAATTCCGCCGCCCGCCGCGGTAAGGGCCCTGTCTCCTGCGCGTCCGCAGGGCAATCGGGCCAATTCCGCCGCCCGCCTGGATAGTGGGGCTTCTCTCCCACGCGTCCGCAGGGTGTCGCTACCGCATCCCGTCAAAGAACGTACGTTCTGTCATGATGATAGGCCCTGGGTGAGGGCGCGTCAAGCGGGCGGTGGCGCGATCACTTCATTGAGAGGAAGGCGGTTGGAGGAAGCGGGCGCGTCGCGACGCGCCCCTACGGGGAGGCGCTAGGGGCGGGGGTTGGCGGTAGGAAGGAGTCGCCCCTACAGGGACGTTTGCAGCATAGGGCCGCAGGCTGCGTTGACGTTGGCGCACGCCTCCCGGCCCCCCACCCTCCCCGACCCTCTCCCAGCGGGAGAGGGGGAAGACCGCCCCACCCCGACCCTCTCTCAGTCTCCCCCAGAGGGGGAGAGGTAAAAGAGGCGGTGAGGGAGAGGGGGGAAGACCGCCCCGCCCCGGCCCTCTCTCAGTCTCTCCCAGGGGGAGAGAGGTTTAAGGAGCGGCGGACCTGGCTGGCCGACCGCGCTACCGCCGCCTCACCAGCTCCGGCGCCAATGCCAGCGCCTCCGCCAGCTTCGACGCGTCCTTGCCGCCGGCCTGGGCCATGTCGGGGCGGCCGCCGCCACCGCCGCCGGCGACCTTGGCCACCTCGCGGATGATGTTGCCCGCGTGGTAGCCCTCCGCCGTCAGGTCCTTGCTCACCGTCGCCACGAACGCCGGCTTTCCGTCGATCACCGAGCCAAGCACGATCACCCCGCTCTCGATCCGGCCGCGCAGCGAGTCCGCCGCGCCGCGCAGGGCGTCCATCGTCGACACCGTGACCTCCGACGCGAGCACCGCCACGCCGTCCACGTCCTGCGCCCCGCCCGCGAGCCCGTCCGTCTGGCGCTTAGCGAGGTCGCGTTCCAACGCCGACGCGCGCTTCCGCTCCCGGTCGAGGTCCTCCAGCACCGCGGCCAGCCGCGACTGAAGATCGGCGGGCGCCGTCTGCAGCTGCTTGGCGAGTGCCTCCATCAAGACGTGCCGTTCCGAAAGCACGCCCTCTGTGCCGCGACCCGTCACCGCTTCGATGCGGCGGGTACCCGCGCCGATGCTGCCCTCGCTCTCCACGTGCAGCAGCCCGATCTCGCCCGTTGCCGCGGTATGCGTGCCGCCGCACAACTCGAAGCTGAACGGCTCCTCGCCGGGGGCGCCGATGCGGCAGGTCCGCACCATGTCGCCATACTTGTCGCCGAAAAAGGCCAACGCGCCGTTGTCGATGGCTTCTTGGAAACCCATTTGTTCATGCAGGACGGGCAGGTTGTCCAGCACCCGCCCGTTCACCATCCGTTCGATCTCGCGAAGCTCGTCGCCGCTCACCCCCGACGGGTGCGAAAAGTCGAAGCGCAGACGGTCGGGCGCGACCAGCGACCCCGCCTGCCGCACGTGCGTCCCCAGGACCCGTCGCAGGGCGGCGTGGAGCAGGTGGGTGCCGGTGTGGTTTCGCATCACGTCGGCGCGGCGTGATGCATCGACCCGCGCCGTCACTCGTTCACCGACGGCGACCTCGCCGTCGACGACCTCGCCGGCATGCACAATGAGCCCCGCCACCGGCGCGTGCGTTGTCTCGACCGCGATGCGGCCCTGTGCGCCGGCTATCTCGCCCGTGTCGCCAACCTGACCGCCGGCCTCGGCGTAGAACGGCGTCTCAGAGAGCACGACCTCGACAGCATCGCCGCGCGCGGCCCTCTCCACGGGCGCGCCGTTCACGAGCATCGCGACCAGTGTCGTCGCTTGCTCCGTCGACTCGTAGCCGCTAAAGACAGTGGGGGCGGCCACGGCGATTCTCGGCTCTCCTGCCCTCATGGTGGCCGATACATAGACCCTCTCCCCGAGACCGAACTTGGCTGCAGCACGGCTCCGCTCGCGTTGGGCCTCGAGGTCGCGTTCGAACCCCTCGACGTCGACGCTCATACCGTGCTCGCGCGCCACGTCGATGGTGATGTCCAACGGAAAGCCAAACGTGTCGTAGAGCTTGAACGCGGCCTCGCCGGGCGTTTGTGCCTTCAGAAGATCGACGGCCTCCCGCGCCCCGCGCAGGGCCGCGGCCGTCTCCCGCGACGCGCGGTCGGCGTCGAGGTCGCCGGCGTCCCACCGCCGTTGGATATTCTCGGCGCGGTCGGCGGCGAAGCGCAGCCGGGGCGCGACGAACGGCCACCCGGCTGCGGCGGCGCCTTCGTGCGGCGCCTGGGACAGATCGCGCAAACCCGACAGCGCCCCGCCTATCTCCTTGCCGTCCTGCTTTGACTCGGCCGCGGCAAGTCCGGCGTCGGCCGCTTCGACCGCGCTCATGAACCCCCGCAGCAGCGCCATGCCCTGCTGCAACGTCTGCCCGAAGCGATCCTCCTCGGCCTGAATGACGCTGAGCACGGTCGCGCGCTCACGTTCGAGCTCCGGATACTGGTGCGCCATCTTCTCGATGACCAACTTGGAAAGGTCGCCCAGGAAGAGGCCCTCGATCCCCGCCTTGCGGGCGAAGCGCACCGCGCGGCGCAGGATGCGCCGCAGCACGTAGCCGCGCCCCTCGTTCGCGGGCGTCACGCCGTCGGCGATGAGGAAGGTAACGCTGCGCGCGTGCTCCGCGAGCACCCGCAGCGCGTAATCCGTCTCATCGTCCGACCCATAGGACGTGCCCGCCAGCTTCGCCGCGCCCGCGACGAGGTAGTCGAAGGCGTCGCTCTCGTAGGCCGAGAGCCGGCCCTGCATGATCGTCGCGGTGCGCTCCAGCCCCATGCCGGTGTCGATGTTGGGCGCGGGGAGCTTCGTCCGCGTCCCGTCGCGGTGGTGGTAGAACTGCGTGAAGACCAGGTTCCAGATCTCGACAAACCGCTCGCCGCTGTCGGCGGGGGTGAGGTCGGCCCCGTACTCCTCGCCGTAGTCGTAGTGGATCTCGCTGCAGGGGCCGCAGGGGCCCTCCTCGCCTGCCGGACCCCAGAAGTTGTCCTCGTCCCCATAGCGGACGATGCGCTCGGCGGGCACCCCGATCTCGCGCCAGTAGCCCTCCGCCTCGTCGTCGTCGAGGTAGATGCTCACCCACAGGCGCTCCTCGGGCAGCTCGAGCACCTCCGTGACGAACTCCCACGACCACGCGATGGCTTCCTTCTTGAAGTAGTCGCCGATGCTGAAGTTGCCCAGCATCTCGAAGAACGTGAGGTGCTTGGTGTCGCCGACGTTCTCGATGTCGGTGGTGCGGAAGCACTTCTGCGACGACGCCAGCCGCGGGTTCGGCGGCTCCGCCTCGCCCGAGAAGTATTGCTTGAACTGCACCATCCCCGCGCTCGTCAGCAGCAGCGTCGGGTCGCCCACCGGAATCAGCGACGACGACGGCGCAACGAGGTGCCCCCGCTCGGCGAAAAAGTCGAGGTAGGCCTTGCGGATTTCGTCGGTCGTGGTAGGCGGCGTCATCGTGCTGGCGCGAAGCGTGCGTGGAACGCCTTAATTCTAACAGTGCGAAGCGGCCCCCTTACGGTCTCCCAGCGGATTTCCAAAACATCGGGATGGCCTTCCCGCACTTCGCCATCAAGATACAAGCCCTTCTAATGCCCCGTTTGACACCCCGCCGCGCCCTTCCGTACGCTAGGAACGTGGCGCCGCTCCTCTATCCCCCTCCTTCGCCTCCGGTTGCGTGGTAGCCGGCCACTCTCCGTTCGAGCTTGTCACCGACCGTGACCGGCTGGCGCGCGCCGTCAAGGCCGCCCTCCGCGAGCCCGTCGTCGCCATCGACACCGAGGCCAACGGCTACCACCGCTACCCGGAACGGGTCTGCCTCATCCAGCTCGCCACGCCGAAGCGTCTCTACGTCATCGACCCCATCGAAATCGACGACATGTCGCCCCTCGGCCAACTGATCGAAAGCCGGCGGGTCGAGAAGGTGATCCACGGCGCCGACTACGACATCCGCGGCCTCGACCGCGACTGGGGCTGGCGCATCGCAAACATCTTCGACTCCAGCATCGCGGCCCGGTTCGCGGGTATGGAGAAGATCGGCCTCGCCGCCGCCCTGGAAGAATGCCTGGGGATTCACGTCGAGAAGCTGAAGCGGCTACAGCGGGCCGACTGGAGCCGCCGCCCGCTCAGCGACGAGGCCCTAGCCTACGCCGCGGAGGACGTCGCCCACATGCTGCCCCTTCGCGACGCCCTGCTCGAACGCCTCCAGAATCTTGGACGAGCCGCCTGGGCCGCCGAGGAGTTCGCCCGGCTCGAAGAGATTCGCTATTCGCCGCCCGACCCGCCCGAGGTGGCCTGCTTCTCCTACAAGGGTGGCCGCGACCTCGACGGACGGGGCCGCGCCATCCTCAAGGAGTTGGCCGTGGCCCGCGAGGCCGAGGCCCTGCGGCGGGGCGTCCCCACCTTCCGCATCATGCGCAGCGAAGACCTGGTCGGCATCGCCGCCGCGCCGGACGATCAGGAGAGCGTCGGCAAGCTGTTGAAGCGGTCGCATCCCGGATTCGCCAACCGTCTCCGCCGGGCTCTTGCAAAAGGGAGGAAGGCCCCACCCGACCCAAGGCCCCGCTCCAGCGGCGCGCCGCCGCGCATGACGGCGGAGCAGCAGGCCCGGCTGAAGGACCTGAAGGAATGGCGCAACGCGCGGGCGGCGGAGCTTGCCCTCGACGTGTCCGTGATCTGGCCGGCCGCCAGCCTCGACCGCCTCGCACGCGAGCCCGAGCTCCTAGCGGAAGAGATCAACGAATCCGACGTCCGCCGCTGGCAGGCCGAGCGCTTCGAGGAAAGTCTCGCCCAGGTCTTGGCAAAGAAGCGGGAAACGGCCGCACCCAAACGGCGTCGTCGCCGCCGCTAACCGGCTCCTGCCGCCGCCGATTTCGACGCCGCTGCGGCGCGGCCTGACTCCGCGGTCCACGCCCCCGCGACGGCCTTCGCGATGGCGGGCACCACGGCTTTGTCCAGCGCCCACGGGATGACTCGCTCCGGAACGGGCGTCTCCACCAGCCCGGCCAGCGCGCGCGCCGCGGCCACCTTCATCTCCATCGTGATGCGCGGCGCGCGGACGTCCAACGCCCCACGGAAGACGCCGGGGAAGGCGAGGCAGTTGTTGATCTGGTTGGCGAAGTCGCTGCGCCCCGTGCCCACGACGGCGGCGCCCGCCGCCCTGGCCTCCTCCGGCATGATCTCCGGCACCGGGTTCGCCATGGCGAAGATGATCGGGTCCTTCGCCATCGACTCGACCATCGCCGGCGTCATCGCTCCGGCCACCGAGAGGCCGATGAAGACGTCGGCGCCCCGGACGGCGTCTTCGAGCCCACCGCGGATGTCGTCGGCGTTAGTGATCGCCAGCATCTCCCGCTTGATCGGGGTGAGGTTCTCGCGTCCCTTGTGGATCGTTCCCTGGCTGTCGACGAGGATTACGTGCTTGGCGCCGAGGTGGAAGAGCATCTTGGCGGAGGCCACGCCCGAGGCGCCCGCGCCCGAAAAGACGATCCGCACGTCCTCCAGCGCCTTGCCGGTGACCTTCAGCGCGTTGAGCAGCCCGCCCAGGATGACCACCGCCGTCCCGTGCTGGTCGTCGTGGAAGACGGGGATGCCGATGTCCTGGAGGCGCTCCTCGATACCGAAGCAGCGGGGCGCCGAGATGTCTTCGAGGTTGACGCCGCCGAAGCTGGGCGCCAGCCGCGTGACGGTCTCGACGATTTCGTCGTCCGACTGGGTGGCCAAGCAGATGGGAAAGGCGTCGATGCCGGCGAGCTCCTTGAACAGGATCGCCTTGCCCTCCATCACCGGCATGGCGCCCTCGGGGCCGATGTTTCCCAGGCCGAGGACGGCGGAGCCGTCGGAGACCACGGCGACGGTGTTGCCGCGGTTCGTCATCTCGTAGGAGAGCGCGGTGTCTTCCGCCACCGCCAGGCTCACCGCGCCCACGCCGGGCGTATAGGCGATCGAGAGGTCTTCGATCGTCTCCAAGGGCATCCGCGAGACGATGCCCATCTTCCCTCTCGTCTCTCTATGGCGTCGAAGCGCCTCGGCGTTGTAGTCCATGGTGCAAGACCTCAGATAGCGGAAGCCGCAAGAGTCGGGATTCTAGCAGGAGGAAGCGCCGCGCGATACCTTACCCGCCGCCGGAGCGGCGCATCGCGGCGGCCACGTGCTCCATCGTGAGCGAGCCGACGAGGTAGCCGCCGTCGGCCACGAGGAGACGCTGCGCCTCCTGATCCTGCAGCAGTTCGAGCGCGGACTCGGCGGGAGCGGCGGCGTCAACCGTCGGCAAGTCGTCGAGCGGCGCGGTGATGTCGCCCACGGTGGTCGCCGCCCAACGCTCGCGGGGCACGCGGGAGATGTCGGAAAGGCTGAGCGCGCCGGTGGCGTCTCCCTGTTCACCGACCAGGAAAAAACCGTGGCCGCTGAGCGAGATGTAGTTGTCCACCAGGCTGCGCAGATCGAGCCGCGGCGGAATCGTGGGAACGACGGTCATGACGTCGCGGACACGGAGTCCACGGAGCCCGGCTCGCGCGGTGACCTGTTCCACGCTCTGTCTCGCCGAACCGAAGAGGAAGAAGCCCAGAAGGATGAGCATCATGCCGCCGATGACGCTGTCGAGGAAGAACGCCATGGCGACGCCGCCGCCGATGAAGAGAACCCCGACGACGCGCCCGAGGTCGGCGGCGGCGCGGGTCGCCTTGACCACGTCGCCCTTGATTCCCCACACGACGGCGCGGAAGATGCGGCCGCCGTCCATGGGGTAGCCGGGGATGAGGTTGAAGACGCCGACGAACCCGTTGGCAAGTCCGAGATAGTAAAAGAGCGAGCTCGCCGGCGTGTTGGGGTCGCCCAAAGCCAAATGAGCCCCGAAAAAGATCACGCCCAGCGCAATGCTGACCGCCGGCCCGGAGATGGCGATGACCCCCTCGGCCATCGGGCGGGGCGCGTCCCTGCCGATCTGAGCGACGCCCCCCAGGAAGAAGAGCGTGATGCTGGTGACCGGGATGCCGTAGCGCCGCGCCGCCACGCTGTGCCCAAGCTCGTGCGCCAGCACGCAGGCGAAGAAGACCGCGCTGGCCGCGATGGCTATGGCCCAGTATTGCTCCGTCGCTGCCTGGTAGCGGCTAGGGAAGAAGTTCGTGGCCAGCGAGTAGCTGAACCACGCAAAGATGAACAGCCAGCTGTAGTGAATCCCGATAGGGATCCCGGCTATGCGTCCGAGCCTGATCGACGATGCCAGGGCCTTGCTCGCTTTCCGTTCGCTCAGGAAGTCATGCTCGGCGCCATTATAGGCCCGCGGCTCAGGGCCGCCCCTTAGGGCTGCTCCTACAGGACCTCTTGGAGGGCCGCTTCGAGCTCGGCGACCGTGGCGTACGCCTCGAAGCGGTGCGACACCAACCCCGCACGGTCGATCACGAACGTCCACTCGATGCCGGGCAGGTCCCATTCGACCACGGCGGAGGAGAGCCTCGCCGCGTTGATGTCGTCCTGCGTCTCCTTGGGGTTGTCGAAGAAGTCGACGTGCACGAAGTTCGCCTGGCCGCGGCGGGCGTTCTTGAGCTCCTGCAGCGCCTCGACCTGGGGGCCGCACACCGCGTTGATGCAGAACGCCGGGCTTGCGAAGACGACCACCGTCGGCAGACCGTTCTCCACCGCCTCCGCCAGCGAGACCTGGTAGAGGTCGGCATCGTGGAGAGAGCCGGTAGTGAGGTCGTCGAACGACCCGGACTGCTCCAGCGTTTTCGTCTCGCTGCGCGGGGCGGGCTCGCCAACGTCCGGCGCGCGCGTGCGCTCGGCCACGTCGATCTCGATGCCGACCCGCCGGAGCACGCCGTCCCGGTCCTCGAAATCGATGTCGAGGAGGTAGGCGCCGGACTCGGCAAAGTCGATGTCCGTGGTGTACAGGCCCCGGGCGCCGAGCGGCCAGGGCTGGTAGGTGGCGGTCAGGAAGTCGAGCGGCGGGCCGCTGCCATCACCCCGCCAGACCGTCATCTCCGCCGTCGGCGCGCCGACCACGCCCCAAGGCGCGGTGATCAGCACACCAACGCGGCGTTCGCCCACGCCCAGGTCGGGAGTGCCGAGAACGGCTTGGAAGCCGTCGGGGCTCACCGGCCCGCGGATCAGCGGTTCCAAGTCGGGGCGGCCCGGATGATCTCCGTCGGAGTCCGGGGCCGCGGCGGCGGTCGCGGTTGCCGTGGGCGGCAGGGTCGGCGGCGGCGGTGTTGGAGTCGGCTCGCCGCCGGAACACGCGGCGGCGATGAGCACGACAACCGCCGCCATGGCCGCGACCGCGGCTACAGGCTCCACGCGAATCACGCCGTATCTCCCAGGAAGGTACCGAAGGTGTAGGCGAAGACGTTGAAATTGTCGGCATTCGAGCTGAGCTTCAGCTCGTGCTCGCCGACCTCGTCGATCTTCACGATGCCGTACATGCGCGGCTCGTCCACCCAGACGAAGCTGTTGCCCTCGTCGTCCCACTGCACGTCGGCGCCGGCCTCGTCCCGAGCAAGCGGCCGGTCGTCGTAGGTCACGCGCACGTCGTAGGCCTCGCCGCCCTCGGGGCTCATCACCGTGTTGACACTGGTCGCGAAGAAGCGAATCGCCAGATAGTCCTCGTAGTTCTCGGTCACGCGGCCGTGCGTCAGGCTCTCGAGCCCGTTGAACCACGCGCCCTGCAGGTAGATGAATTGGTTGGCATGTTCGCCGGGGTCTTCGTAGAACATCACCACGTCGCGTTCTTCGAAGTACTCGACGTGGCGGACGTACGGAGGATTCCTCCGCGAGTTCACCGCGCCATAGTTGCGGTAGGTCCCGGCGTAGAGCTCCCGCGTGACCGAACTGCGGGCCGTCGACGCGTAGGCGCTCACGTCGCGGGGCGGTCGGGCGATGGTCTCGCCGCTGATCCCGCTGAGATCCGCTCCCGTCTCTTCCAGCAGCGTCCTGATCCAGCGTTCCGTCTCAGCGTAGGCGCCCTCGCCGATGTGCGCGTAGCGAACCTGCCCGTTCGCGTCGATCAGGTACTTGGAGGGCCACGCCCGGTTCCGGAACTCCCGCCACGTCTTGAAGTCGTTGTCCTGGACGATGGGGTACCGGAGGTCGTGGTCGACCGAGGCCTTCTCCACGTTCTCGGCGACCTTCTCGAATTCGAACTCCGGCGTGTGTACGCCGAGGATCACCAATCCGGCGTCGGCGTACTTCTCATGCCAGTCTCGGAGCCATGGGAACGTCCGGATGCAGTTGACGCACGTGTACGTCCAGAAGTCGATGAGGACGACCTCGCCACGCCGGCTCTCGATGGTGAAGGGCTCCGAGTTAATCCACGCACCCGTCCCGGCAAGCTTGGGCGAGGGATAGGGCGTCGGCGTGGGCTCGCTCGGTGTCGGCGTCGGAGTCGGCGGTTCGGGCGTCGGAGTCGCCGTGGGCGGCTCGGGGGTCGACGTCGCCGTGGGCGGAGCCGGCGTATCCGTCGCCGCGGGCGGAGCCGGCGTATCCGTCGCTGCCGGCGCACTCTCGCCGCCCGAGCAGGCCGCAACGATCATCGCCACGATCGCAATGCCAACCACGGCGAGCAGAGTCTTGCTTCGAGATTGCTTTAGCACGGCCTTCTTCCTTCCGTCTGGCCTGTTCTCAGCGGGCAACGCCTTCCCCCGCTGCTAGATTCTACGCCGGAATGCTGCTTGGTGGACGCATGGCAGCAGCACGGAGCCCATGCGGTTACGGGCCGAGTCCCGCGAAACACTCGAGGACGGCGTCCGGGATGAACGCCGCGCGGTGCACATCCGCGCCGTAGAGCCGGACGCCCGGGGGCGGCGTCCGCCGCGGCTCCTGCGCAATCGCGGCGAGCGAGGCCATCGAGAACGTCCACCAGTTGCCCGCGTAGGTAGCGATGGGCGCGCCGTACAAGGCAGTGTGAGGAAAGACGGCGCCCAGTGCGTCCTGCACCCGCTGGATATGGGCGGCGTGAAAGTGCAGCGACTCCGTCTGCATCGCCACCACGCCGCCGGGAGCGAGGATGCCCTTCACCGCCTCGAAGAACGGCTGCTCCGAGAGCTTGCGCGCCGGCCCCACGGGATCGGTCAGGTCGCACAGCACCACGTCAAAGCGCTCGGCGGCCTCAGCCACGAAGTCCGCCGCGTCACCGTAGACCACCGTGGCGCGGGGGGAATCGAACGATTCGGAAAGGGTGGGGAAATAGGCCCGCGATACCTCAACGACCTCCGGGTCAAGCTCGGCGAGTGTGGCCGCGACGCCGGGATGCCGCAGCACCTCCCGCATCGTCCCGCCGTCGCCGCCACCTACGATCAGCACCCGTTCCGCGCCGGGATGGACGTGCATCGGCACGTGGACCAGCATCTCGTGGTAGACGAACTCGTCACGTTCGGTCAGTTGCACCACGCCGTCAAGCACGAGCATGCGCCCGAAGAAGGCGCTCCGCAGCACCTCAATCCGCTGGTACGGTGTCGTGCGGCGGTGCAGGACCTCTTCGATCCGGTAGCGGTACTGCACCGGCGAGAACGGGTCCTGCTCCTCGAACCAGGACCCGGCCACCGCTACAGGGCCTCCACCACGATCGTTTCCGGCGCAGGAAAGCCGTTGAACGTGGAGGCGTAGGCCGTGGTGTAGGCCCCAGCATTGGGAATGACGACCCGGTCGCCGGCCGCGACCTCGGGAAGCAGCCCCTCGGTGGTGATCACGTCGACACTGTCGCACGACGGCCCCGCGATGGTGCAGGGCGAAGGCGCCGCGTCGCCGGCGGCCTCGAAATGGTAGGCGATGCCGCCCATCGCCTCGGCGAGGCCGTGGAAGATGCCGACGTCGAGATAGACCCAGCGACGGCCCTCGCGCTCGGCCACGCCGATGACCTCGGTCACCAGCGTTCCCGCCTCGCCCACGAGCGCCCGCCCCGGCTCCAGCCAGACCTCGACCGGCCACGGCAGGCGGGCGGCGTTCTCCCGCACCACCGCCGCCACGTCGTCCGCCGCGGGCGCAGGGCCGGAAGCCGAGGCTACGGGCATGCCGCCGCCGACGTTCACGACGCGCGGCTCGATGCCGTCGCGGGCAAGCTCGTCGAGCACGCCGGCAGCGATATCGAGCGCCGCCGCCCAAGAGTCGGGCCGACGGCACTGCGAGCCGACGTGGAAGGTCACGCCGGCGGGAACGAGGCCGCGCCGGGCGGCGTGCCGCATGAGCGCGACGGCCTCAGTGGGTGCGACTCCGAACTTCTTGTCGAGCGGCCAGTCGCTGCCCTCGTTGGGCACAACGAGCCGGACGGAAACCTCGCAGCCCGGTGCATAGCGGGCCAGCTTGTCGATCTCGGCCTCGGAATCGAAGCCGAAGTGCCGCACCCCGTACTCGTGCGCTGCCGCCACAAACGCTGGCGCCTTAATGGTGTTGCTGCTGATGACGCGCGCCGGATCGACCCCGATCTCCGCCACCAGCGTGAGCTCGGCCACGCTGGCGATCTCGAAGCCACAGCCCAGACTCGCCAGTCTGGCCGCCACGCGAGGGTCGGGGTTCGCCTTGATCGCGTAGAAGACCGGCGAGCCGGTGAACGCCTCGGCGAAGCCGCGATAGGCGCGCTCGACCTCGACAAGCTCGACGACCAGCGCCGGCGTCGACTCAACGAGCTGTGAGGCGCGTTCGAGCAAGCCGCGCGAGGCGGCGGTGGCGTCAAGGGTCAGGGGAGTGGCGGCAGACACAGGAGTGGCTCCCAAGCAACTACGCACGCAGGGCAGCCGGAATAGGATAGCACCTAGGCCCCTTCCAGAGAAGCATTTCCATCGTTGAACGGACAGGGGCCCTGTGGCATTCTAGGCCGGCTTCACGCGCGGCCGCCTCCGGCACGAGCGGCCGCCCAAACTGGAGGTTTCTCATGCGCCTCAAAGACCGCGTAGCAATCGTCACCGGCGGCGCTCAAGGCATCGGGCGCGAGTACTGCCTTCGCTTCGCTCGCGAGGGAGCAAGCGTCGTGATCGCCGACCTGCGGGCCGATCAGGCCAAGGGGGTCGAGGCCGAAATCGCCGAGCTCGGCGGCCAGGCCCTCGCCATCGAGACCGATGTCGCCGACGAGGCAAGCGCCGAGGCCATGGCGCGCCAGGCCCACGAGCGCTTCGGGCGCATCGACGCCTTGGTCAACAACGCGGCCATCTACTACAACCTCGACTTGCGCAACGAGACCGTCGACTACCTGCGCAAGGTGCTCGACGTCAACGTGATCGGCATCCTGATCGCCAGCCGCGCCGTTTTTCCCTACATGAAGGAGCAGGGCGGCGGGTCGATCATCAACATCGCCTCGATCGCCGCCTACTCGCTCCCCGGCGCGCGGCCCGGCGACAACTTCTCCGCCAACGCCTACGGCCTCTCCAAGTCGGGCGTGGTCTTCCTCACCAAGTCCATGGCGAAGCAGGGCGGCGGCCACAACATTCGCGTCAACGCCATCGCCCCCGGCGTCACCATGTCGGAGGCCACAAAGAAGGTCGTCCCCGACGCATTCGTGGGCGCACTCACCGGCGCGTCGGCGATGCGGCGCGCCCTCGAACCACCCGACCTCACCGGCACCGCCGTTTTTCTCGCCTCCGACGACAGCGCCCTGATGACAGGTCAGACGCTCGTGGTGGACGCCGGCGTGATCATGAACGGCTGACGATGCACGTCGTCGCCGCCGTCTACGAGGTCAAGGGATCGGCGCACGTCGAGGCCCCGCCGGACGACGTCTGGCAGGCCTTCACGAACATCGAGCGCTGGGCCGCGTGGGGCGGTTCCTGGACCGAGACCTCCGCGCCCTCCGGCGACCCCTGGCGCGTTGGTGGCCGGCTCCGTCTCGTCGTTAAGCCTTGGTGGACACCGATCGCTATGGAGGCCGCCGTGGCCGAGGTCGACCCTCCACGGACGGCGATCTGGGTGTCGAACGCGGGCGGCATCGCCCGGCAGACCACGGTCCACTTCGACGAGGAGGGAACCGGCGTCCGCGCCGGCATCAGCATCCGGCAGGAAGGCCCGATGCAGTGGACGCTGCCCCTCGTCTCGCCCACCTGGGCGGTCCGCCGCATGCTGCAAGAATGGCTCGCCGGCCTCAAGGCCGACGCGGAGCGATAGCGAAGGGGTGCCCCACTACGGCAGCGAAACGCGGCCGTCCTCGACCCTCGCCAACCCGTCGCCCTCCAGCTCGGCAAGGAGCGCAGCCAGCCAGGGCTGGTCGCTCTCCGAGAAGCCATCCTTGATCGCCGCGCCGAGTCCGGCAAGGTCGGTGGACTCGCCCGGCGGGAGCGCCCGGAGCCAATCGACAACGCGCCCGCGGTAGTAGCGGCGCGACCCCACGAAGGGAGTCTCGATCTTCCGCGCGGGCGGACGGCCCCTCGTCTGCCCTGCAACTTCACTGCCTTTCAGCGCGAAGGCGCACACGACGGCGAAGGGGCAATCGCCACACCTGGGCGCGGCGGCGGTGCAGACCGTCGCCCCGAGGTCCATCATCGCCTGATTCCAGGCATAGGCCTGCCCAACGGGCAGAAGATCGGCGGCGGCGCGGCGAAGCGCGGCGGGAGGCGGGTTGGAGGCGCCGGCGAGCCGGGTCAGCACGCGCCGCACGTTGGTGTCGACGACCGCGACCTGTGCGTCGAAGGCGAAGCAGGCCACGGCGGCGGCGGTGTAGTCGCCGATGCCTTCGAGGCCGCGCAGACCCTCCGCGTCGCGCGGCAGCCCGCCCGCGACCGCCGCGCGGGCGATGCCGTGCAGGCGCACCGCCCGCCGGTTGTAGCCCAAGGGGGACCACGCCCGTATGACGTCGCCGACCGGGGCCGCGGCGAGTGCCTCGAAATCGGGGAAGCGGCCGAGGAACTCGCGGTACTTGGGGATGACGCGGTCGACCTGCGTCTGCTGGAGCATGACCTCGGAAACGAGCACGGCGTAGGGGTCGCGGACGCCGCGCCAAGGAAGGCTGCGCCCGTTTCGGTCGTACCAATCGAGCAGCGCCGGGACGTGAGGCCGCACCCGCCCGACCATCCCGGCCATGTCGGCCTCGGGAGCCGTGCGGCGAGTGCGCTTGCCCACGTTGCTTAAGAACCCTCTGCCGCTAGCGGCGGTCGAACTCGCGCTCGAGCTGCGCCGTGCTCATGTGAACGATGATGGGCCGTCCGTGGGGGCAGGCGTGGGGGTTGTCCGCCGCCTCAAGCAGACGCACCATCTCCCGCATCTCCTGCTCGGAGAGCGTCTGGCCCGCCCGCACCGCCGAGTGGCAGGCCACCGAGGCCATGATCCGTTCCTCCCAGCTGTAGCCCCGCAGGTCGTCGGACTCCAGATAGTCGAGCACGTCGTGCAGCGCCCGTCCCGGCTCGACGGCGGCGAGACCGGCGGGCACCGCCCGCAGCAGCACGGCCTGCTCGCCGAACGGCTCGACGTCGAAGCCGTACCCTGTCAGGAGGTCGCCGTGCTCGGCCACGAGCCCCTGCTCCTCCGGCGACATCTCCACTACCAGCGGCTCGAGGAGGCCCTGCGACTTCACCTCCCCATCGTCCCGGTCGCGGCGGAGCTGGTCGAACAGCACCCGTTCGTGGGCGGTGTGTTGGTCGATCAGGTACATCCCCTCGGGGCCCTCACTGATGATGAAGGTCGCCCCGAGTTGGCCCAACACTCGCAGCACCGGGACGCGCAGCGTACCTTGGCCGGTCGCCGCCTCCGCACGGGGCGCGGCCTCGCGCAGCCCCGAGATCGGCGCGGCCACCGGCATGGGCCGCGAGGCTGCTGCCTCGTCGAGTGGGGCGAACGGGGAGGGTGACGCGGTGGCGATCACCGCCGCCGGTCGCGGCGCGGCCACGGCCTCTACCGCCTCGGTTACGGCGTGGCGGACGGCGGAGAAGATAGGGCGCTCGTCGCGGAACTTGATCTCCATCTTCGCGGGGTGGACGTTCACGTCCGTCTCCCCCACGTCGACGGCCACGTCAAGCACGGCCACGGGATAGCGCCCCGACCCCAGGAAGCCGCGGTATGCCTCGATGACCGCGAAGGTCAGCGTCCGGCTCTGCACGAGGCGGCCGTTGACCAGAAGCGTGATGAAGGTGCGGTTGCCCCGGCTCAGCTCCGGCGGCGAGGTCAGGCCCAGCACGTCCACGGCCAAACCCGAGGAATCGCCGCGCCACTCCACGTCGAGCATGCGGGCGGCCGTCCCCGCACCGTAGACGGCGGCGAACGCGGCGCGGCGGTCGCCGTTGCCCTGCGACCGGACGCTCTCCTTGCCGTCCACCGTCAGGCTGAACGCCGTCCCCGGCCGGGCGAGCGCGTAGGCGCCGACGACCGAGGCGATGCGGTTCGCCTCCGCCGCGTTCGACTTGAGGAACTTGAGGCGGGCGGGAACGTCGCGGAAGAGGTTGCGCACCGAGACCGTCGTCCCCGGCGGTGCGGCCCGCGGCCCCTGCTCGATGATCTCGCCGTCCTTCACCCGGATCTCGGCGCCGCTCATCGACTCAGCCGTCCTCGACAGCAGCGTCACGTCGGCCACCGCCGCCATCGAGGCCAGCGCCTCGCCGCGGAAGCCGAGCGTGCCGATGCGGTGCAGGTCGGGCTCGTCTTCGATCTTGCTCGTGGCGTGCCGAGTGAAGGCCGCCTCCAGGTCAATGGCTTCGATGCCCTCGCCGTCGTCGGAGACGCGGACAAGGGAGACCCCGCCGCCGGTGGCTTGCACATCGACGCGCGTTGCCCCAGCGTCGAGGGAATTCTCGATCAGCTCCTTGACCACCGACGCGGGCCGCTCGATCACCTCGCCGGCGGCGATCCGCGACACGAGCGCGGGAGGAAGCAGCCTGATCTTCATAGCCATCCCCTACCCGTCTGGTCCCTTCTCCGACTCGCGCCGCGCCGTATCCTGCAGCTCGAAGAGCTTGGTGATCGCTTCCAGCGGCGTCAGCGAGGCGACGTCGATGTCGAGGAGGCGCTCGGAGACCTCCGAGGTGGGTGGCAGCAGCGCCGGCTGATCAGGGTTCGCCGGAGCAATTCGACGGCGGCGCGGACGTTGCCCGTTCCCTCCGCGTTCCAAGCCCTGCAAGACGTCGCGCGCCCGGGACACTACCGCCTGCGGCATCCCCGCCAGCGTGGCCACGTGGACGCCGTAGCTCTTGTCCGCTGCGCCGGGCACGATCTTGTGCAGGAAGGCCACGTCGCCGTCCTTCTCGGCCACGGCGACATGAAAATTCTTGATGCCGGGCAGCGTCCCCGCCAGATCGGTCAGCTCGTGGTAGTGGGTGGCGAACAGGGTCTTGGCGCCCAGCGCGGGGTGGTTGTGGATGTACTCGGCGACGGCGCGGGCGATCGACAGGCCGTCGTAGGTGCTCGTGCCCCGTCCGATCTCGTCGAGGATGATGAGCGACCGCTCGGTGGCATTGCGCAGGATCTGCGCCGTCTCCACCATCTCGACCATGAACGTCGACTGCCCCGCCGCGAGGTCGTCCTGTAGCCCCACGCGGGTGAAGATGCGGTCGACGATGCCGATGCGCGCCGCCTCGGCGGGCACGAAGCAGCCGATCTGAGCCAGCAGGACGATGAGCGCCACCTGGCGCAGGTAGGTCGACTTCCCCGACATGTTGGGGCCGGTGAGCACGACCACCCGCGCCCCCGCCCGCGACAGCTTCGTGTCGTTGGGCACGAAGCCACCTTGGGGAAGCACCCGCTCGACCACGGGGTGCCGACCGTTCACGACGTCCAGCTCGTCCCCGTCGGTGAGCGTAGGTCGGACGTACCCATAGCGCGCAGCGGCGGCGGCGAAGCCGGCGTAGACGTCGGCCTCCCCCAGCGCGGCGGCGGTGGCCAGAATGGCGTCGCAGCGCGCTGCGATCCGCTCGCAGAGCCCCTTGAACAGCGCCGCCTCGACGCCCTGGATCCGGTCCTGCGCGTCGAGGATCGTCGATTCGTACTCCTTGAGCTCAGGCGTGACGTACCGCTCCGCCCCCGCCAGCGTCTGCCGCCGGACGTAGTCCTCCGGCACCTGCGCTTGGTTCGCCCGGCTCATCTCGATGTAGTAGCCGAAGACGCGGTTGTAGCCGACCTTGAGCGACTTGACGCCGGTACGCTCCCGCTCCTTGCTCTCCAGCGCCGCCAGATGCGACCGCGCCCCTGTCGAGACCTCGCGCAGACGGTCGAGCTCCTCATCGACGCCCGACCGCAACACGCCGCCGTCGCTCAGCGCCGCGGGCGGATCGTCGACGACGGCCTCGGCGATGCCCTCGGCCACGTCGGTGCAGGGGTCGAGCCGCACCAGCAGATCATCGATGCCGCCGCTGCCGGCCTCGTCACCTTCAGGCGGCGCCAGCAGCGCGGCGAGGTCCGGAACCGCCTCCAGTCCACGGCGTAGGGCCGCCAGGTCGCGCGGCGCGGCCCGTCCCGCGGCGACCCGCCCGGCAAGGCGCTCAAGATCGGGCATCGACTTGAGCAGGTCCGCCGTACGCTCCCGCGCCAGAGGACGCTCGTGGAACCAGGCCACGGCGTCGAGGCGGGCGTCGAGCGGCTCCCGGTCAAGCAGGGGTTGGCCCACCCAGCGGCGCAGCATCCGGCCCCCCATCGACGTCCGCGTCTCGTCGATCGTGTTCAGGAGCGATTGGCCCTCGCCGCCCCAGCGCCCCGCCTGGCTGATCTCCAGATTCCGGCGCGTCTGCGGGTCGAGCGCCATGTAGCGCTCGGTGGAGTACGTGGAGAGTGAGACCACGCTCGCAACGGACGAAGGCTGCGTGCGCTCCAGATAGGCGAGCACCGCACCCGCCGCGGCGACCGCCAACGGCTTGTCCGCGCAGCCGAACGCCTCGAGCGTGGCGACGCCGAAACGCCGCTTGAGGCGGTCCTCGGCGTCGTCGAACTCGAAGTCGCGGTCGGGCGACTCGGTAGGGTTGACCGGTGACGGGACGGAGACCTGGTCGCCCGTGCGGACGAGCAGCTCCGCCGGAGCAAGCCGCCCGATTTCGAGGTCAAGGCCGTCGGCGGGAAGCTGAGCGGCGGCGAACTCGCCGGTGCTGACGTCCAGGTGCGCCAGGCCCGCCGAGTAGCCCTCCACCACCACCGCCGCGAGGAAGTTGTTGCGCTTGCCGTCGAGCAGGTTCTCCTCGACCAGCGTCCCCGGCGTCACCACCCGCACCACGTCCCGCTCGACCAAGCCATCGCCGGGCTCGGAGGTCTGCTCGCAGATGGCCACCTTGTGGCCGGCGTCGATCAGACGCCCCAGGTAGTTGTCGAGGGCGTGGTGGGGTATCCCCGCCATGGGGTAGCGCTTCCCCTTGCCCATCTCCCGCGAGGTCAGGGTGATGCCCAGAGCCGCCGAGGCGGCGCGGGCATCGTCGTCGAAGGTCTCGTAGAAGTCCCCGAGGCGGAAGAGCAGGATGACGTCGGGGAAACGCCGTTTTATGTCGAGATACTGGCGCCGCAGCGGCGTGTCGGCCATGACGCGCGCATTGTAGCCCACGCCCCCGTCCACTGACAGGGCCGCGCGGTGCTCCCATTCATGGGGACCCTTGCGTAACCACGGCCGCATCGAAGAGGAGCGCCCTTCGGGCGCTCGCGCGCCTGGCGGCGCGCGCCCTCTCTCAGTCTCCCCCAGAGGGGGAGAGGTTTAAGGTGCTCCCGCCGGAGGCCCCCCTACAGCGGGAACTTCCAGGTGTCGGGAGCCGTCTTCGCGCTCAGCTTCCAGCGGGGGATGTTGTAGTCCTGGCTGGGGTGCTCGTCCCAGTCGAGCTCGACGGGCAGGCCGATGGCGATGTCCTCTTCGGGGTCACGCATCAATGCCGGGATCCGCGTCTTCGACCCGTCCGGGTTCGTCCCGTCGGGAAGCTCGACGATGGCCACACAGTACGGAACCGCGGGCACCATGTGGCCGAGGATGGGCTGGACGACGACGTTGTAGGTGTAGATCTCGCCCTTGCCCTCGATCTCGGCGTACTCGATCTCCATCGTGCCGCACTCGCTGCACGCGGGGAAGGGCGGGAACCACTTCCGGTCGCACGGCGAGCAGTAGGCGAGCATGAACTTCTTTTCTTTCGTGTACTCCCACCACTCCGCGATGTCCTGATCGGGGATGATCTGGATGCGGCTGTAGTCGGGTTGTCGGGGCGTGGAGCCGGGTTCCATGGTCATGGCGGACTACCCTTTCCTCAAGATGCAAGAGCTGGACATGGTCTCCATGCCCCAGCCCAGGCACGCCGCGATCTCGGCCTTCTTGACCTGGCGGCATCCATTGCTGCGGTCGTAGGTGTGGATCCCCTCATTCCAACGCGGACACGAGTCGTCGGCCCGATGACGGAGCTGGCGGACGTTCTCGATCACCATGCTGATCCCATGCGTGTAGCCCTCGGAGAGGTGCCCGCCCGAGAGGTTGTTCGGCCGCCCGCCGGGGTGGTCGATCTCCAAGTTGCCCTCGGCCACATACGGCCCGGCCTCGCCGCGCGGGACGAAGCCGTAGGCCTCGAGCTGGATCAGCGTCGTGAAGGTGAACGCGTCGTACGACGACGTGATGTCGATGTCGTTCTGCGTGACTCCCGACATCCCGAAGAGCCGGTCCCGGCCGTAGAAGCTGGCAACCTCGTGGATCACGTCGCGGCTGTAGTTCCACGCCGGGTTGTCCGCCATCGTGCGCGCCGTGCCGCCCATGATGAAGACCGGCGGCTGCTTCAGGTCCCAGGAGCGTTCGGCCTTCGTGATGATGAGGGCGGCGGCGACGTCGGTCTCCAGGCAGCAGTCGAGGAGGTGGAAGGGCTTCGACACCCACCGCGAGTTCATATAGTCCTCGATCGTGATCGGCGCCGTCATGATCGACTTGGGATTCAGCAGTGCATGCTTCCGGTGAGCCACCGAGATCATGCCCAGCTGCTCGCTCTTCAGCCCGTAGTCGCGCATGTAGCGCATGCAGCTGATGCCAAACTTCTGGGCCGGCGTGGTGAAGCCGTAGAGCGGCTCGAAGCTGTTGGGCGCGGTGATCGGTGTCGGCGGCATCGGCCCCCCGGGAGCCTGACCGCCCATCCGCCGTCCCGACCGTCCGTTCATCGAGCGGAAGACGACCATCGTGTTGCAGTAGCCGCCGACGACGAGGCCGACGGCGTGCGCGATCAGCGCCTCGGTGCTGGAGCCGCCGCCCATGATGTCGACCTGGTAGTTGAGCCGCATCCCCAACGCCGAGGCGATGTGCATCCCCGACGTGGAGTCGGCGGCGTTGTAGCTGGTGATGCCGTCCACGTCCTGGGGCCGGATGCCGGCGTCGTCGCAGGCGTTCTTGACGGCCTCGATAGCCATGGAAAGCGTGGTGCGGTTCGACGGCCGCATGTGGGGCGTCTCCCCCACGCCGACGATGCACGTCTTATCGGTGAACTCACCCATCTATGGGGCCTCCTCAGCGCCGGTGGCCCGCACCCGCGCACGGCGAAACAAACCAGTTGCACGGGAAATCGAAGCGGGGCGCAAAACGTTCGCACTTTAGCACCGGCCCCTTCGCCTCGCAATAGAGGCCGCGGTGGCGTAGAATCCCCGCGTTCCGTCCGGAGTCCCATGCAAAAAGTCGCCGTCGTCACCGATAGCTCTTCCTGCATCGCCGGGGAGATCGCCCGCTCCCACGGAATCGAGATCGTCCCCTACGACCTCGTGTTCGACGGCAGGGTCTACCGCGACGGCGTCGACCCCCCCGGCGACTTCTACGGCCTGCTGCGCGCGTCGAAGCGCCCTCCGACCACGGCGGCGCCGTCGCCGGGCCAATACCTCGAAGCGTTCGAGGCCGCGAGCAAGCGCGCCGAATCGGTGCTCTGCATCACGCTCCCCGCCGGGTTGAGCTCGAGCCACAGCGTTTCGCAGCACGCCGTGGCGCTGGCTAGAGAGCAGCTCCCCGGCACGACCATTCGCTCCATCCCCGCCCCCGCGGTAGCCGCCGGCCAGGGGCTGATCGCGATCGAAACGGCGCGCCTCGTGGCGGACGGCGCGTCGCTCGACGAGGCCGCCGCCTTCGTCGACGCCATCGCCCCCAAAGTCGACTTCTACGCCGTGCTAGACACGCTCGAGTACCTGGCGAAGGGCGGCCACGTCCCCAAGGCGGCGGCCTGGCTCGGCGACAGGGTCGGCTTCAAGCCGGTGCTGACGGCCCACCAAGGCAAGGTCGAGCGGCTCACCCAGGCGCGCTCCAAGGCGAGGGCCATAGAGCGCATGCTGAAGATGATGCAGGAGTCGAACCCCGGCGGCGCCCCGATTCGCGCCGTGCTCATGCACGCCACGGCCCCGGACGAGGCCGCGCGCTTCGCCGAGAAAATACGTGAGCGCTTCGACTGCCGCGAAGTCCTCACCACCGAGTTCACCCCGGTCATGGGTGCTCATTCCGGCCCCGGCGTCGTCGGCGTCGCCTACCGCATCCTCGACGACGCAACCGTGCCGGCTGCCTAAAGCGCGGAGCCTCCGCGCCGGACGTCACGCTTTCGTGTAACCTTGCCGTCAGATAGCAGTCGATAGGCGCCAGTCATGCCGGACGTCCTCTTCGAAATCCTCGACAACGTCGCGGTCATCACGCTCAACCGCCCCGAGCGCATGAACGCCGTGAACGACGGTCTGGGCCGCGAGCTCAACGCCGCCCTCCGGCGGGCCGGAACGGAGCCCGAAGCCCGCGCCGTAGTCCTCACCGGCGCCGGCCGCGGCTTTTGCTCCGGCCTCGACCTCAAGGAACGCGCCCAGGGCAAGGGCGGACGCTCCTGGGCCAAGCGCCTGCACGGGCTCGAGACCCCCAAGATCGCCCTAGCCCTCGACAAGCCCATCATCGGCGCGATCAACGGCCCCGCCATCGGCGTCGGCTTCGAGTACGCCATGCTCTGCGACTACCGCATCGGCGCCCCCACGGCCCGCATGGGCGACGTCCACGTCAAGCGCGGCCTCGTCGAGGACTGCGCCGACCCCCTCACGCTCCCCCGCGCCGTCGGCGACGCGGCAGCCAAGAAGGTCCTCTTCACCGGCGAAGTTTTCGAGCCCGACGAACTCCTCCGCCTCGGCGTCCTCAACGAGGTCGTCGAAGGTGACGCGCTGATGGACCGCGCCCTCGATCTGGCGGGGCGCATGGCGGCGAACCCCCCGCTCGCCGTGCGCATGACCAAGCACCTCCTCCGCATGGCGAACCCCTACCCCTCCGAACACGTCATCGACCAGTCGATGGTCATGATGGGCATCCTCCAGACCACCGACGACTTCAAGGAATCGATCCAGGCCTTCGTCGAGAAGCGCGAGGCCCGGTTCGGAGGCCGGTGAGCCCATGGGCGACCGGCTCAGCGTCTGCGACTTGGGACTGGTCGACTACGCCGAAGCGCTCGCCCTGCAGCGCGCCCTCCGAGAACGCCGGATCGAAGGCAGCGTCGGCGACACGCTCCTCCTCCTGGAACACCCGCCGACGATCACCCTCGGCCGCCGTACCGCACACGACGACCTGCTCGTCGACCGCGAGGGCCTGCGCCGCCTCGGATTCGCCGTCGCCGAGGTCGAGCGCGGCGGGCGCGCCACCTACCACGGGCCCGGACAGGTCGTGGGCTACGCCATCGTCTCGCTCAAGGAGCGCGGCCTTTCCGTGCCGAGCTTCGTGGCGCTCCTCGAACAGACGGGGATCGACTACCTGGCGGAGTTGGGAATCGAGGCCGGCCGCCGCGAAGGCTTCAACGGCGTGTGGACGAACGGGCGCAAGATCGGCGCGATCGGCGTCCACCTCCGGCGGTGGGTGAGCCTGCATGGCTTCGCCCTGAACGTCGACCCCGACCTGCGCCACTACGACGCCATCGTTCCCTGCGGCATCACCGACGCCGAGGCGACCTCGGTCCGCCGCGAGATCGGCTCCGCGCCGCCGATGAGCGAGGCGAAGCGCGGCGTCGCGGCGGCGTTGTCTTACGCCTTCGGCTACGCGGGCGTGGACTGGGTCGGCATCGAGACGCTGCCGGCGCGACCGGCCGCCTAGAGCGACACCTTCGGCCGCCACTCAATGAAGCGGCGGGTGATGAAGAAGCCGGAGACGATGATGCCGATTGACGAAAGTACTCCCACAAGGAGCGCGGTGCGCATCGAGCCGGTGGCGTCGGATATCGTGCCCACCACGACCGGCCCGGCGATGCCTCCCGCCAGAAAGAGCATGGTGAGCAGCGCGGAGGCGAGGGCGATCTCCCGCTGCGAGATGCGGGGGATCTCGAAGGGCAGCGCCAATATCAACGGGATGTAGCCCCAAGACACGCCGAAGCCGATCATCAAGAGCACCAGCACCCAGATGTCCGTGGTGTACAGCAGGCCCACGCAGCTAAGCGTCATGACGAGGCCGGACACCATGAAGAGGGCGCGGCGGGCGCGAATCCTCGGGCCGAGCCACCCAATCCCGATGGCTACCGGGATCGTGACGAGAGAACCGAATCCGAAGAGAAGCCCGGAAGTGGTCCGGACGACGCCGTTGTCCTCGAGCATGAACGTGGGCCAAAACGTGGCCAGCGAGATCCAGTTGAACGTGGCGCAGAATGCCCCCAATCCGGCGATCCACAGGATCGGGTGCCCCAGGATGGCGCGGGGCGGCGGAGTTGGCCCGCGCGACTCCGGCGGCGGCAGGTCTCGCTCCCTTCCCAACACGATCCAGTAGACAGCCGTGAAGGCGGCGAAGGCCGTGAAGATGTAATAGGCGGCACGCCAGTTTCCCGTCGCCTCCAGAATGAGCGGCGTGCCGTAGAGCGCGGCGAACTCGGCAATGCCGATGAGCCCGATGATGATGCCCTGCGCCAGCGGGACTTCGCGCAGAGGAAACCACTGCTGAATGAGCATCGCGCGGGCAGGCTGACGAATCGAGAAGCTGATGCCGAAGGCGATGCGGGCGAGCAGGAAGAAGACGAAGCCGGTGGCGAGCCCGTGCAGCAGGGTTAGGACGATCCCCGCGATGAGCGAGGCGATGACCACCTTGAGCGGGCGGAATCGCGTGAGCAAGAAGCCCGCGGGGAGGGTCACTAGGAGGTTGCCCACTTGCACCGACGAGCCGAGCCAGCCGCTCTGAGACAGGCTGAGGCTGAACTCCTCGCGGATCTCGGGGAGCAGCAGGCCGAACGACAGCACGGGGAGGGTCATCGCCCACACGGTGAGGACCATGCCGGCGATGATGACCCAGCGGTACGAGCTTAGCGTGCCGCCGCCCGCCGTCTCGACGTTCCCTTCAGTCACGGCCATGCGAAGATTGGGTCTCTCAACGGAGCGGCTTCTCGTCGGCGGCCCCACCGGCGCGTCCTTGCGGGCGGCGGAACGGCCACCTTAGCATAGGGCCGCCAAAGCCAAAGGAGCGATTAGACTTGGAAACCGGCATCGAGCCTTCCATTACACCCGAAAGCCGATTCGCGGACGTGAACGGCCTCCGGCTGCACTACGTCGATTGGGGCAATGAGCCGGCCCCGCCGCTCGTGCTGCTGCACGGACACGGAAGCAACGTCCACACCTTCGACCAGCTCGCCGACCGCCTGCGCCACGAGTGGCGCGTGGTCGCTCTCGACCAGCGGGGCCACGGCGACTCCGATTGGGCGGAGGACTACGCCGGCGAGCACTTCGTGGCCGACTTCCAGGGCTTCGCTTCGGCGGTAGGGCTCGATCGGTTCTCGCTGCTTGGCCACTCGATGGGCGGGCTCGTCGCGATGGCCTATGCCGCCGCCAATCCTGACGCCGTCGAGCGGTTGGTCATCGTCGACATCGGCCCCGAAATCGCGCGTGGAGGGACGGAGTCGGTGCGCCGCGAAACCGTCGAGGCGCCCGAAGAGTTCGACAGCCTGGAAGACGTCTACGCCTTCCTCCGCGCCTCCGACCCGGAACCCCCCGACGACATGCTCCGCTACCGCACCAAGCACGGCGCGCGCCGGCTCGAAAACGGCAAGTGGGGCTGGAAGTACGACCGCGCCCTCAGGTCGACCTCGGGGGAGTCCCGGCTCCCCGACCCCGAGCTGCTCTGGGCCGCCCTCGCCTCCATTTCCTGCCCCACGCTCGTGGTCCGCGGCGAACGCAGCGAGATCCTCGACGCGGCGGTGGCGGAGCGCATGGCCCGGACGCTGCCCCAAGGGCGTTACGTCGAGGTCGAGAACGCCGGCCACCGCATCACTCTCGACAACCTCGATGGCCTCGAACGCGAAGTCCGTGCCTTCCTCGCCGGGCCCTAGGAATTCCGTCTTTACCCCTCCGGTCACCCACCAGTGGGGGAACACCTCAAAATCTCCCCCCTCTGGGGGAGATTAGAGAGAGGGCGCGCGCCGTCAGGCGCGCGAGCGCCCGCAGGGCGCTGCTTGACACCACATCGGCCCACTCCAACAATGCCCGCGGAGGGACGCCCATGATCCTCAACATGCTTCCCGTGACGGCGTTCGCGGAAAACGTCTACTTCGTCGCCGACGAAGAGACCAAAGAGGCCATCATCATCGATCCCGGCGGGGAGGCCGACCGGATTCTCGACGCGATCGAGCAGCTTGGGATCACGGTGAAGTACATCCTGAACACCCACGGCCACATGGACCACGTGGGCGGCGTCGCCAAGGTACGCGAGGCCACCGGCGCCCAGTGGGGCATCCACGAGAACGACGTCGAGACGAGCCGCCGCGCCCCCATGGACTACACCCTGCGGCTCATCCCCGACTACGTCCCGCCGCCCGAACCCGACTTCATCATCGCCGACGGCGACGAGTACGCGGTTGGCGACGTGACGGTCAAGGTCATTGAGACGCCCGGCCACACCATGGGGAGCATCTGCTTCCATGCCGAGGATGTCCTTTTCGCCGGAGACACCCTCTTCAACGGCAGCGTGGGGCGCACCGACTTCCCCGGCAGCAGCCAGGAAGCCCTCGTCGCCAGCATCCGCGAGCGGCTCTTCGGTCTCGACGGCGCGACGGTGGTCCTCCCCGGCCACGGACCCCAGACCTCAATCGAGCACGAGAAGACGCACAACCCGTTCGTCGGGACGCGCAGCCAGCTCTGGCTCCCTTAGCGCGGCGGCCCTCATGACCGGCCCCGCCTCGCCGTATCCTCAAGGCGCGTTCCGCCGCGCCGACGAGTCGGACGACCCGCTCTTCTACCGCGAGCCCCGTCTCGTCGTCCACATCGACGACCATGCCATCGACGCGCTCCGGGGCTACTACCGGCAGGTGCTGCCCGACGGCGGCGCCTTCCTCGATCTCATGAGCAGTTGGCGCTCGCATCTTCCCGACGACGTCGCCCTCAGCCGGGTAACCGGCCTCGGCCTGAACCGCGTCGAGCTCGACGAAAACCCGCAGCTCACCGAACGCGTCATCCACGACCTCAACACCGAGCCAGCGCTGCCGTTCGACAACCACGAGTTCGACGCGGCGGCGGTGGCCGTCTCCGTCCAATACATGACGCGCCCGGTGGAAACCTTCGCCGAGGTGAACCGGCTGCTCAAGCCGGGGGCCGCCTTCCACGTCATCTACTCCAACCGCATGTTTCCCACCAAGGCGGTGGCCCTGTGGCAGGCCCTGGGCGACCACGACCGGGCGGGTCTCATCGGCAGCTACTTTCGCCTCTCCAGCGGCCACCGCGACGGCGGCGAATGGGACGACCCCACCTTCACCGACATCACCCCGCAGGTGGGCTTCCCCACCGACCCGCTCTACGTCGTCGCCGCCCGCAAGCGGTAACTAAGCGACGAGCGCTTCTAACGAATGGGCCACGTCAGGGGCGCCTTGCAGGATGGCATTGTCGAGTGTAGCCAGCGGGACACCCAACGCTCGAGCGAGCGCTACGAACTCTGCATCGTAGGCTGTGAGGCCGCACTCCAGCGCGATATCGATCACTTGGGAGCTCGCCGCCTGGGCAATGCGCTCTCCCAAGACCAGGGCGGCGTCATCGGTCATGGTCTTTGCTTGGTCGGGAGTAAGCGCGCCGCGGCGCGTAAACCCGACCAGCACATTGCGCAACTCACTCATCAGGATGCCCGGCCCAGCCCACTCGGCATCCCTATCCAGGAGCCGAGCCGCGTCTGCGCCGTCTTGTCCGCCCACCACGAGCCGGATCATGACATTGGTGTCGACGACGATCACGGGCGTCCGGCGTCCCGCAACTCGCGCAGGTTGCCCTCACTGAGGTCGAGCGGCCCAATGGACGCTCGCCGCAGTCGGATGCGCTCCAGAAGCGCCTCCGCGTCTACCGGTCCGCTTCGAAACGACGCCGTGAGCCTCGCCAATATCTCCCCGTTAAGGCTGCGGTGGTTCTCGCCCGCGGCTGACTTGAGCTCGCGATGCAAACGGTCGGGAATGTTTCGGAGCGCCACGTCCGGCATGTCCGTCTCCTGGTTTGTGCCGCTATCGTATTGCTATCATTACGCTATCACATAACCAACGAGCAGAGCAAGGACTGGGTTTGACAAAGAAGAGGGGCCGCTTCGGGAAGCGGCCCCTCTTTGCACACACTCTCGTACTTGGCGGCTAGAGGAAGAGCGGGCCGAAGACCAGCGAGACGATGGCCATCAGCTTCAACAGGATGTTGAGCGAAGGACCGGAGGTATCCTTGAACGGATCGCCGACGGTGTCCCCGACGACGGCGGCCTTGTGGGCCTCGGAGCCCTTGCCCCCGTGCGCGCCCGCCTCGATGAACTTCTTGGCGTTGTCCCACGCGCCGCCGGAGTTCGCCATCGTGATGGCCAGCAGCGAGCCGGCGGCGATGGCACCGACCAGCAGCCCGCCGAGCGCCTCGGGGCCGAGAATCGCGCCGATCACGATCGGTGCGATGATGGCAATAAGGCCGGGCAGGATCATCTCGCGGAGGGCTCCCCGCGTGCTGATGTCGACCACCCGCTGGTGGTCCGGCGTGCCGGTCCCCTCCATGATTCCGGGAATCTCACGGAACTGGCGGCGGACCTCGTTCACCAACGAGCTGGCGGCTCGTCCCACCGCTCCCATGGTCAGGGCGGCGAAGAGCGATGGCAGCAACGCGCCGATCAGCGCACCCATCAGGACGTTGGGGTCCCGAAGGTCGAAGACGGTGATGATGCCGCCGCCTCTGGCCTGGTCGACGACTGCCGCATAGGCCGCGAGCAGGGCCAGCGCGGTGAGCACGGCCGAGCCGATGGCGAAGCCTTTGCCGGTCGCGGCGGTGGTGTTGCCCAGCGAGTCCAGGGCGTCGGTGCGGTTGCGCACTTCCTCGGGAAGCCCGGACTGCTCGGCGATGGCGCCGGCGTTGTCGGCGACGGGGCCGTATGCGTCCGTTGCCAGGGTGATGCCCAGCGTCGAGAGCATCCCCACCGCGGCCAACGCCACGCCGTAGAGGTCGGCGAGCCAATAGGCGAACCAGATGCCGACGACGATGGCGACCAGCGGGATGAGCGTGCTGAGCATCCCCAGGCTGAAGCCATTGATGATGACCGTCGCCGGTCCGGTGTTGGCTTGGTCTGAGAGGTCTTTGGTCCACTTGTACTCGTACGAGGTGAACCACTCCGTCGCGGTGCCGATGACCTGCCCAACGACGAGGCCGACCACGACCACCCAGAACAGGTTGAAGTCGAGGTCGAGGAAGGCGATGGCGAGGCCGGTCCCAATCAGCACAAGGGCCCCGGCGCCGAAGATCCCGGTGCGTAGGGCCTGCAGCAGCTTGCCCATGCTTGCGTCCTCGCCGGTACGCACGAGGAACGTGCCGATGATGGAGGCGAAGATGCCGATGGCGGCCACGAGGATCGGAAGCAGCACAATGTTGCTGTTGAACTCGTCGCCGCCGCCGGTGCCGCTGAGAGGGTTGCCGTTGCCGGTGACGAGGATCGCCCCGCCCGCGGCCACGGCCAAAGCGATGGCCGCGATGATCGAGCCGACGTAGGACTCGAACAGGTCGGCACCCATACCGGCGACGTCGCCGACGTTGTCGCCGACGTTGTCCGCGATGGTCGCGGGGTTGCGGGGGTCGTCCTCGGGGATGCCCTGCTCGACCTTGCCGACGAGGTCGCCGCCGACGTCGGCGGCCTTGGTGAAGATGCCCCCGCCGACGCGGGCGAAGAGCGCGATGGACGAGGCGCCCATGCCGAACCCGGCCACGATGTTGGGGTCCTTGAAGATCCACCACATGAGCGTGATGCCGAGGATGCCGATCCCGACAACAGAGAGCCCCATGACGCCGCCGCTGGAAAAGGCAACGCGGAGGCCCTGATTGAGGCCCTGCTGCGCCGCCGCCGTGGTGCGGACGTTGGAGCGCACCGCGACGTTCATGCCCACGATCCCGGTGAGGCCCGAGGCGAAGGCGCCGGTGAGGTAGGCCAGCGCGGTTGCCGGGATGTCGCGGCTGGTGACGCGGCTCACGTTATCCAGCTTGTCCAGCACGTCGGCGTCGACGAAGACCCACAGCACGACGAAGATGACGACGACGAAGCCGACGAGCGTCATGTACTCGCGCTTGAGGAAGGCCTCGGCCCCCTCGCGGATCATGCGGGCGATGTTCTGCATCGTCTCGTTGCCCGGGCTCTGGCGCATCACGAAGGCAATGAGCCAGAGTCCGAAGACGATAGCGGCGCCGCCGGCGATGAGGGCGATGACCAGTGAAGCTACTGACTGGCCGCCATCTTCCATAAGAGACTTCCTTTCCGGTTCCTGAAACAGGATTCCGTCTATTCCAACGGAAAAGTCTACCGGTGCGGGCGGGGTGCGTCAACGAATATGTCAACCGATACGGTCTGCTATGCTCCCGTCCAATCCCGGCCGCCGCCATGCCACCGCAAGACGACTCCCCGCAAGAAGCCGGACGCATCCCACCGCTGGCCTCGATGGGCTTCCGGGACTTCCGCTTGCTTTGGACGGCAAGCGTCTTCGCCGCCACCGGGCGGGAGATGCGGCAGGTCGTCAACTACTACTTCGTGTACGAGTTGTCGGGCTCCGCGATTCAGCTTGGCCTGACGGGTCTCTTCCAGGCGCTGCCGATCATGGCCTTCGGGTTGTTCGGCGGGGCCTTGGCCGACATCGTCGACCGCCGGCGGCTGTTGTTGGCAACCCAGATCTTGGGCATGGCGCCCGCCGTGGCATTGGGTCTGCTGACCTTCACCGGCCAAATCGAGGTCTGGCACATCTTCGCGATGACGATGGTGACGTCCACGACGCAGACGCTCGAAGCGCCGGGCCGCCTCGCCTACCTGCCCAAGGTCGTCCCACGGAGCCACCTGCTCAACGCGGTCGCTCTGGAATCCCTGGTGATGCAGACCGCGTTCTTCGTCGGCCCGCTGCTGTTGGCGACGGTCGCCGTCGTCGGCGTCGACGGCGCTTACGCGCTCAACGCGGCCCTCTTCATACCCGGCATCCTGTCGGTGCTTGCATTGAAGACGTCGGGCAAACCAGAAGGGCCGGCGCCCTCCCGCTCGTTCGCCATGGTGAGGGAAGGGCTGCGCTTCATCATGAAGGAACGTGTCCTTCAGGCGATGCTGGCCATCGACTTCGGCGTCGTGCTGGTGGGCTTCTTCCGCCCGATGCTGACGATCCTGGCGGACAAGGTATACGGCGTGGGAGAGGTGGGCCTGGCCTTCCTCAACGCGGCGCCGGCGGTGGGTTCGATCGCGGCGGTGGTGACCATCCTTCTGCTGGGCCGGATTCGGCGGCAGGGGGCGTTGTTCGTCATCGCGGTAGCGCTCTACGGGGCAAGCCTGGTGCTGCTGGGGCTGTCGCCCTGGTTCTGGTTGGGCCTCATCGCCGCCGCCGCCCTCGGCTATACCGATTCGATAAGCGTTGCGATCCGGAACAACGTCACGCAGCTGGTCCTGACAACATGCGGGGACGTGCCACTGGATTCATGGTCATGGCCGCCACGCTGGGCAACGCGCTCGGCTCGATTGAGGCGGGGCTCCTCGCCGCCGCGATCGGGGTCGGGAGCGCCCTGACCTTCGGCGGGCTGGGCGCAATCGGCTTCGTCGTCGCCGCGGCCGCGGTCGGCTGGCGGGAACTCTGGCGCCACCGCGCCTAGGCGAACGTCCCTAGCGGTCGGCCGGCGCGCTGCCCGCGGCCAGCGCCGTCTCTCTCGGTTGGACGCGGTCTTCGATGTCCTTGCCGGACTCGATTTCCGCGACCCGTAACTCGTAGGTTTTTTGCAGGTTGAGCCACAGCTGCGGCGTGGTACCGAAATAGCGAGACAGACGCAGGGCGGTATCGGCGGTTATTCCGCGCTGTCCCTTCAGGATCGCGGTGATGCGGTTAGTGGGAACTCCCAGCGCGCTAGCCAACGCGTTGGCCGATAGGCCGAGCTCTTGAAGCTCTTCGCCCAGGATTTCCCCCGGATGCACCGGCCGCATGCGGTTCTTCACACTCATCGCTTCCCCTCAGTGGTAGTCCACGATCTCCACGTCGTACGGCCCGTCGTCTTCCCAGCGAAAGCAGATGCGCCATCGGCGATTGATTCGTACGCTGTACTCGCCTGCCCGATTGCCGGATAGCGACTCCAGCCTATTGCTGGGCAGGCCTGCGAGATCTTGTAGCGCCATAGCGTCATCCAACACCGCCAGTCGTCGCGTTGCCTGATCGGCAAACCCCTGAAAGCCCCGAACGTGCTGCCCTCCGAAGAACCGTTCCGTCCTCCGATCCCTAAAGCTCCGTATCACTGTAACGTTTTACGTAAGTCGTAACAAGAGGGGGCTAACCGGCCATCGCCGCCCGCGCCGCCGCCTTCATCACGTCGACGGGAGCATCGCGGCCGATCCACATCTCGAAGGCCTCCGCGCCTTGGTAGATGAGCATCGGCAGACCCCCGAGCGAGCGCGCGCCCGCCGCCTCGGCGGCCTCGAGCAGCGGCGTCGTCTCCGGGTTGTAGACAAGGTCGACGACCAGGGCCGCGGGCGGAATGCGGTCCGCTGGCAAGGGCGACTCGCCCTCCGCTCCGCCGTGACGCATCCCAATCGTGGTCGCGTTGACAATGAGGCGGCTCTCGGCGGGGGCCTCGCCCCAAGGGACAGACTCAATGGACGCATCAGGCAGGGCCTCTTGGACGTCGGCCGCCAGGGCGCCGGCGCGCTCGGCGGTGCGGTTGGCGATGAAGAGCGGGGCGGCGCCGGCCTCGGCGAGGGCGAAGACGACGGCCCGCGCCGCGCCGCCCGCGCCGAGCACCAGGGCGGGCGCGCCCGCGGGATCGAAGCCGGCGTCCTCGCGCACCGCGCGGAGGAAGCCGGGGGCGTCGGTGTTGTAGCCGGTGAGGCGGCCTCCGATGTTGACGATGGTGTTGACCGCGCCGATGCGCCGCGCCGTCTCGTCGAGGTCGTCGACGAACCGGAAGGCGAACTCCTTGTAGGGGACGGTGACGTTGGCGCCCAGGACGTCCTTGGGCCGCAGCCCGCCGAATCGCCACTCGGCACGCTCGGGCGGCGTCTCCCACCGCTCGTAGGCCATCTTCAGGCCGTAGTGATCGAGCGCCGCCTGCTGAAAGGCGGGGGAGACCGAGTGACCCAGCGGGAAGCCGATCACCCCCATCCTGCGCAGGGGCGCGCCGCGTTCGGGTTGGCTCATGGCTCCATCTTACCGCCTTCTGGAGTCGCCGCCGTTGTTGGGCCCCGAGGCGTCCGGTATCATAGCGCCGCACTTCGGCAGGGGAGGTCGCCTTGGAGCAACGACGGTTGGGAACGAGCGGGTTCACCGTGCCGCTCTTGGGACTTGGTACGAACAACTTCGGCGGGCGTTCCGACGAGGCAGCGTCGCGGCGGGTGATCGACGCATCCATTGACGTCGGCGCGAACTTCTTCGACACCGCCAACATCTACACCGGCACGGCCTCGGAGACGATCATCGGGAAGGCGCTCAAGGGGCGGCGGGACAAGGTGATCCTGACCACCAAGTTCGGCCTGTCGATGGGGTCGGGGCCCAACCTGCAGGGCGGCTCGCGGGGGCACATCCTCAGCCAGCTCGAGGGAAGCCTGCAGCGCCTCCAGACCGACTACCTCGACCTCTACCAGATGCACACGGTGGACCGCTCGACGCCCATCGAGGAGACGCTGCGCACCCTCGACGACCTGGTGCGGTCGGGCAAGGTGCGCTACATCGGCTGCTCGAACTTCGACGGTTGGCACCTGGTCGAGGCGCTGCAGACCTCGCGGGCCCTGAACCTGAACGCGTTCGTGTCGGTGCAGCCCTACTACAACCTGCTGAAGCGCGGCATCGAGCGGGAGCTCGTGCCCGCCTGCGAGGCCTACGACATCGGCATCATCCCCTACTTCCCGCTGGAGTCCGGCTTCCTCACCGGAAAGTACCGGCCCGGCGAGAGCGTGCCGGAGGGGTCGCGCTTAGACAAGGCGCCGATGTACCAGGCGCACCTGAATGAGGGCAACTTCGCCATCCTGGCCGGTCTGGAATCCTTCGCCGCCGAGCGCGGCCACACCGTCGGGGAACTCGCGATGGCGTGGCTCGCCGCGAGGCCGCAGGTGTGCAGCGTCATTTCGGGCGCGTCGACGCCGGAGCAGGTGGAAGCGAACGCCAAGGGTCTCGAGTGGAAGCTCACCGACGAGGACCTGGCGGCAATCGACGAGATCGTCCCCGCCCCGGCGTAGTCTCCTAGCGTCGGCGGCTCTCCAGGTACGCCTGAAGGAGCACCGCCGCCGCCGCTGCGTCCCGTTCGGCGCGGCGCTTCGACGCCGAGGCGCCGGCCTCCATCATGCGGCGCTCCGCTTCGACCGTGGTCAGGCGCTCGTCTAGCGTCTCCACGGGCAGCGGCGACCGTTCGGCAAGCTCGTCAACGAACCGCTGCACGGTTCGCGCCTGCATCCGCGCGGCGCCGTCCATCGACACGGGCATCCCGACGAGGATGCGCTCGGCCTCGTGTTCCTCGGCGAGCGCGATCAGCCGCTCGAAGTCGCGGGCGCCGCCCCCGCGCTCGACGACGGTGAGCGGCGTGGCGATCACCCCCAGAGGGTCGCTGATGGCGGTGCCGATTCGTCGTTCGCCGACGTCGAGGGCCAGGACGCGCATGGCGTCAGTGTACATCGCGCCGGGCCGCGGGAGCATGGGTTGGAGACGGGCCCCAACGGGTTGACACAGGAAACGAGCGGCGGGTATGTTAGCCGACGTTGTCCGGCGGTCGGTGAGGCCGTGGCCCCGGACTCCGCAACCCAATGGCGGACGAGATCCTGATCGAAAAGAGCGGCGGCGTCGCCACCGTTACCCTCAACCGCCCCGACCGGCTGAACGCGCTCAACCGGCGCCTCTTGGGCGAACTCATCCCCCCGATCTGGGGCGACCTCGACGCCGACCCGAACGTCCGCGCGGTCATCCTGACCGGAGCGGGCGACCGCGCCTTCTGCTCGGGGCTCGACGTGAAGGAGCAGGCGAAAGGCCCGCCGCCCGAGGGAGAACGGCGTCCCAGCGGCGGGGCGCTCAGTCCCCGCGAGGCCCGTTTCAGCAAGCCCCTCATCACCGCGGTGAACGGTCTGGTGAGCGGCGTGGGGCTCGCCTTCGTCTCCGACGCCGACATCGCCATCGCCGCGGAGCACGCCTACTTCTTCAACCCCGGCGTGACCATCGGCCAGCTCGCCGTCTACGCGCCGCTGACCTGGAGCCGGTGGGTGCCCTTTCAGTCGCTCATGCGGATGCTGCTGGTGGGGAACAAGGAACGCATCTACGCGCAGCAGGCGAAGGAGCTGGGCATCGTCACCGAGGTGCTGCCCGCGGCGGAGCTCATGCCCCGGGCGCGGGAGCTGGCGGAGATGATCGCCTACAACTCGCCGCGCGCCGTGCGCGACGTCAAGCGCATTATGTGGAACTCCCTCGACCACGGTCTGGAAGGTGCCTTCGAAGACGCGAGAAAGATCATGGACGCCTTCGCAGGCCACCCCGATTCCTACGAGGGTTCCCGCGCGTTGGTGGAGAAGCGGACGCCGAACTGGGCCCCGCTGGACTGACCCGGTAACGAATCGACGACAAGAGCAATGCGGACGAAGCAACCAACAGGAGGTACATCATGGGTGTAGTAGACGGCAAGGCGGCGGTGGTCACGGGCGCGGGGCGCGGCATCGGCGCCGGTCACGCGAAGTGGCTGGCGAAGGAAGGCGCCTCGGTCGTGGTCAACGACATCGACCTCGAAGAGGCGCAGAAGACCGTCGACATTATCAACAAGGAGATCGGCACGGCGGTCGTGAACAACGACCCCATCGACACGACGGAAGGGGCGAAGAAGATCGTCGACCAGTGCGTGTCGGAGTTCGGGAAGATCGACGCGATGGTGGCCAACGCCGGCATCCTGCGCGACCGGACGTTCCTCAACATGTCGGAACAAGAGATGCGCGACATCTTCGACGTCCACATCTTGGGGACGTTCCACACCTGCCAGGCGGCCGCGCGCCAGATGCGCGAGCAGGGCCACGGCGGCGTGCTCATCACGACCACGTCGGGCGCCCACTACGGCAACTTCGGCCAGGCGAACTACAGTGGGGCGAAGGGCTGGATCGCCTCGATGACGTACACGATGGCGATGGAGTTGGCGCGCTACGGCATCCGCGCCATCGCGGTCTCGCCTTCAGGCAGCACCCGGATGTCGGCGACGGCGCTTGGTCCCGGCGGGGTGCCATCACCGGGAGGAGCGAACTTCACCGACCCCGAGCTGAACGGGATGCAGGTGGCGTGGCTTTGCAGCGACGAGGCCAACTGGATCACCGGACAGGTCTTCGGCACCGGCAGCGACCGCTTCTTCATCATGCAGCAGCCGATGTACACCTACGGCATCGTGAAGCCCGGCGGCGTCCAGGTCGCCGACTTGCAGCAGCACGCCGAGCGCTTCTTCAAGGGCAAGCTGGAGAACTTCGGTCTGCCCAAGCAGCCCTACGCCTACTACGACGGCGTGAAGGTGCAGCCCCCGCGCAAGAAGTAGCAGATCGCTTTCGCCCCTCTCCCGCGGGAGAGGAGCGGGTTGAGGTAAGAGAGTCCGATGAACTTCCTTTGGGAACAGGATCTGGTGGACTTCCGGCACGAGGTCCGCGGCTTCATCGAAGAGAACTGGGACGGGGACGACGGCGAAGGCGAGGGCGGCAGCCTCTGGGCCACGCCCAAGCACCGCGAGTTCATCAAGAAGATGGCCCGGCGGGGCTGGGTCGGCATCGCGTGGCCGGAGCAATACGGCGGCGCGGGAAAGCCCCAGATCTACCAGTGGGTCCTGATGGAGGAGCTCTCCCACGCCGGGGCGCCGCACACCGGCTCCGGCGTCGGCACCATCGGCCAGACACTGATGCGCCACGGCAGCGACGAGCAGAAGGACTACTTTCTGCCCAAGATCGTGGCGGGTGAGCTCGACTTCGCGCTGGGCTACTCGGAGCCCAACGCCGGCACCGACCTAGCGAGCCTCGAAGTCCGCGCCGACCGCGACGGCGACGACTACGTGATCAACGGCACCAAGATCTGGATCAGCGCGGCCCGCTACGCCGACTATATCTGGCTGGCGACGCGCACCGATCAGAACGCGCCGAAGCACAAGGGGATCAGCGTCTTCCTCGTGCCTCTAAAGCGCCCCGACATCGAGATCACGCCGATCGCGAAGCTCGCCGACATCGCCAACAACATGGTCTACTTCGACAACGTCCGGGTGCCTCGCAACGCCCTCGTGGGCGAGGAGAACCGCGGCTGGTACTACCTCGCCGAGGCGCTGGACTACGAGCGCATCCACCTCTTTCCCTTCGGCCCCGTCCAGCAGGGCATGGACCGGCTGCTGGATGCGGCAAAGGCGGCCCCGGCGTCGCTCAAGGCCACCCCCTACTGGAAGGTGCTACGACACAAGGTGGCTGAAATGGCGATCGAACTCTCGGTGCTCTACAAGCTGACCCTCCGGGTGCTCGACGTGGAGCAGCGCCAACTCGTCGCCAACGTGGAGGCATCCGAGAACAAGCTCTTCGGCACCGAGCTCCAACGGAAGATGGCGGTGACGGCGAGCGAGGTGCTCAACCTCTACAGCCAGGTGCGGAACGACCCGAAGCACCCCGGCCTCGTCGCCGGCGTCTCCAAGTCCTACGAGGGGACGCTCATCTCGCTCGTGGCCGGCGGCAGCAACGAGATCAACCGCTCCGTCATCGCCACCCGGGGCCTCGGACTGCCCCGCTAGCGCGACGCCGCGCGGAGCCGCGCACTCACCACCTCTGAGGACAGCGCGGCTGCGTGCTATGCTAGCGCGGCCTCGCGGACGGAGAGGGAGTCATGGCCGTCGACCTTATCCTCAAGAACGGGCTGATCGCCGACGGGACCGGCGCCGACGCCTACCGCGGCGACGTCGCCATCGCGAACGGGCGGATCGCTGCCGTCGGCAGGGTGAACGAGACCGCCAAGCGCATGCTCGACGTCGACGGCCTCGTGGTCGCGCCCGGCTTCTGGGACGTGCACACCCACTACGACGCCCAGCTTCTGTGGGACCCGGTGGCGACCTCCTCCTGCTGGCACGGGGCCACCACGGTGGTGATGGGCAACTGCGGCTTCAGCATCGCCCCCTGCAAGCCGGAAGACCAAGCGTGGATGATCAAGACGCTGGCCCGCGTAGAGGGGATGGACCGCGAGGTCTTGGAGCGCACGCTGCCGTGGCCTTTCGAGAGCTTCGGCGGCTACCTCGACGCCCTAGACGGCGCTATCGGCGTCAACGCCATCGCCCAGGTGGGGCACACCGCGGTGCGGCGCTACGTGATGGGAACCGAAAGCTCGGAGCGGGCGGCGACGGACGACGAGGTCGCCCGCATGAAGCAGGTCGTCGCCGAGTCGCTGCGTGCCGGCGGCATGGGCTTCACCACCTCGCGGGTCGCGACGCACTGGGACGGCGACGGACTCCCCGTCCCCAGCCGCCTCGCCACAATTGAGGAGTACTACGCGCTGGTCGAGGAGCTGCAGGCGATCAACGCCGGTTTCGTCGAGCTGGCGGCGGGCCCTGACTTCAGCCGCTACACCGAGGACGGGATGGCCCGCCTCGTCGAGCTGACGCGGCGCAGCGGTCGGCCCGTCTGCTGGAACACGATCTGGCAATCCGTGACCGAGCCCGACGGGTGGAAGGACCAACTGCGCATCCTGCGCGAGATGCGGGCACAGGGGACGCCGTTCTTCGGGCTGGGCCATACACAGCCCGACGACTTCGAATTCACCTTCGAGTTCACCAACGTCTTCGACCGCTGGGCGACGTGGCAGGAAGTGCTCATCGAGCCCAAGCCGGTCAGGACGGCCAAGATGCGCGACCCGGCGGTGCGCGACACGCTGCGCGAGGAGATGAGGCGCGATCCCATTGAGGGCTTTCCCATGAACTGGGAGATCACGATGCTGGTGAAGTCGACCACCGGCCTCTACGCGAAGTTCGAAGGGATGCGCGTGACGGAGATCGCGGAGCGGCTGAACAAGGACCCGCTCGACACGGCCTTCGACATCGCGTTGGACGAGGACCTGTCGACGCAGTTCCGGCAACTCGACACGCGCAACGCCGACCCCAACGTTATGATGGAGATCCTGAAGGAGCCGCACGTGGGTGCGGGCTTCTCCGACGCCGGCGCGCACCTGATCACCGAGGTGAATACGGGCTTCTCCACCCGCCTGCTCGGCTACTGGGTCCGGGAGAAGCAGGCGATGCGCCTCGAGGACGCGGTCCGGCGGTTGTCCTCGGTGCAGGCCGAGGAGAGCGGCGTCGTCGACCGCGGCAAGGTACTCGAGGGCTACGCGGCGGACCTCACCATCTTCGACCCCGAGACCGTCGGGCCGTCGGAGCGCACGTTCGTCAACGACCTCCCCGGCGGAGCGCGGCGGCTGGTGCAGTACGCCACCGGCATCGAATACACCCTGGTCAACGGCACGGTGACGATGGCCCACGGCGAGCACACCGGCGCCACCGCGGGGCGCGTCCTCCGCAGCGGCGACTACGCGGCGTAGCGCGGGGCAACGATGACGCGGGCCGACGCACCGGAGCCGATGGAGTTCGACGTGTCGCGCAAGCTCACCGACTCCATCGGCGACATGCTGGGCGCGGAGTTGGCCGGGGCCCGCGACGGGTGGAGCCTGGTGCGGCTCCAAGTCGAGGAACGCCACCTCAACCCCTTCGGATTCGTCAACGGGACGGTCGGCTTCGCCCTCTGCGACATCGGCATGGGCTCGGCTATCGCGACCGAGATGCTGAAGCGCAAGACTTCGTCGGCAACGGTAGAGATCAAGATCAACTACCTGAAGTCGGTGCGCGGCGGCCTGCTGGAATGCGAGTCGCGGACGGTGCACCTCGGCACACGTCTGGCGACGATGGAGTCCGACGTCCGCTGCGACGGCGAGCTCGTCATCAAGGCCACCGGCACCTTCGCCCTGCTCGAATTGACCGGCGAGGTGCTGGAGCGGGTCGGCCGCTCGCGTCAACGCCCGCCATCGGGCGAAGGCCCGGCGCGTTGATAAACGGGGGCGCGTGTCCTATAGTGGAACGGCCCGCTGAAGTGTTTCAGAACCGAGGTCAAGACCCGACTCGGCTTTGAAGCTGGAGGAGCCGTCCTTGCTCTCGCAACCGCGCCGCACGCCGCTCCTCATCGTGCTCTCCGGGCCGTCCGGCGTTGGCAAGGACGCCATCCTCAACCGCATGCGCATCCTCGAGCTGCCGCTGCACTTCATCGTCACCGCCACCACCAGGCCGATCCGGGACAACGAGCGCAGCGGCGTCGATTACCAATTCATCTCCGAGGAGACGTTCCGGCGCATGCTGGAAGAAGGCGACTTCCTCGAGCATGCCCAGGTCTACGGCAACTGGTACGGCGTGCCGAAGTCGCAGGTGCGGAACGCGATGTCGGCGGGCCACGACGTCCTCGTCAAGATCGACGTGCAGGGCGCGGCGACGATCAAGCGCCTCGCGCCGCAGGCGGTCATGATCTTCGTCGTCCCGCCCTCGATTCCCGAGTTGGAGCGCCGCCTGAAGTGGCGGCTGACCGAGTCCGCGGAGAGCCTGCGCCGGCGGATCGAGGAGTCGCGCAGCGAGATGGAGCACATCGGCGCCTTCGACTACGTGGTAACGAATGACGCGCTCGACGACGCCGTCCACCAGATGAACTGCATCATCACCGCCGAGCGCTGCCGGATGCCGCCGCGCGTCGTCCGGCTCGACTAGGCCCCCGCCAGGGCGAGAATACCGCGCACCGACGCCATGACCGATCCCGTCCGCGTCCGCTACGCTCCCAGTCCCACGGGCATCCCCCACGTGGGCAACATCCGCACCGCGCTCTTCAACTGGCTCTTCGCACGGAACCGCGGCGGCGCCTTCATCGTCCGCATCGAAGACACCGACCAGGCGCGGCTGGTCGAGGGCGCGACCGAGGCTATTCTGGAGAGCCTCCGCTGGCTCGGCCTCGAGTGGGACGAGGGCCCGACCGGCGACGGGCGCGGCGAGCGCGGCGACTCCGGTCCCTACTTCCAGTCCGATCCGGCAAGGCTCGAACGCTACCGCGAAACGGCGGAGCGTCTGGTAGAGGAGGGCAACGCTTACGCTTGCTACTGCACGCCGGACGAGCTTGCCGCGATGCGCAAGGAGCAGCAGCAGCAAAGCCGGCCCCCCAAGTACGACGGCCGTCACCGGCACGACGCCGCGCTGCGCGCCCGCCACGAGGCCGAGGGCCGCCCCAAAGTCATCCGGTTCGCTTCCAAGACCGACGGCGAGACCGTCTGCGACGACTTGCTGCGCGGCGAGGTCCGCTTCCGTAACGAGCTGCTCGACGACTTCGTGCTCCTGAAGTCGGACGGCTTCCCCACCTACCACCTCGCACACGTCGTCGACGACCGCGCCATGCGGATCACGCACGTCATCCGCGGCGACGAGTGGGTGTCAAGCGCGCCGCGCCACGTCCTGCTCCACGAAGCCCTGGGATGGCAGCCGCCGGTCTACGCGCACCTGCCCATCATCCTGGGCCCCGACCGGGCCAAGCTAAGCAAACGCCATGGGGCAGCGGCGACGTTGGACTACCGCGACCAAGGTTTCCTTCCCGACGCCCTGACGAACTTCCTCGCGCTCCTCGGCTGGTCCTACGACGACAAGACCGAAATTTTCACCCGCGAGCAGCTCGTTGAGTATTTCTCGTTCGACCGCGTAGGCAAGGCCGGATCGATCTTCAACGTCGACAAGCTGCAGTGGATGAACGGCGTCTACATCCGCGAGATGGCGCCGGAGCGCCTGACCCCGCTTGTCGCCGACCGCCTGAAGCACGACCTACCCGAAGCCCTGCCAATCGACGAGGCCCACCTGGGGCGGGTCGTCCCGTTGGTCCAAGACCGGCTGAAGCTGTTGTCGGAGGCCCGCGAGCTCACCGAGTTCTTCCTGGTGGACGAGATCACGTACGACCCCGGCGACCTCGTGCAGAAGAAGATGGACGACGCGGGGACACTCCGCGCGCTGGAGGCGGCCGAGTCGCGCCTCGACAGCCTGCCCGGGTTCGACGCGCCCGAACTGGAGACGGCGCTGCGGGCGCTGGCGGAGGAGCTCGAGGTCAAGACGGGACAACTCTTCGGTACGCTGCGGGTCGCCTGTACCGGCGTCAAGGCCGCGCCACCCCTGTTCGACACCATGGCCGTCCTGGGCCGCGACCGCTGCATGACCCGCATCGCCAACGCCATCGCCCTGATGCGGCCGCGCGCCGAGGGCTAGGCTCCCGCCCGCCGCTGCCCTCCGTCGCCCGCCGGTGGCGCGGGCGCGGGCGCGCGGGTAGACTAGCGCGGTATGCCGCAGACGGAGACAGCCACCCCGCGCGCCGAAGTCCTCGAGAACGGGACCGAGGAACTCCTGCGCCGCTTCCGGGAGTCGGCGAAGGCGGGCGGCGACTGGACCGCCGCGCTTCTCCAGACCATCGGGGAGTGGACGCTGGCCGAGGAGTCCGTCGACGGACGGGAGTACCGCTACCTGGTGGCGGGAGAGGCCTTCGACTGGCGGCTGCTCGCCGAGCGCATCGTCCTCACCGCCTACGACTGCCTGCCGCCGGCGGAGTGCGACCGCCTCCTCTTCCACGGCGAGATGCCGCGCGCCGTCGGCGAGGAGGAGCTCCGGGAGGCGCTCGGCGCCGTCAAGCACAGCGCGGCGTCAAATTTCTGGTACGGCGTGCGCGTCGAGGAGGCCATCCTGCTCGCCGCCGAGCGCGAGGTCCGCAAGTCCCGCTACGGCATGGGAAAGACGGACGACTCGAAGCTCGACGACCTCGCCCACCAACGCATCTACGGCAAGCCCCGGCGCGAGCTGCTGGAGACATACGCCGCCTCGCGCGGCCTGCCCATCCCCGACTCAATGACCCTCGCCGAGCTCAACGAATTCACCTACTGGCTCTTCAAGTACCGCATCGAGCACTCCGACAAGGCCCGCGTCGCCTCCGACACCAAGAAGGGCCTCCTCATGCTCCAAGAGCTCGCCTCCAGCCGCAGGAACGGCCGCACGCCGGTCTAGGGACGACAGCCGCGAGCAGTCGGGAAGAGCGGCCCTCCATGCTCAAGATCGTCTCTTGGAATATCGGCGGGTACCCCAGCCAGGCATGGCGCGACCTCCTGGCCATGGACGCCGATATCGCGCTGCTGCAAGAGGCGAACTGGCCTCCAGCGGACGTACGCGAGCGTATTCAAGTGGACTCCGGCCCCTGGGATACGGCCGGGGCCGAACTCAACCGGCTTTGGAAGGCAGCGGTAGTCAAACTGTCGGACCGCGTCAAAGTGGACTGGGTCGACGCAAGACCCATTGCGGATGCGGGTGTGGAGGACTTCGCCGTGAGCCGGCGCGGCACCGTCGCGGCCGCTATCTTGACGCCGCAGGATGATCAACCCATCGTGGTCGTCTCGATGTATGGAGCTTGGGAACGCCCAATGGAACACGCTGGGCTTCCGCAAACCAAGCAGCCGATTTGGGCGGATGGCTCGGTCCACCGCATTGTCTCGGACTTGGAGCGGCTGCTCGGCAGGGGAAGCAGCGCACCGTCTAAGAGACGTCTCATTGCCGCCGGCGACCTCAACATCCTGCACGGCCATGGTGAGCATGGCAACGCTTACGCCAAGGCGCGCTACGCGACTGTGTTCGACCGCATGACGGCTATCGGTCTCCCCTTTGTGGGCCCACAGTCGCCCAACGGCTTGCAGGCAGACCCGTGGCCTAAAGAACTGCCCGAGGACAGTCAGAATGTCCCGACGTACCGCACCAAGAAGGACGACCCCGCTACGGCAACGCGGCAGTTGGACTTCGTGTTCGCGTCCGAAGAGCTCAAGGATGGGGTGCGCGTGCGGGCGTTGAACGGCGTGGAGGAGTGGGGGCCAAGCGATCACTGCCGCGTCGAGATCGAGGTTGACACTCGCTAGTCCCGCTAAAGGCTAGGCTCCCGCGGCCCCAGCCGCTCATGCCCCTTGACCGAGTCGACGCGGTTTTCAAGGAACCGCCCCTCAGAGCATTCCACGCCCTTAACCAATGATCCAGGAGTAGAGAGCATGCCGCCGAAACTGAAGGAGATGATCGACCGCGCCCCTTGGCGGGAGGCGGTCACCTACCGGGACACGTGGCCCCACGAGTACGTGCTCAGCGAGAAGGACAGCCAGCAGGAGCTTCTGGAAGCCGTCTGCGCCCGGTTCCGGGCCGGCGAGGGGGTAGCCTGCCGCTTCTTTCGCATGAACAACACGTACCTGTTCATCGCGGACCACAAGTACTGGCTCATGACGCACTGGGACGAACTGGAGCCCGGCGTCGACTATGTCCTGAACCGTGCCCGCCTCTACCGGGACCGGCGCGACTTCGTCATCCAAGACGGCGACACGGGGAAGCCCGAGAACTATCCGGCTACTCCGGCGCACCCGAGGCAGAACGCTTAGCAGCGTCCTTGTCCAAGACCCCCTTGATGCGCGGGTACATCTCCCGGATGACCTCGGCCAGCGTCTCGGCGGCGACCTCGGCGCCCGGCTCGTCGAGCGCGACGTGCACGGTCTTGCCAGCTTCGTACCAACCCGAAAGGCCCGATCGTGTGTTCCACCCAGGCTTTTCCGCGAAAGTAGCAGTCAGCCCACGAAGCTGTTCGATGGTTTCGTCGCTGACTCCGGCCTGACCTGCACCATATTCGCTAAATTGAAACAGGGCCGTGACCTGAAACGGAACTCCCTGATTTTCCGCCAATCTCATTTGAATGCCGAAGGCGAGGTTGGAAATCCAGGGACTCTGCGTGTACCAGAACCCAAAGTGAAAGCAGTAACCAAGGTTGCTGCCCCAGGTGTCTGTCATCGATGGAACCAGTTCAGGCTCGAACTTGAGTCGATCCTTGAGCTTGGTCTCCACCGACCGCGAGAACTCCGTAAGCTGATACGGCGAATGACCCTGCAACCCTGTAAGGACGGTGGTTTGCTCTTCCAACCTTCTCTCAGTCATTCTGAGCCCCGCCAGCAGATCTATGGGGGCATGCTCTTGGATGAGCTCGGTCCTATCAACGTAATGCCCCCCTGTCTCTTCGTCCAGATACGGTGTTAGCTGGAGACATGACACGTCGACTCCGTGCTCTCGCAGCCAAAGCGCCGTCGTAGTGACCTCCTTGGCGAAGGTCCGCGCGACCAACAGCGCTCGCTGCCGCTTGTTGAGTCTTTCCTTTAGGCCCTCTTCGCTCTTCGAGTTAGTGTGTTCTTGCAGCTTCTCTACCGCCGCGGTCCTGTCGCCACCCAGGAACTCCGAATATAGGTCGACGATCTGGTCGGCGGTCCGTTGCCAGCACAGTGCGGCATGAAGTGGAGCTTGCCAGTAAGTGCGCCTCGGCCAAGACGTAGAGTCGTCGCCATCGAGAGCCACTTGGACAGCGAGGAGCGCGCCGTCTCTATCCACGGCCAAGATGTCGGCCAAAAGGCCTGCGCCATCACAGTGGTCACGTTGGATGACCAGCAGATCTTCGCCAAGGATGCTGTCATTCACCAACCAATCATGAGGATCTAAGGTGTCGGAGAAGTCGAAGGTGGTGCGCGTGAGATCTTCGGGCTTCTTACCATCGGGGAGCAGTTGGAACGGGAGCCACGGTGTTACTGTTCCAACAGGTTGGAAGGGAACGTCCTTTCCCAACAGCCCTTCGATTCGTGAATACACATCATGGATGAGGTCGGCTAGCAATTTGGCAACGATCTCGGCCCCTTCGCGGTCGAGCACCACGTCGATGCTCTTGTTGATCTCGTGCCACCCGGCGGGTAACTCCCCCGCCTGCCATCCGAAAGCAGCAGTGGTGAGTTTCTTCAGCAGCGGCCGAAGCTCTGTGGCAATCCCAGCCTTCTCAGCGGTGGCCTCGTGGAACTGGAACAAGACAGTGACGCGGAAACGAGCGCTTCCCACTTCCGCGACTCGCACCTGAATGGCGAAGCTGAATCCGTCGAAGCACCAGGGTACATGCGAGTACCATAAGCCGAAGTAGCGAGAGTCACCGACTTTCACGGGGCCTGTATTCGTCTTGTCAGGCATCACCTCCGGCCAGAGCAGTTCCTCAAGCTTGGCCGCCACCGAGTGTGAGAACTTGGCGATCAGAGGGTCATATCGGTCGAGCATGTCGCTGTCGTTCTCGCTGGGAACCCTTCGCAGCGGAAACAGCAAGGCCTCCTGGTTCGGCCCTGGAATGAGTTCCCTCATGGCGACATAGCACACCTTTGTCGTTTCGTTACCCAGATACGGGATTAGCGTCAAACAGGACACGTCGAGGCCGTGACCCCTCAGCCAAAGGACCGCCGTAGTTGCCGATTCGTAGAACAAATGCGCTACTAAAACCAATCGCTGCCGTTGGTTCAGTGTCCTTCTGAGATCTTCCTCAGTTTCCGAGCCGGTGTGCTCAAGTAGCCGCTCGACGGCTTTCTCTCTTTCGTTTCCCTGGTATTCCTTGTAGAAATCGATACCGGTGTGGTGCTTCAGCTTCTCCTCCGCCCTCAATCTAGAGCCATGCAGGTAATGGGCGTAGAGGTCAATAATCTCGTCGGCGGTGCGCTTCCAATAGGCGGCGGCGTAGACGGACGCCTGCCAATAAATGTCGGGGCCAGACCAGTCCTGCTTCAGCTCGACGATGACAAGCGCGCCATCGCGATCAACGGCCACGAGGTCGGGGTAGAGGTTGCCAGCATCCACAGGGTTGGCTTGGCGCTGAATGACCAGCAGATCTTCGCCAAGCAGCTTGGGCTCACTCTCCAACCAGTCTTCAATGTCCTCTTCCCAGATCCCCCGCTCACCGAACGTGACTTCGGTCAAGTCCTTTGGATTGGGGGGGGGGGGGGGGGGTCTCGACCCCACTGCTGCCCACCCGGAAGGGGGGGTCCGTCATCTTAA
>DAOUKH010000066.1:0-46867 GCA_034421515.1 Dehalococcoidia bacterium
GTTGGTCGAGCCGTGGGACTTGGGGGCGCGGAAGGCCAAGGAGCTGATGTGGACGGGCGAGGCGATCGGGGCCGCGGAGGCGCTCCGGATGGGCATGGTAAACAAGGTCGTCCCGAGGGAGGAGCTCGACCAAGCGGGGGCTGAGCTGGCCCGGAAGGTGGCGCTGACCCCGCCCGGCGCGGTGCGGGCGACGAAGCGGTCGATCAACCAGATGCTCGACCTGATGGGCTGGCGCCTCTCGCACGAGCAGCATACGGAGGTCTGGATCGCCGCCATGCGCAGCGACGAACACAAGGAGGCGCACGAAGCCCGCTTACGGCTAGGTCTTCGTGACTTCCTACGGCAGAGGGACTCCCGGTATGCGTGACCCAAGGGCCGCGCGTCGAGGCTGCCGTGCGTAACTACCTCATACGCCGGGTGCTGCTGCTGGTGCCGACGGTGTTGGTCGTCTGCATCATCGTGTTCTCGCTCATCGAGTTCATTCCGGGGGACGTCGTCCTCGCCCGCCTCACCCAGATAGGGAATGCGACGCCGGAAACGATCGACGCCCTGCGGGCCGACCTCGGGATCGACCGGCCGTTCCTCGTCCGCCTGGGTGAGTGGATTAGCGACCTTTTCCGGGGCGACCTGGGCCGCTCGCTCTGGACACTCGAACCGGCCACGAAACAGCTTTGGTCCGCCATCCCGGTGAGCCTTGAACTGGTGCTCGGCGGGATGCTCATCGGCGTGCTCGCGGGCGTTCCGCTCGGCGTCATCTCGGCGATGAAGCAGGACAAGCCGGTCGATACCGGAGCGCGGTTCCTGTCGGTGATCGGACTTGCGGTCCCCGACTTCTGGATCGCCACCATGGTGATTCTCTACGCATCGCTCTGGTTCAACTACTCCTCCCCTGTCGGCTACACGCCGTTTGTCGACGACCCGTTGCGCAACCTGGAGCAGTTCTCCATACCCATGGCGATCCTCGGGATACGGCTGGTGGCGGCGACGGCCCGGATGACCCGGTCGACGCTGCTCGAAGTGATGCGCGAGGACTACGTTCGGACCGCCCGGTCGAAGGGCCTGAACGAGCGCGTGGTGCTCTACCGGCACGCCCTGCGGAATGCGGTCCTCCCGGTGATCACCCTCGTCGGCACCAATCTGGGGTTCCTCTTGGGCGGGGCCGTCGTATTGGAGAGCATCTACTCGCTGCCGGGTCTGGGCAATCTGGTGTTCACCTCCATCCTGCGGCGCGACTACATTCAGCTCCAGGCGGCGGTGTTGTTCCTCGCGCTGGCCCTCGTCGTCATGAACTTGGTTGTCGATCTCTGCTATTCCTGGCTTGATCCGCGGGTCCGCTACGAATGACTTCCTTAGGCAACATGCGCAGCGGCGCGACATGGTGGGAGACCGTTGTGCGGTGGACGTTCGCGTTCGGTCGGTTTGCGCGGCGGCATCCCATCGGCACGTTGTCCATGCTTGTCATCCTGCTCATGGCCTTCGCGGCGGTATTCGCCGAACTGGTCTCGACCCACGATGCCTTCGACATCAGCAGGGACACCCTGGAGGGGCCAAGCTGGTCGCACTTCTTCGGGACGGACGGTATCGGACGCGATACGTTCAGCCGCATCATCCACGGGTCGCGCATCTCGCTGCAAGTGGGGATTCTGTCGGTCCTGATCTCCACGGGGGCGGGCGCGGTCATCGGTCTCGTCAGCGGCTACGTGGGCGGGGTCTTCGACCTCGGGGTGCAGCGCATCGTCGACGGCGTCCAGGCGCTGCCCGGCCTCGTGTTGGCGTTGGCCATGGTGGCAGCGTTGGAGCCCAGCTCGACCAATACCGTCATCGCCATCTCCATCGTGGCGACGCCGGCGAACTCGCGGGTCGTCAGAAGCGCCGTGCTCGCGGCGAGGGAGAACACCTACATCGAGGCGGCGCGGGCGATTGGCTGCAGCGGACCAAGAATCGTGCTGCGTCACATCCTTCCGAATATCGTGGCGCCAATCATCATCTTGGCATCCCTGGGATTCGGCTACGCGATTCTCGTGGAAGCCTCCCTGAGCTTCTTGGGGCTTGGGACGCCGCCGCCGACTCCGACGTGGGGGGGCATGCTGAAGCTGTCGCAGACGTTCTTGGAACAGGCACCGTACCTGGCCTTCTTCCCCGGCTTGGCGATCACCATCGCGGTGCTGGCCTTCAACCTGGCCGGCGACACGATCCGCGACGTTCTCGACCCCCGGCTGCGCGGGGCCTAAGAGAGCATCAGGCGCGCAGCAGCGGGCGAAGCTCCCGCACATCCGAGATCTCATCGAGCGCCCACACCGCCTCGATCAACTGGTCGGATCGATCCGTCCCCAGCACTGATTCGAGGAGGTCTTGGGCCTTCGCGGTGACCTCTTCCTGGGGCATCGGGTTGTCGGACGTGCCACGGACCGCGTAGGTGCGGTGGCTCAACACGGCGCCGTCGGCGGTCTCGACCTCGACGATCCCCTGCCGGCGCGGCCTGGCCTCGGTGAGCTCCGCGCTGGGCGCAAGCTCGATGCGGTCACGTACGGCGGCGACGCGAGGGTCGGCCATGCGGGCGGTGTCATGGGAGTTGGCGAAGGTGACCGCGCCGTCGACGAGGAGCAGGGCGAGCATGTGCTGCAGGTTGATGTCGGGCATGGTCCGGTTGTCGACGATGTGGGCGAGGTCGTCGGGCAGCCGGGCGACGATGCGCTTCACGTCGCTCGCCGAGATGCCGTGCTCCTCCATCAGGACTTGGAGGGCGTCCAGGGCGGCTTGGATGGGCGAGCCTACGGGCCATTTCTTGATGTTGGCGCGCATTATTTCGAAATCGTGGCCGAGGCCGTCGATCATGGCGGGGCGGTTGGCGGAGGGGCTGAAGGCGTCCCAGAAGCTGGGATTGCCGTCGAGGGCGTCCTCTATACCTGTAAAGCCGGCGGCGACCATGGTGGCGGCGGCGACGCCGTTGCGGGCGGGCATGCCGCCGAAGTCGAAGGCTTTCTCTATATGCTCGCCGTCGCGGGCCCATGAAGTGACGCCCGACGACTGCTGCACCGTGTAGGCGAGCAAATAGGACGTCTGCTGTTTGGTGAGGCCGCAGAGGGGGCCGGCGGCTGCGGCGGCGCCGAAGAGGCCGCCGATGCTGTGGGTGCTGCGGTAGGCGGCGTCGAGGGTCATGGGGCCGGCGGCGATGGTGGTGCGGCAGCCGATGTCGTAGCCGACGACGACGGCTTTGAGCAGATCCAAACCAGAGCGTCCGTAGGTCTCGGCGGCGGCGAGCGCGGCGGGGACGATGGCGCAGCCGGGATGGGTGAAGGACGGGGCGTGGGAGTCGTCGGTCTCGTCGGCGTGGGCGAGCATGCCGTTTGCCATGGCGGCGTTGACCGCGGTGGTGACGGTGCGGCTGCCGAGGACGCAGGCCTGACGCCTGCCGCCCTGCGCGGCCGCGTACCGGATGGCGAGACGGCCGGGAGGGAGGCGCGACCCTGATATCATGGCCGCGACGGTGTCGAGGACGTGGTGTTTCGCCTTGTCGAGCACGTTTGGCGGGAGGTCCCGCTGGATGGCCCCACTGATGTATGAATTGAGGGCGGTTGTGATGGGAGTTTGGGGTGGTTTCGTCATGGTTTCACCACGAAATGAGCGGCTTTCTCCGGCATGACCACGGACGAGTGAGCCGATGACCGACGCGATCAAAGAGCGGGCTCGCGCCTTCATTGAGGAGGCATGGTCGAAGGGCAACCTCGCCATCGTCGATGAGATGCTGGCGCCGGACTACGTCAACCATTCGCCGCTGGAATCGGACCAGCCGGCGGGGCGGGAGGGCTACAAGCGGGCCATCGTGACGCTGCGGACGGCGTTTCCCGACCTGACCTCGACGGTGGAGCAGGTGCTGGTCGACGGCGACCGAGTGGTGACCCGGTATGTCGCGAGGGGCACGCATCTGGGAATGTTCCAGGGGGTCGCTCCGACGGGGAAGCGGATCGAGGCGTGCGGGCATACGATCGACCGGTATGAGGGCGGGCGCATCGCGGAGACGTGGGACTGCTTCGACCTGCTGACGGTGTACCGGCAGATCGGCGTGTTCAGCGGGCCGGGCGGCTGACGGCTCCGGCGGCCGCTCAGACGCCGGGGTCTTGGATGAAGGCAAGGATCTCCTCGGCCAGGAGCTCGGCGTCTACGTAGGTGGTGTAATAGGAGCCGCCGGAGAGCTCCTTGATGCGGCTGCGGCGCAGTAGGGCGTCCGCCGGCGCGTTGTTCCTGGACAGGGGGTCGCCCTCGCCCGCCAAGAGGAGCGTTGGGGCCTCGACCAGCGGAAGGCGGGCACGCGGGTCGTAGGCGAAGACGGCGCGGTAGACATCGCGGTTGGTTTCGCCGGCGGTCAGCCTCGACAGGACCTCGTCCTGGATGATGGCCAGCGCCGAGGCGTCGAAGGGGCGGGGGAAGGCCCGCGCGCCGAGGCGGACGATCTTGTCCCAGAGACGGGTGATGTGACTGCCGTCCAACTCGAAGCGCATAGGCCCGTAGAGGATGGGGTCGCGCTCGGCAAGCTCATCGAAGGAGATGTCGAAGATGGGGACGCCGTCGAGGATGAGCGCGTCGACGCGGCCGGGGTAGGCGGCGGCGATCTCGACGCCAACCGACGCTCCCGTGTGGTGGCCGAAGAGGGAGAGCGATTCCAGGCCGAGGGCGTCGGCGGCGGCGACGAGGTGGGCGGCGTAGTCCCCGATCTGGTAGGGGTGCGGCGGCGGGTCGGATGCGCCGAGGCCGGGCAGGTCGAAGGCGACGACTCGATGGGTGTCGGCCAGGAGCGGAATCAGCCGCTCGAAGCACGCGGACGTCATGCCGTTTTGGTGAAGCAGGAGGATGGCCGGGCCCGAGCCGGCGGCGCGGTAGTGGACCTGCCCTTGGGGCGCGTCGGCGTAGCTGCGGAGAATCTGTTCCGGCAAAGCGCGCCTCCTTTAGGGCTAGACCGAACGGCCCGCCAAGTGTCCCTCGCGAATGGCTTCGGCGACCTGCCGGGGGGCGACGCAGTCGCCGGCCATGAGCACGGTCAATGCGCCGTCTTCGGCGGTCAGCGCGTCGTAGAGCGCGGTGTCGGGCCGGTTGGGGGCGGTGGTCACGATGGTGTCGACCCCTTCGAGGACGCGCTCGGCACCGCTGAAGTTGTCGACCAGGATGACGTCGCCGCCGCGCACTTCCTGAATCCGGGAGAAGCGGTGGTAGAGGACGCCCTTCTCTCCCAGGCGCTTGTTGATCGGCGGCTTCATCGTCGGGTGCATGATTGAGTTTGCCCCTTCGGCCCGGACCGCGTAGTGGGTCTCCACGCCGGCGTCGACGAGAAACTCGACGGCGCTGGCGGCGCGGAAGGTGTTGTCGTCATCGAGGAGCAGGGCCCGCTTCCCCAAGGGAACCCGGCGTTCGAGGATGTCGTCGACGGTCACGACACGGGGCCCGTGACCGTTGGCGCCGGCGATCTCGGGCAGGTGGGGGAGGGAGCCCGTGGCCACGATGACGCATTCGGCGCCCTCGGTCCGGATGGATTCGAGGGTGGCCTCGCTGTTGAGCTTGACGACGACGCCGAGGCGGCGAAGCTGAAGCTCCATCCAGGCGACGATGTTGCCGAACTCGTGGCGGAGGGGGGCCTTGGCGAGGGTGTTGATCTGGCCGCCGAGGCGCTCGCCGCGCTCGTAGAGGGCGACGAGGTGGCCGCGCTGGGCGGCGACGCGGGCCGCCTCCATTCCCGCGGGCCCTCCGCCCACGACGACGACGGCCTTCGGCTCGCCGGCGGGCTCGATGTCGCCCAGCTCAAGCTCGCGGCCGGCCTCGGGGTTGATGACGCAGCCGGTGTGCCGCTCGCCGTTGCTCCGGCCGACGCAGGCCTGGTTGCTGCCGATGCACTGGCGAATCTCGCCGTCGCGCCCTTCGAGAATCTTGACCCCGATGTCGGGGTCGGCGAGGTGCGCGCGCGTCATGGCGACGAGGTCGGCCTTACCGTCGCGGAGGATGCCTTCCGCCTGGGAGGGCTCGATGATCCTACATGCGGCGATGATGGGTATATCGCCCACGGCGCGCTTGACGGCTTCCGCCAGATGGACGAAGGGCATAGGACCCCAGGCCATGTCGGCGAACTGCTGGGCGACACTCATGTGGTCGTACTCGACGCTGTGGGAGATGCTCACATAGTCGAGGTTGCCCGAGTCTTCGAGCCAGCGAGCGACTTGGGTCGACTCGTCGAGCTTCAGGCCGTTGGGGATGAGCTCGTCGGCGCTGAGCCGGAAGCCGAGGGCCATGTCGCGGCCGATGGCTTTTCGGACGGCCGCAGCGAGCTCCAAGGGGAGGCGCGCCCGGTTCTCGAGGCTGCCGCCGTACTCGTCGGTGCGGAAGTTGGTGGCCGGGGATATGAACTGGGCGACGAGAAAGCCGTGCGCGCCGTGGATCTCGACGCCGTCCATGCCGGCGTGCTTCATGTTGACGGCGCAGCGGACCCACCACTCGATGAGCTCGCGGATTTCGGCCTTGCTCATCTGGTGGGGGACTTCGGTGAACCAGGGAAGGCGCACGCCGGAGGGGGCCCAGATGGGCTGCTCGGTGTCCATGCTGGCGGTGCGCAGGCCGGTGTGGATGAGCTGAGCGAAGATCTTCGCGCCGTGCTCCTGCACGGCCTCGGCAATCTTGCGGTAGTGCGGGATGGACTCCTCGTGCCACGCTTCGAGCGCGGCGCGGCCTCCCCGCGCGGTGGGGTGAACGCGGGAGTTCTCCATGATGATGAGGCCGATGCCGCCCTTGGCGCGCGCGGCGTGATAGGCGGCGAGGGCGGGCGTGGGACGGAAGTCGGAGCCCAGCCAGGTGGCGTGGGCCGTGCTGACCATGCGGTTCCGTACCTCGACGGGGCCGATGCGCAACGGCGACATCAAGTGCGGATACTGACTACTCACGACCGTGGCCTCGCGCTCTCCTCATGCCCTTCGAATCATGCGTTCCCGGCGTACCAGTCGATGATCTCGCCGCCCGTGGCCTGCCAGATTCCCGCCCGCCCCAAGATGTGGCCGAGGATGTTATCGAGGTGGCGGATGCGGAAGGGCTGGCCGATGAGCCAGGGGTGGATGGTCCATGCCAGCAGGCGGGGCTGGGCCGCCCCGTCGGCGTACATGACGTCGAAGCCCTCGGTGACGATGCGCGCCCAACGCTCAAGGGGCACGTGCCGGTTCCAGTGGGCGTAGACGTCGTCGAACTCGATCATGGTGGGCAGGGAGTACATGGCGCCCTTGGGAACCTTCATCGGATAGGGCTGCTCGTCGTTGGGCCAATCGCAGACGTAGTTGATGCCCTCTTCGGCCAGGATGGCGGGCGTCCGGGTGGTCTCGCCCGACTCGGCACCCCACCATCCGCGGGGGCGGGATCCGGTGGCGCGTTCGACGGTGTCGAGCGCGCCCTTGACGTAAGCCCGCTCCTCGTCTTCGGTCATGTTGCTGGTGATCATGTGGGTCAGGGCCTTGCCGTGGCCGATGAACTCATAGCCGCGGCTCTTGCACTCGGCGACGACGTCCGGGTAGTGCTCGGCGATGGTGGCGTCGATGGCCGCGGTGGCCTTAATGCCGTACTTGTCGAGGACTTCGAGGACGCGGTAGAGGCCGACCCGGTTGCCGTACTCGCGGTGGGAGTAGGCGGCGAGGTCGGGGAAGGGGCGCCGTCCGAGGCCGCCGCCGGGCACGTCGGCGGGGACGAATGCGCCGTCGACGAACCGGTATTCGTAGTGCTCCAGGGCAACGATGACACAGAGGGCGACCCGCGCTCCGCCGGGCCATGCCAGCGGCTTCCGCGTGGAGATTGGCGAATAGTCGTAGTAGTCGTTGTCCATTCCTGGTCTGCGCATGCCGGGCATAGGCCTGACTCCTTCCCCCGCGGGGGGCCGATCTAGCGGGACGCCTTCCGCTCTTCGATGAAGGCGACGGTGTCGTCGTAGTAGTTCTCGAGGTAGTAGTCGGTGATCTCGTCGGCCGTCGTCTTCCAGACGCCCTCGTGAGAGAGGATGTAGGAGAGGATGTCGTCGAGGTACTTGATGCGGTGGGGCTGGCCGATCTGGAAGGGGTGGAGGGCGATGCACATCACCCGGCCGTTGGACTCGCCTTCGGCGTAGAGCCGGTCGAACTGCCGCTTGCACATGCTGGCGAACTCGTCGGCTTCCCATGCCGACCGCGCGTTGAAGTAGGGGGCGTCGTTCAACTCGATGGAGTAGGGCATCGAGATGAGCTTGCCCGACTTCACCTTGAGGGGGAACGGCTGGTCGTCGTGGAACCAGTCGGTGTGGTAGGTGAGGCCGGCCTCGGCCATGAGGTCGGGGGTGCGGTCGGTGGTGGAGAGCGACGGGCCGAGCATCCCCTTGAGGGGCTTGCCGGTGTGCTTCATGAGCGTGTCGCGGCAGTCGCGGTAGAACTCCCGCTCCTGCTCTTCGTCGTAGGTCGTGATGTATTGCGTGTTGTAGATGCCGTGGGTCATGTAGTCCCAGTCGCGCTCGACCATGGCGTCGCGGATCTCGGGGTAGTGCTCCAGGACGGCCTCGTTGAGGGAGACGGTGCAGCGCATGTCGTGCTTGTCCGTCACCTCGATCATGCGCCAGATTCCGACCCGGTTGCCGTAGTCGCGCAGGGCATAGGACATGGCGTCGGGGTGCGGCACGCGCGGCCAGGGGTTGCGGATGTCGCTGGGCGGCGGGAGGTACTCGTAGTGCTCGACGTTCGGGGCGATCCAAAAGGCCACCCGAGCGCCGCCGGGCCATTTGAGGACGGGTCGGTCGGTGAGGGGGACGTAGTCGAATCGGTCGGGAGGAAGGGGCATGGTGGAGCCTCCGGTGGGGCTGGGTCTAGGCCGTGGCCGTCTCGGCCCTGATTGCCTGGACTTGGTCGAGGTAGGCGATGATCTCGTCGGTGGTCTTCAGGTCGGCGTACTTGAGCTGCATATCGAAGAGGCCCGCCTTGTGGGAGAGCTCGATGCGGTCGAAGATCGCCTCCTCGGCCATGACGACCTTGAACGTTGGGGAGTAGTAGGAGGCGTCGACGACGGTGGCGCGGACGCAGCCGCTCGTGGAGTTGCCGGTAATGATGAGGGTGTCGACCTTCTGGTTCATCAGGACGTAGAGGAGCGGCGTGCTGAAGAAGACGCTGGCCCGCGTCTTTTCGATCATCAGCTCGCCGGGCTCGGGGGCGAGTTCATCGACGATCTCCGACTGGGGGCTCAGCTCGCTGTAGGCGAATTCCGGATCGTCGTGCCGGGGCAGGCCGTGGGTGGCCCGGAAGACGTGCCGGCTGTAGACGATGGGGATCTTGGTCTCGCGCGCCTTTGCGAGGATGCGCTGGATGTAGGGGAGGGCGCGCCAGCCGTACTCGCCGCAGGTGCGGGGGTAGCGGTCGAACTGCTCGTAGACGGGCGAGTCTTCGCCGACCGCGCCCTTGTTCATGTCGATGACGACCAGCGCGGGGTTCTCGCCGAAGCCGGTCGGCTTGCGCATGTCGAAGCCCATGCCCATGAGCTTCTTGTCGTTGTCTGTCATCACGTCGTCCCATTGGGGCATCGCGAACCTCCTATGATTGTCTGTCTTGTTCGAGAAAGTTCCGCAAGATGTCGGCCAGAACCCGCGGCTCCGCCTCCAGCCAGTTTCCGACGTTGGGCACGATAGCGCTCGCGGCGTCGGCGAGGAAGGAGCAGACCGGCTCCACGTCCTTGACGCCGGGGGCCTTCTCTCCCGCCAGCACCAGCGTCGGCGCGCCGATACGGCGCAGGGCGGCTTCAAGATCGTAGGTGAAGGCGGCGGCGTAGGCCTCGACGTTTCTGGGGCCGGGCCGGAGGCGTCCGACGAGCTCGTAGGTCATCGCCTTGGCTTCGGCGTCGTCCTTCGGCGGGGTCCAGGTGGCCATGTAAGTGTAGAAGTCGATGAGGTGGCTGCCGTCCTCTTGGAGGACGAGGCGGGGGAAGCCGGCGAGATTGGCCTCGCCCTGTTCCTTCGTGTACAGCGGGGAGCCGGAGAGAATCAGGCGCGCGACGCGCACCGGGTGGGTGGCGGCGATCTCGGCGGCGACGGCGGCGCCGCCGTGCTGGCCGAAGAGGCTGGCGCGGTCGACGTTGAGGGTGTCCAGGGTCTGGAGCACGACGGCGGCGTAGCCGGGCACGGTCAGCGCCTCGGGGGCGTAGTCCGACCTGCCGAACCCGGGGAGGTCGATCGCGACGCAGCGGTAGTCGCCGGCGAGCAGGTCGATGACGGGCTCGAAGGCACGGGAGTCGCCGGCGGCTTGGTGGAGGAAGACGAGGCAGGGGCCATCGCCGGCCTCGCGGTAGTGGACCTGGCCGTGGTCGAGCGCGACGTAGCCTTTTCTGGTTGGGCTCATGGGCGGCCAGCCATTCCGGCGACGGCGGCGCCGGCTTCGACGCCGTCCGCGGGCGCTTGGATGAGGGTCCGGGGGACGGTGTAAAGGGCTTCCAGCCCGGATTCGCCGATGGCGTATTCCTCTTCGATGAATGCCGCGCCGCCAGCCTCGGGGGCCATGTAGAGGGCGTAGACGCAGAGGGTGGCGCCTTCTTCGAGCATGAAGCCGGGTTGGCGGGCGTTGTGGCCGTAGTCGTAGCTGTCGATGCCGATGGCGTGGACGTAGAGGGCGAGGCGGCCGGGGTCGCCGCCGCCGCGCCGGACGCTATCTTCGATGATGGGGAAGACGTCGTCCGTGGCCTTGCCGGGTCGCATGAGCGCCTCGAGGGCGTCGAAGGCCGACTCGAGGAGGCCGTGGATGCGTCGCTGCTCGGCGGTGGGCGGGCCGACGACGAGGGTGCGGCCCATGTCGGTGTTGTACCAGTCGTGGACGGCGATGGCGGCGCAAGGGACGAGTGCGCCGGGTTCGAGGGTGGGGTGCAACATCTGGGCCATGCCGAAGCCTTTGGCGCCGATGGGGGTGGTCGCGCCGCGCCTGGCGAGCTCGGTGACGAAGATGCGACCGAGGTTGGCCGTCGCGACGCCGGGTCGGGCCGCCGCGATGGCTTCGGAGAAGGCTTCCTGGGTAAGGGCGGCGGCCTGCTTCATAGCGGCGAGCTCGCCGGGGGTCTTGACCAGCCGGACCGAATGGAGGAGGGGGCGGGCGTCGACGGGGCGCGGGTCAACTTGCGCGTCCTGGTTGAGGCGGAGGGCGAGGTTGAGGTCGTCGAAGCCGAGGCGGGCGTTGCCGAGGCCGAGGGAGTCGAGGGCGATGGCAAGGGCGTCGACGGGGTCGACGGCGCCGGTGCGCTGGGTCCGGGAGAGGACGTCGGCGAGGCGCTCCTCAGCGCCGGGCGGGGTGGGCCAAGGGACGATGGGGGAGGCGAGGTCGGTTGGGAAGACGGCGTTGAAGTGGGTGTCGTCGAAGGTGAAGAGGCGCAGGGGGCGGTCGCAGGCGCCGGCGACCTGGAGCAGGCCGAAGTGGCCGGTGACGAGGGCGGGCTCGGCGCCGCCGGCGGGGAGGATGGCGAACGACTCGAAGTGGGTGAAGCCGAAGACGCGGTAGCCGGTGAGGTAGAAGACGTTCTGCGGCGCGGTGACGAGGAGGGCGTCGATGCCTTGCTCGTTCATGGCGCGGTGGAGTTGCTGTTCCCTCATGGGGGCTGCCAGTTCTCCAGTTCTACTAGGCGCGGAAGCGCAGGTCGAGGGCGCGGAGGAAGCGCTCCATGAAGGCGTCGCGCTCTTCTTCGAGTTGGGGGATGCGGTTGTTGTCGCGAGCGCGGGTGTCGATCTCGGCCTTGACGTCGATGCCCTTGGACTCGAGGACTTCTTCGAGAAGGTTAATGCGGTCTCGGAGCGTCCAGACTTCGGCGCCGAGGGAGAGGATGACGCCGAAGAGCCTGTCCGCCTCGGGGTCTTTGAGGCCGTGATACGGCGGGACGACGGTCCAGTCCTTGGGCATGGGGCTTCGCGCTCGCTTTCTAGAGAGGTTTGTCCGCCTGCGTCACCCAGCGCTGCCAATCGTGGAAGCGACCGTCGCGCATGAGGCCGACGCCGCCGAAGTAGGTCTCGTCGTGGTAGGGGTTGGGCCCCTCGCGGACGTTTTCGAAGCCGATGTCGCTGAGGATGGCGGGGACATTCATGGAGTGGGTGGGGCCGAGGAAGGGCTCGGCATTCCCCCGCGTATCGAACTCGAGCATGAAGCCGTATTGGGGCTCGATGGCGTGATACCAGGGGAGCTCCATCATCAGGAGATGTCCGCCGGGCTCGAGGAGACGGTAGCACTCGCGCAGCGAGCGCAGCATCACGTCGGGCGGGGTCTCGTGATAGAGGAAGTGTGAGGAGACGAGGTCGAAGCTCGCGTCCTCGTAACCGGTGTCGGCGGCGTCGCGTTGGGCGAGGGTGATTTCGAAGCCCTTGTCCTCGGCGGCGATGTGGCCCCACTTGAGGGCCTGCTCGGCGAAGTCGATGCCGATAACCTCCTCGGCGTCGGGGAAGGCCTCTCGGAGGATCATGGTGCTGCCGCCGGCGGCGCAGCCCATGTCGAGGATGCGCTTGTAGTCGCGGCGGGGGGCCATGTGGGCGAAGGCGAGGAAGGTCTCCTTGGGGTAGCCCTGCTTGCGCCACCGGGTGCGGAAGATGGGGAGGCCCCGGGTGTAAATGAAGGCGACGAGGGGGTCGCCGCCGTAGCCGCCGAGCTGGAGGTGGGTGTCGATCTCGGTGTACCACTTGGGGAGCCTGAGGTCGGGGTCGAGCTCGAGCTTGCCCCTGGGGTTGGGCGGCAGCAGCTCGTCGACCTGCGACGACAACATGCCCTCGTGCGGGGTCAGCGAGTCGCGGACGGCCAGCCACATGTAGGCCTGGGAGTAGTGGGCGATGGAGGCGGCGAAGGAGTAGAGGGGGTCCTGCTCAATCAGGATGCCGGCCTCTTCGATGCTCCTCGGGGCGTAGCCGCGCTCCTGCTCGTAGGCCCGGGCGCGGCCGGGGTAGTCGTCGAGAATCGACCGCACGTACTTGGTGTAGTTGTGGACCTTGAGCCCTTCGATGAAGTCAAACTGAGCGCAGTCTTGCTGTGTCGGCGGCGGGATGTCCATACGTCCCCCTCGCACTTCCTATCCGGCCCCGCGCGCGGGGCCGGTCAACCTATGGCCCCTGATTGGGCCTACAAATGGTACAGGGCGCCGGGAGGACGGCGCCCTGTACCCAAATCGATGATTCTTGCGGTCGTCTGCCGCTATCGCGTGGTGGCCTGCGTCAGCGGGCTGACTCAAGAATCCAGGTGTTCTCCATTGCGTGTGAACCGAACCCGTGCATCCAGAGGTAGAGGGCGTGGGTGGCCCAATTCTGGATGTAGGGACGGGTGAACTCGCCGAAGTACCCCGAGGTCAACGCCAGCAAGTAGACCTGGTCGTCGAGGCGCTGAGCCAGGGCGGTGGCTGCGGCGCGGCGCTCCGCTTGGTCGACGCTCCGTTGCTGGAGGTCGACCAAGCGGTCGATCTCCGCGTCGTTGATGCCGGAGAAGTTCTCCGGCCCATCGCTCCGGACCTTCTGGGCATAGGAGTCGAGGTCGTTGCCGCCGCCGACGCCCGTGCCGCCGATCATGCCGGTGAACTCCTGGCTACGGAGCTGGCTTTCCAACAAGGTCCGCTCGATGGTGACGATGTTGACCTTGACGCCGATGTCCTCCCAGGACTGCTGGGCGACCTCGAACATGGCGATGAAGCGCGGGTTGATCTCGCCGCCGGTGCCATGCCCGGTCAAGGTGAACTCGAGCGGGTTATCGGGGCCGAACCCGGCCTGGGCGAGCAGCCCGCGGGCGGTGTCGGGAGAGTACTCGGTCCATGCGGCATCACCGCAGGCCGGCGGATAGTCCAAGCCCTGCCACCACGTTGGAATGGCCTGCGGCTGGCAGTAGCCGACCTGGTGGGCGAGCTCGATCATGAGCTCCCGGTCGATGGCCATCGAGAGGGCTCGGCGGACCCGGACGTCGTCGAAGGGCGGCTCACGGAGCTGCATCTGGAAGAAGGAGGCGCCCGCGGTGTTGGCTTCCTCGATGCGGAGGTTGGCCGTGTCGGGGACGGTCTCTTCCTGGAGGAGCGACGTCACCGTCGCATTGTTGAGCGCCAGGGTCTGGTCGAGGTTGCCCGTCCTCCAGGCAGCCGACCGCGCGGTGGCGTCCAGGGCGGTGACTTCGATCTGGTCGAGGTACGGGATTTGGATGCCGAACTCGTCGGTCTTGAAGTAGTTAGGATTGCTCTCGAAGACGAGCCGCGCGCCGCGCTGGTGCTCCTTCAAGACGAAGGACCCGGAACCGAGCGGCGGCTCTACCGCTGCCCCGCCCTCTCTGTCGAAGGCCTCAGGAGGCAGGATCATGAAGGCCGGGGCGGTAATGGCTTCAAGGAACCCGGAGCGCGGGAACTTGAGGTTGATGACGACCGTGCTGTCGTCGGGAGCCTCGATGCTCTCGACGGTCTGGAACTGGCCGTACTGTCGAAGGGCGCCGGTGTCGAGGTACCGGTCGTAGGCCTGCTTGACGTCGGCCGCGGTGACCGGCCGGCCGTTCAGCGGGTCGGTCTGGTGCCACTGGGCGCCCTCCCGCAGGTTGAAGACGTATTGGGACGGCGACCTGACCTCGAAGCTCTCGCAGAGGTCGCAGGCGACGACGAGGGCCCGGAGGTTGTCGTTGCCCTTCAGCGCCTCGGAGAGGCGCATGTCGGCGCGCACCAGGCCGTTGTAGACCAGGGTGCCGTAGATCAGCGTGCCGAAGTTGCCTTCCAGGGACGACCAGTTATTCGGCTCGAAGGAGATGCTGAGCCGCAGGGTCCCGCCGGTGTCCGGCGGGCCGGCCGCGGGCGGCGCCAACCGGCTCCAGTGGTACTGGTAGATGAGCGGGTGGGCTTCCTCGAGACCGTCCGGAATGAGCTCGTCAGGCGTCATGAACATCGCCTTCGGGGGCTCGGGGGTCGCGGTAGGGGCGGGAGGCACGGGCGTGGCCGTGGCCTTGGGCATCATGGCGTCGCCGCCCGCCGGTCCTTCGGGTCCTGCCGGTCCTGCCGGCCCCGCCGGTCCTGCTGGGCCTGCCGGTCCCGCGGGTCCTGCCGGCCCTGCGGGGCCTGGGGGTCCATCCGCCCCCGCGCACGCGGCCGCAACTAGGGCGACGATGACGCCCAAAACCGCGAGACTAGCGAAGCGGCGAGTCAACCTGCGTCGTAGAGTCTTCATGCCAACCCTCCCTACCTTTCTGCAAACCGAAGGTTCGTAGCCATCGGGTAAGCGGGAGGATCGCCACCGTCCCACCCCGATGCAGGCCGTGCAAAGCTACCGCACGGTACCTACACTGTCAAGATACTGAAAGGTTTATCATCTAAACGATGGGCTTTGTGACACAGCGCACAAGCGTTGTATAATTCCGCGAGCTTCCCTCGGAGGGCCTGGTCATCCACCACACCATCGACCACGACATCGACGAACGGCTCCGCGCCACGGTCAGCAGGCTCGTCAGTTATCTCACTGCCGAGTTCGAAGGGGCGGGGGCCGTCGACTCCCTCACCGTCAGCCAACTGAAGGTCTTGCGCGAGCTCAGCAACGGGCCGATGTTCATGACGCAGATCGCGCGCCTCACGGGGGTCACGCGCGGCGCAGCCACGGGAATGGTGGACAAACTGGTCTCAATGGGACTAACGGAACGCCTGGAAGACCCGACCAACCGACGGCTCGTGCTGGTGAAGCTCACCGCCGAGGGCAAGATGCTGCAGGAACGTGTCCACGAGCGCACGCTCAACCGCGTGCGGACCGTTACCCGGTACCTGGACGCCGAGGAGATGGCGAGCCTCGACCGTGTGCTCGCGGCCCTCGACAAGGGACTCGACGAGGCGGCGAAGGACGGCGAGGAGATGCCGCCGATCGAGCGCAGCACCGCCGACCTGCCGGCCGCCGTGGTCGCCCTGCTGAGCTAACCCCCGCCGGCGCGGGCGGAGGCCCGCGGGTCGTAGCCGCCGACCGATCCCTCGTACCGCTGCTGGACGTCTTCGGCGGGCAGATACTTCTCCTCCCACTCGAAGACCTTGGGGAAGCCGACGACGTCGAAGACGTGGGGCATGGGGTAGCGCCATTCCTTCTCGGCCAGCTCGCGCTGCGCCTCGTAGCCGCGGGCCTTGAAGTCGTGGGCGTACTCCCACGCCGCCTTGAGGGACGGCTCGAGGATTAGGCCGGGGATGAAGACGGCGGAGAGGCCGGCGGCGCCGAGCTCTTGGGGACTCGGCGGGGGCTTCAGGAGGTGGGTGGTCGCCATGAGGGGGCCGTCGACGGCGGCGCGGACGGTGCGGATCTCGTCGAGGCTCAGGGGCTGCTCGAAGTAGAGCACGTCGACGCCGGTCTCCTTGTAGGCGCGGAGCCTGCGGATGGCCTCGTCGACCGTACCTCCGGAGGCGCCCCGCGCGTCGCAGCGGGCGATGACGACGAAGTCGGGGTCGAGGTCGTTCTTGGCGTCGACGGCGGCTTGGTACTTGCCGACGGCCTCCTCGACGGGGATGACGGTCTTGCCCATGACGTTGCCGCAGCGCTTGGGCATCGGCTGGTCTTCGATATGAATGCCGGCGACGCCGGCGCGGATGAACGAGGCCACGGTGCGGCGGACGTTGATGGCGTTGCCGAACCCCTGGTCGGCGTCGGAGATCACGGGTATATCGACGGCGGCGGCCATGCGTCCCGCGTTCTCGACCATCTCGGTCATGGTGATGAGGCCGGCGTCGGGAATGCCGAGGATGTGGGCGCTGGTCTGCGCGCCGGACATGTAGGCGCAGTCGTAGCCGGCCGCCTCGTAGATGCGGGCGTGGAGGGCGCAGGCCCCTCCGGGGATGATGAAGACCTCGCCGCTATGGAAGAGCTCCTGGAGCTTTGCCGTCTGCTTCACGCCGCTACCTTCCCCTCTGCCAACGTTGGTGGTCTTTCGCTCTTGTTGCTAAACTGTTGGCTCTCCGAACCGAACGCCACGGCGGGTATCTTACACGCGCCGGCGGATGCGCGGCCCGCAGCGCGGAATTGAGGAACGGCCCATGGGAATGACCATAGCGGAGAAGATACTCGCCGCCCACGGCGACCGGGACGAGGTGAAGCCGGGAGAGTTCCTCTGGTGCCGCGTCGACGCGACGGCGACATCGGCGAATACGCAACTGGCGCAGCTCTACGAGCTCGGCGTGACCGAGCTTGCGAATCCCGACGGCGTCTACATGGTCGAGGACCACCTGGCGCCGCCTCCCTCGGTGGTGGCGGCCAACCAGGTCATCAAGCTGCGGCAGGCGGTGAAGGACTTCGGGATCAAGAACTACTGGGAGTACGGACGCCACGGCATCCTGCACCAGCTTTATCCAGAGAACGGGATGATCGCGCCGGGCGACCTGATCGCCATGCCGGACTCCCACTCGACCTCCGGGGGCGTCTTCAACGCCTGCGCGACCAACGCGGCGATGGACAGCCTGCTCTGCCTGATCTTCGGGGAGTACTGGTTCCGCGTTCCTGAGAGCATGGAGGTCCGCCTCGAAGGGACGTATGCGGGGGTCGACGACTTCATCTTCGGCAAGGACATCGTGCTGAAGATCCTGGGAACGTGGGGGAGCGAGGTCGGCCTCTACAAGTCGATGGAGTTCCGGGGCCCGGCTGCGGAGGCGATGTCGCTTTCGAGCCGGTGGACGATCTCGAACATGGGCGTGGAGATGGGGGCGAAGTTCGCCATCTTCGAGGCCGATGAGAAGGTGGACGAGTTCCTGGAGGGGCGGGTCGACCGTTCCTATGAGCACGTCTTTCCGGACGAGGACGCGCAGTACGCCGAGCGGCTGACGCTGGACGTGACGGACCTTGAGCCGCAGGTGGCGTGCCCGCACGACCCGTCGAACGTGAAGTCAATCACCGACCTGGAGCCGGAGAAGATCAAGGTAAACCAGGCGCTGATCGGGTCGTGCACCAACGCGCGCATGGAGGACTTCCGGGCGGCGGCCAGGATCCTGAAGGGGCGCGAGGTGCACCCCGAGGTGCGGCTGCTGTGCAGCCCGGCGTCGCAGGCGATCTGGCGGGAGTGCCTGAAGGAGGGGCTCTGGGAGGTCTTCGCGGACGCGGGGGCGAACATCGAGCATTCGACGTGCGGCCCGTGCTTTGGGGGTCACATGGGCGTGCTCGGCGACGGCGAGGTGTCGATCTCGTCGACGAACCGGAACTTCATGGGCCGGCAGGGAAGCCCGGAGGCCTTCGTCTATCTTTCGAATCCGGCGGTGGTTGCGGCGTCGGCGGTGACCGGGTACATCACCGACCCGAGAAAATTCCTCTAGGGGCGACCTGGATGCAGACGATCTTCAAGGGCCGGGTATGGAAGTTCGGCGACAACGTCGCCACGGACCTCATGATGCCGGGGCACATCGTGCTGGCGAGAAAACTGAGCGACGAGGAGGCGGCCCCGTACTGCTTCTCCACCAACCGGCCGGAGTGGGTTCACGAGGTGCAGCCGGGGGACATCATCGTGGCGGGGCGGAACTTCGGCTGCGGATCGAGCCGGAACGGGGCGCTCATGCTGCAGCTGAACGGCATCGCGGCGGTGCTGGCGGAATCGACGTCGCGGATCTTCCTGCGCAGCTCGGTGAACATCGGCATGCCCACGCTGTGGTGCCCCGGCGTCTCCGACGCCTTCGACGAAGGCGACGAGGGCGAGGTAAGTCTGCTGACCGGGGAGACGAAGAACCTGACCAAGGGAACGGTCTTGCAGGCCGAGGCGTGGCCCGAGGGGAGCCCGCCGATGCAGATCATGGAGGCGGGCGGCCTGCTTCCTTTCATCAAGAACATGATGAAGGAGCGGGGGATAGAGCCGCGGGCGTAGCCGCCGCCGGTCCGGTGGTAGAATCGACTATATCCGCGCGTGCCCCTGTAGCTCAGGTGGATAGAGCAACGGTTTCCTAAACCGTGTGTCGCGCGTTCGAGTCGCGCCAGGGGTACCAGGCTGGACAAAATCCAGAACCTTCGTACTTAGGTTCCAATTGACCCCATAGCCGACCCGTCGTCGTCGCCGTTGCCCGACACTATCCCTATGCTTGGCTAGCGGCTCCCGCCGCTTCCTGCGGGAGGGACTCCTCCACACTCCCGCTTCTCTCCACCGGGCTTCCCGGCCCGCTTGCTTGGTGGACTCTCCCACCTCATCTCCATCCCACTCTCACCACCCACAGGTCCTATGCTCAATTCACGACGGGCTTCGCCCGCCCACGGGGCTTTCCCATAGAACCTGCCCCGTCATTCAGAGCCAGCCGGGCCAGGGCGGGCCAGGGAGTGTTCCCCGGCCCTTTGGTCTGGATTCATACCTGAACCGCTTTGCCCCACTCTGGACGCTTCTTCGAACACCATTTCAATCAGCTCTCTTGCTGATCCCGGTGAGGGCGCGAGACTTGCCAGCGCCCCCAAAACCCTCTGGTAAACGACAACCTCCGAGGGGTCCATGTTGCCGAACCGCTGCGGCTCCGTCTCAACTGAAAAGCTGTTCAGTCTGTCTTCCGCAATAGCGAGCCTCTCAAGAGTGACGTTGTCGATACTGCCCTTACCGGTGCTCTTGCGGACCTCCTTGACTTCCAGCAACGCTTCTTGGACCAGCCCGGCCGAATCCTCTGGAGTGAGATAACCAGCTGTCGCCAGGGCATAGCGGTCCTCGATATTGCACAGTGAGGAGAGAATCTTCCTGGTACGGTTGCGAGCAGTGGACTCCCGCCTGCACCGGGTGCTGATGTCGCGTAGCACGGGGGTCAGCTGGTTTTCGAGGTTTCGCAAGTGCGGTCCAGGTTCGAAGTAGTCACGCCTTGCGTTGGGAATGATCCGAGAGTCCAGGATGTGTAGCTCCCCCACACACCATCGGTTGAAGCGTTCCTCTGTGAAGAGGTCGTCGAAAACAGCCTCGTCACCAATCTGTATGTTGCCCACCCTGGCTCTGATGCCACGCAATCTCTGCTCTTTTGGGATCGCCCCGAGGTAGCAAGAGTGCGCGACCCAACCAAGGGCCGCCTCGCTATTCGCGTCGACGCTCGGTATGCGGATCGCCTGGAACTCCGTGAATTCGGCGTCCTTGTTTGCCGAGAGCCGGATTGACTTTCCGTATGGTCTCTGCACCGGACCTGGGTCTCCTTGCACCAGCACCTCTAAGGTTAGCGGTGCCTTAGCACCATGGAACACCATCTCGACTTTGTCGGCAAAGGGAAACTCCGAACTCATGGGGACCGGGCACACCTCGCCAATGTAGTCACGTACCGCGTCACGATTGAGCAGCAGTCCTGCGGAGTGACGCGCCACGCCTGCGATTTCGACTTCGAGGAAATGCTCAGGGTGATCTGAAGCCGGCAGGGTTTCCACATCGACGCAGTCAAGAATGGCCTCCTCGAGCCCCGACTCCGTGGACGTGGTCTCGGGAAGCCGGTCGCTATGCCAGGTGATTCGAGTTACTGACTGGTCCTTGCGGGCGCGTGTGGAGAAAGACACTGTCTTCGCGAAGGCAAGCCCGGCAAGCCGCCCGACGCCCCGAAAGCCTCTATCGATGCCCAGCGTCTTGTCGCTGCGGCCAATAGGCAAGAGCCGCTCAAGCGCTTCCCTCTGGGACAGGCCTGGGCCGTTGTCTCGAATCCTGATCCGGCGCTCAGTGACATCGATCCCGATGTCTACCCGCGCTCTGCCTAGTAACCCACTGTCTCCGACGGCATCGGCCGCATTCTGTAGGTATTCCCTGTACATGGACAGCGGGGTATCGTACATCCCGGTCGTCACAAGCCCGAGAAGTCCCGCACCCGAGAGCACGGAGCGGGTTTGGCTGTGAAGCGCAGCCTCACCCATGGCCACGCTCATACGAGCTGCGTACCTTTGACTGCGAGGGCTTCATCATGGTCGAACAGACCGGCATCTTCGACGACTTCGTCATCCTCGAGGTAAGCTCCACTCCCGGTCATTTCCTCCATGAACTGACGACTGTGCGTCTTCGCGTCCTCCCTGGTGTCCAGTCCATGGAACATCATCAACTGTCTCATTCTCCGGTCGACACTTTGATCCTGTGCTAAATCTCGGAATTGCCTAGACCCCATTCCATGCCCGCTGGACGGATTGGCTAGCAGGCCCACGAATTCCTTCTCCTGGGAAGCCGAAAGGCCCCGGCGAAGCGACTCGTACTCCTCCCTCTGGGCTCTCCCCTCTCCTTCTCCGAAGTGATCTCGGTAGAAGATGAAGGCGTGGGGCAATCTGAGTAACCTCTCGAAGTCCTCCGCATCTTCCCCGTAGGCTCGCAAGAAGAAGGACGGACTGCCGCTCACAACTCCTTTGGTTGCCTGGAGCATGAGTTGGAAGGAACGGAGGTAGTACCGGTTCCACCTCTCGCCCACGTGCGACCGGTCCTTCAATGTCACGGGCTGGTACCGCATCGGGAAGGACCAGATGCGTATTCCCAATTCCTCATTCAGGTCGATGTTGAGACGCATTCGCTCGTAGAGGTCTGTCGGGGTGTCCATGAAGTTGTACAGCATGTAGTTGGACAGGGATGTGATCTGGTTGTCGGCCGCCATGCGAATCGACCTCTCGTAGACCTTTCTGACACCGATGTGGTCGAAAGCGATTCGAAGCGGACTGATACAGATAGTGGACATTTCGCGCAGGAACATATCCGACTTTGCGAGGATTCGTGCGTCCACCCCCTGGTTGAAGTCCACCCGCCGTTTGATTGACCTGTTTCCGTCGCGGGTCAACTTGGCCCCTGGTGTGAACCCCAAGTCCCGGATCTCGGCAATCACCTCCTTGTAGCGAGTTGACGCCGTGATGTTGTTGTCCATGAGCACGAGATCCTTTTTCTCCCCGTGCCGCTTGCTCACCCCTTTCACTAACTTTGAGAGGGGCGGCATCTCTCGTTGGGCGCCCTCAAGCTTAGGCACTCCACAAAACGAGCATTTCCTCACGCACCCGCGCGATGCGTAGCCGAAATAGGCATCATGGACCGGGTAGCCGTAGTCGATTTGGTCGAGAATGCCGTAGTCAGGGACCAGTTCCTCTATCGGGGTGCCAGTGAGATCATCGGCGCCAAACTCGTAGTCTTCTGCGGATAAGGCTAAAGACGCTGCTGGAGGGCCGTCGAGCAAGCCTTTGATGAAACGTACGCCGGCCCAGCGGGGCTCATTGAGGAAGGCGTCGTACATGAGCGAGACTGCGATCCCGCCGACAAACACACGTTCCGGTTGATTGCCTGCCGCACGTATGGCGAAGTCGATTGCCGAGGCGGTACGCTTCCATTCGAAGGTGAATAGCGTGGTCACGTAGACCCTGTCCCACGCTCGATTTAGGACGTCCGTGGCTTCTCCCTTGACGAATGTGACATGGTCCCCGCGGCCGAGGGACCCATGATAGGCGGCAAGCTTCATCAGGCCCAGTGGGGGATACTTGTTTGAGTAGCCAGGTTCGATTAACAGGATTTTCCTGGACAGCAATCAGAACCCCCTTGGGAAGCGGCCGTCTCCGATGCCCTCAGTATGACCTCACGCATGGAAACACTCCCGTTACCGCTTTCAGAAGGCCAGTCTCCACAACCCGCGCAGTATACTGCATGTGTCGCCCCATCAGATCGGGATTGTGGCGAGGGCCAAGCGCGTACTCGGTTTCGGTGGCGCGTTCCCACCCCAAAAGGGCCTCATCGAGAGCTGGGGAACGCTGATTCCCTTGAGGAGGCCTTCCCATTCCCACGGAGGGGCACGCACCCATGCGTGGACCCAGTACCATGCCGGCACCAACTGACGGTCTACTTGAGGAGCCAGCCGGTTTGAGGGCTCTCCTGAACGACCCGGCAACACTGGCGCGCCCGTCACGTGCGGGGCCTGCGATGCCCACCTCGAGATAGGCTCCCGAGCCTTCGCGCTCCGGGACTACGCCCGGCCAGTACGTCGGGAACGTCCGTCCGTCCCTCCCTGCCATCCCCAACCGCAAGTGGATCAAGGCCCTGTGCCGCTCGGTCCTTGGAGATGACTGGGCTATCCGGCAGAGTCAGTAGGCCCTGCCTGTGAACATCCTGACGCGCACTGTCTACTAGACGGCCTACACGTCAGATGATCTGGTCGACTTGCTCGTCGTCTAGGAAGTCCAACGCAGCCCGCAGTTCCTCTTCACTCTGCCCGGGTGGCTGGGAGGGCAGCATCTCGAACCAGGGCTCAGCCAGATCATTGCGCACTTGCAGAAGCGGAGACTTCAGCAGACCCAGAACCGAAGATGGCTGCAAGGGGCGGCGGGCAGGAGTCATCTCGTACGCGAAGTGCAACATAGGAATGCCTCTCCAGCCAGGGTAAACCACGGTCGGCCTAGGCCTAACCCTGACACCGGAACTAGCCGCGGCTCGGCCAATGAGGTAGCTGAGGGTTCCGTGAACAAGTCGTGCCGCTTCCTCTCTGGGGCTCACCGGACCGCTCAGGAGATAATGTATGGCTTCCTTGACCTCGTCCGCCTCTTCCTTCGTCTCAGACAGGAAGTCTTGCATCGCATACCGGTCTTCTCGGTCGTAACGCGACTCGACCGTCAGGATGAGAAGCCACGGTTGCCACGCATCCTGGCGATCATGGTTAAACAGGCGAACCAGAGCGCGGGTCCTTTCATAGACTTCTCGATCTCCTCTCTCATAGGGCAGAAACTTTCCAAAGTAGTCCAGATAGATGACATCGAAGTCCCAGGTGAATCCCACGTCCCTTCGGAATTTCCTCGAAACATACCTCTCTGAGGGATCGCGGCCCCTGTTCATCAGTATGACGTGATCAACGTCTCCGAGATGGGCTCTGTGACGTAGGTGCCCGTACTCAACGTTGAGCACATGCTGCAATCGTTGGAAGCTGTCCTGGAAGAGCTCGACGGCAGCTACGTACTCGCAGAGGTGGCCCCAGCTCTTTAGGTCAAGCGCTTGTTCCCCAGGCAACCCAAAGTACCGGATCGGGCCCTTCTTTCGGCGGTGAACAGCCTGCACTAACGGGAGATCGTATCTTTCTCGAACCAGGTCCTTGGCTTCACTGGACTGAAAGCCGCCCATCAGCCCTCTTTTTCCTCGGTCACAGAGTCGGCAATAGAGCGTATGACTGCCTCATACGCTTCGCCCCTTCCCCCCAGTCCCACAACCAACCCGTGATCGATCGCCACAATGAGACTCTCCTCATCAGCTTCTAGGCTGACTCCCTGCTGTCCAAGAGCCTCCTCCAGCGAGACCGGTGCCATTGGGTCCCACCCTACGGCAGTCCTCAGTTCCTTTCGGCAACCTTCTACCTCGGAACCCAGTTCAATACCATCCGCCTTCAGATCATCGAGCACGCCGATAGCCCGAACCATGGCAACTGACTTCACGTACGGCTGCAGGTCGGTCGCGGCCCTCTTGAATCGAGGCTCGTCTGACCTCTCTGACATCGCCTCGACCGCCGCCAGAGTCCTTTGGAGCAGGTCAGATTGGGGCGGAGCCTGCTTTATCTCCCGCCTCCGCTTCAGAGTTCTCGCCTGTGCATCCCTCTCTACTTGTTCCAGTTCCTCCATCCAGCGTAGTAACTCGTCGAGAGCATCGTTCAGCGCTCCCTCCTGGGCGGGGTCGAACTGCGGTTTGTCGTCTCGCCCCTTGGTCGCCCTCATATGCCTCTCGATCTCCGAATGTACATTTGAGAGAGCATTCCTGGAGGACTTGGCTTTCCCGTGCGTTTCGAAGGGGTTCGTGTCCGGGGCTTCATTCTCAATCTTCAGCTGCTTAACTAGCTCCTCCGTGCCGTCCAAGAGGCGTTCAGCGCGCGCCTTTGCCTGCATGGCTCGCGCCTTACGACTCATGGGATGAAAGAAGGTTGAGAGCGCCAGCTCGAAGACCTGTTTACCGGGGTTACTTTCCAGATCGTCTCGGGCCGCGTTGGGATAGAGCCTCCCTGGGTCCAGGATGTGGACCTCGCCCGTATAGTGGTGGTACAGACTTCGCCCTCCCGTGGCCGGCCAGAGCGGCTTGAGTAGGTCTCGCCTACCCAAGGTGAACCCTTTCATCTTCAGTAGGAAGCCGCTGACCGAAGCCCCCTCATAAGAAGGGAGCTGTCGTCCGTTCTTGGACAGGGCATACCAGGCAAACGCCAAGGGGTTACCCTCTGCATCGTTGACCCAACCAAGCTCAACGTTGTAGACACCCTCAGCTACGGGCGGCAAGACATCGAACACGTCCTCATCTCCGATCCTCAGGGCAATCCGGACCGGATTCAGGTCTACATGGTCGACGAGCCATCCGTTGACCGTCTCTCCATAGCCCTCTGAGCCAAACGCAACAGGAACCGTATTCAACAGGTAATTGTTCACCTCGGAAGCGTCGTTCAGTTGCGCCCGATACTCTTCATCGATCCCCTCAAGCTCCACGACGGTGAAATGGTCGTCAGGGCTACCCTCATGGGGCTCCTCAAAGAGCTCTGTGTACTGGAGCATGAGGCCAGGCAGTCCAACCCCCTGTCGAACATCAGACCTCTTGTCGTCTTCAAGCAAACGGCGCATATCACCGAATCGGAATCTCCAGCCGACCCGACCGTCCATACCCTTCTGACGGCTTGTGATGGTCATCTCCTCGCAGATGCCAAATGCCGAGTAGATCCCAATACCGCGGAACCCCACCGCGTGCATGGGACTCTTGTTGGACATCCCAAACCGACGCGCGGCCCGCATCTCATCAAGGCCCATCCCCACCCCATCATCCCTGATGACCGCTTTAGGTCCGTCCACCGTGATGGTGATGTTCTGAGCTCTGGCATCCACGCCATTCTGGACATACTCTCTCAGCGCGGCCTTCGCATCGGAATAAAGACCACGCGACAGAATGTCGAGTAACTCGCCCCCAACCTCCCAACTCTGGAACTGGACAGTCTGTGTCTTGCGCTCACTATGTTCCATAGACTATTGCCTCACCCCTTGCACCGCTCAGACCTCCTGATCGGCCTGGACCAGCTGTCTACCCTTCTGTAGTCTCAGCTGTGGGCACTACCGAGCTCTGAAATCAAGACCAGCTTGGGTCCAAGACCATCTGCCATGCCAGCATCCACAGCTATCCTCCGCAGTGTCCTGTGATTCCTATAAGGTACCACTCATGCGTTTTCGATAGAACATCTCAGATTGCCACTCACTGGCAGGTTCATGTGCATTGCCTCTTTGAAAGGTGGCGCTACGCTGTCGGTGGCGCAGAACCAAGACCGAGTAGCGCTGGGTCGTCGAGAACCCGGCACCTCCGTCGTACCCCGTGCGGAACGCGTACTCCACCTTGGCGCCCCAAGGCACACGGCCGCCAACCCGATGGTCCCGCCTCCTTCCTGGCTTCCGGGCCCACCGGCGCCACGCACCACCATCCCGGTCCGCTCGTCCTTCCGCCAGCCCAGCACCTTCACTTCGGCGGGCACGCAGTCTTGGCGAGATTGACCACACATCCTCACTCCCCACTCAGGGCTACAATGTGACCACCGCCTTGATCGTGGTACGTTGCAGGGGGAAGACGAACCCCCGGCGACCGACGCGCCGGAGAGGCAGCCTGGCGGCGCCGCGCCTGAGTCGCCACGGCCGCAGGCCGGGAGCAGGGAGGAGCTAGTTGAGCGCCCTGAACATCAGCGGCTTCATTTGGGGCATCGCGGATGACGTGCTGCGCGATGTCTACGTGCGGGGCAAGTACCGCGACGTGATTCTGCCAATGACCGTCATCAGGCGCCTGGATGCCGTCTTGGAGCCGACGAAGGACGCGGTCCTCAGGATGAAGGAGCGGTTGGACGACGCAGGGGTGACGAACCAGGACGCGGCGCTCCGCCAGGCGTCCGGCGAGGCCTTCTACAACACATCCCAGTTCCGACTCCGCGACCTGACCTCCCGGGGCCGACAGCAGCAGTTGCGGGCCGACTTCGAGGCCTACCTCGACGGCTTCTCGCCCAACGTCCAGGAAGTCTTGGAGAAGTTCAAGTTTCGCAACCAGATCCCAACCCTGGTGGAAGCCGACGCTCTGGGATTCCTGCTGGAGAAGTTCCTGGACCGCTCGATCAACCTCAGCCCCAGGCCCGTTCTCAACAGCGACGGCTCCGTACGGCTGGAGGGCCTGGACAACCACGCGATGGGCACGGTCTTCGAGGAGAAGTTGCTCTGCGACCTCTCTCGAGCGGGACAGGCTCACGGCCAAGTGAGCCTATATGGGGGAACAAAGGACGGCCTCTCACTAGACGATGTGAAGAACTACCCGATCCTCCTCCCACCCTTAGACCAACAGACCGCCATCGTGGAGTACCTCGATAGGGCTCTCACCGATACCGATGCCGCAATCGCTCGGGTCCGTCGGCAGATTGAGCTGGTGGAGGAGTACCCCACCCGGGTCATCACCGACGTGGTGACCGGCAAGCTGGACGTGCGCGAGGCGGCCGCGCAGTTGCCAGACGAAGACCCGATGGAAGAAGATGGGCCTCTGGTAAACGGCTTTGACGAAGGGGGCCAGGACGCCGAGGAAGAACCGGCAATCGCGGAGGAGGTGACGGCATGACGGACTGGAGCAAGTGCCCAGCGGTCGAGAGCGTGCCCGGCAAGGTGAGCGGCAATTGGGTGTTCAAGGACACTCGTCTGCCTGTGTACACCCTCTTTGAGAACCTTGCGGCCGGGGCGACGGTCTACGACTTCATCGAGTGGTTTGGCGGAGTGGAGGAATCGGAGGTGAAGGCCGTGCTGGAGCACGTGGCGCAGGACCTGCGGGACAAGGTCACCCATGCGCATCCTGTTCGATAACGGAGCGCCCAGGCAGTTGGGGCGTCGACTCCTTGGCCATGTCGTCGAAGAGGCCAGGGAGCGCGGCTGGGACGGCTTGTCCAACGGGGACTTGCTGGACCGGGCCGAAGAAGCCGGCTTCGAGGTTTTGATCACTACCGACCAGGGCATCCAATATCAACAGAACATGTCGAACAGGCGGGTGGCCGTGGTCGTGCTCATGAACACCTCGTGGCCGCATATTGCGCGAAGAACGGAGGCTGTCCGAAGCGCCCTCGTGGGAATCCAGCCCGGTGAAGTGAGAGAGGTCCACATCCCGACGGGCGACGAGGGCTAGCGTGACCACGGACACGAGCGAGAAGGGACTTGAGCGCCTCATCTGCACGGCGATGGCCGGCCATCCCTGCGAAGCGGGCGCGATCGAAGAGCGGTCGGCCGTGTACAACGCTGGCTGGGTCGGCGGCGACCCGCACGACTACGACCGCGAGTACTGCGTCGACCTTGTCCATCTCACGGCCTTTCTCCGTGATACCCAGCCCAACGCCGCCGAGTCGCTCGACCGAGACTAGGACAGTCCGACGCGGCGCAAGTTCTTGGCTCGGCTGCAGGGAGAGATCACCAAGCGCGGGACCATCGACGTCCTGCGCAAGGGAATCAAGCACGGGCCCCATCAGCTCGAATTGCTCTACGGCACGCCCTCGCCCGGCAACAAGAAGGCGCAGAGCCTGTACGGGGCATGGCCCACGCGAACGGCATGGAGTCATTTGGGGCGTCCCTGAAGCGCGGCTACGAAGGCATCTATCACCACATGAGCCCGAAGTACCTGGGCCGCTACGTCGAGTGCGAGGGACGTCGGAACCGCCGCCCGATGGACACCGCAGACCAGATAGGAGAAGTGGCGCGGAGAGCTGACAGCAAGTGGCTCCGGTACATCGACCTGATCGGCCCGCCGGAGACGCGCCAGCCCGCGTAGGAACTATTGGATGCCGCGAGTTGGATCGTTACTATAATGGGCGAAATCTTCCTTAGCTTGGGAGAAGTGGATCATGCCAGCCAAGGGCAAGGCAACCAAGCTGGACGCGACGACCCGGTTGGGTTTGGACTATGTCGTGATCGGGGGGCCTGAATGGCTTATGCCGCTGCACGCCCTTCTTGTCTGGCTGGTGCTTACACCGTTTCGATTCCTGTCTCCAGAACTAAAAAGATTGCCGCGACGACCTCTAAAATCAATCCCGCGACCGCCAGAAGGATAAGCGCGGATTGCGCTGCCACAAGCGGGCTGTTCCTCTCCTCCGCCGACTTATAGGCATCCGCTAGACATCGCACGACGAAACCTTGGCTTTCCCCTTGTGGCATCCTTTCAATCAGCTTCTTCATTTCGTCCATCGATGGGCCTCGCTCCACACCTACTAGGAGCGCGAGTAAACTCATCAAGCTCGCCCAGCCGACGGCTGCCAACAGCGTAAGTCCCCACCGCACCGGCCAGTCGGAAGGGCTGCTCTCTAGCACGCTAAGGACGACTCCAGTGGCGGCGAGTACCGCAAAGGCGACCTGGACGAGGGTAAGCGCCCGACCCGACAAGCGTTCCGCCCTGGCGATTTGCCAAAGGGATCGCTCTCTGGCCTCATGGTAGTAGAGGTCGGAGACGCCAGGCTGCCAGACGGATAGCCGACTGTGAGACGACGGCGCCCCAGACGACGCGGACCCGCTTAGCTCCGTCGGAGGGACTTCATCGCTGCCCATTCATTTCCCCCTTAGCTCCTTAGCTGGGTTCCCCTGCCGCCTCCAAGGGGCCGCGAGATGGCGCGAGGCACTGATGGCAAGCGGCTTAGGGTTATCGACCTCATCGGCCCGCCGGAGACGCGCCAGCCCGCGACGCTCTGGTCTCCTTCTGGGGTTGCCGGTAAGAATACCCGTGGAGGGCACCGGCTGGCCTGCTTACGTGGCACTATACGGGTGGTGGTCGATCCTGCCAGTCCGATGACGGATGTCCGGCCTTATCAAAGTGAAGCCGGCGCCAGCGTTCCGACTCCCGGTGCATTTCAAGGATCATCTTGCGCAGGCGCTCGACCTCCGTCTGCAACTCAGCTTTGGTCGGCATCGTCCTTGGGCCTCTTTCGCGCGCGCCTTCCCAGCCATTCTTGGCAGCATCGTAGTCGATTCCTGCCGAAACCTCCAGCGCTCCTGGAGCATCTCCTTGGGACAGGGGAAGCCGGTTGCTATGGTCAGGTCTGCTGGTCGATAGCCAACCGAGGCACGGGAGCGGACGGAGGGGCAGTCTGCAGGAACTCCCTCGGGGGAATGCTCGCACGGGCATCAGGAAGCGGCCTTCGCCTACATGATGTATGGAGTAGAGCCCACCGAACCATGCCCCAACTGCGGGGAGATACCCACCTTCGGCAGTATGGCGATGCCCGGTATCACGATTCGGACGCGGGTGGAGTCTATCTGCCTCCAACTCTGGATGCTGCTCGAATTCATCGTGTTCAGCTCCCTGGTGTCCAATAAGGATGTGTGGCAGAGGTCGCAGAAGGGATTCCAGAGCTCCCAGGCCATCGGCAAGAAGCTCAGAGAATCGAAGCGCCTCCATCCTAACTTCTACCCAAGCCCCGTCGACCTGAATGGGAGCACCCCAGGAGAGGAACCTGCTCCTCGCATCGAGGGCTTCCTGAGCGAGAATGAGTTGATCGAGATCTATGGCCGGTTGGGCAACATCCTTCATGCGGAGAAGTCGGCAAGGAGACCAACTACCGGTTCTTCATTGACTCGGCCCCCGGCTGGCTCTCCAAGGTCACGAACCTCATGGAATGCCACAAGGTGTACCAGGCTGGACGAAATCAAGAACCTTCACCTTGAAGCTCGTGCTGGACCTGTAATCGACAGACGCGGGCCCGATTGAGGTGACAGATGTATGAAGCAGTATCAGTTGAGTAGGCCGAGGCGGTCGGCATGGGCTGTCGCAATCGCCGTGTCGTATGCCCGGGCCGCCGCCCTGCTGACGGCGTGCGGCGGCGAACCGCAGCCTGGCTGGACCCAGAGACTGCGGAGCATCATGTAAGTTCTCCTCCATCGGGTTCAGTCTGCCTCTTCAACACCGCGGAAAGTCTTGCCACAAAGCTGTCCACCTCGTCGGTGGTCTGGAACGAGCCCTCCAACCCTTCGGCCGATTCTCTCTCCTCCTGAGAGCTGCCGCTCCATCGCCTCACGTCGCACTCCGCTGTGTTGCCTGGCAGCCAAGATCGGAGATCGTCCATACCTACATCCATGTACCGCTCAAACCTAGTGGCGTGAGCGACAAACTTGACGCCCTCGGCCTCGTCGCCCGGAACCGCGTTGACCAACATCACGGTTCGCACTCCACCGCTCTCCAGTCGGCGGACGTATGCCACAGTCTCCGAGTACCCTTGGGCGAAGAAAATCCCCCGGACTCCGTCCCTCAGCCGCCGGTAAGTCTCTCCAATACCTTTCTCGTCGGCGAGGGCCTGGAGCTCGTTCACCGTGCGGTACCTCGACCTAGCGGACGTGCGGCGAGCTATGGGCTGTATCGCCTCAGGCTCGATTAGGTAGACCTGTGCCAACAACTCCCTACCACTGGCATCTTCGAAGTGCTGCACCGTAGCCACATTGATCGGCACTCCAACCTCTGCCAGGTAGCGGACGATCCTGTCGGTGCTGGCATCCACGGACTCGGCAACGATCAGGGAGCGATGGCCTCCGTTGAGTTGGTCGGGCAGATCTGCCTCGAACCTCCCCCGGAACGCTTTCTCTAGTGAGCCGGAACCGCCCAGATAGGAATCGGCGATGCTGGTCACCTCATCGAAGTCTAGGTCCTTGGCCCAGGAAGAATACTCCAGAGCCTGGGAGGTGACATCCCGCGGAGTCTGACCCCTCTTGAGCTCAACGACCACTAGGTTCCCGTCCCGGTCCATGCATAGTAGGTCCACTGCACCGCCGAAGCTTGTACGTACCTGCCTGCCGATGACCAGGAGGTCGGGGTCAAGCACCGATATATCGTCGGCCAGCCAGTCCTCGATCCACTGTTCCAGGCTGGTGTACCTCGTCGGTATCTCCGACAGCTTCCTGTCGGCCGTGATTTCCCATAGTCGTATCTGCTGCATTGTTCCCTCCGGGCTGTCTGTAGGCCATACCTTAGGTCCCAGCAGACATTATGTAACTAGACATCTCCTCACGCTCCTGAACCCAGAGGGCGGGAGTCTACAGAAACCTTCTACGTCAGCAAGGTCGTTGAGTAGAAACGCACCCACTGTGGACTCAGCGATTGGCGAATCAGCGAGAACTCCGCGCTGAAGCTCGAAGCTATATTTGCAATCCTCTTCAATGCTGTACCACATGGTAGGCTCTACCGCTCCCTTCAGAGGCTCTATGTGCTCCTTGAAAGGAACATAGTCCTGCATTGTACCTAGCTGTCATTTAGTGCTTTCCGTGCTTTAGCAGGAGATCTTTGATGTCCCCTGGGCTGTAAGACACATCGGAGGACCAGTGGCCGAAACCACCGTGCTGGTTGACGGCCTGGATCCATTGTTCCAAAGCGCGGCGCTTGGAGTAGCTCTGTTCGTCCGGTTGTCCCTTGGTCTCTAGAACCAGTATGTTTCCTGCTTTCAAGCGAATAATGAAGTCTGGGCGGTACTTCCGCACCACGCCCCGATAGACGTAGAGCACCTCAAAGCCCAGATGGTCGTTCTTGACCCAGGCATCGACGAGAGGGTTGTGTTCCAACTCGAAGGCTTCCGAGGCCTCCCAGGTGCTGTCGTACACGCACATGTTGATGTGGCTGCGGTTCGCGGCCTCGCACGGTTTGCCTGTGTACCAGGTCGCCATGTTCGCAGTAGAGCGTATGGGGTGGTCGCGGTCGAAGACCGGCTCGAGCCTGTCCGTGTTCTCGACACGAACGGCATCCCAAATATGCTGAACCACCCTTGTCATGTTGAGAGTGACGATGAGGCGCCGAGCGGTATCGTCCTGGTAGAAGAGTGGAGGCGCTATGAGCAGTCTGTCTGACTGCAGGAACTGCTCAACCAGCTTGACCAACTGGGCGATGAGCGACTCACGGCTCCCTGGCCAGGACGGCTTCATTAGGTCAAACACGTCCCGTGCGGCCTCGAAGACTATCTTCTGAGTCCGGTACTCGTAGGCCAATGCCTCTAGGTCGATGCTCGTCAGCTTGGACACGTCGGGCTTGCCGTCCACAATCGGGGCAAGCTTGGCCACCTGCGCCGTCTCACTAGCATTGAGTTCCAAGGGTTCCGTCTGACTCCAATCTAGGGTCAGTCTGGGGTGGTAGACATGCTCGATGCGGATGATGTTGGGCCACTTGATCTCGAACTGGGCCTTTTGAGGCACTGGCTCGATAGCCGTCTTAGGGGAAGGAGGTTTAGGGGGCCCGCTTTCCCCTCCTTCATGGGGGAGAAAGGTGAAGGGCACCCCAAAGATGTTCACGTACTCAGGGTCGAACATGTCTGTCTCTGGATTCAAGTCGTAGGACGTGCGCCTGAGACCTCGCCCGACCACCTGCTCGCACAACAACTGGCTGGTGAAGGCCCTCAGACCCATGATGTGTGTCACGGTTTTGGCGTCCCAGCCCTCGGAGAGCATTCCCACTGAGATAACGTTCTGTACCTGCTCACCGGGCTGCCCCGGCCGTCCCACGGTATCCACCATCCTTCGCAACTGCTCGGCTATCTGGTCTTTAGTGAGCTTGGGACCGATAGCGCCGTTGTCGGGGACACCTTCGTCGTCTAATACGACCTCGGCTATCGGTTCCTCGGACTCCTCCGCCCGCTTCAGAACGCCGGAGTCGATGTGCAAAGTTCGGTCCGGGTCACAGAGCTCGTCTATGAGAACTCGCTTGCGGTCAAAGGCGTGCTTGACCCGGGCCGCGGTTTCGGTGCGGTTGGCGACAGTGATCATCACCGGCGGTGTCTTGAGATTGGCCTCTCGCCACTCGTTGGCAGCCTTTCTCCAGTCATAGCCGAGCAGGTTGTATCCGTTGGTTACGAGGTCAGGCAACGGTTCGTGGGGCTCGGCGCGGCGGTTCAGATCGTCCTTTACGTCTGGGTCGTTGTAGATGTGGTAAAGGCGGGACTTGTAGGTCTTGGCATCGACTGGTGTGTCGTCGCGCACCACGACCCTCGGCGTCTTGACTAGCCCGGACTCGATGGCGTCGTTCAGTCCAAAGTCGCTCACGATCCAGTCGAATAGCGCTTCCTCGGAGCTTCTCTTGCCCGAAGGAGCAAAGGGCGTGGCGGAGAAGTCGTAGCAAGTGAGAACCCTCCGCGCTCGGTGAATCCGATCCAGGCCGCCGACCCACTTGGTCGCCTCCTCGATGTCGGCCTTGGCGACGCCCTTCACCTTGGACTCGGCGGGCACTCTCCAGGCGTGGTGCGCCTCGTCGTTGATGACCAGCAGGTTTCGTGCCCCGGCCATATCGTCCAGCACGTCGCGGACGTAGGCTTCGTCACTCTTGGCCCCGCGCTTATCCACGCTCCGTTTCCTGCCAATCTGTTCTTCGGTCTCCCAGTTGAGGACGTGCCAGTTGCGGACAATGACCTTCCCCTGGCGGAGCCGGTCCAATAGGGAAGAAGGTACTATGCGGAAAGCCTCGTAATAGTTCTCCTCGTGGGACGGCTCCAAGACAGCCAGGCGGCTCTTGATGGTGAGGCCAGGGGCAACCACGAGCACGTTTTTGGCGAACCGGGTGTCCTGGGGATAGGAGACTTTGTTCAGGATGTGCCAGGCGATGAGCATCGCCATAACGACAGTCTTGCCCGTCCCAGTGGCCATCTTGGCGCATAGGCGCCAGAACTCTCCACCATCGCCAGGAATGTCGATGCCCACCTTCTCGCTGTCAGTGGCTTCGGTGAGCCAGATGAGCGTCTCGGCAGCCTCGATCTGACAGAAGAAGAACCGACGGCTCTCAAACTCTTCCGGGTCCCTCCAGTACTCCAGCAGGCGCTTGGTGATGGGGGTGACGCCCGGATACCCGGCGTCACTCCAAGCCTTTACCCGCGGCCTTATCTGGTTGACCAGAGGGATTTCGACGAAGACACCCGGATCGTCGAAGGTCTTGGAGTCCCTGGACGCTATCAGGTAGCCCGCCGGTCGACGGCCTTTAACACGTGAGAAAGTCCGCCTCTCCCGGTGATAGGCCCAGTGCTCCGCTGGCTCCTCATAGGGCTTGTTGATGATGAGTTGGTCAATTGATGATCGTTCCATTCTTGGCCCTACGAGCTCGCCTTCATCAGGATGGTGAAGCCTTCCTGCTCGAAGTTGTGGTCGCTGGTGAGAATCTCTGTGATCCCCTCGGCCTCCATAACGTTCATGGAGATGCAGTCCTGAAGGCTGTAGTCTTTATCCAACCGCCTCTCATACCGCCCGAAGCCATCCAGGAAAGACTGGTGGGTCTGAGCAACAATCCTCATTGCTCCAGCCGCCAAGATCTCTCTGACTGTCCCCGCGGCCTCCTCCCGTAGCCCGGGACCGGCTTTCGACATCGCGGTCAGGAATTCAGTGAGCACCTCCTCTGTAGTCACCAGGGGTACTTCACCAAGCCTATTCCTAGCGGCGACCGCAGCATCGTGCCATTGGTCGTGACGCCTGGCCAAGGCGACGAGATATGCGGTGTCCACGAAGACTTCAGTCATCGACGGTCCGCGCCGGCGGTGTAATGGTCCAGGTTGTCGATCAGGTCGTCCGGCAGCCGATCCCATTCCTCTTGAGGGATGTCGTTGAAGCGCGCTGCGAGAATATCCTCCAGAGTCCTACTGGACTTCGTTGCCGGAGGTTCGGCGTCCAGCCCAATCACCTTTAGGCTCTCGATACCTCTGTCGTCGATGATCTTGACCGCTATCCGCCGGTTCTCGCCCGGCTCGAAGGGCAGGGATATAGCGCCCCGATACGCCTCGATCAGATCCTCGTCTATCTCCGCCTTGAGGTTCCTGGCCAGGCGTGCCCATCCCTCATGGTTGCCGGACATGGGGAAGAACACCTGCTGAGGGTACAGGCTGCGGCCGTCGTAATCAGTGTCCAGCATCCACATGGCTATCTTGTCCTGGCCGCCAGACTCCACATTGCCACTCTTGGTGTTGTAGTAGTCGAATCCCTGGACGGACACCCGGACTTTCTCCGCACCTTTTCCTTCTCTGAGCGTCTCCACCACCACATCCGGTTGGCCGATGAGCCAAAAGCTCTCATTGCTGGCACGCTTGCGCTTCAGATCCTCGGTGAGTAGGTCGGCGTTCATCTGCGCCTTCAGCAGTGTCATACCCGGCCAGTTGGTCTCGTCGATGTCCTTGGCGGCTTCGGGGTCGAACTGGAAGGCCGCAAAGACGATGACCCTTGGCTGCGGCACAAGGGTTTGTGCCTCTTGTAGGGCTTGGTTCACCTGGCGCTGCTCCAAAGGAGCGTGCTCGGGTCCAAAGGATACGACGACGCGCTGGGACGCTTTCGCCGGGCCCTCTCGGATGGAGGCAGCACCGTCCCTGTTAGGCAGCGACTCACCGTCGGCGTGGAGGTGAAGATAGTCTGGCATGGGCTCCAGCCGGGCAAAGCGAATGAACTGTCCCGCCTTGCCACGGATGCCCGTCTTGAGCAGTTCGTCCCGCCAGTCCGACTGGCGTAGCGTTTCGCCGGAGCGGGCTATCGTGTTATCGGCAGGCAGCGGTTCGACGTCCTCAACGTCGTCGATGGGCTTGACCGCCGGAGCGGGCACGGCCTCGACGCTAAAGGGGCCAGTGACACGCCTCTTGCTGGTGTCCACCAACGGCTGATCGTAGAGGGTTTCCTGCCCTGCATTGCGTGCAATTGATTCGTCAATCTCTTCCTGGCGGACGATGCGCTTGTTCCACCACGTGGTGAGCGTTTCTTTAGCTTCTGTGGCCCATCCATCATCCGCGTCACGAGGAACGTCCCACTCCTCCCATGCTTTGCCCAATGCAGTGTTCAAGCGCTCTCGCAGCGTCTCCAAGTCATGCTGATGCTTCTCCCAGATAACGTCAATCTCCGGATTGTTGGCGATGTCCCGCAGCATGATATGGGGGACGGTCTTGTACTGAAACCCGCTGCCTACACCTTCCTGAGGGTGAGCAAGCTGATAATAATCAAAGGTAGCGGTCATGAGGCGCTGCTTAGTCAGTGAAAGGGCCACGCGAGAAGTATCACAAGTGATCCAGCGACGTCCCCACTGCTCGGCGACGTAGGCCGTGGTGCCAGAGCCACAGGTAGGGTCAAATACTAAGTCACCAGGGTCGGTGGTCATTTGAATGCAGCGTTCTACCACTTTGGTCAATGTTTGGACTACGTAGACCTTATTCGCGGCGTATCCGGCTATACCGGTGTCGTTCCACTGGTTGGATATCTGGAAGACTGGGAAATCGTCAAGGAAACGCAGGTATGCTGGAGTTTGACCTTGATAACCCAACCTGCCAGCTAAGTTGAGTCGCCTCAAACCGTTGGTTGTTGTTTTCCAATGCATCCCGGATCGTGGAGCAAATGTCTTTCCCATAATCGTTAGGGGAACATCAGAACTCGAACCGCCTTGCGAGGTCAGATCAGCTGACCTCGCAAGGCGGTTCGAGTTGATTCTCTGAAAGTTCCCGGGCACTCCACCTAACTCTTGGTATGACGATGCCCCAGGCTCTCCTGCCTGCTTGGGAAGCATTAGCTGATGGAACTTGAGCTTCGAAACATCTTTGCCGTACCAAAGTAGATAATCAGCAATGTTCGGTAAGAAGTTCGTAGCAAAGCCGGAAGTCTTAGTGAAAGAAATCAGACTGACGAAATTTGCTTCTCCAAATATCTCGTCCAGAATCGCGCGAACGCGGTGGACGTTCTCATCCGATATCTGCACGAAAACACTTCCGCTATCTGTTAGAAGTTCGCGCGTGAGGAGTAGCCGATCCCGTAGGTAGGACAGATAAGAGTGGATGCCCAACTCCCAGGTGTCTCGGAACGCCTTGATAGTTTCCGGCTCCTGCGTCAGGTCCTCGTCCCGACCGTCCCGCACATCCCGCCTATTGACGAAGGGCTGGAAGTTGGAGCCATATCGGATGCCATAGGGCGGGTCGATGTAGACCATCTGAACCTTGCCCGCCATGCCCTCCTTCTCCAGCAGGCTGTTCATTACCAGCAGGCTGTCGCCGGCCACCATGCGGTTCGTCCAGTTGTGGCGGTGCTGGTAGAACTCGATGGCGTTACGGACTGGGGGGTTCTCCTCCGGCAGGTCGAACAGGCTGCCCTGTACGGGAGCGCCGTTGCCGTTGCGCGTACGGGTAGCCTCGATGATGGTGCGAGGGTCTATGCGCTCGTGTACGTGGAGAGAGACGGTAGGTGCCTTGAAGGAGGTGTGCTCCGCCTTCCCCGCCCATTGGAGCTGCGGGTCCAGGTGGGGGTCGTAGGCGTAGGTCTTCCGTCCCGCGTCCCGGTCGGTCTCCGGCGTGACGAGGCCGACGGGCGGATTGTTCAGTCTATCCTTGTCCCGGTGGTCGTAGGACTCGATAGGACGCTTGGCTGGCCGGTTGCGTCTACGGCGCGGTGGCATGGTGCCCTCCCGGTGACCATTTTACCACTGGCCCCTGGAATACTCGAACCGAGGTCAGCGCAGGCACCCTCGACGGGCGGCCTGCGACTCTCGTGTTCCTAGCCGGGTGCCAGTTCGCCTACTACACTTCCCACCACCAAGTTGAAGTGTAGATTGTTTTGTTGCCAATCTCTTGAGCAATAGTCCTAGACCACATATTCTGCCCGTTGGCTCCGAGCTTTGAGCTTTTGTTGAGCAGGTTGTACACTTCGGCGGTGATCTGCGTGGCTGGCCCAGACCGGGCAGACAGTTTGGCCGCATAGTTGGCTGCCCGGCCTACCCAGACCAGGTCGTTCGCTCCCCGGATGCCCGTCCGTGCGACAAAGAGACTGCTGGTGTCGATGCCTACCACGTGCCGAACCGAATAGTTTGCATCGCGATACACCTTTGGCATCGCTGGGTTTATGATCTTTAGCGCGGCGTAGTTAATTTTGAGGGCGCATCGTGCGGCAATAGTGTTCTTCGAATCTCCGATGAACACCGCCATGATGCGGTCTCCATCATAGGACGTGATTTCTCCGCCCTCCGAGCGTATGACCCTGGCCGCGCACGCTAGAAAGCACTTGTAGACCTCTGCCGCGAACCAAGGCTTTTTTGTGTCTACCAGTTTGGTCGAGTCGTCCAAGTCTGCGTAGAGAACCGTGCCTTCTAGGGTTACTGCATCGTTGCTGAGTTTCAGGTCGTCTGACTCCGGCACAACGCGCCCTTCTCGTTCAGACCATCGCTCTTGGAGGATTTTCAGCACCTCTGCGTTGAGGTCGTCTTCGAAACTCATCATCGAATCTCCTTGCGCGGCCTTCAGCGAGGCCCCGCTTTCATTATCAAGGTTCTCAGGTGATTGCAAGCGGGCGCTATTGTGGACGATGCCTCGCCCTGCAAGTTCAGCCTGTATCTTATGGTCGTAAGGCCTTCGAGGTCCGTAGGAACTTTGATGTCGATGCCTTGCGGGCAGAAGAGGAACGTGTGGGAGCGACCTAGAGCGCCCATGAAGAGGCCCAGCTCAAACACTATGTTGTCCCTTGGAGCATCGCTTGTAGAGTCGCGGCTGATTACCTTGTCATCCGGGGACAGGACGAGGGCGGCAAAGTCGACGCCATGCAACTCGCGCTCCAATGACTCGATCGGAAACCTTGATGCCTCAAAAATGTCGTCGGTCCACACCTTGACCACTATCGGATCGTGTTCGAACGCCGATTGAATCGCCTGAGCGACAGGTAGCGACTCTGTCGAACATCCCACGAACAACACGGGGCGCGGATTCACAGGCGATACAAATCGGTTCCGCTGCCGGAGACGCTCGACCAAGCCTCGGGCGATGTTTCGCCAGAGTCGAGGATTGGCATCAGCCAAATCGATGAAGGCGCTTGCGGAAACGCGCGCTACGACCACTTCCCCCTCGGTGACTGCGGTTGCGGACCGCGGCTGCCCAGGATCCACTGCTGCCATCTCGCCAAGGTGTTGGCCCGTCGACCTAACGGCGACCTCTCGGCCGCCCACCCGGATCGAGACTGCGCCGGACAGGATGAAGAAGATGTCGTTGTCAGGTGCGGACTCTTCAATGAGAACTGCACCTGAGGAATAGCCAATGACCTCGGCATTGTCGCAGATAGCCTCAGCCAAATTGTCGCTCCCGCCAACCACGGACTGATCCTTGAGCGCGTCGATTACAAAGCGTCGGCGGTCTTGCCCCGCGAATCGTGTGAGCATGGCTCTTTCTTCCAGGTGCATTCTTCTTGTCTAGGTTTCCAGACGCAACATTGGCTGCTTCGAAAACATGAGGAACCGTGACCACGCACAAGAATACAACAGCGCAGCCCCTAAGCAGGCGGCGATGGATCCGGGTATCCCGTGCGGAACGCGTACTCCACCTTGGCGCCCCAGGGCACATGGCCACCAACCCGAATGATCTCGCCTCCGACCTTACTTCCGGGCCCACCGACGCCACGTACGACCATCCCGCTCCGCGCATGGGGCCGCAGGACTCGGCGTTCGCCGCTGCAATCGGCCAGCTTCGGCAAAACTCACAAATGGTCACGGAGAATCGACCAATAAGTCATAGCAAGGACATACGCATGGGGGAGGCTGTGCAATAATCTAGCCCAACAAGAGCAGGAGGGTGGTGGGGGTTCATGTCTCTCGATCGACACGAGCTGAACCGGCTGTTTGAGGAGTAGGAAAGCCGATGGCTTTGGGACGAATCCTCGCGAACCTATATGGTGAAGTATCTCGCTTCGTCTCCGAACGGGTACAGAATATAAGGGGAGTTGGCAGAGGCCGAGAGATGAGCTATGGCCGCCGAAAAGTCAGGACGGGACGGGTGGTGAGCAACAAGATGGACCGAACTGTCGTTGTTCAGGTCGAGCGGCAGAGCCGGCATCGCCTCTACAAGAAGCTGATGCGCAGAAGGTCGAAGCTTGTGGTTCATGACCCCAATAGCGTCGCGATGGTGGGTGACTTGGTGGAAGTGATCGAGTCACGCCCTATATCCAAGACGAAACGGTGGCACTTGGTGAAAGTGCTCCAGAAGGGCGACGTGGTGGACGTCCGCCCTTATGAGGTCGAAGGGCAGACGCACGAATCGCCTGAAGAAACCCCCGTCGCCGAGCCCGAGGTTGAGGGGCAGACGCACGAATCGCCTGAAGAACCCCCCGTCGCCGAGCCCGAGGTCGAGGGGCAGACGCACGAATCGCCTGAGGAAACCTCCGTCGCCGAGCCCGAGGTCGAGGGGCAGACGCACGAGTCGCCTGAAGAACCCCCCGTCGCCAGGCCCGAGCCTGAGGCCGAGGTGCAGACGCACGAATCGCCTGAAGAACCCTCCGTCGCCGAGCCCGAGCCTGAGGCCGAGGTGCAGACGGAGCAGGTGGACCAAGTGCCTTTTGCATCGCTATTCTTCGACGCCCAGACTTCCACGCCATCGGATGCCCCAGCCAGCATTGAAGCACTTCCTGACGCGGGCCCTCAAACCCAGCAGCACGCTGAGCAACAGGCAGAACAATCGCGTGATCATGGCCGATCAGGCCAATACGGACAGAGAACAGTTAGACAGTGGATACCCACTGAGGCTGCTGCCGAACTCGCCAATCGATTCAGAGCGATGGTGCATGGCGATTATGGGAAGCGCTGCCAGGTTTGTGGCAGGTCGTTCGCGATGCCCAACGGCGAACTCCAAGTCTTTGTGGTTCACGTCGTACCACCAAGGGCTGATGACCGGACAAACTACTTCGGCAATCTCATGGGACTATGCGGGTGGCACTATTCACTTGTGCGCTATGGCAAGTGGACACTAATCGATCACGAAACGGGTGAACCGGGAAGAGACTGGGAACACATGAGAGAATTTATGCTTAATGCGCCCGAGCAGGAAGATGATGCAGGTGACCGTTACGTCGCTTTACGGATCCGTTTCTGGAATGTATACGAGAGAGGGAATCCAGATGCAGGCCAAGTGGATAGAGAGATTCGCTACAGTATCCCGCACTGGACTTATGTCCGCGAACTGCTCAGTAGGTAAGTGATTGTCTCGATGAATGCACTACATCCTGACATGAGGGTTCGGTACAAGGCCGATCCGTCCACCGTCGGTTGGGTCACCGCTCTCTCCGGCCAAAGTGCCAGGGTCTTCATCAATGGGTCCATGAGGCTGGTGCCGGTCGCCGAGCTCGAACCCGCCCCAGGGCTCACGGAGATGAGCCCCAACGCATTCAGGACCGCCCTGACCCAGCGCAGGCTCGAGCATCCCCTCACTGACCAGCTCCTTTCCTATAAGGCTTCCCGCACCGACCTCTACTATCATCAGTTTCTGCCGGTCAAGAAGATGCTGGAGTCGCCGGACCAGCGCCTCCTGATCGCGGACGAGGTGGGCACGGGCAAGACCATTGAGGCTGGTCTGATCTGGGCAGAATTGGAGTCCAGGGCAGCACAGGGCCTTGAGAATGTATGGATATTCTGTCCCAAGTCGCTGGTTGGCAAGTGGCAGGATGAAATGCTCCAGCGGTTCGACTTCCGTCTGGAATCGCTATCGCCCCAAGGTCTTAGGCAGGCATTGGTGTTGCTGGAGCGGGACGGCGTCCTGCCGCCGAGGTTCGCGAAGTCGGTGGTCAACCTGGAGCTGATTCGCGCCGAGGAGCACATGACAAGGCTAGGGCAGACGGCCATCGCGTGGGACTTCGTCATCTTCGACGAGGCCCACCACCTGCGCAACACGGACACATTGCAGCACCAACTGGCCGATCTTGTCTGCGAACGGTCCAAGGCCGCGCTCTTCCTGACTGCCACCCCGCTGCAGACCAGCCTGTCAGACATTGTCCGCCTGATGCAGGCGTTGGGCGTGGACGTGGCCGAAGACCCGCGCCTTCTCGAAGAGCAGATGCTCTGGGACATGGATCTGAACGACTGGATCCGCCTGGTCAGGCGTCAGCCGCCAGGTTGGAGGCGAGACTCGGACGACGTTCTGGCGAGGCTGGAGCCGGGCGGACGAGACCGGCCCGGCTGGGACGGATTCCGGCGACTCGTGGCCGAATCCAACATGGATGACCGTAGACAGCGCACGATCGCCGTGGACGCTGCGCGCGATCTGCAGGTGTTGAGCCCGTACATGACTAGAACTCTGCGGTCCGACGTGGATGAAGCGAGACCCATACGTGAAGCCATCACGAGGGTTGTGGAGTTCACTCCCGATGAGAAGGCGTTCTACGACAAGGTCTATGACGTATGCCTAGAGCGTGCCAAAGAGAAAGGCGCACCCCCAGGATTCATAACGCAGATGCCAGAGCGACGAACCGCAAGCTGTGTGCCTGCGGTAGCCTCTGAGATCCTCAAATACGCGAGCGAGAATGAGGACGAGGAGCACCAGGCGAGATTCTCATCCGATGAGATCGAGGTCCTCGAGCCATACGCCCGTGCGGCTCTGAGGTCACGAGACCTGAAGCTGGAAGCACTGATGGAGATTCTGGGGCACGCGTTCGATGAACTGAAGGCCGACAGGGTCATGGTCTTTTCCACATTCAGAGGAACCCTTCATTACCTCGCGAGAGAGCTCGGCGAGAGGGGATATTCTTTTGAGTTGATGTACGGGCCCACTCCCGCCAGGGACGAAGACTGTCGACGGGGTGAGAAAAGCCGGGAGCGCATTGGGGCGGAGTTCCGGCGCGGCGAATTCCAAATACTCCTCGCCAGCGAAGTTGCCGGTGAGGGATTGGACTTCGAGCACTGTCACGTCCTCGTAAACTACGACCTGCCCTGGAACCCGATGCGCGTCGAGCAGAGGATTGGGCGGTGTGACCGACTCGGGCAGCGCTCCGACAAGGTTCATGTCGGAAGTCTCGCCAGCACCGGCACAATCGAGCAGAGAATCCTGTCGCGGTTGTACACGAGGCTGCGCGTCTTCGAGCGGGCCCTAGGTGACATGGAGGTCGTATTGGGTGAGGCAGTCGCCTCGTTCGAGAGGGATGTGTTCACTCGCAATCTGTCCCCACGACAACAGGAAGAGCGCTTGGAGAGAATCAGCCAGACCATCGAGAACAGGGAGCAGCAGCGTGAGACCATTGCACAATCGGGTGTTATCTCGCTGCAAGGCCGCCAGCTAATAGAGTCCGATCAAGAAGAGATTAGGGAAGCGGAAGCCAGGTTCCTGTCGCCAGGAGAGGTGGGGGACTTCGTGCACGGCACCCTGAACCGTCTCCCAAACAGCATGAGGCGTTTATCCAAAGAAGATCGCTTTGAGGTGAGAGGAACCGATGAACTGCGGGATGCGCTCCAACGACTGCTGAGAGCCTACCCATCTGCCCACTATGCGCGAACCGACATTGTTCGCTTCCGCAGGCGTTTGGAGGAGCAAAGAAGGGTCGAGGTCTCATTCTCAGAGGATAGGGAGATTTCCGAGTTCGTGCACACGCGGCATCCACTGGTCCTGTTGGCGCGGCATCTGGCGCGTGACACACACGCCGACATCCCATACTGCTCTGGTATGGCTCCGTCCGGCATAGTGAGCAAGCCAACCATGCTGGTCTGGGCGGTAGGCTCGCTTGAAGGCTACACCAGTCGCGCCGAACTCCTTTGTACAGCCGTCGATTGTGGTTCGGGCTCAGTCAGAAACGTAGCCGTTCAGCAAGCTCAAGAGTGGATACGCATGTTGACCCCGGCTCCAGTCGGACGGAGCGGGGATGTGGATTCAGATCACCTAATCACACGAGCCGAACGGATCCTGCTGGATCAGTTCGCCCTCCTTACCAAGGCTTTCAATTCGAGGAACGACCTCTTGACGGACAAAGCAAGGCAGGCGGTAGACTCCCACGCCGCGCGCAAGCTCAGTTGGCTCAAGCGCCAGCTATCTCGGGACGACCTCAAGAGCAACATGAGAAACCTCTATCACGGCTGGAGTAGGAACATTAGAGCCGAGACTGAATCCAAGATGGACGAGATAGAACAGAGAGGCCAGGTCCGCTCGTCCCTTGAGATAATCGGAGTGGCAGTCGTTTATCCAGGCGATGCTGTTTGAGGCGCTTATCTGGTTGCCTTGTTAACAGTAGGCTTGAGGCTCTGTTCAACGAGATTGCCACAAAGCTCAGGTTCAGCAGAGACATCGCTGAACGGGCCACCTCATTCCGAGTTGCGTATTGGGCGCGACTTATCGTCTTTGCTCCCAGAATCGCGGGCCGCAGCAGGATAGCCGACGGGAGATCGGAGGGAGGCGGCAACCTAGGCACGGCCCCTACTGAGAGTGAAGAGCGGACGGCAACGGTACAGGGACTTAGCGCCGCTCGTTCCAGGAGCGAAGTCGAGGGCCTTAGCCCTAGCCGTTCACACGCCGCAGTGTCCCTCGCACTCGTTGCCGAATCCGTCCCGCTGCCGGTCCGCTCCCATCTCCGCTTCGTCGAGCGCGACCGCCTGTGCCAAGGGCATCCGCAGCCTGTGAAGGTACGGCGTCTTGTTGAGGGCCAGCCCACGCCGCAACCTGGCGTCGATCTCCACCGCCTCGGCGAACAGAGCCGGCCAGCGGCGCTTGGTCTCGACCCACCGGTGGCGGGACTGGAAGGGGCAGGCCGCGCAGGCCGAGCGTTCCAGGGGCCTCTCGTAGCGGGCCGCCCACCAGTCGGCACAGTCACGACGTGACATCCCGGCCTCGATGAGCGGGTAGCGATTCGTTACCCACCGGTCGCGGGAACTCTTCATGCGGATGGCCTCGTCGGTGGAGATGCCGAGCCACACCTCGACGTTCACGCCCCGAGGCACGCGCTGCCCCCGGCGTAGGCCCAGCAGCTCTCGCATCTTCCTGTGGATGGGCTTGACCTTGTAGTTCTCGGTGCACTGCCGCCGGCCGATACCGTCGGACTCGCCCTCGGCGCCCTTGAGGTAGACGGGAATGTCCACGTAGTTGCGGTGGCCCGAGTGGCCGGTAAGGGCCTTCACGTCCTCGCGGAGGCTTCGCCCGTTGTCGACGACGTGCAAGGGGAAGCTCAGTTGGCCTCCGAGCCATTCGAGATGTTCGTAGACGCTGGGCGGCTCCCAGTGGGTGTCGGCGAAGATGGCGCAGTCGGGCACACGGTCGAAAGCGCCCCGGCTAGCCATGAGCGCCATGACCGATGACTGGACGCCTCCGCCGAGGCTGATCACAGTGAGGGTTGGAGAGGAGTCCATCATGCCTCTTCCTCTCGCCCGCCGCCTGCGGCCGGGTCCCCGGCGTCCGCCTCCGCCTGCCGCTTCATGTGGGTTCGGACGGCGACGCGGGCCAGGATGCGCAGACCCGTCAGGAACTTCTCCCGCTGCCTGGGGGCGTAGGAGGACAGCAGCTCGTCCACGGACTCGTGCGGGACTTCCACTGCGGGCCTCCGTCGTTGGTTGTCGTCGTCGTGTCCTGTCGTATCTTTCATGGTGTGCAGTCGCAGCGGCGGGGTTGCCGGTCCGCTGGCCTCTCGTTTCAGGTCTTCTGGATTCGCCGCCCGGCGCGGACGGAAGGGGCGAGCGCCGGGCGGCGTCTATGCCGGCTTCTGCACCGCCGTTGCGGTTGCGCGGGCGGGCGAGCCGGTCAGTCCTTGAGGTAGGTCAACTGGAACTCCCGGGCCAGGAGGATTGCGACCCCTCCGGGGATGGTGCTGGCGAAGTCGAAGAGGGCGAACATCGCGCCTCCGCTGGGCTCCACTCCCTCCTTGTGCCACCGGTACATCTGCTTGTAATCGACGCCGACGGCTGCGGCGAAGCCGCTCCAGGTGAGGCCGCTGGCCTCCTTGAGGCGCCTGAGCCGGTCGGGGAAGTCGCTGGGAAGCAGGTTCCCGTAGGGGAGGCGCTCCTGGTCGTCCGGGATCAGTTTCGGCGTCCCGTCGGGACGGGACGCGCAGCTAGTGTTGGTCATGTCCATCCTCCAATCTGAACAGCTCTTCGAATCGGGTGATTCCCAGGGCCATCTGCATCCGACGGCGGATGCGGCCCGAGGGCGCTCGCCCCTCGTTGACCAGCGTCGAGAGGTATCCGGGACTCATCCCGACCTCCCTGGCGAGCCAGTTCTGGGAGCGGTTCAGCACTGCCAACCGCCTCCAGAGCGCCGCCGTGTCGAGCCGGACAACGGTCCGTCCTGCACGCCTCGGGCG
>DAOUKH010000067.1:0-4783 GCA_034421515.1 Dehalococcoidia bacterium
GTGGCCGCCCTCGGCGAGGTAGTGGGCGATGGTGTCGACGATGGCCTCCGCGCCATGGTCGGTGTGCGCGGAAATCTGGAGGTGCCCCGCCGTGGGGAAGACCGTCACCACGCTCTGGGCGGCATCGAAGCCGCGCTCGACGTGGAGCGGAAGCAGCGAGGGGAAGTCCTCCTCGTTCTCGACGATATGGTAGCCGGCGTACTTACCCGGCTGGCCCATCGTGGAGCGGTCGAGGATGTCGCGGCCGGCGAGCTCGCCGTGCCCGGCGCCGGGCACGGACCCCATGACGTTGATTTGCGCCAGCCGCACCGCGCGCCCGATGGAAGAGTTGGCACGGTTCCCCGGCCCCAGGACGTTGCCCCGGTAGTTCATCCCTAACTCGTTGCGAATGGGGCCGTTGACGACGAAGCCGACGGCCATGCCGCCGGTCGAGGCGTTGCCGCCGTGCAGCCCGATCCTGGGACTCGCCATCGCCTCGATGATGGCGAGCACGACCGGGAAGTATTCGGGCAGGCACCCGGCCATCACCGCGTTGATGGCCAGCTTCTCGACGGTGAGGACGCGGCGGCGCTCGTAGTACTCGTTGACGACCTCGCCGGGCGCGCGGCCCGACGCCTCGACGAAGCGCGCGACCCGCTCCTCGGTGGGCGGGATGATGGGCAGGCCATCGGTCCAGCCCTTCGCATGGTAGAGCTCGACCGCCGCTTCGAAGCTGTCGACGTCGTACCGTTCCGCGGAGAGTGGCTCCAAGATGCGCCCCATACCTGAGATGGCGCGAGCATAGGGAGCCCGCCGGACGGTGTCAACGCGGGGGGTCGGCGTCGAGGGGAAGGCGGAGCACGGCCTCGCCGGCGACGGGGGTCGAGCCGTCGTCCTTCTCGATCCACACGTCGCACCGCAGCATGCCGGCGCCGTCTTCGACCCAGCGTTCGCGGACGAGGCCCCGCGCCGTCAACCGCTCGCCGGGGTGGGTCTGGGCGTGGTTGCGGGCGGCGATCTTGCGGATGGCGCCGGGGTCGCCGGCGAATCGGACGAGCATCTGCTCGATGTAAGCGACCATCATCGGCGCGGTGACCAGCACGTCGCGGTAGCCCTCGGAGAGGGCGTGGTCGCGGTCGTAGTGGATGCGGTGGGATGTCCACATCGCGACGCCGAACAGGAAGAGCGTGATCTGCGTCGGCGTCTTGACGAACGGGCCAATCTCCTGGCCCACGGCGGTGGCTTCGTAGGTGCTCGTCTCGATCATGGCGCTACCTGAAGATGGTCGTCTTGACTTCGACGGCGACTTGTTCGCCGCGCTGGTTGGTGTAGCTGTCGCGGTTGATTTGGAAGATCAGGCGCCCGCTGCGGCCTTGCTTCTCGTAGATGTCGAGCACGGTGGAGGTCAGGGTGAGCACGTCGCCGGGGCGCACCGGCTCGAAGACCTCGACCTCCTGGCTTCCCGCCATCGAGCGGCCGTAGACGCCGGGGACGGAGCGGTCGGGGTACTGGCCGTCTTCCTGCAACTCCGATTCGAGCAGCACCTTTCGAAGCGGGGCGCGATAGAACATGCGGGGCGCGATGATGCCGCCGTACTGGGTGCCCTTGGCGTACTCCTCGTCGTAGTAGAGCGGGTTCCAGTCGTCGGTGCCCGCGAGGTACTCGCGTATCTGGCGCAGCGACACCGGGTCGCTGACCTCGACGGTCTCATGCCCGATCCAGCGTTTCGCCTCGTCGGTCATGTAGGGGAGCTCGGGCATGCGGGTCTCCTAGGCCGGGTGTGCGGCGTTCGCTAGAACTTTGCCGGGGCTTGCGGTAAGCTTCGCGCGGTTTCCCGGGTCTTCTCTGTTATGACAGCGCGTGCGAAGCAGCCGCTCGCCGGCCTCAAGGTCCTTGATTTTACCTGGCACCTAGCCGGGCCGTATGCGTCGAAGCTGCTCGCCGACTATGGCGCCGACGTGGTCAAGGTCGAGCGGCCCGGCGCGGGCGACCCCGCCCGCCGCTACGGCCCCTTCCCCGGCGACCAGCCGCACCTGGAGCGGTCCGGCCACTTCCTGCACGTCAACACCAACAAGCGCTCGGTCACGCTGGACCTGCGCGACGACTCCGCCAAGGCGATCGCGCTGGAGCTGGCCCGCGACTCCGACGTCGTGATGGAGAGCTTCACGCCGGGCGTCATGGACGCCCTCGGGCTGGGGTACGAGGCGCTGCGGGCGGTCAACCCCCGCCTCGTCATGTGCTCGCTCAGCTCCTACGGACAGACCGGCCCCTACCGCGACTGGAAGGCGACGGACATGACGATGTACGCGCTGGCCGGCTCCCTCAAGACGATGGGAGTGCCGAGCCGCGAGCCGCTCCGCAACGTCGACCACCTGACCGAGTACCAGGCGGGGAACATGGCGGCGATGACGGTGATGGGGGCGGTGGTGCAGCAGCACTTCGCCGAGGAGGGGCAGTACATCGACGTCTCGGTGTACGAGGTCGCCGCGGGCAGCGCCGACCGGCGGCTCACCTATGCGCTGGGCTGGCAGTACACCGGCGACGTCAGCGAGCGCATGGAGACGCAGCACATGGCGCTCCCCGCAGGGAACTTCCCCTGCGGCGACGGCTATCTGAACTTCATGGTCTCGCCGCCGCGGCGCTGGCCCAACCTGTGGCGCATGCTCGGACACCCGGAGTTCATCGAGGACGAGCGCATGCAGGACGCCTCGTTCTGGGAGACGCCGGAGGCGGTCGAGCTCGTGGATGGGCTGCTGTACCCGTGGCTGATGGAGCGCACGCGAGCCGAGGTCGTCGAGGCGGGCCAGGCGCAGCACCTGCCGGTCGCGGGGATGAACACGCCGTCGGAGATATTGAAGGACCCGCACTACACGGCGCGCGGCTTCTTCGTCGAGGCCGACCACGCCGAGGCGGGGCGTCTGCCCCATCCGGGGCCGACGATGTTCCTCAACGGCGGCGGCTGGGAGATGCGCCGCCCCGCGCCGCTGCTCGGCGAGCACAACCGTGAGGTCCTGTGCGGGCGACTCGGCCTCTCGATGGACGAGCTTTCCATCCTTCGCGGGCAGGGGGCGATCTGATGAGCGGCCTGCCCCTGTCGCGCATCCGCATCCTCGACTTCTCACTGGTCTGGGCGGGGCCGTTCGCCGTCATGATGCTCGGCGACCTTGGGGCGGAGATCGTCCGGGTCGAGTCGCGCCGCCACCACATCACGAACACCCGCGGCTTCGTGCCCTGGCCGCCAAACAAGGAATTCGTCTCCCGGCTGGGCCACATGGCCGGCGGTTACGTGGACAAGGACCCCGCGGGCAACCCGTGGAACCGCCACGCGCTGTTCAACAGCCTGGGACGCAACCGGCGCTCCGTCGTCGCTGAGATCGGCACGGAGGAGGGGCACCGCACCGTCGAGGAGCTGGTGAAGATCTGCGACGTGCTCATCGAGAACAACTCGATGGGGATGATGGCGCGCCACGGCCTCGACTACGAATCGGTGCGCAAGCTCAACCCGTCGATCATCTACGTCACCATGCCCCTCTACGGGCTCACCGGGCCGTACCACCAGCACGTCGGCTTTGGGTCGCAGGGCGAGGCGACCGCCGGCTACCTGCTGCTGCGGGGCTACGACGACGACGGCCCGATGACCAACCACGGCTCGAACCACATGGACGCGTCGAGCGGCATCGCCGCCGCCTACGCCACGCTCATGGGCATCTACCAGCGCGACCGCACCGGCGAGAGCCAGTTCATCGAGGTGTCGCAGACGGAGCACATGACGCACCAGGTCGGCGGCGCTCTCATGGACGCGGCGATGAATGGCCGCGACCGCACGCCCATCGGCAACCGCGACGAGTTCCGTGCCCCGCAGGGCATCTACCGCTGCCGCGGCGAAGACCGCTGGATCGCGGTGAGCGTGGGCTCCGACGAGGAGTGGTCGGGTCTGTGCGCGGCGCTGGGCCGCCCGGAGCTGGCGGACGACCCCGCTTACGTCGGCAACTTGGCCCGCCGCACCCGCCACGACGAGATCGACGCGATGATCTCGGCGTGGAGCGCGGACCTCGAAGACCGCGACGCCATGGAGCGGCTCCAGGCCCAGGGCGTGCCCGCCGGCATGTGCTCCGACGACGCCGACCCATACTTCGACCCGCAGCTCGAAGCGCGCGGCTTCTACCGGTGGATGGAGCAGGCGGCCTGCGGGCGGCACCGCTACCCGGGCCACATCTTCAAGTTCGCGGGCAAGGAGCTGCGCTTCGAGTCGCCGCCGCCGCTGCTCGGCGAGCACAACGACTGGGTCTACGGCGACCTGCTCGGCGTCCCCGCCGCCGAGATCGAGCGCCAGAAGGAGCTCGGCCTCATCGGCGAGGGCTACCTCCCGACGGTGAAGTAGACCACGCCCCCGCCGCTAGCCTTCGAGCCGGTAGAAGTCGACGGCGTTGCGGCCGCGGATCTTGGCCTGGTCTTCCTCGGGGACGCCTTCGAGGTTGTCGTTCAGCATCTGGACGAAGCCGGGGTAGAAGGCGTCGGGGTGGGGGTAGTCGGAACCCCAGATGATGCGGTTGGCGCCGAGCCAGTCGATGGTCATCTTCAGTGCGGCCTCTTCGGGGTCGAAGGAGATCCACCAGTTGCGCTTGAAGTACTCGCTGGGGCTCATCGTCAGGTGCGGAAGGGTGTGGCCCATGTGCTCGAAGCGGCTGTCGAGCCGTTCGAGGAAGGAGACGAGCCAGCCGCCGCTGCTTTCTAGAATGGCGAGCCGCAGGTCGGGGAAGCGCTCGGTGACGCCGCCGATGATGGTGCCCATGACGGCGTGCAT
>DAOUKH010000068.1:0-22396 GCA_034421515.1 Dehalococcoidia bacterium
GCGGGAGAGGGGGAAGACCACCCCGCCGGCCCTCTCTCAGTCTCCCCCACAAAGGGGGGAGAGGTTTAAGGTGCTCCCCCTGACGGGGGAGGGTTAAGGTGATGCCCTGCCCCGGCCCTCTCAGTCTCCTCCAGAGGGGGAGGGGAGAAGACCGCCCCGTACCCGGCAGGGGCGCTAGCGCGGCAGGCCGAGGCCGCGGGTGGCGATGATGTTGCGCTGGATCTCGGAGGTGCCGCCGGCGATGGTCGTGCTAATGCAGTGTTGGTACATGTGCGCCAGCAGGCCGCCAAGGGGCGCGCGCCGGTCGTCCATGCCGAGCTGGCCCACGACGCCGAGGAGGCCGGTGATTCCGCGGGCGACCTTCTGATAGACCTCGGTGGCGTAGAGCTTGCTCAGGGACGCTTCCATGTTGGGCGTCTGGCCCTGGCTCTGCAGCCAGGCCACGCGGTAGCCGAGGTTCCGGCCCACCCGCAGCGAGAGCCAGAGGTCGGCGAGCTTGTTCCTGAGAACAGGGTCGGCGGGCGACGGCGCTCCGGATGGGCGCGCTTCCTTCAGGTAGTGCACGACCTCTTCGAGAACGCGGCGGAGCGCGGCGGCGAAGTTGAGCGACGACCGCTCGAAGTCCAGCGTCGTGGTCGCCACGTACCAGCCGCGGTTCTCCTCGCCGAGCATGTTCGCGGCGGGGACGCGCACGTTGTCGAAGTAGATCTCGTTGAAGCCGTGCCCCCCCGTAAGATTGATGAGCGGCCGGATGTCGATGCCCGGCGTCTTCATGTCGAGCATGAAGTACGAGATGCCGCGGTGCTTCGGCGCCTCGGGGTCGGTTCGGGTGAGGACGTGCATCCAATCGGCCCGGTGGGCGTACGAGGTCCACACCTTCTGGCCGTTGATCACGTAGTCGTCGCCGTCGCGCTCCGCCCGCGTCTGCAGCGAGGCGAGGTCGGAGCCCGAGCCGGGCTCGCTGTAGCCCTGGCACCACACCGCCTCGCCGTTGGCGATGCCGGGGAGGTACTGGCGCTTCTGCTCCTCGGTGCCGTGGACCATCAGGCACGGCCCCACCATCCCGATGCCCTGGCTGTCGCGTCCCGGCGCGAGCGCATAGGAGACCTCTTCGGTGAAGATGACCTGGCGCATGGGCGAGGCGGCTGCCCCGCCGTACTCCTTGGGCCAGGCCAGGGTCAGCCAGCCCTTCTTGGCCAGGGCCTTGCGCATGCGGACTTCGATGTCGAAGTCGTCCACGGCGAGCATGTCGTTGTTGACGATGCCCACCCAGTCCGGGGGAAGCTCCCGCCGCAGGAAGTCGCGCACTTCGAGGCGAAAGGCCTCGTCTTCGGGAGTGAATTGGAAGTCCATGGAGCCTGGTTACCTGCGGCCGATGCCTTCAGGCCGCGCGCCGCGCGGAAGTATAGCACCGGTCTCCGGCGGCGCCCTCAGACCGTCGGCATGCGGGCGCGAGGAGCGCGGGTCAGCAGCAAGGCGATCGCGGAGAGCGACAGCATGCCGATGAAGACCAAGTAGGCGTTCGTGTATGACCCGGTCCGGTCGTAGAGGATCCCGGCCGCGGCGGGGCCAAGGACTTCGCCGCCGGCCTGCACCAGATTGCCGGCCCCGGAGATGACGGCGTAGTTGGCCCGCCCGAAGAACTCGCCACGTATCGCGCTGATCATCCCTCCGCCGCTGCCGGCCCACGCCAGGCTGTAGACGAGGACGAAGATCACGATCACCCAGATCGACTCGGCCCACATCATGATGAAGAAGGCGCCAACGCCGATGGCCACCATCAAGGCGGTCATTTTGGCCTTGGGCACATAGTCGGAGATGTAGCTGGTCAGGAGGCGGTTCACGAAGGCGGCGCCGGCGAAGACGAGCAGCATCTGTGCGCCTGTCGTAGAAGAGAACCCCTTGTCTACAACCGCGGGAATGAAGTGCGCCGCCATGCCGGCGATGACGAAGTTGCGCGATGCGAAGCCGATGCTCAGCGTCCAGAAGGCGGAGGTGCGCATGGCCTGACGGAGCGTGAGGCCGTGCTCGGCGAAGCCGGCGGCAGGCCGCGCCCGAGCGGAGTCGGGCCGGTCGCCGTCGGGCAGCATCCCAAAGTCCTCGGGGCGATCGCGAAGGATGGATGCTAGGGGAAGACCGATCACGAAGGTGGTCACGCCGATCACGAGCGTGGCGTCCCGCCAGCCCAGGCTCTCGACGAGGAAGTTGACCACGAACACCAATGCGGCGCCCAAGCTGATGCCGGTGAAGAAGAAACCGAAGGCCAGTCCTCGCCGCCTGTCGAACCAGTTGTTGACCACGGTGGCCGAACCGTAGAAGAGCACGACGAACCCGCCCATTGTTACCAGCGTCAACTGAATGAGACCGTAGTGCAGCAGGTTTTGCGCCAGACTCATCAGGCACAGTCCGGCCCCCATCGAGGCCACGCCCGCCATCGTGACCCGCCGGGCCCCATAGCGTCCTATGAGCGGCGAGGCGGCGACGCCGGCGACGCTGGAAAAGCCGAAGACGAGCGAGATCGGCCCACGTCCCACGCCGAAGGACTCGGTGTAGGGCACAAGGAAGGCGGTGAAGCCGAGGAAGATGAACCCAGACACGATCCCGGCCAAGCCGAAGCTCGCTCCGACGATCCACCAGCCGTAGAAGACCCGGCGGCGGAGCAGCCAGTCGGAAAGGACGTTGACGAGTGATGCAGCGTTCAAGAGAGGGGACGCCGGAGCAGAGAGACGCGGTGCATTCAGCCTAGCCGATAGCGGAAGTGCGGAGAAGGGGCCGCGTGTTACACTGGTTCGGCGGACGGACGGTGAGGGCCGATCGTGGGCGTCCGTCGAGGCCGAACGTGACCACGCGCAGCAAGAAGAAGACCGCCGACGCCGGCGCCGTCAACGGGCGCGCCCGCGGCGACGACGGGGCGGCCAGGGACCTCGCCCTCGCCCGGATCCAAGACCTCGTGCTCTGGATCGCGGTGCGCATGGTGCACCACGCGAACAGCGAGCGCCCCAACCCCGACGGCATCAAGGTCGGCGGCCATCAGGCTTCCTGCGCCTCGGCGGTCACGATCCTCACCTCGCTCGTCTTCGACCTGCTCGGCCCCCGGGACCGGCTGGCGGTCAAGCCGCACGCCTCGCCGATCTTCCACGCCATCCAATATCTGCTGGGCAACCTCGACCAGCGATATCTGACCACCCTCCGCGACTTCAAGGGGCTGCAGGCCTATCCCAGCCGCACGAAGGACCCCGACTACGTCGACTTCTCGCTGGGATCGGTGGGTCTGGGAGCCATCGCGCCCAACTTTGCGTCGCTCGCCGAGCAGTACGTGCACGGCCGATTCGCCGACGCGCCGGAGCCGACGCACCGATTCGTCTCCACGCTCGGGGACGCCGAGCTTGACGAGGGCACGGTGTGGGAGGCGGTGATCGAGCCCGCGCTGGCCACCAGCCCACGAGTGCTGTGGGTCGTGGACGTGAACCGGCAGAGCCTCGACCGCGTCATTCCCGGCATTCGGGTGCAGGTGTGGCGCGAGATGCTGGCCGCGAACGGGTGGCGGGTCATCGACGCGAAGTACGGCTCGCTGCTCGAGGAAGCCTTCGCCGCCCCCAACGGCGACCTGCTCCGCGAGGCCATCGACTCGATGCCCAATGAGACGTACCAGCGGCTGGTGCGGGAGCCGGTCGACGTGCTGCGAGAGTGGCTTCCCCGCTACAGCCGCCACTCCCAAGACCTCGCCAGGCTCATCGGCGAGTGGGACGACGAGCACCTGCCGCGGGTCTTCCAGAATCTTGGTGGCCACGACTTCACGACCCTGCGCCAAGCCTACGCCGAGGCCGACGACGCCGACCGGCCGAGCATCATCTTCGCTTACACCTTTAAGGGTTGGCGCCTACCTACCGTGGGCGACCCTCAGAACCACTCCGTGCTGCTCTCCAATGATCAGCTGGAGGACTTCCGCAAGCAGCTGGCGATCACCGATACCTGGCCCAAACCCGAGCCCGGCTCGCCGGAGGGCGAGCTTTGCGCCGAGATCGGCGAGCGCTCCCGCGTCGGCAAGAAAGCCGCATCGGCGCCGGAGTTACACGTCCCCGACGCGTTGGGCCACGCTTACCCACGGTCGATGTCGACGCAGCAGGCCTTCGGCGTCATGCTCGTCGGGCTGGCGCGGGAGTGGCCGGAGGTCGCCGAGCGCATGGTGACGGTCAGCCCGGACGTGGCGTCGAGCACCAACCTCGGCGGCTGGATCAACCGCGTCGGCGTGTGGAACGAGGAGGAGGGGGCGGAGACGCCGGAGGACACGACGCAACGCGCCTTGAACTGGCGCGAGCACGAAGGCGGGCGCCACATCCAGCTCGGCATCTCCGAGTCCAACCTCTTTATGCTATTGGGCCAACTTGGGCTCTCCCACGAGCTGTTCGATGAGCTGCTCCTGCCCATCGGCACCCTGTACGACCCGTTCATCGCGCGCGCTCTTGAAGCGCTGATGTACGGCACGTACGTGGACTCGCGGTTCATGGTCGTCGGGACGCCGTCGGGCATCAGCCTAAGCAGGGAGGGCGGGGCGCACCAGTCGATCGTGACGCCGCCCATCGGCATCGGCGTGCCGGGCATGGCCTACTACGAGCCGTGCTTCGCGCAGGAGCTCGAATGGGTCGTGCTCGAGGGGCTGCGCCTGATGGCGCGGCGGGAGTCGTCGGTCTACCTGCGGCTCTCCACCAAGCGCATCGACCAGAGCCTGCTCGCGCTGCCCGAGGACCCGGCGGCGCTTGAGCGGCTGCGGCGACAGGTGATCGACGGCGCGCACATGCTCTCGCCGGCGGGATCGGGCGAGGACACGGTCAACCTCTTCACCGCCGGTGTGATGGCGGAAGAGGCGATCAAGGCACAGGCGCTGCTGGCCGAGGACGGCGTCGCCGCCAATGTCATCAACGTAACCTCGCCCGACCGCCTCTTCGAGCGCTACCGCCGCGCCTCGATGCGGCTCGCCGAGGGCGCCGACGCCGGGCGCTTCCTCGACGACGTGCTGCCGCCGCAGGCGGCCCGCGCGCCGGCCGTCACCGTCATCGACGGCCATCCCCAGACGCTGGCGTGGCTCGGCGGCGCATTGGGAACGCGCTGCCTGCCCCTCGGCGTCTCGCTCTACGGCCAATCGGGGTCGCAGGGCGCGCTCTATTCGGAATACCGCATTGACGCGGAGAACATCGCCGCCGCCTGCTTGGGAGCCCTCGAAGTAGCATAACGACGGCGGCTGGAGGAAGCTGATGACGACGACTACCTCCACGAGCCTCGATTCCATCCGGGCAGCGGTCCGCGACGTCTGCGCCAACTTCCCCGACGCCTACTGGCGGGACCTCGATAAGCGGTCGGAGTACCCCGAGGAGTTCATCAACGAGCTGACCCGCCTCGGCTGGCTCGGCGCGATGATTCCGGAGGAGTACGGGGGCGGCGGCCTCGGCGTGACCGAGGGCAGCGTCATCCTCGAGGAGATCAACCGCTCCGGCGGGAATGCCGCTCCCGGACACGCGCAGATGTACACCATGGGCGTCCTGCTGCGCCACGGCAGCGAGGAGCAGAAGCGCCGCTACCTTCCCGGCATCGCCTCCGGCGAGCTGCGGCTCCAGGCCTTCGGCGTCACCGAGCCCAACGCCGGCTCGGAGACCACCCGGCTCGAAACGACGGCGGTGCGCGATGGGAACCGTTATGTCGTCAACGGGCAGAAGATCTTCATCTCCCGCGCCCGTCAGTCCGACCTCATGCTCCTCCTCGCCCGCACCACGCCCTACGACGACCTCGAAAACAAGACGCAGGGCCTCTCGACCTTCCTCGTCGATCTCCGCGAGGCGGGCAAGAGCGTCGACATCCGCCCCATCGACACGATGATCAACCATCACACCAACGAGATCTTCTTCGACGACGTCGAAGTCCCCGTCGAGAACCTGATCGGCGAGGAGGGGCGCGGCTTCCGCTACATCATCGACTCGTGGAACGCCGAGCGCATCCTCATCGCCGCCGAATGCGTCGGCGACGGCTACTGGTTCATCGACCGCGCCGTCGAGTACGCGAATAAGCGCGAGGTCTTCGGGCGGCCCATCGGCGCGAACCAGGGCGTGCAGTTCCCCATCGCACAGGCCTACGCCAACCTCGAAGCCGCCGACATGGTGCGCTTCGCCGCCGCGGAGAAGTTCGACTGCGGCGAGTCGTGCGGCAAGGAGGCCAACATGGCCAAGCTGCTCACCTCCCAGGCTTCGTGGGAGGCGGCCAACGTCTGCATGACGACCTACGGGGGCTACGGTTTCGCCGCCGAGTACGACGTCGAGCGCAAGTTCCGCGAGACCCGCCTGTATATGACCGCACCGGTCAGCAACAACCTCGTGCTCGCCTACCTGGGGCAGAACATCCTCGGCATGCCGCGTTCGTATTAGCGGGGCGCCGCCGCATCTCTCCCATAGCGGTTCCGGTTGTGGGGGAGAGGTTTAAGGCGCTCCCTCTGGGTCGGCAGGGGGCCCTCATCTCAATCTTCTCCCGTGGGGAGAAGGGCAGCGCCCTGCGGGCGCTCGCGCGCCTGACGGCGCGCGCCCTCTCTCAAATCTCCCCATGGTTGCGAGGCAATCGCAACGGAAAATTGCGGTACTCGTGGGCCGTCGGCTTGGAGCGGCTTAAAAGCGGCAAAGGATGACAGGACCCCGGTTCGAGCCTTCGCAAGCGTACCAGGCTTCACAAAATCAAGAACCTTCACTCTTTGGACACAATCGACAAGCAACACTTAGGTGCTCGTGGACAGTCAATTTGGAGATGGCCAAGTAGGTAAGGCGACCTCCAGACGGGTGTGGTCCGTCATCTTCGATGAATGGTTCGACTCCTCTTTGGGAGACCGGCAAGACTCAGAACACGGTCTGATGGCAGCACCGTCTCCGGCGCCGACGGCCTGTAGCCCAGCGAACTGTACGGCCTGATTCGGTTGTAGGTCTGCCGGTACTGCTCCGTCAGCACCTTCACCTCCAGCAGCGTGGAGAAGACCTCCCGTTCCAACAACTCATCCCGCAGCTTGCCGTTGAAGCTCTCGATGTACCCGTTCTCCCACGGTGAGCCCGGTTCGATAGTGAGCGTCTGCGCTCCTACCTGATCTTGAGAAGCTGTACACCTCTCCTTCGGGTTTGCCAACGATTCTGTTGCCAACAGGACTGTTGGCATGTTATGCTGAGCCTTGCAGACGCAAGAGCCACGGAGGCAACCAGCTTGACCACCCGACTTAGAAAACAGCCCTCCAACTGGGTAGACGGCGACCAGTTCTTCGACCGTGAAGCCGAGTTCGAGGCGCTGAAGGAGCGTGTCGCGGAAGGCACCCACACGCTACTCACAGCCCAGCGGCGGATGGGCAAGACCAGCTTGGTGAGGGAACTACTACGCCGGCTGAAGGCAGACGGAGGCTACGAAACCCTATTCGTCGACCTTGAGGGCGCCGGCACACCTGCGGATGCCGTAGCCGAGATCGCCTTTGCGGCCCGTTCGATCTCTACCGCTTGGATACGCATCAGATCTGGTTTTGCCAACTTCCTACAGGGTGTTGGAGATCGCATCGAAGCTGTGGAAGTTGCCGATCTGAAGGTGAGGCTTCGCTCAGGGATCGACAGCGGAACTTGGGACCGCCGAGGCGATGAAGTCTTCGCGGCTCTAGCGGCGGTTGACAGGCCGGTGGTCCTCGCCATCGACGAGTTGCCCATACTCGTTAACAGGCTACTCAAGGGGCATGACTATCAGATTACGCCGGAGCGACGCGCGGCAACTGACCTATTCTTGAGCTGGCTAAGGAGAAACGGTCAAACACATCGCGGCAAGATCACTCTGATTGTCTCCGGAAGTATTGGTCTCGATCCACTCTTGAGCCAGGCACGCCTCAGCGCTCAGGCGAACATCTTCTCGCCCTTCGAACTGAAGCCCTGGAACGAAGAAACGGCCATGGAATGCCTGGCTGCATTGGCCCGCTGGCATCAAGTTGACCTTCCTATCGAAGTGCGGAGAAGGATGTGTGACCTCCTGCGCCGCTGCATTCCCCAGCATATCCAGCAGTTCTTCGATCACTTACACGAGCACCTGCGTCGGGAGGCCCGGCCAGTGGCCAATATCGACGACGTTGCTCACGTGTTCTACCGCGACCTACTGAGCGTAAGGGGCCAGATTAACCTTCAGCACTACGAGGACAGACTAAGAACGGTCATGGGGAACCAAGGCTACACTACCGCAATTAGCATCCTCACTGAAGCTGCCGCAAATGGTGGCTTGCTGACTGAGCACGCCGCCCGCAGCTACGAGAACGAGCTCATGGCTTCAAGACATCCGGACGACCTGTCGATCAACGGCATCTTGCACCTGCTGGAGCATGACGGCTATCTCGAACGCCAGGATGAAGGCTACCGTTTCGTGTCTGGTCTGCTTGAGGAGTGGTGGCGGGCCCGGCACGGCAGGTTCTTCACCCCAATTGCTGAAAGGTAGAGGTTTGGAGAGGCCCAAGATGGCGGTGGCAACCAAGAAATACAACCCCGGTTTCCTCTCTGACGACGAGATCATAGAGACGTTCTGCGTTCGCAGCGATGAGTTCGCATCGATCATGGAGTCCGTGCGGGAATGCACGGGCAATTCCAATACGCACACCATCGTCATCGGCCCACGTGGGAGCGGGAAGACCCATCTGCTATTGCGAGTGGCTGCCGAAGTGCGCCGGGACGCCTCGCTTTCTGGCTATTTTCCGGTCGTCTTCCCTGAGGAGAGCTACGAGGTTGCCACGATAGGGGAGTTCTGGTTAGAGTGCCTGGCCCGTCTGGCAGAGCAGGCTCCCGCAAGCGAACGCTCCCAGCTGCGCCGCTCCTATTCCGACATCAGGGAGACGGCTGATGACCGGGACCTGGCGGACCGGTCCCTTGGTTCTATTCTGACTTTTGCTGACCAACACGAGGTGCGAGTCCTGCTGGTCGTCGAAAATCTGAACATGCTCCTCTCGGACATGGCCGACCCTGACGCAGGTTGGCGTTTACGTCAGACCCTCCAGGTCGAGCCCCGGATCATCCTTCTTGGTAGTGCCACAAACCGATTTGCGGAGATAGACAGGCCAGACCATTCCCTGTATGACCTCTTCAGGGTCGTTACGCTGCCGCCCTTGGACGCTGAGGGTTCTGCCACCCTCTGGTCGTCACTGTCAGGGCAACCCAGGGGAGGCCAGCAGATAAGGCCGCTCCAGATCCTTACCGGTGGGAACCCTCGCCTGATCTCTGTGGTGGCGGGTTTCGAGAAAACGTACTCATTCAGGGACCTCATGTCCAATCTGCTGGACCTGATTGATGAACATACCGAGTACTTCAAGAGCCATATCGAATCTCTTCCGCCCCAGGAGAGACGGGTGTACCTAGCCCTGGCCAGGTTGTGGAAGCCCGCGTCGGCTAGTGAGGTCGCTTCGCAGGCTCGCGTGAAGGTTAATGCTTGCAGTGCCCTGCTTAAGCGGTTGGCAGATCGCGGCGCTGTGTCGATAGAAGGCGGAACTAGACGGCGGCGAATCTACTACGTCGCCGAAAGGATGTACAACGTTTACTACTTGCTCAGGCGTCCTGGTGCCGAGAGTCACATTGTGGATGCACTGGTTCAATTCATGGCGAGCTACTACTCTCCAGACGAACTGGTGGACATTGGCATCGAGATAGCCGAGGGCTTGAACGATTCCGACCCGCGACTGAAGGGCGCCCAGTTCACGGCGTTTCGACAGTTGATTGCGTTGCCGGAGCTAGGAGACCTGCTCGTCACCCTGTTGACCCAGGATTCCGTCATTGGTGCATTTGGTTCCATTCAGGAACCGGAGTTTGTCGAGCCAGTGCTTAGCGCATTAATTGCCAAAGCGAAGATCACGGCTGCCGAGCAACGATTGGAGGAGGCTCTCGACTATTGGGATGAAGCAATCCGTATAGCCGATGAAGTTGGAGCCGACCACTTGCTCGTCGTCAAGGGTGTAGCGACGTTGAACAGAATCAGTCTGTTGAGGAAGCTGGGCCGGAACGAGGAAGCTATTGAAACAGTGGCTGTGAACTACCTGGACCGCGACCAACGCGTTGGCATCGACATGGCGGACTTAATCGTTGGCCTGGAGTTAGGCGTTGATGACGTCTCCGTCCATCCCGTCGGAATAGTCTACCGGGCCTTCACACTGCTCACTTTTGGCAACGTGGAGGCGGCCTTGAGCGAGGTCGATTCCGCTTTGGGGCTTCTCGAAGACGCGACCGGCGATAACGATCGATTGTTGCGGGAGGTGGCGATCGTTATGAAGGGACTTCTGGCAGCGACAATGGGGCGTACGATCCGGAAGACTGATGCTGAGATGTTGGTCTCGGACATTGCAGAGCAAGGCTTTGGAGTGTTGGCGACCCACAGTGTACATGTCCTGCTCCAGTACTTCGCAACGATGGAACCAGCCGAGGCGTTGACCTTGATTGAACGGGCCGGTGCGATTGACCCACTACAACCGATTGTGGTGGCGCTGCGGAGAGAACTTGGACAGAACCCATCGGTGGCTCGGGAACTGGACGAAGTGTCTAAAGACGTCCAACACACCATCACTCAGATGAGGGAAGGCCTCAACCCTGACTCCGATCAGGATTGAAGGGCAAGTCCTGAGAAAGGCAATGCACCTGTATAGGGTTTACGAATATTGGAGTCGAGTGGACAACTGGTGGGTGAGATGAACGGCGAGAAGGAAGACGTGAAGGATACCTGTCCTCCTCTGTCCAGCCTCTTAACCTTGGAAGTCAAAGTGACAGCCGACGGAGTCGGTTGCCTATTTGGGCGGCTTGAGCACCATCAGAGCCAAGCAGCGGCAATGTCGCTAGCATGCAGTATCGCTAGGCGACGACTCCCAGACGATAGACTCTTCGAATTGTGGCATGGTCATGCTACGGGTCAGACTGAATGGGAACTGAGCGACGTTGACTCCCTAGTCTTGCAAGCAGCACTCCTACAGAATCTTGGATCAACTGCTGAACCTGCTATCGATCAACACTTACTTGGTCTCGTTGCTGAAAGTATGTGGCAGGGTGTGATAGAGCACATTGACGTCGGCCTCGGGATTCCTATCCGAGTCGAGGGTCATGATTGGTCTGTAACTGACCCGGGTGGTGATGGTCTGACGGTCTACGGCTCAAATGGTAGCTACTGCTATCGGTTGTGGGAGTCAAAGTATCACGGCACCGACGAAGTGCTTAAGACGACAGTCAACGGTGCATGCAGACAGGTAGGTAATCGAGCTCTCGAATATCTGGCGCGCTTCTCGCTCGTGGCACAGTACCTCTCCGAAGACCAACAACTGGCGGCATTCTACGGGCGTCTAGCTGAGCTTTGGGCTGACAAAGACCCAGCTGCTGGTGTCGGAATCGTGGTCGGGACCGACAGTGACCACAGGGAGGATGGTGAAGACTGTTTCGAGGGAATGACGACTCATTTTGAGCTGACTGCTGATCAACACCAAGGACACCTTAATCTGGTCGACGGCTTCCGGACATTTGCTGAATCAGTCCGACGAGTTCTGTGGAAAGGCTGTGGGCTATGGACCGAGCCTTAGACCTTCAACTCTTGACTAGCGCACTGGGAGAGCACCCTCGGTTGCCATCACCGGAGGCTCTCCAAAGGCTACTTTCAGAGGCTGAAGTCAATCTCTTCACGCATCGAGCGGAATTCGAACCCCAGTTGCTCAACACTGGTTGGTATCTCCAGTCGGTAGCTACGGCACGGGAGGATCTAGACCTCTATGGCATCGAGCGACAGCGACAGGCGCATCAGGTCTCTGCACATATCTTTGATCTGGCCCTACAGCGTGAAGACCTGACGGGCTTGGAAGTGCTGCAGTACACGTTCGCAGCGCAGATTGCGTACATGGGTGGGGAGTTGACGCCGAACTCTGCTGCGCTCGCCCGGCGCCTTTCAATTGTTCGAGAGCCCGAACAATTGGGGGATCCCGGAATCGTTTCCCTTGAGGCGGGAGTGCTCTTGTTAGCCCTTGACAGGCCTGCTCTTTATCCGCTACTCGACAGGCGGATCACTCAATTGGACTCTCTCGCCGCTGAGTTCGGCGATATCCGCGATTCGCAATATGCCTCAGCCGATGGTGTCGTAAGGGGAGTTCGTGACCTTACAAACTACCTCACTTACGGCTCTAGCGATGTATTGTCGCGCGCGCGAGCCCATTTGAGACGAGCACTTGAGAGTCGAGAAGCGCCCAGTGACGTTGAGTCCCGTTGGGTAGCTGCACACCTGTTGAGGATGGCGGATGGCCTGGAGACAAGCTCCGTATGGAGTGTACTCCCCTCCAACCTCCCGAGTGCGGCACGTGCCATGACGTTAGGCGACCCGCCGGTACTGCAGCTATGGCCTCCGCAACTGTCGTTTCTTACTGGCGGCGAACCAGGGGAACCATCACCTCTGGATCCCTCCGTGCGACGAGTGATCCTCTCTTTCCCTACCAGCGCAGGGAAGAGTCTATTGGCGCAACTGTTTATTACTTCCCATGTTGTGGGGGGTAAGGGTGACGTGTGCGTCGTTGCCCCAACACACAGCCTCTGCCGCGAACTGAGTGCTTCCCTGCGGCGACGCCTCAGGACGCTCGGACAGCACCTGTATGTCGAGCCACCTCTCGGTCTTGGTGTAGCGAAGCCAGCAGCAGCCCGAGTCGCTGTTATGACTCCCGAAAGGCTTGCGGGCCGACTTCGTAGTGACCCAGCCGGATTACTCGAGGAATTCGGAATGTTTGTCATCGATGAGGCACACCTTGTCGCGGATCCGGAACGAGGTTGGCGTCTGGAGGAGACTCTCTCCTTACTAAATCACGTCACGAAGGCTACACACCATCGGATCCTAGTGCTCTCAGCAGCTCTTGGTAGTCAGTCGCATGTGATGGCTTGGCTCGACGACGGTAACGGCGTGCTCGCACGGCATAACGATTGGCGTGGTCCCCGGCGTTTGTCTGTGATCTTTACGACGAGACCAGACTGGGAATCTGAAACCTTCGAGGAACCTCAGGGCTCACGCCTCGCGCGACGCGTTGCTCCGCTCGTGGGGGTGGTGTATCTCCGAACGGGACTCGCTGGATCCATCACCAGAGGAGAATTCTCCGAACCTGTCGGTGAACTCGTGCGCCGGCAGAAGAGAGATGGTGGTTGGACGCGCGATGGACAGAGCACCACTCAGAGGGCCCAATTGTTGCCTCTGATCGGCCACATTCGGCAGACCGGATCGGTTCTGGTTATTGAAGCAACGAAGAGTTCTGTGCAGAGGCTTGCCGAAGAGATCGCCGACTCTCTCGAAGACGATCCTGCGACATTTGCACTTGCTGACCTGGTTCGGACGAGACTAGGACCTGAACATCCCCTTGCGCGAGTGATTCCAAAGGCCGTCGCCTTTCATCATGCAGCTCTTCCTGTCGACATACAGTCAGAAATCGAGGACGCCGTTCGAGCCGAGCAAATCAAATGCCTGGTTGCAACCACCACACTGACTGAAGGCATCAATCTCCCCTTCAAAAGCGTTGTTGTTGCCCAACGGGGCTTTCGAGACTCCGAAGGTTTCGTCGAGGTGGTTGATGATGCGCGACTGCTCAACGCTGTTGGACGAGCGGGGCGCGCGGGGCGCGAAACTGAGGGGTGGTTGATACTTGCGGAGCATCGACCCTTCCGCCCATCCATGTTTGAGCCGCTCAATAGAACTGCGATTGACCTCGAAATGCAGTCGACTATGGTATCGGAGGTTGCCCTCCATCAGCTCGCGGCACTAGAAGAAGCGGCAAGGGCGGGAGAGGATGCGATATTCGCGAACGTTGGTCCCGAAGCAAACGGTTTCGTTCGGAGTGTGTGGCTCATCGCCCAAGCATTGTCGGAACTGAGTGCTACTCCCAGCGATGAGGAAGTGCTAGACGCCATCAAGGCTACACTCGCCTGGCAACAGTTGGACGAGGCCGGCAAAGAAAAGTTCCTGGAAGTGGCGTCACGAGCATATCGCGCCTTTTCAGAGCATCCAGTCGAAACAAGGAAAAGGTGGGCCCACTCAGGAATGTCACTCCCCAGTGCAGCATCCTTGGAGGTGGTCGCGGAAGAAGTACTTGGAATGATTACAGATGACATCGCCCAGAGTGAACCACCGCTGGCTATCGCAGAGATCCTCGGGGACGGGCGTCTTGCGCGCATCCTGGAATTGGCGGAGAACCAGAGGAGGGGATTCAAGGCGAGTCGGAACTCTCCGCGGGATGAACTCTTGCCCGTCGACCTTATGGCTCTTCTCATCGACTGGGTGTCCGGTGTTGATCTTCAGGATCTCGGAGACAGGCACCTCGGAGCCGTAAGGAGCGAGGACTACCGCTACGAACAGCTAGCTGAGTTCGTCGCATCCGTCTTTGAACACTACCTGCCTTGGGCCTTGGGTACTGTAATTGATTGGGTGAATGACGCGCTTCAGTCCGAGCCGACATCCTTCAAGATCCCAGATGACCTCGCTGCAGCGGTCCATTATGGAGTCGCTACAAGGGACGCGCTGAGTCTTATGCAGGGTGGTGTTCGCTCACGTAGGCTCGCCAACCGTGTAGCTGAGAACCGCGCCGCGCATAAGACCGAATCAAAGGAGACGCCACTACGGGATTGGCTTACAAGTCAGGACATTTCCGTGTGGCGTACCAGATTCGATGCTTCACCTACGGAAGTCGCCGACTTGCTGGCCTTCTCTCGCGACCCGAGCGTTCAACTTGTCAACAGAGTCCTTGAAGGAGAGGACTATGTTCTGCCGTATGTCGAGCGCGCCGCCATCCTCTTCGAGTCCCAAGCCAGTCTCGAATATGAGCCAGATCAGCCAACGCCTGCGCCACTGGTAATACTCGTGAATTCTGAGATCGTGGGCACGATCGGTCCAGAACACCACGATGATGTCTCTCTACTCTCTGGAATCGGCATACCCCTGGACATTCGGGTCCGTCCGTCAACGTCAGGTAGCGAACTCCTACTCCGACTAGCATCCGAATTGTAGGTGGAAGCAGGACCATGCCTGTAGGTGATGCGGTCATCAAGTGTCGAGTAAGGCGGGCGGTATCGGACTACATCGCGCATCATCGGGACGACGCGGTCGCCGAGTTGGACTTTTATCGGGCGATGCCGACCCTCCGCGGCGTAATCAAGGCGGCAGCTCTTGCGCGCACCGGGGATGGTGGGAAGCACCCGCACCAATGGCGGATTCCCTGCAATGTCCTCCGGGAGTTCGGGAGGTGCCTCTCCAGCAGGGAGCGGGACCTACGGGAAGCACCGTCCTTCGATGAACTCCACCGGGTCGTCCGAGAGGTCGGAGACCGGATCCACGGCATCGGCGTCCTTGCGGTCTATGACACTGCGCTCCGCATCGGCGTGAAGCGCGATCTCCTTCCAACGCGGGTCTACCTGCACCGCGGCACCATGAGTGGAGCCGGGGCCCTGGGAATCGATCGCAGTTGCCCAGTCATCTCCGTTTCGGAATTGCCCGAGCCCTTCGCGAACCTCAAACCACACGAAATCGAGGACTGCCTCTGCATCTTCAAAGGACTGCTGTCGGGCGAGAAGCTCCTCCGGCCCAGGGGCTGCCGGTGCAGTGGTCGGGGTTGTGCGCGCCGGACCTGTAAAGCGACGCGCTCGCACTGCTAAGCCTCCATAGTGGGCGATCTCCTCCAATTCGTCTTACGCATCTTTTCTTTGATATGAATGGCGTAGGGCCACCGCCTTAATCAAACTAAACACAACCGTCAGCGAGAATCAGTTGATGTGGATTTGCCAGAGCGCCAAGCGCAGCTCTCCCTTTATCTCAAATTGAACTGGATTGAAACTGATGCACCGCCAACGAGCGCTTTTCGCTTACCCCGTCACGTGGTCAGGCCCGCACAGAGCCTATAAGGTAGGTCGGCGCTCCCACACCACGGCCAAGGGCGGGCGGCGCGTTGCGCTGTGCGTCGCGACGAAAGCGTTGGCTCCGTCGAGGGCTGTGTTAGCATGCCACCTCTAAGCTGACAGTAGGAGGCCTGTTGTGGCGAGCCGCACGCGTGTCGCCAGGGCGGCGAGCAGCAGTCGCCTGGGGTAGAGCACCGTACGCGCATATTGCCCGACGGGCAAGAGAGGCATCCGATTGGCCGCGCTTGAGGATCTTCGGCAATCAGCCAGCGTCCGTGGGGTAGCTCCTGACGGGCTTGTCACCGTCGTAAACGTGCAGTGGTACGGCTCAGATGCCGTCGAGTTGACCTACAAAGACGCCGCCGGCCGTATCGCGAACGAACTCCTCTACCGCCACGACGAGCCGCGTATCGAGATCGTCGAGGTCGGGCGACCCTGGAGCTTCGACGGCGACGGTTCTCTCTTCCGGCTCGTATCCGAGGCACAGCGCATCCGCCTCGCCCACCTATTCGACCCGGTGCTCGCGGTACACACGTCACTGGTCGACCCGCTTCCCCATCAGATCATCGCGGTTTACGAGGCGATGCTGCCTCGGCAGCCCCTGCGCTTCCTGCTCGCCGACGACCCGGGCGCCGGCAAGACCATCATGTCCGGCCTGCTTATCAAGGAACTCATCGCGCGCGGCGACCTTAAGCGTTGCTTGATCGTATGTCCCGGCAGCCTCGTCGAGCAGTGGCAGGACGAACTGTCGAGAAAGTTCCAGCTTCCGTTCGAGATCGTCACGAACGACAAGCTGGAAGCCGCACGTACTGGCAACTGGTTCCTAGAGAACGATCTCGCCATCGCCCGGCTCGACAAGCTGGCCCGCGACGAGGACCTTCAGGCGAAGCTCACAGCGCCGGACTGCCGCTGGGACCTCGTGGTGTGCGACGAGGCCCACAAGCTCTCCGCCACCTTCTTTGGCGGCGAGGTTCGGTACACGAAGCGCCACCGCCTCGGCCAGCTGCTGTCCGGGCTTACACGCCACTTCCTCCTCATGACCGCCACCCCGCACAACGGCAAGGAGGAGGACTTCCAGCTCTTTCTCGCACTGCTCGACGGTGACCGCTTCGAGGGACGCTTCCGCGACGGTGTGCACCAAGTCGACGTGTCCGACCTGATGCGCCGGATGGTGAAGGAGAAGCTGCTCCGGTTCGATGGCCGACCGCTATTCCCCGAGCGGATCGCGTACACCGTGCCCTACAAACTCTCCCCGGCCGAGGCCCGCCTCTACAAACAGGTAACGGCATACGTCCGAGAGCAGTTCAATCGCGCCGAGGCGCTGCAGAACGACAAACGCGCCGGAACGGTCGGCTTCGCATTGACCATTCTGCAAAGGCGACTCGCCTCCTCCCCCGAGGCCATCCACGAGTCGCTGCGACGACGCCGGGAGCGCCTCGAGCGGCGCCTCCGCGAGGTCAAGCTCATGCAGCGGGGCGCTGCTCCACTAGACGAAGACAAGGACCTGCTCGACGCGGAGGACATCGAGGACTTCGACGACCTGCCCGAGGATGAGCTCGAATCACTCGGCGAGGAGTTTCTCGACCAAGCCACGGCCGCACGCACGGTCACGGAGCTGGAGGCCGAGATCGCCATTCTGCAAGACCTGCAGTCCCTGGCCGCCGACGTCAGGCGCACCGGCGACACCAAGTGGCGCGAGTTGGCTAACGTGCTCAAGGACGTGTTCACCTCCGAGGGCATCAAGGGTCGCACAGCGGAGGAGCAGGCGCCCTACGGCGCCGGGGAGATAGCGCCGCACAAGCCCTCCCCGCGCCAGAAGATCGTCATCTTCACCGAACACCGTGACACGCTGAACTACCTCTACGAGAACATCGCGAACCGGCTCCTCGGACGGAGCGAAGCCGTGGCAGTCATCCACGGCGGCCTCGGACGCGAGGAGCGCCGCAAGGCGCAAGAGCGCTTCCTTCACGACGCCACCGTCCAGGTGCTGCTGGCGACGGACGCGGCCAGCGAGGGCATCAACCTCCAGCGCGCACATCTGATGGTGAACTACGACCTGCCGTGGAATCCGAACCGCATCGAGCAGCGCTTCGGACGCATCCACCGCATAGGCCAGACCGAAGTCTGCCACCTGTGGAACCTTGTCGCCGAGGAGACCCGTGAGGGCGATGTCTACCGCACGCTACTTGAGAAGATCGAGGAAGCCCGCCGGGCTCTGGGCGGGCAGGTATTCGACGTGCTCGGCAAGCTCCAGTTCGAGGGGCGACCGCTGCGCGAGTTGCTCATTCAAGCGGTCCGTTACGGCGAACAGCCCGAGGTCCGCGCTCGTCTCAACGAGGCAATCTCGGAGGCGGTCGACCGCTCGCATCTCGAAGGGCTGTTGGAGGACCAGGCGCTCGTTACGGAGATCATGGATGGAAGCCGCGTCGCGGCGGTCCGCGAGGAGATGGACCGCGCCGAGGCGCGCCGGCTCCAGCCCCACTACATCGAAGCCTTCTTCAAGGAGGCATTCACACGGCTCGGCGGGACCATTCGCGAGCGCGAGCCGCGGCGCTACGAGATCACCCACGTGCCCGCGCCCATCCGGCAACGCGACCGGGTCATCGGCGTGGGCGAACCGGTGCTGCAACGGTACGAGCGCGTCACCTTTGAGAAGGACTTGATCGCGCCGCCGGGACGCCCACTTGCTGCCTTCATCTGTCCGGGGCACGCACTGCTCGACGCCACCCTCGACCTCACCATCGAGCGCCACCGCGACCTGCTGCGCCGTGGCACTATCCTCGTGGACGACCGCGACCCCGGCATGGAACCGCGGATGCTCTTCTACGCGGAGCATGGGATCCAGGACGCCAGCCTGCTACCCTCCGGCGAGCGGCGCACGATCTCAAAGCGGATGCTCTACGTCGAGCTCGACGCACAAGCGAACGCGCGTCACCTGCAGTACGCGCCGTACCTCGACTACCGCCCGTTGGCTGACGACGAACCCGATGTCGACGCCTTCCTGGCGCGGCCCGAGTGCTCCTGGATCACCCGCGAGTTGGAGCAGCGGGCGATGAGCCATGCGATCGCCGAGGTCGCCCCAGGACACGTCACCGAGATTCGCAACCGGCGGCTGCGCTGGATCGAGAAGACGCGGGCGGCGGTGAAGGACCGTCTGGCGAAGGAGATCTCCTACTGGGACAACCAGGCCGCGCGGCTCGCCGACCAGGAGGCGGCCGGCAAGCCGAACGCCCGGCTCAACGCACAGGAGGCGCGGCGCCGCGCCGACGACCTGCAAGGCCGGCTGGAGCGGCGCCTCGGCGAGCTCGACCGTGAAGCGCAGATATCGGCATTGCCGCCCGTAGTGCTCGGCGGGCTCATGGTCGTCCCCGCCGGACTCATCGCGGAGATGACCGGCCGGGCGCAGCCGATGAAGCCGGCGACGGACACGCAGGCTGCCGCAGCGAGGGCGCGCGCCGCCGTCATGGAAGTGGAGCGCGGCCTTGGCTTCGCGCCGGTCGATCGCGAGTTCGAGCGGCTCGGCTACGATATCGAGAGCCGTGGAAGGAACGGCCTGCGCTTCATAGAGGTCAAGGGCCGCGTCTCCGGCGCCGATACCGTGACCGTAACCAAGAACGAGATCTTGTACTCCCTCAACAAGCCCGACAGCTTCATCCTGGCGCTCGTCGAGTTCGTTGAGAGCGGCGGCAACCGCGTCCGCTACCTTCGCCGACCCTTCCAACGCGAGCCCGACTTCGGCGCGAGCAGCGTCAACTACGATTTCACCGAGCTGCTGGCCCGCGCGGAGGACCCGTCGTGACCCAGGAAACGCCGCCCGTCATCGCCAAGAAGAAGCTCATCGAGGTCGCCCTGCCCCTCGACGCCATCAACGCGGCGTCGAAGCGCGAGAAGTCGATCCGGCACGGGCACCCCAGCACGCTCCACCTGTGGTGGGCGCGGCGGCCGCTCGCGGCGGCGCGGGCAGTGATCTTCGCGCAAATGGTGGATGACCCCTCGGCTAACCCCGACCTCTTTCCCACCGAGCGCGCGCAGGAGAAGGAACGCGAGCGGCTCTTCGGCATCATCAAGGAGTTGGTGAAGTGGGAGAACACGACCAACGAGACGGTGCTTGAGCAGGCGCGCCAAGAAATCTGGCAGTCCTGGCGACGCGCCTGCGCCGAGAACGCCGGCCACCCGCGTGCGAAGGAGTTGTTCAACCGCCAAGTGCTCCCAGCCTTCCACGACCCCTTCGCCGGGGGCGGCTCCCTGCCGCTGGAGGCGCAGCGGCTCGGCCTGGAGGCCCACGCCTCCGACCTCAACCCCGTCGCCGTGCTGATCAACAAGGCGATGATCGAGATCCCGCCGAAGTTCGCCGGTAAGCCGCCGGTGAACCCGGAAGCCCGGGGCGAGAAGCGCCTGATGGACCAGGCCTGGCGCGGCGCCCGGGGACTCGCCGAGGACGTGCACTACTACGGGAAGTGGATGCGCGACGAGGCCGAGAAGCGCATCGGCCACCTCTATCCGAAGGTGCGCGTCACTAAGGAGGTGGCGAAGGAGCGCCCCGACCTCAAGCCCTACGTCGGCCGTGAGTTGACCGTGATCGCCTGGCTCTGGGCGCGTACCGTCAAGAGCCCCAATCCCGCCTTCGCCGAGGTCGACGTGCCGCTCGCCTCCACATTCATCCTCTCGAAGAAGAAGGGGAAGGAAGCCTACGTCGAACCCGTCATCGACAACGGCGGCTACCGCTTCACTGTCAAGGTGGGCGCGCCGCCCCCAGGTACTGAGGCAGGCACCAAACTGGCCAGGGGTGCCAACTTCCGCTGCACTCTCTCAGGCACCCCGATGGCCGGGGACTACATCAAGGCCGAGGGGAAGGCAGGACGGATGGGAGCTCGCCTAATGGCAATAGTGGCGGAGGGGGACCGGGGCCGGGTGTATGTCACGCCTATTCCAGAGCATGAGCAGATACCACTTGGAATAGGCGAACCGGAGTGGCGGCCCGAAGGAGAGGTTCCTCCTAGACTGACTGGAGGGACATGCGTACCTTACGGCCTCAACGAGTGGTGGAAGCTCTTCGCCGACCGCCAGCTTGTCGCACTCAACACCTTCTCCGACTTGGTCGGGGAAGCCCGGAAGGTCATCCAGCAGGACGCCGCAGCTGCCGGGTTGCCGGACGACGGCGTGCCCCTGCGCGACAGCGGCACGGGTGCCACGGCCTACGCGGAGGCGGTGGGGGTGTATCTAGGTTCCCTTGTCGACCAGCTAGCCAATCATCAGTCGACGATCTGCGGCTGGCATGTCAACAACACGCAATTGCGCAATACCTTTGCCAGACAAGCTCTTCCGATGACCTGGGACTACGCCGAAAGTAATCCCTTTTGCGGTTCCACGGGCAGCTACCACAATCTCTGGCAGAGGCAAGTCGAGGGGTTTTCGGCGATAGGTGTTGGAGAACCAGGTAAGGCTTGGCAAGCAGATGCGTCCGACGGTCAGAACATGCCATCTGTAGCCATCTCAACTGATCCGCCGTATTACGACAATATCGGTTACGCTGACCTCTCGGACTTCTTTTACGTGTGGGGCCGCCGGACGCTTCGGTCGTCCTTTCCGGATCTCTTCGCCACCCTTGCCGTGCCAAAGGCTGAGGAACTCGTAGCCACACCCTATAGGCACGGCAGCAAGGACAAGGCCGAAGCATTCTTCCTTGACGGTATGACACGGGCAATGAGGCGTCTTTGTCACCAAGGCCATCATGCATTCCCGGTTACCATCTACTACGCGTTCAAGCAATCCGAGCAACGGACTGATCGTGGGATTGCAAGCACTGGCTGGGAAACCTTCCTGGAAGCGGTTATCGACGCTGGGTTCAGTCTCAGCGGGACTTGGCCAATGCGCACCGAGCTCAGTAACCGCATGATCGGCATAGACACCAATGCACTGGCATCGAGCATTGTCCTCGTGTGCCGACCAAGAACTGCGGACGCGCCCACCGCAACGCGGCGCGAGTTCCAAGAGGCGCTGCGCACCGAGTTCCCCAGCGCGCTGGCCGATCTGCAGCGCAGCAACATCGCCCCCGTAGACCTGGCACAGGCCTCCATCGGTCCCGGCATGGCAGTGTTCACACGCTACTCGCAGGTGCTCAACGCCGACGGAAGCAAGATGTCCGTAGGGGAGGCTCTCGCACTCATCAACGCCACCCTAGACGAGGTGTTGACTGAGCAGGAGGGCGATTTCGATGCGGACAGCCGCTGGGCGCTGACGTGGTTCGAGCAGCACGGCTTTGCGGAGGGCGAGTTTGGCGTCGCCGATCAGCTCTCCAAGGCGAAGAACACCAGCGTTGAGGGCCTAGTCCGCGCCGGTGTGGTGGATTCGCGGCGCGGCGCGGTCCGCGTCCTCAAGCCGTCCGAACTCGATGACGCTTGGGACCCGGCTACCGATCCCCGGCTCACCGTTTGGGAGATGACGCACCATTTGATTCGCGCGCTCGAGTCCGGGGGTGAGCGCGC
>DAOUKH010000069.1:0-10376 GCA_034421515.1 Dehalococcoidia bacterium
GACGCCGCGGGCGACTTCGCCGCGGTCGAGGGCCTGGAAGGCGGTGTTAACCTCTTCGAGGGGGAAGCGCTTCGTAATGAGCTCGTCGAGCTTGAGGCGGCCCGCCTTGTAGAGGCCGAGCAGCTTGTTGAACTCGATGTGGGGGCGCGCCGTCCCGTACATGGAGCCGATGATGCTCTTCTCCATGATCAGGTCGCGGGCGTCGAGGTTGACCGGCGTGCGGACCGGCGCATGCCCCACCCAAACGGTGATGCCGCGGAAGCGGGTGCAGTGGACGCTCTGCACGAAGGGCTCCTCGACGAGGCCGATGGCCTCGAAGGCGTAGTGGACGCCCTTGCGGCCGGTGAGGTCCTTGATGCGGCGCACGGGGTCTTCCTTCGCCGCGTTGACGGTGTGGGTCGCGCCGAACTCGACGCCCATGTCGAGCTTGTTGTCGAGGACGTCGACGGCGATGATCGTGGTCGCGCCGGCGATGCGGGCACCCTGAATGACGTTGAGGCCGACGCCGCCGCAACCGAAGACTGCGACGGTGCTACCCGCATGGACGCGCGCGGTGTTGATGGCCGCGCCGACTCCGGTGGTGACGCCGCAGCCGACGAGCGCCGCCTGGGGGAAGGGGATGTCCTTGTCGATGGGCACGGCGGCGACGTCGGGCACCATGGTGTACTCGCCCATCGTGCCGACGCCGGCCATCGGGTAGAGGGCGACGTCGCCGGCGGTGGGGTTGGCGCTGGGACGCGGGGAGCGCTCGCAGAGGTTGGGGTAGCCGAGCTCGCAGGTCTCGCAGCGGCCGCAGTTCGTCTTCCAGGAGAGGACGACGTGGTCGCCCTGCTCCACGCCCTGCACGTTGGGGCCGACGGCCTCAACGATTCCGGCTCCCTCGTGGCCGAGGATGCTCGGCAGCGGCACGATGTCCCAATCGCCCTTCACCACGTGCCAGTCGGAGTGGCAGACGCCGCTCGCCATGATTTTCACGAGCACCTCGCCGGGGCCGGGCTCGGGTATCTCGACGGACTGCACCTCGACGGGCTTTTTGACTTCATGCAGGACGGCGGCTTTCATGCACGGGCCTCCTCAGGTGCGGCGGGAATGTGAGGGATTGTAGACGGGGCGGCGGCTTGAAGGGAAGGGTGGGCGCTCGCCGATGACCCGTTGCGGCTGGGAGGGGGCCCCTCATCTCAATCTTCTCCCGCGGGGAGAAGCGGCAAGACCTAGCGGCGCACTAGGAAGCCGAGGGGGCGGCGGAGGGTTGCGACAACGCCGTAGGCGAGCTCGTGGAGTAGCCAGAGCGGAGGCAGGCTGATGAGGACGGCGATGGGGGCGAGGCGTGTCAGACGCGCGGCCCGGCGCACGGCCTCGCCGGCGTGGTACTCGACGCCCTCGGGCGTCACGAGGTGGACGGAACGGCGCACCTCGTCGGGGGTGAGCGATTCGAGGAGGCCGCTGTCAGGCAGGTCCGCGAACGTCATGGCGGCGACGGGCGCCTTCACCAAGCCAATCAGCCGCCTCACCGCGGCCGCGCAGAAGGCTCAGCCGTCCTCGTAGACCAAGACGTATCCGTCCGGCGGCGTTGCCGCGCGCGTTGGGCTGCGCCAGCGCCACAATGCGCGGAAGACTCCACCAATCAAGCCGCTCGCCTCCGGCCGTCTCGCTCACGCCAGAATAGCACCCGGCGCCGCCACGGGCGCCCGCGGGCGCGCGTGCTACACTCCGGTTGCGCGCGTTGGCGGTCGTTATGTCCGACTCCCGGTTCTACAAGACGGAGGGGATCGTCATCCGGCTCGTCCCCATCGGCGAGGCGGACCGCGTGGTGACGCTGTTCACGCCGCAGCACGGGAAGGCGCGGGCGGTGGCGCGCGGCGCGCGGCGGGTGAAGAGTCGGGTCGGCGGCCACGTCGAGCTCTTGGCCCGCGTCCGGGTCCTCATCCGGCGCGGCAAGACCCTCGACGTGCTCTCCCAGGCGGAGACGATCGACAGCAACGCCGCGCTCCGGGAGGACCTCTGGCGCACAACCTGCGGGCTCTACATCGCCGAACTGGTCGACCGGTTCAGCCGCGAGGAGCTGGAGAACACCGGCCTGTACCACCTCCTGCGCCGCTGCCTCGGCGATCTCGCGGGCGCGCCCAGCCCCGATCTGCTGACCCGCTACTTCGAGGTGCGGATGCTGGCGCTGACCGGCTTCCAGCCGGAGGTCTTCCGCTGCGTCCAGTGCGGCAGCGACCTGACTCCGACGGCCCAGGCGTTCAGTCCCGCCGCCGGGGGCGTCATCTGCCCCGCCTGCCGGGGCGGGGAGAGCGCCGGGCTGCGCTCCCTGAGCCTGAACGCGCTCAAGGTGTTGCGGCTCTTCCTGCGCTCCGACCTTGAGGCGGCGATGGGCGTGCGCGTACAGGAAGAGCTCGCGGTTGAATTGGAGCACGTACTCAGGCAATATATCCGCCACGTGCTCGAACAAGACATGAAGAGCACCGATTTCCTCGACCTGCTCCGCAGGCAGCGGGAGACGCTGCCGGCGCCCACGTCCTGAGGTTCCGCGAGGGGCCCGTGCTTCGAAAAATCCTAGTCGCGAATAGAGGCGAGATCGCCCTGCGCGTCATGCGGACGTGCGAAGACATGGGGCTCGGCATGGTCGCCATCTTCTCCGAGGCCGACCGGCTCTCGCCCCATGTCGTCTACGCCGACGAGGCCTATCTGCTCGGCCCGCCGCCGCCCACCGAAAGCTATCTCAACTTCGACCGCATCCTGAGCATCGCCAGGGAGTCGGGCGCCGACGCCATTCACCCCGGCTACGGCTTCATAGCGGAGAACGCCGACTTCGCCGACGCCTGCGCCGATGCGGGGATCACCTTCATCGGCCCCAACGGGCAGATGATCCGTCAGATGGGCGACAAGCTGGAGGCGCGGCGCATCATGGAACAGGCCGGCGTGCCGGTCGTGCCCGGCGGCGACACGCCCGCCGACGCGCTCGACGACGCGCTGGCCCTAGCCGAGCGCATCGGCTATCCGGTGTTGGTGAAGCCCTCCGGCGGCGGCGGCGGCAAGGGGATGCACGTCGTCCACGAGCCCGGCGGCATGGCGGACGCGCTGCGCATCGCGGCCAACGAGGCCCGGTCGGCCTTCGGCGACCCCACGCTCTACCTCGAAAAATATCTGCAGCCGGTGCGCCACATCGAGATCCAGATGGTGCGCGACAACTTCGGCAACGTGCTCCACCTCGGCGAGCGGGAATGCTCCGTGCAGCGCCGCCACCAGAAGATCATCGAGGAAAGCCCCTCGGTGGCCGTCGACGAGAAGGTGCGCGCGGGGCTCGTGCAGGCCGGCATCAACGCGGTGAACGCCGTCGACTACCTGGGCGTGGGCACGATCGAGTTCCTGCTCGACGGCGACGGCAACTTCTACTTCCTGGAAATGAACACACGCCTCCAGGTGGAGCACACCGTCACCGAGATGGTGACCGGGCTCGACCTGGTGGAGCAGCAGATCAAGGTCGCGAGCGGCCTGGAGCTGGAGCTGTCGCAGGAGGACGTCCAGTTCAGCGGCTGGTCGATCGAGTGCCGCATCTCCGCCGAAGACCCCTACAACCGGTTCATGCCCAGCCCGGGGCTCATCGAGATGCTCTACGAGCCCGGCGGCCCCGGCGTCCGCGTCGACACCGGCGTCTCGAAGGGGTTCGAGGTCCCCATCTTCTACGACCCCATGATCGCGAAGCTGATCACGTGGGGCACCGACCGGGACCAGGCGCGGCGCCGGATGAAGCGGGCGCTGCGCGACTATCAGATCCTCGGCATCCGCAACAATATTCCGTTCTTGATTTCGCTGATCGAGGAGCCCGACTTCATCTCGGGGAACATCCACACCGGCTTCCTCGAAGAACACGTCGAGCTCTTCGACGAGCGCCCCAACGAGAATCCGGACTTCGCCGCCGTCGTCGCCACGGTGCTCGACCATCAGAACAAGGGCGCCCGCAGGAACGGCGCCGTCGCCGAGCCCTCCAACGGGAGGAAGAGCTCGGCGTGGCGGCAGGGGCTGCGCAGCTGGGACCGGCCATGGCCGTAGAGCGCTTTCGCGTGCTCGTGGACGGCGAGCCGTATGAGCTGACCGTCGAGCAGGAGGACGGCCGCCTCGTCGTGAAGTCCGACGAGAAAGAGTGGGTCGCCGACCTGCAGCAGTTCAGCGGCACCAACCTCGTCTCGCTGATCCTCGACGGGCGGTCGCTCGAGTTCCTGGTCGACAAAACGGGCGACCGCTACTCCGTGCTCCGCTTGACCGAGCGCTACGACGTGACGGTGCGCCCGGCCTGGGCGACGGGGCAGGGCGGCGGCTTCGGGGACGACGCGACGGGGGAAGTCGCCATCGAGAGCCCCATCGTGGGGGTAGTGGTCGACGTGCAGGTGGAGCGCGGGCAGGACGTGAGCAAGGGCGACCTCCTGCTCGTCATCGAGGCGATGAAGATGCAGAACGAGATCCGCGCCCCCCGGGACGGCGTCGTCAAGGCGCTGCGGGCCAAGATCGGCGACAAGGTCGCCATGCGCCAGCCGCTGCTCGTGCTCGGCTAGGTCCGCGCCGCCGCCCGCGCCTCCCGCCACGACGCAACCGCCAGGACCGCAGCCGCCGTGAGCCCCGTCATGCCGGCGGCGAGGTACATGGTGCGGAAGCCAGCCTCCTGAAGTATGAGGCCCATGACGAAGGCGCCGCCGAAGAGGCCGATGTCCACGCCCAGGGCGAAGGTGGCCGAGGCCGAGCCGAGGCGCTCGCCGCCGGCCCTGTCGAGCAGCAGGGCTTGGAGGCCGGGTTGCACGAATCCCGCGCCGAAACCTGCCAGCGCCGCGCCTATGGGGAGCATCCACGGGGTCTGCACGAGCCCGATGAGGACGGTGGCGGCGGACATCATGACGAACGCCGGCACGATCGAGTAGGCCCGCGGGAACCGGTCGAGCAGCCGTCCGCTGAAGAACCGGGACAGGACGATGCTCACCGCGGAGACGGTATAGAACGAGAGTCCAACGTTCGCCACGCCGATCTCCTCGGCATAGATGGGCGCGAAGATGTTGAGGGAGACGAAGTTCGTCACGGAAAGAACCTGCAACCCAGCGGGCAGGAGGGCCTTCCGGTTGATCATCTGCTTGATGCGGATGAGGGGCGAGACGTCCGGTTGCTTCACCGGCGTGTAGACCTCGCTGAGCTGGCGGGTCAAGTAGATGCAGATCAGGCCGATAACCCCGGCGATGAGGAAGGCCGTGGCAAAGTTCAGGTCGGCGCCGCCGACGTCGCTGCCGGAGCCGGGGTACCAGCGCCGGAGCTCCTGCTCGAAGCCGTGGAGGAAGTCGGCCTTCAGGATGAAGGTGGCGAGCAGGGGCGCGAGCGCCAAGGCGAGGTTGTTGGCCATGCCCCAGTAGCCCATCGTCTGGCCCCGCTTAGAGGCGGGGGCGATGTCGCCGGCGTAAGCCAAGGAGGCGGTGAAGAAGAGCGAGATGCCGGCCCCGGCGGCGAGGCGGACCGGCCAGAGGAAGACGGTGTCGGAGACGAACCCGTAGGAGAAGGCGCTGACGGTGAGGATCACCGCGCCGAGCGTGATGAACCGCTTGCGCCCCTGTTCGTCGACGAGCCGCCCGGAGAAGGGACGGAGGCAGATCGAGACGATGCTCGAACCGCCGATCAGCGCGCCGATCAGCGCCGGTGTCCCCCCGAGGGCGTCGATGAAGATGGGGAGGACAGGGAAGAAGAAGACGAAGCCGCCGAAGAAGGCGAAGGTGGCGAAGAAGATATAGAGGAAGTTGCGGGTGAAGACGCGCTCGCCGGAACCCGTCGGCGACGGGTTCATGCCGGGGGCTCCCTTCGAATTCGCAACTGCGCCATGCTCACGCGGCCCCGCGTGGGAACGCGGAAGGCCCGAAGGAATCTAGCCTATACCGGCGGCTAAGGGCAACGGCGCGGTGGGGCCTGACGGGGCTTCCCGTCACCGCGTTGAAGGGCTTCCTGGCTAGAACGAAGCTGGCGAACAACGCGGACAATCCCACCGACATCTTCACCGAACCGCGCGTCGGCTATCGGATGCCGAAGGGAGAGGCGTCGGAACCGGCGCAGCCCTCGGCCTGAAGCAGCGCACGGGTTCCGCCGCAGGCCGAGGCCGGGTCGTCGCTCCTGGGGCCAAGGTCATGCCCCAGGGGACGATACTCCCCTATTCAAGGGAAGGCCAATGGTCACGGCTGCACCCTGTCCGGGCCCGTCGCTCGCCACGGTAATGGTCCCCCCATGCGCTTCCACTATGGCCCGCGTGATGGCCAGTCCCAGACCTGTGCCGCCTATCCCGCGGCTGCGGGACTGGTCGGTGCGGTAAAAGCGGTCGAAGACATGGGGAATGTCCGCCGCGTCGATGCCGATCCCGTCATCGGTGACCGAGATAGCTAGCGTATCGTCCCCTTTCAGCACCGCCTCAATGACAATGCTCCCGCCGGCCTCGGCGGCATGGATGGCGTTGTTTACGACGTTTCCCAAGGCCTGACTCATCCTCAACCGGTCGATGTTCAACTCAGGGAGGTCACCGGAAACCAGTAAGGACAGCTCGACCTCTTGAGCCTGGGCCTGCGGCCGCCAGCGATCCACCTCCGCGGCGAGCAGCCCGCTAACCGGGCTCGCTTCCAAGGTGAGCCGCAACTCGCCCTGGTCGGTCTCCGCAAGCCAGTCCAGGTCGGTTACGAGACCACGGAGCCTGTCCACCTCTTGGATGATGTGGTCCGAGGCGCTCTCGGGCGCCTGAAGCCCATCGCGCAGCCCTGTTGCCTCCAGCTTGATGACGCTTAACGGCGTGTTGATCTCATGGGAGACGTCGTTTATCAGGCGCCTGCGGAGCTCGCGCTGCGTTTCCAGGGCGGAGGTCATCCGATTGAAGGCCGCGCTCATCCGCCCCAATTCGTCCGAGGATGTAATTGGCAGCTGGGCCGTCTTGCCCTGGGCGATCGCCTGGGATGCCTCGGTCAACGCTGTCACGGGCGCCGTGATCCGTTTGGACAACCAGGCGGCCAGCAGTATGGCGACGGCTACCGTGAGCAGTCCCCCGATCGCGATGATGTAGAGGAGGGTGTTGAGAAAGCCATGCGACTCCGTCGATAGGAACTCACGGTTTACATCCACGTACACGTGGCCCACGGGTTGGTTCGAAGTCAAATCGAACACCGTCTCGCGACGACCCTCCAGATTGGGTGTTGCGGTTCCAGGTAGCAACTCGGAAGCGTTGTCCTTTACCACACGTCCATCGACCCCCGCGACCACGACGCGTACGGGGTCCCGGTGGAATGGCTCGGCGCTCTCACCCCCGCCTTCTTCAGCGTGCTCCCCGCCCGGAGCCTCTCCGTAGCCGTATCCGGCCTCGGAAAGCGTCCTGTCCACCGTTGCCCAACCGCCGGCGGCGGTGTACTCCCGGCTCAGCGTCCGGGCTAGCTGGACCGCCTCGTCATCACCTATCCGGTCTACGAACACGCCCAGGCGGGCCTGCGTCGCGTAGTAGCCCACACCAACGCTGATCAGGACGGTGAGAACGACGACGAAGACGGTCGCACCCATGATTCGCCGGCGCAGCGACATCATTTGTCCTCCGCTACGAACCGGTAGCCGGCGCCGTAGAGCGTCTGAATCGGCGCTCTGCCGCTTCGGTTGATCTGCTTTCGCAGGCGGGCGACCTGGCTGTCGATGGCGCGGTCGAACCCATCGAACTCATCGTCGAAGGTCAACGAGATGAGCTGATCGCGGGTGAGCACCTGGTTGGGATGACGCATGAACGTCGACAGCAGCGCAATCTGTGCCCGGCTCAGCGCCACCGGCTCTTCATCGACCGTCACGATTCCGGTGGTCTCATTCAGCGTGATGTCGCCATATGTCAGGACCTGCTGGACTCTGTCCTTGACACGGCGCAGCAGGGCGTGCGCACGGGCAATGACTTCATCAGGGTCGAAGGGTTTGACGACGTAGTCGTCGGCACCGCTATCGAGGCCGATGATCCGCTCGGCGGGGGCTTCTCTGGCCGTCAGCATGATGATCGGAACGTCCGACTCCCGGCGCAGGATCCTGCACAGTTCCACCCCGTCGAGACGGGGAAGCATCAGATCGAGGATGATCAGGTCCGGGGTCAGATCGCGGGCCTGCGCCAGGCCGGACTCGCCGTCGTGAGCAACCTCGGCCGAGAACCCGGCGCGCTCGAAGTACACCTTGACCCAGTTCGCGATCCTCGCATCGTCTTCGATGATCAACACCGTGCCGCTCATGAGCACTCCTTCAATGAGCTAGCGAAGACGCGGCGCCTCCGTGGAGACACCGCGTCCATGCACCGGATGTGCCCTCGGGCAAGTATCTCACTCGAAGTGGAGTTTCGACATCTCCCTTTGGGCATCCGATCGGCTCCAGCCGCCGCTCCCCTCGCCGCCGGAGCCGTGTTCGCCGTCGCCGCTACCGTGCTCGCCTCCTCCGCCACCGTGTTCGCCCCCGCTACCGTGCTCGCCGCCGGCCTCGCCGCCGCCAACCTCGGCGTGGGCGATCCATCCGGTAAACGGCTCTTGCGTCGAGGGCAGGGTGACCGTCGCCACCGCGCCCGGAGCCATGTCCATCGGAGTCGTCGGGCCAAGCTCCGCCCCGTTCGACAGGTGTACCTCGATCCTGACCCTCGTCAGGACGCTGTTGGCCGTGTTCTCCACGGTGCCGATGAAGGCGTTGCTTGCCGCGTCGTAGTTCAGGACGAGCCGCGCGCCGCCGCGGACCGCATCGAAGGTCTCGTCCGGCGCCAGGGTGGCCCGGCTGCCTTCCTCACCGGCCGATGCGCCGGACTCGCCGCCTTCACCGCCACTGCCTTCGCTGCTGCCTTCGCCTCCGGGGCCGTGGCCTTCACCGCCGGCGCCCTCGCCGGAGCCGCCCTCTCCGTCGGTGTGAGGCATGGGACCGGGACCGGCGCAGTCGAACACTTCCATGTGAACGACGTACCCGTCGAAGGAGACTCCCGCCAGACTCGGTTCGCTCGCCACGGAAACGCTGGACACTGCCTGCTGTCCAGGGCTCAGGTCACCCAGCTTGTCGGGACCGAGCTCCCCGACCGTCTGCATCCCCGACTTCAGGTGCGGTTCGGCCTGCACGTAGCAGAGCGTCTGTGAGAGCGTATTCCGCACCGTCGACTGGACGGACTGGGTCCCCGCATCGTACCGGGCCGAGACCGCCAGTCCGCCGAGGACGCCGTCCCACGACTGCCCGAGCGGAACGATCGGGCTCGACATGGCGGCCTCGCCGGCCTCAGAACCGGTGCCGCCGCCTTCGCCGACCGACTCGCTCCCCTCGCCGCCGCTGCCGACCTCGGCATGGGCGATCCATCCGGTGAACGGCGCCTGCGTCGAGGGCAGGTTGACCGTGGCCACCGCGCCCGGCGCCATGTCCATCGGAGTCGTCGGGCCAAGCTCCGTCCCGTTCGACAGGTGCACTTCGATCCTGACCTGGCTCAGGACGCTGTTGGTCGTGTTCTCCACCGTGCCGACGAAGGCGTTGCTCGCCGTGTCGTAGTTCAAGACCAGCCGCGCGCCGCTGCGGACCGCGTCGAAGGTCTCGTCCGGCGCCAGGGTGGCCCCGCTGGCCTCTTCGCTGCCCGATGCACCGGACTCGCTGCCTTCGCTACCGGAGCCCTCACCGCCGCTGCCGTGCTCGCCGCCGGACTCGCCGCTCCCCCGCTCGGAGATTTCCCGAGTGACCGCCGCGCCGCCGGAATCCGGACCTTCTCCGGCTCCGTCGTCGTTCGCGCAGCCGATCAGCACCCCCGCACCCAATATCGCCGCCAAGACCGCCCCGATCAGAAACGTTTTCGCCATCAGCTTCTTGTGAATCATCCTCCCACTCCTTTCGCCTCTGTGATGCCACCACCGTAGAAGCGAAATGCCGCAGGAATATGTCACTCGCATGAGGTGCCTGGAATCACGGAGGAAGGGAGGACAATCCGGACATCGCCCTAGCGCTACCAATCGGGGACGAATCAGTAGCAACCGCATCGCAACCATTCCCAGAGGGGAGAGGCCGGAGGCGAGGGCGGCGCTAGCGGATCGGCTTGGACTCGACGAGGCCGGCGTAGGCGAGAAGGGCGTGGACGAAGGCCCCGGCGGGGCCGCCGGCGATCACCACGTTCACGTCCTCGGGGGTCCGCGCCGCCGCCACACGGCGCTCGTCGTCGCCGGGGGCGACGGTCCCACCGCGGGCCGCGATGGGGCCGGCGTCGGACGGCCAGCCGTGCTCCTTGGCCCAGCGGACGGTGCGGGTCGTCTTCTCGAATACGGCGGTGCGGATGTCGGCCTTGGTCCAGCCGTCGCGCACGAACTGTTCGGCGCACTCGGGCGGGATGACGAGAACCGAGAAGGCCT
>DAOUKH010000070.1:0-23393 GCA_034421515.1 Dehalococcoidia bacterium
GGGCGCGGTGTACTCATAGATGAACTTCAGCAAAGCGACGTCCCACAGCTCGTCCGGGCCGCGCAGCACGACGGCCAAGCTCTCCTGCTTGCGGTCGAGGTCGTCCTTCACCCGTTCGGCCACGCCGTCGGGGTCGCCGCTCAGGATGTCCATCTTCTCAGACTCGTTCCGGTAGGAGTACATCAGGCCCGGCGAGGTCGGCCCAAGCTGCGAGGCCAGCATCCGGAACATGCGCTGCGCCTCTTCGCCGAAGCCCTGCACGTTCATCAGGTACGACGGCGTCACTACCTCCGGCTGCCGCGAGATGAGCTTGCCCTCCCGCAGCACCGACTCTGCGTCGCCGCCGGTGAGCTCGCGGTAGATGGGCTCGGTGACCATGAAGTAGCGCAGGTTGGTGACGCCGAAGGTCGCCAACTGCTGCTTGGGGGGCCGCACCACCCTCGATTGCTCCAGGGCGGCGATGATGCGTTCGTCTTCGTTCGACAAGCTAGCGCTTCTTCGCCAGGGCCCGGATCTCGTTGCGGTAGCCTTCGAGGTGCCCCTCGTACTGCTGGTCGAGATGCAGCCGGACGCGCATCCACTCCTGCTGGAACTCGGGCATCGTCTCGATGTTCCCCGGCGGCGGGCCCGACGCGCCCCGCTGGCGCATCACCTGCTCCAACTGCGCGGTGAACTGCTGTTTCAGCTGCTGCATCGCCTGCTGGCGCTGCTGCTCGCCGTAGGTCTTGAACTGCTCGCCGACGTAGGAGACGCGCTCGGCAACCTCCTGGGCGCCGGGGGCCCCGGCGAGCAGGCTCTTGATGCCGCTCAAAGCCCGCCCCGTCTCCCGCTCCGCGGCATCGTGCTTGGGCAGCTGAATGCTCGCGGTGAGCACCTCGACGGCGCCCTCGATCATGTAGGGCCGCTCCTTGGCGTCGGCCTCGGCGATCGCCGAGTTCAGGGTCTCCTCGCCCTTGAGATACGCAGCGGCGATCTTGCGCCCCTTGGGCGCCGCCTCCCACGAGAGCCGCTCCTCCTCCGTGGGAGGGGCAAGGTTCATGCGCTCGACTTTCTCCATCGCCTTCTCGAAGGCGCTCTTGATTTCGTCAGACACCGAAACGCTCCGGGCAAAGGGGTGAGGACAGGCCCATTATAGCAAGGGGCCGGCCCTTCCTGTTGCGCGATTGACAGGCCCGCGCCGCCTTCCTACGATTCCGCTCAACTCCCGCCCTGAGGCCCACCCATGAGCGATGACGTCCAACACTTGATCGACCGGCTCGCCATCCGGGACGTGCTGGCCTCCTACTACCGCGCCATCGACCGCCGCGACTGGGACGCGCTCACCGGCGTTTACGCCGAGGACGCCCGCTTCCGGTCGCCGCCCCGCCTCGAGCAAAACGGCCGCGACACTATCATCGCCTCCACCAGCCGCGTCGCCGTCTACAAGCGCACCTACCACTTCATGGGCAACCACATCGCCTGGATCGACGGCGACGACGCCGATGCGGAGACCTACGCCGTCGCCCGCCACTACTACGACAAAGACGGCGAGGAGCAGGAGTACGTCATCGGCATCCGCTACCTCGACAAGCTCCAGCGGCGTGGCGGACGGTGGCTCATCGTCGACCGGCTGATGAGGTACGACTTCCTACGCGGCGAGTCGCTGCTGCACCCCGGCACGAAAGTAGGGTAGGCGTGCGCTGGCTCCCCGGCGGGGCCTTTGTTCCGTCGTGCCCGTCGCTTCCCCGTGTGCTATTCTCCGTGCCCGCATCGGAAGCGCCCGCGTCACTGAAGGAAGGGGGCGTCGGTCATGACTGAATGGCTTGGCATCGAGCACCTCTTCGAACTGTCCGGGTGGGAAGCGGTTGCGGGGTTCCTGACCCCGCTGGCGGTCTTTGCCGCGTTCTTCCTGGCCCAGGTCATTCTGCCGGGAAGGTGGGTCCCCGGCTACGTCGTCAACCCGGAGACCGGCGAACCGCGCAAGTACAAGCTCAATGGCATCCTGGTCTTCGCCCTCGCGGTGATCCTGTGGGCTTTCGAGCTCATCGGGCCGCGCGATTGGTTCTTCCGGTCCGCGGTCTATGCTCTGGCCGGCGGGACGGCCCTCGCCCTTGTCCTTTCGATCATCGCGGTGTTCACCCAACCGGGGGGAGCGGTCAAGAACCCGATCGCGGCGCTCTGGTTCGGGCGGGCCCAGGAGCTCTCGTTCTTCAAGAACCGCTTCGACGTCAAGATGTACCTCTATGTCGTCGGCGGGACGATGCTAGCGCTCAACGCCCTCTCCGGCGCCGCCTACCACCACGAGGTCTTCGGCGCCGACGCCAACCCCGGCGTCTACATGTACGCCGCCTTCTTCACGTTCTATATTTTCGACTACTTCATCTTCGAGCGCGTCCAGCTCTACACCTACGACCTGATTCACGAGAGGCTCGGCTTCATGTTGATCTGGGGCGGCCTCATCGTCTACGGGTGGCTGTACATCCTCCCGCTGTGGGGCATGGCCGCCTACCCGGACCCAGGATTCTCGACGGCCTGGACGTATGTCTGGCTCATCGGAACGGCCGCGCTGTTCCTCGTCGGCTGGGGTATCGGGCGCGGCGCCAACTTGCAGAAATACACCTTCAAGCGCTGGCCCGACCGCAAGTTCCTCGGGATGATCGAGCCAAAGTACATCTAGGCCGGCGACCGCAAGATCCTCTGCAGCGGGCTCTGGGGCGCCGCCCGCCACTTCAACTACTTCGGCGAGGGACTCCTTTGCCTCTCCGTCGCCCTGGCATTCGGCCACTTCGGCGTCCTCTGGGCCTGGACCTACATGATCTTCATCGTCACCTTCTTCACCTTCCGGCAACATGGCGACGATAAGCACTGCGCCGAGAAGTACGGCCCGGAGAAATGGGAAGAGTACAAGGCGCGAGTCCCCTACCGGATCCTTCCCGGCGTCTACTAGGCACACCTTAGACCTCTCCCCCTCTGGGGGAGATTGAGAGAGGGCACGCGCCGCAGGCGCGTCGGAGAGCGGCGTCTACTAGACGCGCGGCCCCTACAGGAGAACGCCCGAAGTGAGCTAGGCGTAGTCGGTGCCGCGGATGAGGCGGCCGGGGAAGGCGCCGGTGTGCTCGGCCCCTTCGACGACGGGAACGCCGTTGACGACTGTGTGCTCGATGCCCGTGGCCTTGATGACGATGCGCTCCTCGCCGTTGGGGAGATCGGGCACCTTCTCTTTGGGCAGCGCGCCGATGGTGTCGGGGTCGAAGACCATGACGTCGGCGGCGAGGCCGGGCTCCAAGCGTCCGCGGTCGGTGAAGCCCATGTACGCAGCCGGGAAGCCGGTGAGCTTTTGGACGGCCTCTTCGAGCGTGAGCACCCCTTTGTCGCGCACCCACTGACTGAACACCTGCGTCGAGTACTCCGCGCCGGCGATCATGTTGAGGTGCGCGCCGGCGTCGGAGACGCCGAGAATGGTGTAGGGGCTGCGGATGATGGAGGCAATGGCCTCCGGGTCCGTGTTGCGCGTGCCGCTGAAGGTGAACTCGGTCTCCAGGTCTTCCGCCAGCGCGACGTCGATCATGGCGTCGAGGGGGTGCTTGCTCATGCGGCGGCCAAGCTCGCGGAGGGTGAGGCCCTTCAGGTCGGTATGCTCAGGCCGCTTGGGGCCGGTGAGGATCGTCGCGTCCCAGCGCACCGGCTTCGGCCCCGACTCCCACGCTGCGTCGATGCCGGGCCGCATGCCGTTGCGGTAGGCCGGGTCGGCAAGCAGGGCCTTCTTCTCGGCGTCCGGCTTGGGGAGGACCTCCAGCCATTCCGGTAGCACAGTCAGGACGAGGTTGTTGTCCTTCAGGTCGAAGTCCTGCGTCGTGGGGCGGCAGGAGCAGACACCGTAGACCTGCCCGCCCTCGCGGTGCGTCCGCTCCATGAAGGCCAGGATCTCGCGCCACCGGCCTTCGGGAGCTTGGGGATACTGACCGAGCTCGTTCCAGCTCAGCACGCGGCCCGACGTGCGCGCCCACCGGGCGATGTCCACCTGGTCTTCCTCAGGCAGGTTCGTTCCCGACCGGGGCGCAATCTCGATCTGGCCGAATCCGTGCCGGCCAACGACGTCGACCAGCGCGTCGATCTCGCTGACGGCCGCGAAGCGGCTGGGGACAGGGTTGCCCTCCCAGTCGACGTGGGCCCGCGAAATCGACGTGGTGAAGCCGACCGCGCCCGCCTCCAGAGCCTCACGGAGCAGCCCGCACATCGCCTCGACCTCGTCCGGTGTGGCCTCGCGCTCCAACGCGTCGGAGCCCATGACCGTGTAACGCAGCGCGGAGTGTCCCACCTGGCAGGCCGCGTTAAGCCCCAGCGTCTGGCCCACGCGCTCCATGTACTCATCAAAGGAGCGCCAGTCCCATTCCGGGCCCTGCTGCATCGCGCCGAGCGACATCCCCTCGACGCGCGCCAGCATGCGCATGATGTAGTCCTGGTCATCGGGTTTGCAGGGGGCGATGGTGAAGCCGCAGTTGCCCATGACAACCGTAGTGACGCCGTGCCAGACGCTCGATGTGAGGAGGGGGTCCCACAAGACCTGCGCGTCGTAGTGGGTGTGGATGTCGACGATGCCGGGCGCGATGACGAGGCCCTTGGCATCGATCCGGCGCTTCGCCGCGCCGGTGACGTCGCCGACTTCGACGATCTTGCCGTCATTGACCGCCACGCCTCCGGGGAACTCCGCCCGGCCCGTACCGTCGACGATACGCCCGTTCTCGATGACGAGGTCGTACGCCATGCTCGAAACCTCCACGCCGTTGTGACCGGCCCGCGCATGATACGACGAGGAGGGCGTCGGGGCTACGGCGCCGGACTGCCTAGCGCCGCTGCAGCGCCCCCACTACAATGGCCGCGCGCCCGCACCTGGCGGGCCGGGAGTCGCCACGATGCCCCTCCGAGACATCCACACGTTGCTCGACGACCTCATGTTCGGCGAAGGGCCGCGCTGGCATGAGGGCGCCCTCTGGTTCTCCGACATGCACGCCCATGAGGTCGTCCGCGTCGAGCTGGAAGGCGGCCGCGCCGACACCGTGGTCCACGTGCCGAACCGGCCCTCCGGCCTCGGCTTCGACCCCAACGGGCGCCTGCTCGTCGTCTCCATGACCGACCACAAGCTGCTGCGGCACGTCGACGCCGGTCTCGAAGAGGTCGCCGACATGAGCGCCCTCGCCGGCGGCCCCTGCAACGACATGGTCGTCGACGCGAAGGGCCGCGCCTACGTGGGCAACTTCGGCTTCGACACCTTCGGCGGCGCGCCACAGCAGGACACGGTGCTCATCCTCGTCACGCCGGAGGGCGACGTCCGCGCCGTCGCCGACGGCCTTTCCTTCCCCAACGGCATGGTCGTCACGCCCGACGGCAAGACACTGATCGTCGGCGAAACGCGCGGGCTGCGCCTCACCGCCTTCGACATCGAGGATGACGGCTCGCTTTCAAACCGCCGGACGTGGGCCGATCTCGAATTCGGCCCCGACGGCATCGCGCTCGACGAGGAGGGCTGCATCTGGCTCGCCACGCCGCGGGGGCCGGGATTTATCCGCGTCGCCGAGGGGGGCGGGGTCAAGGAGACCATCGAGTCGGACATGCTGGGGATCGCCTGCGCGCTCGGCGGCGAAGACCGCAAGACGCTCTTCCTCCTCGAAGCGGGCGAGTCGAACCCCCAGAAGATCGAGGGCCGGGGCAACGCCCGCATCCGCTACACTCGGGTCGAGGCCGCCGGCGGGGGCATCCCCTAGATGCCGCTCAAGTTCACCGACCGCGCCCGTGAGGCACTCGCGGCACTCCTCGACTCCGACGAACACGAGCCGGGCCACCTCATCCGCATGGTCTCGGACATCTACGGCGGCTTCCACCTTGTCTACGGCGAGCGCAAGGAGACCGACCAGGTCGTCGAGTTCGAAGGGCGGCCGATCCTCGTCATCGACGCCTCGATCAGCGAGCACCTCGTGGAGCACATCAAGGGTGACACGATCGACGTGGAGATGACTGACGACGGCCCGACGCTGCGCGCCATCTCCTCCTAAACGCTTTTGACGCTCCGGGGCCCCGCGCGTACACTCGGCCCATGACGGTGACGGCCACCATCTTCATTCATGGGCGCGAAGGGACCTTCGACCAGTTCGACGAGATGGCGGAGGCGACGGAAGAGGCGGAGGAGACCTTCGCCTTCGACTGGAGCGAGGGGCGCCTGATCGAGTGGGGCGCGGAGGGCTTCAGCCAGGCGGCCCGCCATTCCACTGCCGCTTCTGTCGGCATCGGAGCCGCGGTGACCAAGGCAGCTGGCCAGCTTCTCGACCAGATCGACGCCTGCCGGCTCGCTTCGACGCGCGTCGTCGGGCACAGCAAGGGCGGGGCGGTGGCGCTCCAAGCCATCGTCGAGATCATCAAAGGACGACGGAACCCCGGCATCACGACAGTGACCACGCTCGATCCCTCCATCTCGAAGCGGGCCAGCCTGGGGATCCGCTTTAACGCCTGGGCCTCGAAGTGGCCGTGGCTCCAGGGGCGCCTCTCCGGCGAGCCTCGCTTCGACCTGCTCGACATCGGCGAGATCCGCCGCTTTCTGCTGAGCAAGCGTCTGCCCGCCCCGCTCACCGCCGCCGGTATCACCCTGTGGAACCTGCGCTTTACCCGCTGGTCGTCCGAGATTCCCGGCGCGCACAACCTCTACATCGGCGGCGGCCACCGGTCGGCGTTCAAGCATCCTCGCGTGCTCGAAGCGGTCCGCCGCTAGGGCCGGCCCCAACCGCCGCGACCGCACATTGACCACACCGGCCTAGAGGAGACAGCCGTGGCGATCACGCCATTCACCATCGACGTGCCCGACGCGGACCTCGCCGACCTGAAGCGCCGCCTCGAAGAGACCCGCTGGCCCGACGAGATCCCCGGCTCGGGCTGGGACTACGGCTCGAACCTCGCGTACGTCAAGGAGTTGTGCGCGTACTGGCGCGACGTCTACGACTGGCGCGCCCACGAGCGGATGCTCAACGACGAGTTTCCGCAGTTCAAGGCCGACGTCGACGGGCTCGGCATCCATTTCATCCACGTCAAGGGCAAGGGCCCCAACCCCATGCCGCTGGTGATCACGCACGGCTGGCCCAGCTCCTTCTTCGAGATGTACAAGGTCATCGGGCCGCTGTCGGACCCGGGGAGCCACGGCGGCGACCCCGCCGACGCGTTCGACGTCGTCGCGCCTTCGCTGCCCGGCTACGGCTTCTCCGACCACGCCCGCGACCGGGGCATGGATACCAGGGCCATCGCCGCCCTCTGGGTGCAGCTGATGGAGCAGCTCGGCTACGAGCGGTTCGGGTCGCAGGGCGGCGACTGGGGAGCGGGTGTGACCACGGCGCTCGGGGTCAACCACCCCGAGCGGATGATCGGCGTGCACCTGAACATGGTCACCGCCCAGATCGACGAGGCGAAGCTGACCCCGGAGCAGCGGGAGTGGTGGGAGAACCTGAAGGCCTACCGGCAGGAGGAGTGGGGCTACGTCCACCTCCAAGGCACCAAGCCGCAGACCGCCTCCTACGGCCTCAACGACTCGCCCTCCGGGCTCGCGGCGTGGATCGTCGAGAAGTGGCGGCGGTGGAGCGATTGCGGCGGCGAGGTCGAGCGCAGCTACACCAAGGACGAGCTGCTCACCAACATCTCCATCTACTGGTTCACGCAGAGCATCGGCTCGTCGATGCGCCTGTACAAGGAGACCTTCCGCGGCTCGACGACGCCGCGCCCTTCGCCCCGCATCGAAGTCCCCACCGGCGTCGCCACGTTCAAGGAGGCCAACCGGCCTCCACGCGTGCTCGCCGAGCACGCCTACAATCTCAAGCGGTGGACGGACATGGAGCAGGGCGGCCACTTCCCCGCCATGGAGAACCCCGGGGGCCTTGTCCACGAAGTCCGCGAGTTCTTCCGCCCGCTTCGCTAGACCTGAACGAAACGCAAACAGCGGCAAGGAGGCATCCATGCCTATCGACGGACTCGGAGTTGTATCCCGCGCGGCGGGCGAGCCAGCGCTGGTCGAAGACATCGTCATCGACGATCCGGGGCCCGGCGAGGTACTGGTGCGGGTCCAGGCCAGCGGCGTCTGCCATACCGACCTGCACTACAAGCTGGGCAACATCACCGACGAGTTCCCCTTCCTGCTCGGCCACGAGGGCGCGGGCATCGTCGAGGCCGTCGGCGAGGGCGTCACCGAGCCCGCGGTCGGCGACTACGTCATCCTCGCTTGGCGGGCACCCTGCGGGTCCTGCCGGTTCTGCGCCATCGGGCAGCCGCACCTCTGCTCGGCCAGCCTGAATGCCGAGCCTCGCATGAAGGCGAAGCGCGACAACCTGACGCTGAACCCCGCCCTGGGCATCGGGACCTTCTGCACCCACACCGTCGTCGCCGCCAGGCAGGCGGTGCCCGTGCCCACGAGCTGTCCGCCGCCCCAGGCGTCGCTCATCGGCTGCGGCGTAATGACCGGCGTCGGCGCGGCGCTCTACTCCGGCCAGGTGCGCCGGGGGAGCTCGGTAGCGGTCTACGGCTGCGGCGGCGTCGGCTGCAGCGTGATCATGGGCGCCAAGCTGGCGGGTGCGCGCACGATCATCGGCGTCGACATCGCGGCGAACAAGCTCGATTGGGCGAAGGAGTTCGGCGCCACCGACGTCGTCGACGCGACGGCGGGCGATCCCGTGGAGGCGGTCAAGGCGCTGACCGGCGGCAACGGCGTCGACCACTCCTTCGAGGCCGTCGGCACGCCGCAGACGCTGCTCCAGGCGCTGTGGAGCCGCGACCTCGCCGGCACCTGCACCCTGATCGGCGTGCCGAGTCCGGACATGGTGGTCGAGGTCCCCATGCTCCAGTTCTTCGGCCTTGGCGGGGCGCTGCGGGTGAGCTGGTACGGCGACTGCCTCCCCTCCCGCGACTTCCCCATGCTCGCCGACTGGTACGCCAAGGGCGCGCTCGACCTCGACCGCGTGGTGACACGGCTCATCAAGCTCGACGAGACGGAGCCGGCCTTCGAGGCCATGGAGCGGGGCGAGACGCTGCGCTCGGTGATCGAGCTCTAGGCCCCTACTCCCACCACATCTTGTTGGGAGCGTCGCCGGTGAGGATGCGGGCCATGAGCCGGCCCAGCCGGACGCTGTAGTTGGTGCCTCGGTCCTCGGGGTAGATCTGGGTGGTGTTGGCCAGCCAGAGGTCTTCGATGGGCGTCTTCAGCGACGGAATCTGCTTCGAGTAGTCGAGGCCGATGATGGGCTGGGCGGCGTTCTCGCGGTGGTAGCTCCACTCGATGACCGACGACTCGTCGAAGTCCGGCGCGATGCGCTTGATTGCGGGCACGTAGTTCGCCCAAAGCTCGTCGGGCGACATGTCGTAGAACTTGTCTTCGCGGGCCACGTAGTTGGAGAGGTAGACCAGATGCCGCCCGCCGTAGAGCGCCTTGTCCACGAAGTTGGTGTGCTCGATCATCCCCACGAACGGGACCGTGGGATCGGCGATGTTGATCCAATAGTAGGGCGTGAGAGGCCGGTTCAGGTGCATGACGATCAGGATGGCCGCCTCGTAGCGCACCTTGGTGAGGAGCGCCTTGTAGTCGTCGGGCAGCTCGGGGACGAGGGCGGGCACGACGTAGGAGGGCGAGGTGGCGAGAATGGCGTCGAAGTTGCGCGTCTCCTCCTTGCCGTCGCGCTCGACGACCAGGCCCGTCGCCCGGCCGTCTTCGACGACGACGCGCTTCACCGTCGCGGGGTAGTACAACTCGCCGCCGCCGTCGGGGATGGCGCGCTCCAGCGCCTCGAAGATCTCGGCGAAGCTGCCCATGGGGTAACCGAGCCGCTCGCGTCCCCGCAGTCCCTTGTCCCGTGACGTGGTGCGGAGATAGATCTTGCCCCAGAGCCAGGCCATCGAGACCTCGTCCGCGTGGTCGCCGAACTTGCCGCGCAGCAGCGGGCCCCAGACCACGTCCAGCGCCTTCTGTCCGATGCGCTTGCGCAGCCAGTCGCGGGCGGTGACGTGCTCGTACTCGCGGGGCCAGTACTTCTTGCGTTGGAGGAAGAGGGTGACGAAGCCCAGGCGCAGGCGCTGAAAGAGGTTCAGCGGCTTGAAGCGGAGCAGGTCGAGCGGCGTGGTGAAGGGGTGAATCTCGCCCTGGCTATAGAAGCCGACGCTCGACTCGATCCACGCCAGCTTGTCGCCGAGGCCGAGCTCGTGGATGAGCTCGACGATGGAGGTGTCGCTGCGGAAGAGGTGGTGGTAGCCGCGTTCGAGCCGGCCGCCCCCGACGTCGAAGGTCGACGCCTGCCCCCCCAGGAACGGGGCCCGCTCGTACACGACGGGCTTGTGGCCTCGGCGCGTGAGTTCGTATGCGGCCGACAGTCCAAGCGCGCCGCCGCCAATGATCCCGACTTCCATCAATTCTTAATTTTACACCAGGGAAGCGCGGATTCCGTGATCAGTCTAGAGCAGCGCGCCGCCGATGGGGGCGAGGTGGGCGACGTCGTTGACCCCGATCACGAGCTTGCTGTCGTCGACGAGGCTCACGGTAGAGATCGAGGTGTTCTGCAAGCGGAACCGCATCGCGCCGTCGAACGGCAGGTCGAGGATGTAGCAGAGGGCGGCGTTGATGAAACCCCCGTGCGCGATGAGGGCGTAGGTCCCGCCGTTGTCCTTGACAGGACCGGAGAATACCTCGCCGATGGCCGTGGACGCCCGCTCAAAGAGTTGCGCCGCGCTCTCGCCGCCCTGGTGCTCGTAGCCGATGGTGTAGACCTTCGTGCGCTTCAGAAAGTTCGAGGCGCGCCGCCGATGTTCCTCGGGGCTCTGCTCAAGCCGCTCGCCCGCGTCGATCTCGCGGAATCGGTCGTCGAGGGTGATGGGCAGGCCGGTCCCGGCGGCGACGGCCTCGGCGGTCTGCCGCGCCCGCGCCATCGTGCTCGAGTAGAGGCCGCTCAGCCCCACGGAGGCCAGCCGCTCCGCGAGCAGCTCCGCCTGCCGGACGCCGAGCTCGGTCAGGCCGTCCTCCGCGCCGTAGAGCGCCTCTCCGTGTCGTATCAGTAGGAGTTCCAGCGTCTTCCTCCTGGGGTCGCCCCACCCCTTCCCTCTCTCAGTCTCCCTCAGAGGAGGAGAGGCTTAAAGCATCCCCTTCGGGGGAGGTCTAGGTGCAGCCCCGCCCCAGCGTTATCCCAATTCTCCATTGGAAGAAGGGGCCGGAGGGATTCTACTCCGCCGCCGGGTGGTTTGGTATAAGATGCGCCCGCATTCGCCGACGGCGGTCCGGCGGGCGGCGGAGGGTCATGGGAATCGACGACATCGTGGGCGTCATGCCCGTGCTGGAGCGCCACAGTTTCGACGTGGCGGCCTTGGAACGCTACATGGCGGCCCACATCGAGGGTTTCTCCGGCAAGGCCGAGGTCGAGCAGTTCCGCACCGGCCAGTCGAACCCGACCTACCGCATCACGTCAGGCAGCCGCCGCTACGTCCTCCGGCGCAAGCCGCCGGGCAAGCTGCTCCCCTCCGCCCACGCCGTCGACCGCGAGTACCGCGTCATCACCGCGCTCCAGGAGAGCGGCGTCCCCGTGCCGCGCAGCTACGCGCTGTGCGAGGATCCCGAGGTCATCGGCACCGCTTTCTACGTCATGGACTACGTCGAGGGCCGCATCCTCTGGGACCCCTGGCTGCCCGACGCCCCCCGTGACGAGCGGCCCGCCCTCTTCGACGAGATGAACCGCGTCATGGCCCTGCTGCACCAGGTCGACTACGAACAAGTTGGCCTGGGGGACTATGGGCGCCCCGGAAACTACTTCGAGCGCCAGATCAGCCGGTGGACGCGCCAGTACCGCGCCTCGGAGACGGAGCGTATCGAGGCGATGGAACGGCTCATCGCTTGGCTGCCCGACAGCATCCCGGCCGGCGACGAAAGCTCGATCGTCCATGGCGACTTCCGTTCCGCCAACGTCATCTTCCACCCCACCGAGCCGCGGATCACCGCGGTGCTCGATTGGGAGCTCTCGACCATCGGCCACCCCCTCGGCGACTTCGCCTACCACTGCATGCACCGGCGGCTGCCCCAAGCGGTCGACGGCATGGCCGAGCTCGACCTCGCCGAGCACAACATCCCGCCCGAGGACGACTACGTCGCCGCCTACTGCCGGCGAACCGGCCGGCCGGGCATCGAGAACTGGGACTTCTACGTGATCTTCAACATGTTCCGGCTGGCGGCGATCAACCAGGGCATCGTGGCGCGCGCCATGGCGGGTACGGCGTCGAGCGAGCAGGCCATGCAGAAGGGTCTGCGCGCCCGGGGCATCGCCGAGGCCGGGCTTCGCGAGCTGGAACGCATCGGCGGCTGAGCCGCGGCAAAGGAGCACACCCGTATGACCGGCGAAGCAGCGATCTGGCAGGAGTCGCCGAAGACGCGCGACCTCCGCGAGCGGCTCACGGACTTCATGGAGCGCCGCATCTACCCCAACGAGCCGGTCTTCGAGCGCCAACTCGACGAGGTGGGCCGCTGGCAGCCGCCGCCGATCCAGGAGGAGCTGAAGGCCGAGGCGAAGGCGGCCAGCCTGTGGAACCTCTTCCTCCCAGATTCGGAACACGGGGCGGGGCTCTCCAACCTCGAATACGCTCCGCTCTGCGAGATCATGGGACGCTCGCCCATCGCGCCGGAGGTCTTCAACTGCTCGGCCCCCGACACCGGCAACATGGAGACGCTGGAGCGCTTCGGGACCGAGGAGCAGAAGCGCCGGTGGCTCGACCCGCTGCTCGCCGGTGAGATACGATCGTGCTTCTCGATGACCGAGCCCGACACCGCATCGTCCGACGCCACGAACATCCAGAGCACGATCCGGCGCGACGGCGACGAGTACGTGATCAATGGCCGGAAGTGGTGGACCTCCGGCGCCCTCGACCCCCGGTGCAAGATCATCATCTTCATGGGGCGCGCCGACCCGCCGCCCTCCAACGAGCGCCACGGTCAACACTCGATGGTCCTGATTCCCATCGACACCCCCGGGGTGAACATCAAGCGCCACCTGAACGTCTTCGGCTACGACGACGCCCCCCACGGGCACGCGGAGATCGTCTACGACAACGTGCGCGTCCCGCTGACCAACATCCTGCTCGGCGAAGGGCGGGGCTTCGAGATCGCGCAGGGGCGCCTCGGGCCGGGACGCATCCACCACTGCATGCGCGTCATCGGCGTGGCGGAGCGCGCCCTGGAGAAGATGTGCCGCCGCGCGCAGTCGCGTTCGCCCTTCGGGAAGCCGCTCTCCGAGCAGACGGTCACCCTGGAGCGCATCGCCGAGAGCCGCATTATGATCGAGCAGGCCCGGCTCCTCACGCTGAAGGCCGCGTACATGATGGACACCGTGGGCAACAAGGAAGCCCGCCTCGACATCGCTCTCATCAAGGTCGCCGCGACCACTATGGCCTGCAAGATCCTCGACTGGGCCATCCAACTCCACGGCGGGGGCGGCATGTCCGACGACTTCGGCCTCGCCTACGCCTACGCCCGCACCCGCGCCCTTCGGTTGGCCGACGGCCCCGACGAGGTGCACCGCAACCAGATCGGCCGCCTCGAGCTCCGCAAGCACCGCGACGCCTGACCCGAGGAAGACCCTTGTCCAACTCGCGCTTGGCTAGGTGGGGCGGGGAGGTCTCTATCTCTTCTCCCCCGGGAGAAGATTGAGATGAGGGGGCCCCTCACAACCACCTTGGGCTATCGAAGCCCGCCATCCCCGCCTCCGGTCACCCGGTTAAGCAAACCTCTCCAAAGAAAGGGGCCACCCCCATGACCGTCATGGTGACCGGTGGCGCCGGCTTCATAGGCCGGCGGGTCGCGGGCCTGCTCGTGGCGCGAGGCGAACGCGTCGTCCGCTTCGACACCGTCGCAGCCCCGCCCGCCGAGGGCGCCGTCGACGTCCGCGGCGACATCGCCCAGATGACGCACCTGCTCGAAGCCATCGCCGACCACGGCGTGACCCGCATCGTGCATCTGGCCGCTCTGCTGCCGCCGGTGACCGAGGAGCGTCCGCACACCGGGCTGCTGGTCAACATCCAAGGCGCGGCGAACGTCTTCGAGGCGGCGCGATGGGCCAAGATCGAACGCGTCGTCTACGCGAGCTCTATCGCCGTCTACGGCGACCAGTCGAACTTTGGCGACAGGACGGTGACCGAGGACGACCCCTCGTTGCCCTACAACGTCTACGGGCAGACGAAGGCCGTGAACGACTTCACCGCGGCCCGCTACCGCGAGCGCTGGGGCCTCGACCTGCGGGGCATCCGCATCTGCACCGTGTTCGGCCACGGGCGCACCACGGGACTCACCGGGATGATCGGCGGACTCCTGATCTCACGTCCCGCCATCGGGCTGCCCATCGACCTGCCCGTCGACCCCGCCGAGGCCTCGTCGATGATCTACGTGGAGGACGCGGCGGAGATCTTCACCCGCGCCGTGCTCAGCGGCGATCTGCACAGCCCCGTCTACAACACCGGCGGTCACCTCGCGACCGTCCGCGAGGTCGCGGAACTGGTTGCCGAAATCATCCCAGGGGCGAAGTTCACCTTCGGCGAGGCCAGAGTCCCCCACGTCTATCTGGTGGACAACAGCCGGATGCTCCGCGACATCGGCTACGAGCTTCCCCCGCTGCGGCAACGGGTTCTCGACCACGTCAACGTGGCGCGCGCCGAGGCCGGCCTCGGCCCCGTCTCGGCTCCCGCTAGCTGACGGCGTCCGCGGCGGGGCTCGCCGGCTTCTCAATGAACCGGGGGATCACCTGCTCGCCGAAGAGCCGTATCGAGGTCATGATTTCTTCGTGCGGCGTCCGGCCCGCCTGGAAGATCGGCATCAGTTGGTCGATGCCGAACTGGGCGTAGCGTTCGACGGTTCGGGCGCAGGCATCGGGGTCGCCGGCGCAGAACGAGCCGCCGTCGATGAGGGCGTCCGCGTCGGCGCCGACGACGCGCTCGGCCTCGTACTTGTTGCGCGTGAGGTGGTACTGGTAGTCCTTGGGGACGAGGGTGGGGTCGACGCCGGCCCAGTCGTTGGAGTGCCGCATGCGCGAGTTGGAGAAGTACCAAAGGCCGGCGTCCCCGCCCAGCTTGCGCGCCTTCTCGTTGTCGAGGTCGCAGTGGGCGATGGTGAAGGCCGAGACCTGCTCGTTGACGAACTTCCCGACGGGGCGGGCGGTGCGGGAGGCCGCGCGGTAGGTCTGGATGCGCCGCTGCATGTCGCCGGGGTTGCCGATGGTGAAGCAGAGGGCGCCGAGGCCCTTGTCGCCGGCGGCCTGGAAGGTCTCCTCGCGGGTGCAGGCGACCCACATCGGCGGGTGCGGCTTCTGCACCGGTTTGGGGATCACCTCGCGGCGGGGGATGTCGTAGTACTTGCCCTTGTGCTCGAAGACCTCCTCGGTCCACATCCGCGGGATGATCTCAAGCGACTCCTCCCACATGCCGAGGGTATCGTTGATGTCGACGCCGAAGGGGGTGAGCTGGTAGGGGGTGCCGGAGCGGCCGGTGCCGAACTCGACGCGCCCGCCGCTCATGATGTCAAGGGTGGCGACGTACTCGGCCACGCGGACGGGGTGGTTCACCGGCAGCAGCACCACGGCATGGCCGAGCCGCATCGTCTTCGTCCGCTGGCTGACCGCGCCGAGGAAGACCTCCGGCGAGCAGGAGTGGGCGAACTCGGTCAGGAAGTGGTGCTCGACGAACCAGACGTACTCGAAGCCGACCTCCTCGGCGAGCACGATCTGGTCGAGGGCTTCGCGGAAGATGTCCGCCTCGGTCTTGCCGTCCCACGGCTTGGGGAACTGGAGCTCGTAGAGCATCCCGAACTTCATGGCGTCCCTCCGACCCCGGTCGCCGCAATCTTACGGCGCTGGCCTTGCCTGTCAACGCAACGGCGGCGAGGCTGCTACACTCCCCGTCAATGACTTGGGCCGCGCCGCCCATGAAGAAGGACCGGGCATGAAGTTGAAGGACAAGGTCGCCATCGTCACCGGGTCGAGCCGGGGCATCGGCAAGGCCATCGCCAAGCTCTACGCGGCCGAGGGCGCCAAGGTGGTCGTGACGGGGCGCTCCGAGGTCGAGACGGAGAAGCTGGCGGGCAGCATCCACCTGACCGTCCAGGAAATCCGGGACGCCGGCGGCGAGGCCATAGCGATTCGCTGCGACCAGCGCTTCGACGACCAGGTCTTCGGGCTGGTCGAGCAAGTCGAGGCGGCCTACGGCCCCGTCGACGTCCTGGTGAACAACGCCGCGGCGAGCGTCATGACGACCTTCCAGGAGATCTCGGTCAAGCACTTCGACCTGATCATGGACGTGAACGTGAAGGGCTATTTTCTCTTCATACGCGCGGTGTTGCCCGCGATGCGGGGGCGGGGGAGCGGCGCTATCATCAACATCAGCTCGGGTGCGGGCCGGATGGCCGTCGAGTCGCCGCGCAACCTGGTCTACGGCATTTCCAAGGCCGCCGAGGACCGCATGACCCTCGGCCTCGCGGCCGAGCTGCGCGAGCACGGGATCAGCGTCACCGGCCTGATGCCGGCGCGGGCCGTGCTCACCGAGGGGGCGATCGCCTACTTCAAGGGCAACGTGCCGGAGAACTGGGGCGTCGGCCCCGAGAACATGGCCCAAGCGGCCCTCTACCTCGCGCAGCAGACGCCGGACACACTGACCGGCTGGGTCGGCGAGGACGAGGCCCTCCGCGACCAGACCGGCGCCTGGTAGCCGTGCGGAGTGAGGGACTCAAGGCCGGTATACCGTTCGGAATGAACGTCATCGGCAAGAGCTCCCGATGTTGTTGATACTCGGAGGTCTCCCTGGCGTGGGGAAGACGGTAATTGCCACCGCACTGGCACAGGCCGTAGGGGCTGTGCACCTACGCATCGATTCCATCGAGCAGGCGCTGCGCAACTCCGATGTGGCAATATCGGGGCCCGAAGGATATGTGGTCGCGTATGCGGTCGCCGAGGACAACCTGCGGCTGGGCCACACCGTCATCGCGGACTCCGTGAACCCGGTGGAGGTAACGCGGGCCGCTTGGCGGGAGGTCGCCCGGCGGGCAGGCAAGCGTTTCATGGAGATTGAGGTCGTCTGCTCCGACGAAGTGGAGCACCGGCGCAGGGTGGAGTCACGGTCGGCCGACATCGCCGGCCATCGATTGCCCACCTGGCAGCAGGTGTGCGACCGCGAGTATGAAACCTGGGACGCCAGTGTCGTCATAGACACGGCGGGGCAGAATATCCAGGCGAGCGTTTCAGCACTGCGGAAACTGTTGGAAGACTTTGTCGAGAAGCCTGTAGGCTTTGAGAGATAGGAATCGCAAGGAGGCGGCAATGAGGAGATCGACGACACTGCGGAAGATGCTCGAGGGGCCGGAGATCATCGTGCTGCCCGGCGCCTACGACGCCCTCTCGGCCCGGCTAGCCGAGCAGGCGGGCTTCGACGCCGTCTTCACCACCGGCTTCGGCTTCGCCGCGGCCACCCTCGGCGCGCCCGACTACGGCCTGATGACCATGTCCGAGATCATGGACCGCACTCGCCACATCGCCCGCGCGGTGTCGATTCCCCTGGTCGCCGACATGGACACCGGCTACGGGAACGAGCTCAACGTGATCCGCACTATCGAGGAGTGCGTCGAGGCGGGCGTCGCGGGCGTGATCCTGGAAGACCAGCAGTGGCCGAAGAAGTGCGGCCACTTCGAGGGCAAGCGCGTCATTCCGGCCGAAGACCACGCCTCCAAGCTCAAGGCCGCCGTCCACGCCCGCGGCGACGACGACCTCATCATCATCGCCAGGACCGACGCCCGCGCGCCGCTCGGTTTCGACGAAGCGGTCCGCCGGGGCAACCTCTACCGCGACGCCGGCGCCGACGTCGTCTTCGTCGAAGCGCCCCAGTCGGTCGAGGAGCTCTCCGGCATCGCCGCCAACGTGCCCGGCGCGCCGCTCTTCGCCAATATGATCGAAGGCGGCAAGACGCCGCTGCTCAGATCGGCGGAGCTGCAGGCCCTCGGCTTCAAGATGGTGGTCTACCCCCTCTCCGCCCTCTTCACCGCCGCCCACGCCATCGGCAACATCTATCGCGCGCTCAAAGAGGAGAAGACGACGAAGTCGCTGCAAGACAACCTGGTCTCCTTCCAAGACTTCGAGAAGATCGTCGGCGTGCCCCACTACAAGGAAATCGAGCAGAAGTTCGCCGGCGGCGGAAGTTGACGGTAACCCATATCTGCGATATGGTTTCCCATATGAAGACCACGCTCAACATCGACGACACCGTGATGCAGCGCCTGCGCGAAGAGGCCGCGCGCCGGGGGACCACCATGTCCGCGCTGGTTGAAGCAGGCCTCCGCCGTATCCTCGACGACGCCCACGAGCCGGACGCCAAGCTCGACGATCTGCCGCCACTGCCTAGTTGGAATGGCGGCGGGTTCCTGGTCAACATCGACGACCGAGAGGAGTTGTACCGGGCCATGGAAGAAGAGTAGCGGTGCTCCTCTTCGACACGAACGTACTGCTCTACGCCGCAAACGCAGGCTCAGAGTTTTACAGCCGCTGCCGCCAGCGCCTTGACGAGGCGCGGCAAGATCCGTCCCCAACGTTCCTGACATGGAGCATTTGCTACGAATTCCTCCGCGTCAGCACCCACCGGCGTGTTCTGGCTTCACCGTGGACAGCAGAGGAGGCCTGGAACTTTTTAGCAGATCTGCTGGCGGCACCCGGGACCGGCGTCCTCCGGCCCACGCCGCGCCACGCCGCGGTCCTGTCGCAGACGTTGTCGGAGGTGCCGGACATCCGCGGCAATGTGGCCCATGACCTGCACACGGCCGTGCTGATGCGGGAGCACGGCATCAGCCGCATCTGCACCCGCGACACCGACTTCTACCGCTTCCCGTTCTTGACCGTTGTCGATCCGCTGCGGTAGGCGCAGCGCCGAAGCGTGGCACTGCGGGAAGGCTGTGGCAAGTGGCGCGCCCGAAGGGACTCGAACCCCCAACCCTCAGATCCGAAGTCTGATGCTCTGTCCAGTTGAGCTACGGGCGCGGGTGAAACGCAGCGGCGATAGCCGCACTTCCATTATAGACCGGCGAACGGGGGCTCAAGCCGGATTGATGGGGTGGGCGAAGGGACTCGAACCCTCGATCTCCAGGGCCACAACCTGGCGCCTTAACCACTTGGCCACGCCCACCGAGCGGCCGGAACTCGACCGTCATCCAGTGTAGCCCACAGAGGGCATGGACGGAACCGGAAGGCCCCGTCGAAGTCAAGAACTATGCGGCGCCGCGCTTCCGCTTGGGAGCGATCACGTCGAGGAGGTCGCCGACGGGGATGTTCCGCTCCAACTCGTGGCGCAGCGGTGTGTTCTGATTCACGCGGTAGACGTTGCGGCGGCCCTTTCGCTTGCGGTCGAGGTAGCCGCCCTCGACCAGCTCGCCGACGATCTTGAGCGCCGTGCGTTCGGTGATGCCGATCGCGATGGCAATTTCACGGGCGGTGCTCTGCTGGTGTTGCGCGATCCAACTCAGCACCAGCGCGTGATTGGTAAGGAACTTCCAGTCGGATCCGCCTGCTTTCATTGCGCCCCAACCCTTCCACGGTTTCCTGAAGTACGACTCATGTACAAGAATTGCATTATATCATCGGGCAAGTAACTTGGGCAACAGGAAAGTGCCGTCCGAACAGTGCACAACTTCACCCTGTAGAGAATGGCAACCGAAACGCAAGACTCTACGCGGAATCAAGCACGAACTGCACCAGCGTACGCACCGGGACGCCGCTCGATCCTTTAGGTGTATAGCCGTCCGTCGACGCGGCGCGCGCCGTGCCCGCGATGTCGAGGTGCACCCACGGCGTCTTCTCGCTGAACTCGGCGAGGAACAACGCGGCCGTGATCGACCCGGCGTTCCGCCCGCCGGTATTCTTGACGTCCGCCACGTCGCTCTTGTTCTGCTTCTTGTACTCGTCGAACATCGGGAACTGCCACATCTTCTCGCCCGTCGCTCGCGACGCCCTGAGCAGCCGGTCCAGCGTCCGTTGGTTGTTGGTGAAGGCACCGGTGGCGACCTTGCCCAGCGACACAAGGATCGCCCCGGTCAGGGTGGCGATGTCGATCATCGGCGAGAGCCCGGTCTTGTTGCCGTAGCTGAGGGCGTCCGCCAGCAGGAGCCGCCCTTCGGCGTCGGTGTTGTCGACCTCGATGGTCTTGCCGTTCAGCGCGGTGACGATGTCGCCCGGCTTCTGCGCAGTGGCCGAGGGCAGGTTCTCCGCCGCGGGCACCAGTCCCGTCACGTTGATCTTTGGCTTCAGCAACCCGATGGCGCGCATCGCCCCGATCACCGCGGCGCCGCCCGACATGTCGGTCTTCATCTCCGCCATGCCGCCCGCCGGCTTGAGCGAGATCCCGCCGGAGTCGAAGGTGACGCCCTTCCCCACCAGCCCGATGGCCTTCTCCGAGTCCGGGTCGCCCTTGTACTCCAGGATGATGAACTTGGGCGGCTGGGCGCTGCCCTTGGAGACGCCGAGCAACGCCCCCATCCCCCGCTCCTCCATCTCCTCGCGGTCGAAGACGGTTATGTCGAGCCCGGCGTCGGAGGCCGCCTGTTCGGCGCGGACCGCCATGTCGGTCGGCGTCATGTGATTCGCCGGGCTGTTGCTCATGTCGCGGGCCAGCATCGCGCCTTCGGCGATGATGCGGCCCCGCTCGATCCCTGCCCGTATGGCAGGGAGCTTGCCCCGCGCTCGTTCCACGATGCTGAGCTCGGTCACGCCGTCCTTCTTGGGCGGCTTACCGGGGCGCTGGTACTCGTAGAGGCCGAGGAGCGCGCCCTCGGTGACCGCCTGTGCCGCCGCGCCGGGGTCGAGCCCGCCCTCTCCCGCGCCATGCAGCACCGTGGCGACCCGTTTCGCGCCGACCCGCTTCATCGCCCGCATCACCGCCGCCGTAGCGCGCCGCGCGGCCTCTGCGTCGAAGTCGCGCTTCCGTCCGAGTCCGACAACGACGACGCGTGACGCCGGCAACTGCCCGAAGACGTGAATCGTGGTGACCTGCGCCAGCGTTCCCTTGATCTCACCGGCCGAGACGAGCTTCGAGATAGCACCGTCGAGGGCACTGTCGACGGCCCCCGTGACGCCCCCGGGCTTCTTCACCCCCTGAAAGAGGTTCACGATCAGGGCGTCGGTGCGGACCTTGGTGGCATCCCTTGCGCTCGCTTTGACTCTCATCAGTCGTTCCCTCCTCCGGGGGCTCGGCATCGCTGGCCGCGCCGGTGCGTGTTTCGTTTCCTAGGGCGCGGGGTCCAGGACTTCGGCGGCGATTTCCTTGACGGCATCGGAGATGTCCCCCGACGTATCTACCCGCCGGTGGGGCCGTGGTATGGGCTCCCGCGTCCGCCGCATCCGCTGGCGCACCGCCCAGTCCGCGAGGCCTTCGCCGCGGGCCGCCCGTTCTTCCAACCGCCGGCGGGCCGTCGACTCAGGAGCTTCGACGCGGACGATGATCAGCCGCGCACCGGCGCGTTCGGCGATGGCGTAGACCGCTTGGCGGTGGACTTCGACCAAGTTCGTCGCGTCCATGATCACCACCCGGCCCTCGCCGAGGAGACGTTCGATGAGTGCGTGGCAGACGTCGAAGACGCGCCGGTGCTCGGCGGGAGTGAAGCGCGGCTCGCCCGTCAGCCGGAGCCGGACCGCGTCGGACTCGACGATCTCGGCGCCGGACGCCTCGGCGAGCCGGTGGGCCAGGTACGACTTGCCGTCGCCGGGGAGGCCGGACAGCAGGACGAGCGTGGCGTGCGACCCGGGGGGCGCCGTGACAGGTGACGCGGGGTAGACGAGGGCAAGGTCGGCTTCGACGGTCGGACCGGCGACCGGCGCCACGGCGCTAGGAGAGCCCGCTGAGGGCGTTCTGCGTCTCGCGGTTGGCCACGGCGCGGTAGTTTGGGCTGCCGCGGCCCACCTTCGAATCGAGGAAGGCGGGGACCAGCAGCAGGATCACCGCCAGCGCGGTGGAGAGGAAGAGGGCAGGAAGGCTCATCGCGCCCGAGATGTTCTGCGCCGCGGCAATGAAGGCCACCGGCGCCGCGATCATGAGCGCCGCGATCTTGAAGCGGCGGCGGCTGACTCGGACGAAGATCATCGGCAGCGCCGCCAGCATCAGGAAGACCATCGCTACCACGCCATCGGCCCCGGCGTGGAACAAGGTGGCCTCATAGGCAAGCGCGCTGCCTTCCATCTGCAGGGAAAGGAGCCAGCGGACCAGGATGGGGATGGGCAAGAGCATCAGCGAGGCGTAGGTCCAGTCCAGCCGCACGACCTTCACCAGCACCGACACCACCAGCCAGAGGGCGAGCGCGGCATAGACGAGCAGGCCCGCGAGCGCCCACAGGGGGAGCTCGGCGTTTCCGCCGGACGCCAACGCGGTGGCGTCGCGCCAGAAGGCCCCGGCGGCGATGAAGCCCGACCCTATCGGCAGCACCAGCGAGAAGCCCGCCCACGGATACATCCACGGCGGCTTCCCTTTCCACCAGCCCAGCAGCGTCACCAGGACGCTGACCGTCATGAAGGCCGCCAGCCAGGCCAGCGACGTCCACAGGTGCAGCGCGAAAAGGAAGGCGACGGCGATATAGGGCACGCTGGCGATGGCGGCGCCGACCCACGTACCCAGGCCATGCACGTTGTACATCTCTTCGGCGACGAGGCGCGGCGAGCCGAACGTGCGCGTGGCCTCCCGTACCGCCGTGTCGCGCGGGCGCCCGCCCTCCTCGAACTCTTGGACGCGTTCTTCCAAGTGCGTGTAGATCTCGCGTAGCACCTGCTTCTCGCGAAGCGGGTTCAGACGAAGGTGAACGCTGATCTCTTCCAGATAACGGACGAGGCCTGGGATCATATGAGTCTCACCGCTACGAGCTGGGAGCCAGGACCATCGACACGGCCTTGGAGAAGCCTGCCCAGAGATCGACGCGGGACATGAGGGCCTGCCGCCCCTGGTCGGTGAGCGCGTAATAACGGCGCTTCTTGCCGGAGGGCGACGGCATCCACTTCGCCTCCAGGAGGCCGTCTCTTTCGAGGCGGTGCAGCGCGGGGTAGAGCGTGCCTTCCTTGAACTGGAAGTAGCCGCGGCTCCGCTGCTCCAACTCCTTCACGATCTGGTAGCCGTACATCGGCGCGTCGGCGAGCAGGGCCAAGAGCAGGGACTCGGTGTTCCCCTTCAGCAGTTCTTTGGGGTAGGCCATGAGAGCCGCGCCTTTCTTGAAGTCGATCGTAGAGATACGATAGTCATCGTCCTATCGCCCGTCAACCTGACGGCGCGCCTTCTTTCGACGAATCCCCGGACGCCGGCGAGACGTATGGACGAAGAACGGAGCATGCAACGGGACACCCCCGCTAGCCGGATGTGCGACAATGACCCCC
>DAOUKH010000071.1:0-6327 GCA_034421515.1 Dehalococcoidia bacterium
TCGACCGCGGCGAAGTCGCCCGCGGCGTCCTCGAAATCGGCTGACCCGCCGCCGCGGCGCCGCCTAGCCTAGAGCCCGGGGCCCTTCGGCCTGCGACCCGCTGCTTCGTAGATGCCGCCGACGGCGACGCTCTCGTCGTCTCACTTCACCATCACGACCATCATCTGGTCGTAGGCGCAGCGTGAGAGCGGCTCGACGGGCCGTGCGTGGGCACTGCCGTTGAGCCAGTGCGCGGCGCGGACGGCCCACCGCCAGACCTGAGTCCAGACGGACTGGCGGGGCTCGCTCATTGCAGCGGGAGCGGCGGCTGCCACCACTTGCTCGTGTCGTTGACGTGGATCTGCGTTACCCATTTCACCCAATCATAGCCCCGCTTGTCGGGGGCGACTAAACGCACGGGGAAGCCGTGCCCCCTTGAGAGCCGCTCGCCCGAGACGTGCGTCGCCAGCAGGTAGGCCTGCGCCTCCTCAAGGCTGAACCGCCGCCAGTACCCCGTCGCCGAGCGCACCGTCACGCTCGCCGCCTCGTCCGACAGGCCGGCGCGGTCGAAGAGGCGGCCGAGCCGGACGCCGCGCCACTCCTGCGTCGAGTGCCACCCGCCGGTGCAGTCGATCGTGGCCACGAGCTCGTCCTGGTAGTCCAGCGCGCCCTCGTAGTCGAGCTCGACGGGCCGCGCCACGTGCCCCTCCAACCGGAGGCGCCACGCCGACTCGTCGAGCGTCGGCGCGCTGTCGGAAAGCCAGATAACGCGAGGGAAGTCGTTCCCCGTGAAGTCGCCGGCGTTGTAGGAGCCGGTGAACCGCCGGTCGGCCGCCTGAAGATTGAGCAGCGGCGCGGCGGCCTCGCCGATGCGCCACAGCGCCAGCCCGCCCAGGGCCGCGGCAATCGTCCGCAGGAATGTGCGCCGTTCCGCCCAGTAGCGGGGGCGCGCCGAGTAGGTGCGGCCGAGAAAGTGCCCGAACACGAGGAAGACGGCGGGAATGGCGAGGACGCCGTGCCAAGTCATTCCGCTCAGCCCGAGGAAGTTGAACGGCCCGACGTTGCTCCAGTAGACCCCGCTGAAGACGACCCCGATCAGCACCATCGCGAGAAGGACCGAGGCCACCGTCGTGGTCGGGCGCCGGCGCCACTGCTGCAGCCCGCCCACAATGTTCCACGCCTTCCACCAGAACACGGCGACGACCGCGAGGCTGGCGGCGGCGTGGATGTCGCCCAGGAAGGGCGAGTGGTTGCTGGTCAGCGTCAGGAAGCCGGTGACGGCCGAGACCGTCAGCGCCACGCCGATCAGAATGTTGGCCCACGGATAGCGCATGTCGCTTCGTAGCTCCCGACCTTGCCATTATGGGGCCGGCGGCGGGCGATTGCCCGGCGTGCGCTTTGGGGTTCGTGGGGCGCGGTCTCCCCGCCTGTCTCTGCACCGCAACTCGGAGGTTGCGCGAGGGCTGCGGGAGGGAGTGGGGGAAGACCGCGCCTTGTTGGTATATGCGCCGCGTGCTAGGGTTCGGACGTTTCCGGGAAGGCCCGCTATGCGCTTCATCGTCTTCGCCCTTGTCCAGTCGCCGAACGGCGACGCCGACACCGGCGTCTACCGCAACGAGACCGACCTCCTGGTCTACGCCGAGGACCTCGGCTTCGACGCCGTCTGGATGGCCGAGCACCACTTCCACAACTACTGCATCACGCCCGATCCCCTGCTCCTCGCGACCCACGTCGCCGCGCGCACCAAACGCATCCGCATCGGGACGGCGGCCAACGTCCTGCCCCTCTCGCACCCCGTCCGCATCGCGGAGCAGACGGCGATGCTCGACATCCTGAGCGAGGGCCGCCTCGACGTCGGCTTCGCCAAGGGCTACGGCCCCCGCGAGTTCATGGGCTACGGCGTCGACCAGCGCGAGGCCGAGGACCGCTTCCGTGAGGCTCTGGAGATCATCTTCGCCGCCTGGACGCAGGACGAGTTCTCCTACGAAGGGCGGCACTTCACCATCCCCAAAGCCTCGCTTCGACCCCGCCCCCGCACCAAACCCCACCCCAGCGCCTACGTCGCCACCACCGGTTCGCAGCCGACCATCGACCTCGCCGCGAAGCTCGGCCTCCCCTTCTACGTCGCCTACCGGGGGCGCAAGCACTTCGCCGAGATCAAGGAACGCTACCGCGCCGCCGCCTCGGCCCACGGACACGGCGACGCGGCCATCGACGCGACCCTCGAGCGCGCCGCCGTGATGCAGACTTCCTACCTCGCGCCCACCAACGAGGAGTCCTACGCCGAGGCCAAGCCCGTCGTCGCCCACTTCAGCGAAACGATCGATTCGGTCAACTTCCCCACCGACCTCGACACCTGGCCCCCCGATCTCCAGGCGCTCGTCCGCGAGAACTACCGGCACCCCGGCGGCAGGGGCTACCAGGACTACGACGGCTACTGGAACGCCTTCATCTACGGCGACCCCGAGCGCGGCGTCGAGCGCGTCCGTCACCTGGAAGCGTCGGGCTTCCGCAACGTCCTCATCGGCTTCAGCTTCGGCGGCATGCCCTACGACCGCGTCCGCCGCTCGATGGAGCTCTTCGCCGAAAAGGTGATGCCCGAGTTCCGCTAGGGGGCGGCTAGCCCATCTCCTGGCGCCCCTCGAGCGCACGTGAGAGTGTGACCTCGTCGGCGTACTCGAGGTCCGCCCCTGAAGGAAGCCCGCGGGCGAGCCGCGTGATCTTCAGCGGCTTCCCCTGAAGCTGGCGCTGGACGTAGGTCGCCGTCGCCTCGCCCTCTAGGTTCGGGTTCGTCGCCAGGATGATCTCCGAGACCTCCCCGGCCTCGACCCGGGCGACGAGCTCGTCGAGCTTCAAGTCGCGGGGTCCGACCCCGTTGAGCGGCGAGATCGCCCCGTGCAGCACGTGGTAGCGGCCCCGAAAGGCCGACGTCTTCTCCAGCGCCAGAATGTCCAGCGGCTGCTCGACCACGCAGATGACGCCGTCGCTCCGCCCCGGGTCGGCGCAGATCGCGCACGGGTCAACGTCGGTGATGTTCTGGCATTCGGTGCAGAAGACGATCTGGTCGACGACCGCCGCGATGGCCGCGGAGAGGGCGCGGGCCTCCTCCTTTGGCGCGCGGATCAGGTGATAGGCGAGGCGCTGCGCCGTCTTTGGCCCGACGCTCGGCAGCTTCCCCAGCTCTTCGACGAGCCGGACGATGGGCGCGGCGGCGGGCAGAAAGTCCATGTGGGCCGGGCGCTAGGTCAGCCCCGGAATGTTGAGGCCGCCGGTGGCCTTGGAAAGGTGCGCCGACGCGGCCTCCCGCGACTTGTCCAGGCCCTCGTTCAGGGCCGCGATCACCAGGTCTTCGAGCATCTCCACGTCGTCGGGACTGACGGCCTCCGGGTCGATCTTGAGCGAGAGCACGCGCTGGTCGCCGGTGACCACGACGTTGACCACGCCCCCGCCCGCGCTTCCCTCGGCGGTCAGCGACCCAATCTCCTGCTGCGCCTTTGCGATGCGTTGCTGAAGCTGCTGGGCCTGCTTCATCAGGTTCTTATTCATCATGGGGCGCTTGCTCTCCTTCCGCCGTGGAACCCGGCGTCGCGGGCCCGTCGACCAACCGCGCGCCGGCCTCTTGGGCGGCCCGAATCAGGTGGCCGCCCGCCGCCTTCGGCGGCTGCGACTGCAAGACGCATTGTACCGTGTGCCGGCTTCCCAGCACGCCGGCGAGCGCGTCCTCCAGCGCCTTGCGGCTGGCCGGGTTGTCCAGCTCTTCCTTGAACATCTCCACGAACTTCTGGTGCGTGAAGCCGATGACGACGACCCCCTCCTCGACCGACAGCGGCTTCGACCCGCTCCGCAGCACCGCGTCGATCTTGATCCGCCCCGCTCCCTTGGAGGCGGACACGACGTCCCGCCAGCGCCGCTCCAGCGTGGCCAGGCGCGCCGGGTCGCTGCCGGGGTCGGAGGCCGGCGCCGGTGGCGGCGCGGGCGCCCGCGGTGGTGTCGGAGCCCGCCGCGCGGGCGCCGGCCTTGCCTCCGTGCCATTGGATGGCGCCGGGGTGGGTGTCCTCGCGGCGGGCTCCGCCGGTCTTGGCGCGGGACGTGCGGGCTGCACCTGACGTTGCGTCGCGGCCCGCTCCGGTGGGGCGGCCCGCTCTGCCGGGGCGGGCGCCACCGACTCGGTCACCGTCTCCACCAGGGCAAGCTCCAGCGGAAGGGTCAGCGCGGCGGCGTCCTTGAGGTCGGCCGCGCCGAAGGCCCGCAGGACGGCCACGATCCGGTCGAGGCCGGCGGTTCCGAGCAGCCCCTTCGCCTCCTCCTGCTCCTCGGCGGAGAGGTCGTCCACGGAGGCGGCCTCGGCCTTCAGCAGCATCAGCCCCCGCAGGTAGGTGAGCAGCTCGCGGTGGAACTGGCCGAGGTCGAATCCACCGCCGGCGACCTCTTCGAGAGCGGCGAGCCCCTTCCCAAGGTCGCGTTCGATCGCGGCGTGGGCCAGCGCCCGCATCTGCTCGCGCCCGCCGATGCCGAGCGCGGCGCGCACCGCCTCCTCGTCGATCGTGCCCCCCACGCCGACCACAAGCTGTTCGAGTATGTTTTCGGCGTCGCGGAGCGATCCGCCGGCGGACCGGGCCACCAGTCCCAGCGCCCCCTCGGTGGCCTCCGCCCCCTCCGACTCGCAGATCTGGGCGAGGCGGCGCACCACGTCGGCGCGCGAGATGCGGCGCAGGTCGAAGCGCTGGCAGCGGGAGATGATCGTCGCCGGCAGCTTGTGCGACTCCGTCGTCGCCAGGACGATGATGGTGTGCGGCGGCGGCTCCTCCAGCGTCTTCAGCAGCGCGTTGAACGCCGGGGCCGTCAGCATGTGGACCTCGTCGATGATGTAGACCTTGCGCCGCGCCGTATTCGGGGCGAAGCCGACCTTCTCGCGCAGGCTCCGGATCTCGTCGATGCCCCGGTTGCTGGCGGCGTCGATCTCGATGAGGTCGAGCGCCCGGCCCTGCGCGACATCCGAGCACATCGTGCAGTCGTTGCAGGGCTCTCCCTTCCCGTTGCGCAGGCAATTCACCGCCTTGGCCAGGATGCGCCCCATGCTCGTCTTCCCCGTGCCCCGCGGCCCGCAGAAGAGGTAGGCGTGGGCGACCCGCTCCGACGCCAGCGCGTTGAGTAGCGTCGTCGTCACGTGCTCCTGTCCCACAACCTCGGAGAAGGCCTGGGGCCGCCATTTGCGGTAGAAGACTTGGTCCGTCATCGGTTCGCGGTCCTGAGTCCGGGGCGCTAGCGCCCGCCGGGAACGGCGAGTCCGAGGCCGGTCAAGATCGCGTCCTGCCTGCCGAACATGCGCCGCTCCTCGCCGGGGCCGCCGTGATCGTAGCCGAGCAGATGGAGCACGCCGTGGACAAGGAGGAAAGCTACTTCCAACTCGGCGGCGTGGCCGTACTCGCGCGCTTGGCTCACGGCTCGCGGGAATGATAGCACCACCTGCCCCAGACTTGGCGCCTCGTCCGGCGCGGTAGGGAACGATTCCGTCTCTTGAAAGGCGAAGGAGAGCACGTCCGTGGGCCGGTCGACGCCGCGGTGCTCGCGGTTCAGCGCGTGGACCTCCTCGTCGCCCGTGATCCACACATCCACCGCCGACCCCTCGGCGACCCCCTCCGCCGCCAGCGCCGCCTCCACCACCCGCCGCACCCACGCCGCGTCGGGCGCGCCCTCCCCCGCCATGTCGATCACAACGTCCACGGCATAGCGGGGACTCATACCGCGTCTTCCAGGGGAGACCTTTGCACAACCTGCGCCGGGCGACCGCGCATCGCGTAGGAGCATCTCTTGTGGGCGCCCTCCCCTCTGGCCTTTCCCCCTCTTGGGGGAAACTGAAAGAGGGCACGCGCCGCAGGCGCGTCGGAGGGGCCGGTGGGGAGGGGTGCGCCAACGTCGACGCAGTAACCGCCACCGGCCATCGAAGTCCACCTTCCTCTCACGTTATGCATGCAGCGCCCCACTCCGCGGAAATCCCAGAGGCGCTTCTGAACGCACTGATAGAATACCGTGGGTATGAAATCGCAGCCCTCATCGTCCACTCCCGGTCCGGCGGGGCAGGCCCCCGAACAGGGACGGGGCCCGGAGTCGGACGCCCTGAGGCGGGCCGTGGCGGCCTGCGCCGCGCGGCTCGATCTCATCCTCCTCGCCCTCCTCGTCGGCCTCTCGCTCTTCTTCCGCTTGTGGGGGTTGGACTGGGACGACGGCGGTCTCTACCACCCCGACGAGCGCGCCATCCTACTGCGCGTCAGCGAGATGACCTTCCCTTTCAGGGACCTCGGCTCGCTCTTCTCCGTTGAAAGCGCATGGAACCCCGGCTGGTTCCCC
>DAOUKH010000072.1:0-55545 GCA_034421515.1 Dehalococcoidia bacterium
GGACTCAACCCCGGCCGCACGAACGTCATGAGGTGGCCCCTGGGATAGAGGCCCATGACCCGGTACTCGGCCGCCATCTTCTCGTAGCCGGTGAAGTCGGCGAGCTCGGGGACAGCGTCCTGTGTCGGTACGGGGAGGGCCCGCTGCCCGTTGCGGGAGGGGCGGGTGGCGAGGCCGGCGTCCCAGAGGGCCTCCCTGCGACTGGAGGTGACGTCGTCGAAGGCCCCGGCCACCGCCAACGACTCCACGGCTGCGGGCCGGAGGCCCGTCCGCCGCACCAGGTCGCCCGCGCCGTCGTAGGGGCCGCCGCGCTCCCGTTCCTCGACGATGGCGGCGGCCGACTCGGCCCCGACGTCCTTCACGAGCTCTAGGCCCAGCAGCACCGCCCCACCCTGGGGGACGCACCGGACCCGGCTGCGGTTCACGCAGGGGTTGAGGAAGGGGACGCCGAAGCGGCGGGCGTCCTCCTTGAGGGTCTCGATGGGATAGAAGCCCATAGGCTGGTTGTTCATGAGCGCGGTGAAGAACTCCAGCGGGTAATGGCGCTTGAGCCAGGCGGCCTGGTAGGCGGTGACGGCGAAGGCGTGGGAGTGGGATTCGGGGAACATGTAGTGCCCGTTGATCTTGCCGAAGATCTTCGCCGCCGCATCCTCCGGGACGCCGTTCGCCGCGGCGCCCTCGAGGAAGCGCCGGCGGTGCATCTCGATCAGGTGCTCGGCGTTGGGCTTGGCGAAGGCCCGCCTGATCTCGTCGGCTTGGGCGGCGGTCATGCCCGCGACGTCCATGACGAGCTGGACGACCTGCTCCTGCCAGACGATGATCCCGTAGCCCCGTTCGAGGGCGCGCTTTTCCAGGGGGTGGTCGTACTCCCACGCCGCGCCGTGCCGGTAACGCTCGACGAACTGGGAGACGGCGCTGCCCTGCACGCCGACGCCGGGCCGGATGAGGGCGACCTGGTAGGCGAGGTCGAGAAGGTTGCGGGAGCGCAGCCGCCGCGCCAGCTTGAGCTGGGCGGGCGACTGCAACAGGAAGACGCCCTTCGATCCGCCGGCGCTGATCATCTCATAGACGGCGTCTTCCTCCGGGTCGATCTTGCTCAGGTCGGGCCGCTTCCCCCCGCGCCGTTCGACGAAGTCGAGGGCTTCCTCCATCTGGTCGAGTACCGGCAGGGAGAGCAGGTCGATCTTGGCGAAGCCGGCGTCGGCGACGCTGTCCTTGTCCCAGTCCATGATGTAGCGGCCGTCGATGGCCCCGGTCCGCATGGGTACCATCTCCGGGATGGGTGAGCTGCTGAGGACCATGCCGCCGACGTGCTGGCCCAACGCCTTGGGCGCACGCAGCAGCCGGGGCGCGAGCGCCGCCAAGTCTCTCCATCCCGGGGCGTCCACCCGTTCTCTGAACGAGGGGAGCGCCAGCATCTCCTCCCGCAGGAGCCCGCCGCCGCCGTCCTCGACCTGCTTGGACAGCCTCCGCAGGTCTTCCTTGGGCAGGCCGAGGGCCTTGCCGAGGTCTTGGATGACGCCCTTGATGGAATAAGTGGCGACGGCGCCGGCGAGGACGGCGAACTCCGGTCCAAAGTGGCGGTGGACCCGCGCGATCAGGTCGTCGCGGAGCGCGCGGGGGAAGTCGAGATCGATGTCGGGCAGCAGGGTCATGTCCTCCGACATGAACCGCTCCAGGGTGAGGTCCCAGCGGAGAGGGTCGACATGGCTGATGCCGATCAGGTAGCCGGTGAGCAGCGCGACCGATGAGCCCCGGCCCCTGCCGGGAGGCCGCTCCTCGAGGGGCGTCTCGGGAGAGACCAGCCCCTTTTCCTCCATGATCCGTTGGGCGAGCAGGACGATCTCGCGGTAGAGGAGCAGAAAGCCGGCCAAATTGTGCCTGCGGATCAGCCGCATCTCGTCGGCGAGGCGGCGCTCGACGCGCGGTGACACCGAGCCGTAGCGGCGGACGGCGGCCTCGATGCAGAGCCGCTCCAGGTAGCTCTCGGCGGTGTAGCCCTCCGGCGTCGCGGGGTCGGGGAGGGTGTAGCCCAGGTCGGTGGCGAGGTTGAAGGAGCAGCGCTCCGCGATCCTCAGGGTGTTGGCGAGAGCGTCGGGGCGGTCGCGGAAGAGGCGCGCCATCCGCGCGGGAGACTTCAGGTGCAGGTGGTGGTTGGGGCGGAGATAGGGGAGGGCCTGATCGATGGTGACGTTCCGCCGCGCCGCCGCCAGCGCGTGCTGGAGCCGGTAGCGCTCGGGCGCGTGGTAGAGGACGTCGTTGGTGGCGACCAATGGAGCGCCGGCCTCGCCGGCCAAGGCGGCCAACTCGCGGTTGCGGCGGGTGTCGCCGGAGAGGAAGTTGCGCTGGACCTCGACGAACACCGAGTCCGGGCCGAACCACTCCCGGTACCGGCTGAGCAGGTCCGCGGCCTCCTCCCGGCGGCCGTCGAGCGCCAGGTTGGCGAGCGGGCCGTCGCGGCCGCCGGTCAGCAGGACCACGCCGCCGGCATGTTCGGGCAGGCAGGCGGGGTCGAGCCTGGGCTGCCTCCGGTCGGCGGCGTTGGCCAGGGTGAAGAGCCGGGAGATGTTGGCGTAGCCCCGCCGCGTCTCGGCCAGCAGGATGAGGCGGGAGCCGTCGGTGAGTGTCAGCTCGGCTCCGGTGATCGGTTGGACGCCGAGGCTGTTGGCGAGGCGGGCGAACTCCAGCGCCCCGCAGAGGTTGGCGTCGGTGAGGGCCAGGGCGTGATAGCCGTGCTCGCCCGCCTGGGCCAGCAGCTCGTGGGGGTGCGACGCGCCCACGCCGAAGGAGTAGAAGCTCGCGGCGTGCAACTCGACGTAACCGGCGGTCATGCGCGGTGGCCCGGTCCTAGGCGCTCTGCCGGTACCAGCGGGGCTCGTCGCGGTCGCGGAAGAGCGTGATCTGCGACCCGTCGTCGAGGCGCGCCCGGTGGTAAGTGCGGGTGAGGGGGCTGGGCATCCACCAGAGATCGAAGCTCCACGTGTCCTCGATGCCAGCCACCCGCCGCCATTGTCCGCCGAGCCGGACCGACACGGGACGGCGGGCCGCCTCCTCCCGGACCGCGACGGCGACGGGCGCGGCGAGCGAGCCGATCTCCTGCCGCCCCGATGGGTCGATCGGCACCCGCAGCGCGCGCATCTCCGGGGCCGGGTGCCAGGGGGCGACCTCGACCACCCTGTAGAGGGCATGGCCGCCGTTCATGCGGCCACGCAGCCGACGATCGACCTCGACGAGCCGTCGCTCCCGGCTGTCCCGCATCTCCTCGGTCAGTCCGAGCTGCAGGCCCGACTCGCCGGTGAGGTCGGAGAGGGCGAGGGTCACCTCTTCGATGGGCGCTTGGGGGTGGTCGGCCTCCAACCGGCTCCTCAAGATGCGAGAGGCGCTCTGCCAGTTCCCCGCCGCCTGCTTGAAACGGAACGTCCGCTCCCAGGCCGCCTCCCGGTGGAGCAGGCACTCAAGGGCGGCGCCGCCCGCGTACCTTCCCCGCATCTCGGGGCGGGCGTATGCCTTCCGCAGCAGGGCGTCGACCGCGACGAAGAGGACGTCGATGGAGGAGGTGGTGAAGGGGAGCGCGGCGTGCTCGGCCAGGGCCTCCTCGTATTTCATGGGAACTAGGGGGCTGTCGTCGATGCCGCGGGAGCACTGCCATGCCCGTCGGCCCGCTGGGCCGAACCGGTCGTCGAGCGCCCCCTCCGGCATGGCGGCCACGTTGCCCATCGTATGCAGACCGAAGCGCTTGAGGCCGGTCTGCACTTCGAGCGGGACGGGCAGCAGGTCTACTGAATGGGGCGCGAGGAAGGCCCGGACGTCCTCGGGGACCTGGCGTGCGCCGAGCGCCTCGGCGGTCCGGGCGGCGACGAGGGCGGGGAACTTCGCGGCCGCCACGCCGACGCGCGGGGTCAGGTAGGTGGGGACGGCGTCCAGCAGGGCGCAGACGATCCCGGCCTCCCCGCGGTACAGCCGCTCCAGACCGTCCATCTGCACGTAGGCGGTCCCAAGCTCCGAGCGCTCGACACGGTCGCCGACCGCCTGAAGGGAGGTGAGCATCCGGCGGAAGACCTTGCGGTAGGTGGGCTCGTCGGCTTCGATGACGACGGTGTCGGCGTGGCGTGACAGGGCCTGCTCCAGGGTCATGCCGACGGTCACGCCCGCGGCGGCCGGAAAGAAGTCGACGACCACGGGCCTGCCGCCCGCGCGGTCGACGATGACGGCGGGCTTGCCGTCGAGGTGCGGCTGCCGCCGCAGCTCGATTTTCGCCCGCAGGTGTGTGACGAGTACGCAGGCGACCCGCACGGCGCCTCCTCGGTTGCGAAGTCCCCGGAACGACCGGGCAAAGGATGATAGAGAACGTACGTTCTCTCTGTCAAAGGGTCGATGACCCAGTGGCGAGGCGGCGCGGGGAGCTAGATGATTCCGCGGTCGCGGAGCTCGGCGATGCGCTCCCAGGAGATGCCCAGGTCCTGCAGGACTTCCTCGGTGTGGGCGCCGAACGCGGGGGCCGTCGAGCGCGCCTTCCCCGGCGTCTCGCTCAGGCGGACGGGGAGGCCGACCTGGGTGACGGGGCCGGCCTCGGGGTGCTCCAAATCGACGAGCAGCTCGTTGGCGATGACCTGCGGGTCTTTGGGGATGTCGTCGTATTTCTGGACGGGGCCGCAGAGGACGTCCTTCTCCCGCAGCAGGGCGATCCACTCGTCGCGGGTCTTGGTGGCGAAGGCGCGGTCCATGATGGGAATGAGCTCGCCGGCGTGCTGGCCTCGGGCGCGGACTTCGTTGAAGCGCGGGTCGTCGCGCAGCTCCTCGATGCCGAGGACCTCGCACAGCGCGGGCCAGTAGCGGTCGGGCTGGATGCCGCCGAGGGCGATCCAGCGCTCGTCCTTGCAGCGGTAGATGTTGAACAGGGGGTTGTAGTTCGTCGCCCGGGGCCGGGGCAGCGGCATTTCGTCGTTCATCAGGTAGCCGTTGAGGGCGAGCGCTTGGAGCATGAGCTGCCCGCTGAGCTGGGAGACCTCGACGTGCTGGCCCTTGCCGGTGCGCTCGCGTTCGAAGAGGGCGAGCATGATGCCGTAGGCCATGGTGATGGCGCCGGTCTGGTCGGCGAGGCCGCCGCTGGCGCGGTAGGAGAGCTCGGGGTCGGCGATCGAGAGCAGCTCCATGAGGCCGCCGCGGGCCTGCCCGAGGATGTCGAAGACGCCCTGTGTGGCTTCGGGGCCGCGCGAGCCCAGGCCGGAGACGCTGCCGTAGACGATGCGCGGGTTGATCTTGCTGACGGTCTCGTAATCGACCTTGAGGCGCTCGACGACGCCGACGCGGAAGTTCTGGGTGATCACGTCGGCGCGCTTGGCGAGATCGTAGAAGATCTCGCGCCCGTCGTCGGACTTGAGGTTGAGCGTGATGCTGCGCTTGTTGCGGTTCATCGATTCGAAGTAGGTGGGGACGCGGCGACCGGCGCGGCCCATGGGCGTGAGGTTGCGGCCGGGGTCGCCGTTGACGGGGTCTTCGACCTTGATGACCTCGGCGCCCATGTCGGAGAGCATCACGGTGCTCCAGGGGCCGTTCTGGTAGATGGTGAGGTCGAGGATGGTGATGCCGTCGAGCGGGCCTTGCATGGCGTTCCTCCGATAAGTGGCGGCCTAGATCACGCCGCGGTCGCGAAAGCCTTCGAGGTCGTCCCAGGAGTAGCCGGCGGCGAGGAGGACCTCTTCGGTGTGGGCGCCGAACTCGGGCGCCGTCGAGCGGGGCTTGGCCGGCGTCTCGCTGAACCGGATGGGGCAGCCCGCCTGGACCAGCGTTCCCTCCGAGGGATGTTCGAGCTCGACGACGTAGTCGTTGGCGCGCACCTGGGTGTCGTGGATCACGTCTTCGTAGTCCTGCACCGGCGCGGCGAGCACGCCGTCGTCGTTGAAGGCCTTGACCCACTCGTCGCGGTCCTTGGCGGCGAAGGCGCGGTCCATGATCTCCATGAGCTCGACGGCGTTGTCGTTGCGCTCGTTGGCGCCGTTGAACCTGGGATCGTGCTCCAAGTCCCGGATGCCGAGGATGCGGCAGACGTCGGGCCAGTAGCGGTCGCCCTGGACGCAGCCGAGGGCGAGCCACTTGCCGTCGCGGGCGGGGTAGATGTGGAAGAGGGGGTTGTTGCCCGCCCTGCCGCGCTGCTTGCCTTCGGGCTTGTCGCCGGCGATGGTGTAGCGCCCGATGCTGAGTCCCTGCAGGAGCATCTGGCCGCCGAGCTGGGAGGTCTGGACGTGCTGGCCCTTGCCGGTGCGCTCGCGGGCCATGAGTCCGGCGAGGACGGCATAGGCGAGGGTGATCGCTCCCACCTGGTCGGCGATGCCGGCGCCGGCGCCGCGGTAGGTGGGGGCGTCCTCGCCGGCGGAGAGCAGGTTCATCAGCCCGCCGCGCGAGAGTCCGAGGATGTCGTAGACGCCCTGCTTGGCGTCGGGGCCGAGCGGCCCCCAGCCGGAGACGCTGCCGTAGACGATACGAGGGTTGATCTTGCTGACGGTCTCGTAATCGACCTTGAGGCGTTCGACGACGCCGAGGCGGAAGTTCTGGGTGATGGCGTCGACGTCCTTGGCGATCCGGTAGAAGACCTCGCGGCCCTCGTCGGACTGGAGGTTGAGCGTGATGCTCTTCTTGTTGCGGTTCAGGGCCTGGAAGTAGGAGAAGGAGGCGCGGCTGGAGCCGCTGGCGGGGAGGAGGCCGCGGCCGGGGTCGCCGGTCTCCGGGTGTTCGACTTTGATGACGTCGGCGCCGAGGTCGGAGAGCATCACCGTCGCCCACGGCCCGTTCTGCCAGATGGTCAGGTCGAGGATGGTGATGCCGTCCAAGGGGCCGGGCATGGAAGGCGACCTCCGGGGCCTCGCGGGGCGCGTCCGTAGGGGAAACGGAGCGGGTTTCGGGGCGTCATCACAGTAGGACGCGGCCCCGTGAATGTCAACGAAAGGTGGGGTGAGTGGGCTTCGATGGCCAGTGGTGGTTGGCGGGGCCCCTCATCTCAATCTTCTCCCGAGGGGAGAAGAGACGAGACCTCCCGGCCCCGCCCCGGCTCTCTCTCAGTCTCTCCCAGGGGGAGAGAAGTCAGAGGGAACGGGCACCCACAAGAGGCGCGCCTACGGGACGCCGATGAGCTCCTTGGCTTGCTCGTAGATGCCCTGGCGCTTGCCGTGGATGATGGCCGCGATCTTGGCCGCCGACATGGGATGGACCCAGCGGAAGGGCTCGCGGGTGTTGATGTATTCCTCGACGGTGGCCTGGTGGTGCTTGAAGGCATGCATCTCGCTGAAGTCGTCGCGGGCGGTGATCTCGCCGAGGCGGTCGAAGAGCGCCATCACGTCGTAGCCGGAATCGAGGTACTGCTGGGTGAGGGCGACCGTCTCCCGCACCTGGGGCGCAGCGACGAGATGGGGGAGCTTGAAGACCGAGAGGTCTTCGACGTGGGGCTGCGACTCGATGCTCTCGGTGATGGCTTCGAGCAGCTCGGCCTGGGAGCGCGGCGGCAGGGCGGCGGTGTCCTCGCGGGGGTCGTAGTCGAACTTGCCGAGGCTGGAGGAGATCTCCGGGCCGGTGTGCCAGGTCAGCAGGGCGAGGATCTTGTTGCGGAGGCTCACGCCTTCGATGCCGAGCAGGTAGCGGCGGGTGTTGATGCCCGTCTGCAGGTGGGTGTCCATCGGATTGCCGTAGCTGGTGCGGAGGTGGATGACCGCCGCGCCGATGGAGACGGCCTCGCCGGCGCCTTCGAGCGACATACCGCCGGCGAGGGCCTGGGCGATCATCTCGGGGATGTCGTCCAACTCGGTCGAGGATCCGATGCGGTCGGCGAGCTCGCCGATGGCTTCGGTCTCGGCCGTGGTGGTGGTCATGGGGATGTCGCGGTCGAGGAGCTCGTACTTGTCGAGGAGCGCGGCGATGGGCTCGAACTTGGGGGTTGCGCCGCCGCGGGACTCGTAGCGGACGGCGGGGCGCAGCAGTACGGGGGCGTACTCCCAGCCGATCTGATCGAGGGCCCGCCAGGTGTACATGGGGAAGAGGAAGAAGTGGTCGTCGTTGGGGTTCTTGGGGACGGCGAGGTCGAGGATGATGTCGAGGACTTCGCCCGCGGTGACGCCGTTCTCGAGGAGGTAGAGCATGGTGGCTTCCGCCGCCGGCGGATAGGCCATGCGCATCGAGCGGCGGAAGGTCTCCTTGGTGACGTCGACGCCGCCCTCTTCGGGGACGAGCTTCTTCTCGCGGAAGATGAAGATGTTGTTGGAGTCGGCGGGGGCCATTTCGGGCATGATGTAGGGCCCCTGCTCGGGCGAGTGGACATGCTTGTTGCACAGGGCCACGAACTGGACGACGGCGAGCTCGGCCCACGGTTTGTCGAGACGCTTGGCCATCTGGCCGACGGGGTGGGCGCCGCATATGGGGTGGATAGGGCCGCCGTGGTGCCCCATGGGCAGCTCGGTCGATCGGACCACGGCGAGGGCGCCGGCGCGCACGAGGTCTTCGGGGGAGACGCCGTCGGCGAGCTTCGCGTGGGTGGCCTCGATGATGTCGTCGCGGGGCGTGGACTCGACGAAGTGCACGAGTTCTTCGACTTCGGGCTCGAACGTGACGGGACTGAACATGACGCCTCCCGCGGCTCGGACGGCCGCCGGTCTTGCGCGCGGCGCGCACCTTCTTGGGAGCACGGACTGCTTCCGCGTGTACCGTAAATCAGACGGAACGCCGCGTCAACAGGGCTGGTCTTGTATGATTGCGGCGGCGCTTCCGTTGCAGCGTTGGCCGGCGAGGACTCCCTATCAAGAGAAAGAACAAGCTGTTCTACGGCTGGGTGATCGTCGGCGTCATCGCGGCGGCGGGCTTTGCGATGTCGGGGCAGTTCAACCCGAACATCGGAGTCTTCATCAAGCCGATCACGGAAGCGTTCGGCTGGGACCGGGCCACGTTCGCGGGCGCGAACACCATCGGCACCATCGCCGGCGGTCTGACCGCGGTCTTCATCGGCCCGCTGCTGGACCGGTACGGCCCCCGCTGGCTGATGACCGTCGGGTTTGTGGTCGTTGGCGGAAGCTTGGCCGCGTTGTCGCAGATCGGCGCGCTGTGGCATTTCTACTTCGCGGTTATCGTGGGGCGAGTCGTGGTCCAAGGCGTGCTGAACCTTGGCGTGCAGGTGAGCACGTCGATGTGGTTCGTACGCAAGCGGGGCCAAGCCATCGCGCTTTCGGGCATGGGGCTGCGCTTCGGGAACGGACTCACACCGATGTATGCCCAGGCCATCCTCGCGGCGAGCAACTGGCGTCTGGCGATGCTGTCGGTGGGGATCGTGGCGTGGGTGGTGGGATTCCTGCCCTGCCTGCTGTTCCTGCGCCGCCGGCCCGAGGACATGGGGCTGCGGCCCGACGGCGACGCGGGCCCGCCGCGCCGCGGCCCGTTCGCCGAGGCGGGACGCAGGGCGCCGGAGACGACGCGGGAGGAGCGGAGCTACACGCTCAGGGAGGCTGCCTCCACCCGCCCCTTCTACGTCCTGCTGATCGTGACTACGGTGACCTTCTTCGTGGGGGCGGCGGTCAACTTCCACCTGATCGCCTACCTTGATGATCGGGGGATCGGCGCATCGGTGGGCACGTACGTGCTGGCGGCGTGGTCCGCCTTCACGCTGTTTGGGGGGTTAACCACCGGATTCATCGCCGACCGCTTCCCGGTGAAGCCGATGCTGGCCGCCGCCTACGCGGGGCTGGCGGCGAGTCTGCTGTTCTTGTTGGACGTGGCCAGCGTGCCGGTGGCGTTCATGTGGGCCGCGGCGTACGGGATCACCTTCGGGATGAACACGACGCTGCACCAGTTGGTATGGCCGGTCTATTTCGGGCGCGACGCGCTGGGCGCGATCCGGGGAGTCGTGACGGCGTTCAACATGGCGTCCAACGCGATCGGCCCCCTTGCCGCGGCATTCGTCTTCGACGCCACGGAGAGCTACGACCTGATCTGGTGGATCTCCGCCATCACGCTGGCGGCGGTGGCCGGCGTCACGCTCGTGGCGCTGAGCTCGCGCAAGGCGGCGGGGGCGGCGTGAATCCTATGCTATCGTAGGGCGCTGCACGGAAGCAGGGGCGGTATGAAGGTCGACTACACGCTGGCATCGAAGACGCTGGAGGGCGTGATCGCGGAGGCGAAGCGCGCCGAGGCGCTGGGCTACGACGGCGTGTCGTCGGGGGAGACGAACCACGACCCCTTCTTCCGGCTGGTGCTGGCGGGGGAGCATACCAACAAGCTGACGCTGTGCACGTCGGTGCTGATCGCCTTCCCGCGCAGCCCAATGGTGGTGGCCTACGAGGCGTGGGACGTGCAGGAGTTCACGAAAGGCCGCCTGCTGCTGGGTCTGGGGACGCAGATCAAGGCGCACATCGAGCGGCGGTTCAGCGTGCCGTGGAACTCGCCCGGTCCGCGCCTGCGGGAGTACATCGCCGCGCTGCGGCATATCTGGGACTGCTGGCAGAACGGGACCAAGCTCGACTTCGCCGGCGACTTCTACAAGTTCAACCTGCTGAATCCGCTCTTTACACCGGAGCCGATCGAACACCCGCGTATACCGGTCTACATTTCGGCGCTGAATCCCTACAACCTGGCGCTGGCCGGGGAGGTCTGCGACGGGCTGCGGATGCACTCGTTCAACACGCCGAAGTACACGCGGGAGGTCATCGTGCCGCACGTCGCGGCGGGGTTGGAAAAGGCGGGCCGGACGTTCGAGGACTTCGACCTGGTTGGGCAGGGGTTCTACATCGCCGGAGCGAACGAGGAGGAGATCGAGGCGCAGCGCCCCGCCGTGCGCCGCCGGATCGCTTTCTATGGCTCAACGCCGCCCTACCGGGGCATCATGAGCCTGCACGGCTGGACCGAGGAGGCCGTCGAGATGCACCGGCTGTCGAAGGAGGGGAAGTGGGAGGAGATGGCGGAGCTGGTGACCGAGGAGATGTTCGACACCTTCGTCACGGTGGGCCGCTACGACGAGATCGCCGACCGTTTCGAGGAGCGGTGGGGCGGCGTGGCCAACCGGATTACCTTCAACCCCCCGTCGGGTGCGGACGATGCGAACGTCGCGGGCGTGGTCGGCGCGCTCCGGCGCTAGGAGATGCTTGTGAACGAGAGCGACGTGAAGAAGCTGCCCGACAACGTCAAGCCGCTGCGCTACGCCATCGACCTGGCGCCGGACCTGGAGGCGTTCACGTTCGACGGGTCGGTGAGCATCGAGATCGAGGTGGTGGAGGCGACGGAGCGCATCACGCTCAACGCCGCAGAGCTCGACATCGCGTCGGCGGTAGTGACGCTGGCGGACGGGCGGAGCGTCGAGGGGTCGGTGCAGACGGACGAAGAGGAGGAGACGGCGGTCTTCTCTTTCGGCGAGACGCTTCCGGCAGGGCGGGCCTCGCTCGTCTGCGACTTCACCGGGGTGCTCAACGACCAACTCCGGGGTTTCTACCGGAGCGAGTACGCCGACGAGCACGGCGAGAAGCGCTTCATGGCGACGACGCAGTTCGAGGCGACGGACGCGCGGCGCGCCTTTCCTTGCTGGGACGAGCCGTCGCTGAAGGCGACGTTCGAGGTCACCCTCACGGCGCCGAAGGAGCTTACGACGCTGTCGAACATGCCGGTGGCCGCGGAGACGGTCGAGGGGCCGCTGAAGCGGGTGCGGTTCCAGGAGACGCCGCGGATGTCGACCTACCTGCTGGCGTTCGTGGTCGGCGACCTGGCGTCGGTGGATGCGACGGGGCCCGGCGGGACGCTGGTGCGGGTGTTCACCACGCGGGGCAAGGAGGAGCAGGGGCGGTTCGCGCTGGAGAACTCGGTCAAGCTCCTCCACTATTTCAACGACTATTTCGGCATCCCCTACCCGTTGCCAAAGATGGACCACGTGGCGGTGCCCGACTTCGCTGCGGGGGCGATGGAGAACTGGGGCTGCATCATCTACCGGGAGACGGCGCTGCTGTTCGAGGAGGGACAGTCGGCGGCGGTGGCCCGCCAGCGGATCATGCAAGTCGTGGCGCACGAGATGGCGCACATGTGGTTCGGCGACCTGGTGACGATGGCGTGGTGGGACGACCTATGGCTCAACGAGAGCTTCGCCTCTTGGATGGGGGACAAGGGCGTCGACGTTCTGTTCCCCGAGTGGCAGATGTGGACGCAGTTCGTGAGCCAGGACACCAACGCGGCGCTGAGTCTCGACGGCCTGGAAAGCTCGCACCCCATCGAAGTGCCGGTCAAGGACCCGGCGGAGATCCGGGAGATCTTCGACGCGATCAGCTACAGCAAGGGCGGCTCGGTGCTGCGGATGCTGGAGCAGTACCTGGGCGCCGACACGTTCCGCGATGGGCTGCGGGCCTACATCGACGAGCACCAGTACGCTAACGCGCGGACGGAGCACCTATGGCAGGCGCTTGAGGTGGCGAGTGGCGAGCCGGTCACGCGCATCATGAACAGTTGGACGCAGCAGATGGGCTACCCCGTCGTCGACGTCGCGACGGAGCGCTCCGGGGACGGGGCGCGGGTCGGCCTGTCGCAGCGGCGCTTCCTCTACAGTCACCTGCTTGGCGGCGGCAAGGACGACCCGTCGGTGTGGGAGGCGCCGGTACTGGCGCTGACCCCGGACGGGGGCGTGCAGGCGTCCCTGCTGAGCGAGCGGGAGGGCGCGATCGACGTGCCCGCGGGCGACGGGTGGATCAAGGTCAACGCGGGCCAGACGGGTTTTTACCGCGTGAACTATGCAGGGGACGACTGGGCGCGCGTATGCGGCGCCGTGGCCGACAAGGCGATCCCGCCGCCCGATCGCCTGGGGTTGCAAAACGATGCCTACGCGCTGATGCGGGCGGGCATCGCTCCGGCGACGCGGTTCCTCGACGCTGCCGGGGCCTATGTTGGAGAGGACGACGCCACGGTCTGGGGCGACCTGGCGAGCAACCTGCGCGGGCTGGAGACGCTGCTCGCCGACGAACCGTCGCTGGAGGCGTACCGACGGTTTGCCGGCGGCCTGTTCGAGCGCGTCGCGGGCGAGGTCGGCTGGGATGCGGGGCCGGGCGAGGGGCACCTCGATTCGCTGCGCCGGAGCACGGTGCTGGGACAGCGCGGTTACTACGGCGACGACGCGCTGGCCGACCAGGCGCATGAACGCTTCGAGCGGTATTTGCACGACGAATCGAGTCTTCATCCCGACCTGCGGGCGGTGGTCTTCAGCCTGACCGCCCAATACGGAGACCGCGGGGTCTACGACCGGCTCTGGGAGCTGGAGAAGAAGGCCACGCTCAGCGAGGAGAAGATGCGCCTGTTCGGCGCGCTCGGCCGGTTCGAGGACGCGGGACTGCTGGCGGAGACGCTGGAGCGGTCGCTGTCGGACGAGGTGCGAATTCAGGACGCGGTGCTGGTCATCGTGTCGCTGGCGGGGAACCTGAAAGGGCGCGACCTGGCGTGGGAGTTCATCAAGGCGAACTGGGCGGAGCTTGACCGGCGCTACGGCTCGGGCGGGTTCGCGATCGGCCGGCTGGCGTCGGTGGGCGGGGCGTTCACCACGATGGCGCGCCGCGACGACGTGCGCGATTTCTTCGAGGCGAACCCTGCGCCGTCGGCGGCCCGCGCCATCCGTCAGACGCTGGAGCGCATCGAGTTGAATGCCCGGTGGGTGGAGCTGAACCGCGCCGAGGCCGCGGCGTGGCTGTCGGCGCGAGGGTAGACGGCGGAGCGATCACGTGTGGGGGTTGTAAGGGGACCCTCATCTCAATCTTCTCCCGTGGGGAGAAGAAGCCGGAGGGGACCTCCGCGCCCCGCCCCGGCGCTCTCTCAGTCTGTCCCAGAGGGGGAGAGGTTTAAGGTGACGCGGTGACAAGCGGGCGGGTGGCGGTTACCGGGCTCGGCGTGGTGAGTCCGGCGGGGACGGGGACGGGCGCGTTCTGGACGGCGCTGTGCGCGGGGCGCTCCGGCGTCGGCCCTATTACTCTGTTCGACGCGTCGACGTTTGCCGTCCGTATTGCCGGCGAGGTCAAGGACTTCGAGCCGCCGTCGGAGATCGAGCGGCGGCGGGCGCGCCGTCTCGACCGCTACGCGTGGTTCGGGACGGCGGCGGCGCTGGAGGCTTGGCGCGATGCCGGCATCGAGGGGCACGACCCTTATGAGGCGGGCCTGGTGCTGGGGTCGAGTCACGGCGGGGAGACGTCGGCCCTGGAAGGGGCGGCGTCGCTGGGCGCGGGGTCGAAGTCGGCGAGCCCGTTCTTGATTCCACGGATGTTGGGCAACATGGCGGCGGCGCAGGCGGCGATGCTGCTGGACCTGCGCGGGCCGGGCTTCGCGGTGGCGTCGGCGTGCGCGACGGGCGGCCACGCCATCGGCGAGGCGGCGGAGGTCGTGCGCCGGGGCGACGCCTCGGTCATGGTCGCGGGCGCCGCCGAGGCGTGCATAACGCCGCTGACGCTGACAGGCGACGATGCGCTGGGGGCGCTGTCGCGCCGCAACGACGAGCCGGAGCGGGCCTGCCGTCCGTTCGACCGCGACCGGGACGGCTTCGTGCTGGCGGAGGGCGCCGCGGCGCTGGTGCTTGAGGACTTTGAGCACGCTCGAAGTCGCGGGGCGCGGGTTTACGCAGAGCTTGCCGGTTACGGCGCGACGACCGACGGCCTTCACGAGACGCGCCCCGACCCTGAGGGAACCGCGGCGGCGCGGGCCATGTCACGGGCGCTGGAGAAGGCCGAAGCGGAGCCGCGTGAGGTGAGTGCCGTCTTTGCTCATGCCGCCGGTACGCCGGCGGGCGACGCGGCGGAGGTAAGGGCGCTGGGCGCCGCGCTCGGCGAGGCGCTGGGCGGCATCCCGGTCACGGCGATCAAGTCGATGACGGGGCACATGCTGGGGGCGTCCGGCGCGGCGCAGGCGGTGGCGGCGGTCAAGGCCATCGAGTCGGGCATAGTGCCGCCAACGATCAACTGCGAGGGGCTCGACGACGGCCTGGCGATTGAGTGCGTGCGCGGAGGTGCGCGGCGGGTCCCGCTGCGGCTGGTACTGTCCAACGCGTTCGGGTTCGGTGGGCAGAACGCGGTGCTGGCGTTCGCGGCGGCCGGAGGGTAGACCACCGCGTTTGGCGCCCGGCCGAAGCGGCAAGTGGTGCGCTTCGAATGACCCTTCGTGGCTGTCGCGGGGCCCCTCATCTCAATCTTCTCCCAAGGGGAGAAGAGGGGAGGACCACCCAACCCTGCCCCTCCGACGCGCCCGCAGGGCGCGTGCCCTCTCTCAGTCTCCCCCAGAGGGAGGGAGGTTCAACATGTTCCGGTTGTGCCGCCGACTAGAATGAAGCGATCGGAGAAGGGGCGGTGATGATCGACGTTCAGGGCTACCACCATGTCGCGATTTACGTGGACGACCTGGAGCGCTCTTGCCGCTTCTACGGCGGCGTGCTGGGTCTGCGGGAGCTTCCCCGTCCCGAGATTCGCGACGACGGCGCGTGGTTCGAGCTCGGGAACGGCCAGCAGCTTCACGTCACGGTGCTGTCCGAGCCGAAGGTCAAGTCGAAGCGCCACTTCGCCCTTGAGGTCAGCGACTTCGAGGAGGCTTACAGGGTTCTCCAGGCGAGCGATGTCGATATCGACGGGGAGCCCCGCAAGCGGGATTACGACGGCTCGGACTCGCTGATCATCTACGACCCCGACGGTCATCGCATCGAGATCGTCCACCACCCGTAGCCGTCAGCCTCGCGACAGGGCCGGTATCGAGCCCGGCGGGTAGTGGGCCGCCCGGAAGACCATGTTCTCGGGCACGCCGTCGAGGCCGCTCGGGAAGTGCGGGTTGATGTATTCCCAGACGACCTCGCCCTTGCTCGTGACCTGAAAGATTCGCCCGAAGTTGCCCTCGGTGATCAGCGTGTTGCCGTTGACCAGGCGCCGCGCTCCCGAGATGGCATGGCTGAAGAAGTTGTAGGTGGGCGAGTCCACGTACTCCCAGACAACCTTGTTCGTCGCAGGCTCGATTTCGATGACCCGGGAGTAGGGCCGATGCGTCCGCCGCCTGAGCGCTCCGTTGTCGAAGACCAGGACGTTGCCGTTGGGCAGGATGCTGGGGTCGTGCTGGTGAGAGAGCACGTCGGGACCCAGCTTCCAGACGATGCGGCCGGTGGGCTTGTCGATGATGGCCACGGTAGAGATGTGGCGAAAACTCACCATCACCCGGTCGGCGTCCAGGGGAACGACGGTGTTGGCGTGCGTCCATTCGGTCCGGTCGACGTTGTGGGGGAGGATGTCGGTCTCGATATCGAGGTGACCGTAGGCGCTCCACTCCCAGACGCGTCTGCCCGCGGCATCGACCTCGACGATGCGGTCGGCCCACATGCCGTTGGCACTGCTGCCCGGGACGCCGCCCCGGACTCGGGCCGCCACGCCGGCGGGAACCTGCTCCAAGGCCAGGTAGATGGCCCCTCCCGACGCGGTGCGTCGCGCGTCGTGATGGTGGTCGAGGTCGCGGTGCTCCCAGACGACGTTGCCGTCCCAGTCGATCTCCTGAATGAGGCCGCCCTTGAACCGGTTCCATGCGGGGAAGCGGTCCCACGACTCGTCACGCACCCGGGCGAGGTAGAACAGGTTGCCGTTGGGCAGAAGGTAGCCGTAAGGGCCCGGGGGGTGCGGCAGGTCCCACCGGTGCACGATCTCGCCCTCGAGGCCGATCAGGTAGACCTCGCCCTCGCCGCTCATCGGTGTGTAGAGCACGTGGCCGGGGCAGGCGCGCTGCCGGTCGAGGGCGGTGAGCCCAGTGCGCATGATCCGCCGGCGGGTCTGCTGATCGATGTGGGGCATGGGGCGCTTTCGGGAAAGCTCGACAAGGGACGACGACGGTGGTCAAGGAAGCATGGCTCTGCTTGGACTCTTGTGCAAGAGGACAGTGGACGGGCAAATGAAGGGCGAGCGTAGTCCGGGGCGCTTATACTGTAGTCGCCAACGGCTATGGCCACTTCCGCAGGGGTTTTCGGACGGACGCCTGACCCATGACCACCATGCCTCAGACCACGAGCTTCGCGGCGCTTGCCGATAAGGCGATCGCGGGGGAGGCGTTGACGCGGGCGGAGTGTGCGTCGGTGCTGGGGGCGCCGGACGCAGAGGTGCCGTCGCTGCTGGCGGAGACGTTCCGGGTGCGGCGGCATTTCTGCGGTCTGAAGGTGCACCTGCACGTATTGATGAACGCGAAGAGCGGGCTGTGCCCCGAGGACTGTGGCTATTGCTCGCAGTCGCGGGTGTCGACGGCGGCGATCGAGAAGTACCCGATGGTGAGCCAGGAGCGACTGCTGGAGGAGGCGCGGGCGGCGAAACGGTCGCAGGCGAAGCGCTTCTGCATCGTGACGAGCGGGCGTGGGGCGTCGTGGCGCGAGGTGGAGTACCTAAGCGCGGCGACGCGGAGCATCCGCGAGGCGGTGGACATCAAGATCTGCGCCTGCGTGGGACTGCTCGACGAGGAGAAGGCGCGGGCGCTGAAGGAAGCCGGCGTCGACCAGCTCAATCACAATCTGAACACCAGCGAGCGGTTCACCCCAAGCATCGTGACCAGCCACGGCTACGAGGACCGGGTGCGGACGCTGGAGGCGGCGCGGGCGGCGGGTCTGAACCTGTGCAGCGGCGCGATCTTCGGCATGGGCGAGACCGACGACGACGTGATCGACGTCCTGTTGGCGCTGCGGGAACTGGACCCGCAGTCGATACCGGTCAATTTCCTGCACCCCATCGAGGGGACACCGCTGGAAGGGACGTGGCGCCTGACCCCGCACCACTGCCTGCGCATCCTGTGTCTGGCGCGGCTGCTGCACCCTCACCGGGAGATCCGCGTGGCCGGAGGGCGCGAGCTGCACCTGCGGTCGCTGCAGCCGTTGGCGCTGTACGCGGCAAACTCGATCTTCGTCGAGGGGTATCTGACGACGCCGGGGCAGAGCACGAAGGACGCGCTGCAGATGATCGCGGACATGGGGTTCGAGGTCGAAGAGGAGTGACGGAGCGGCGCCGGGCGGGCGTATGGAACGCCTTCACCCCGATGGCGCGCTTCGACCGCGAGCCGCAGCTGACCGTCGAGCGGGCCGAGGGGAACCGCCTCATCGACACCGAGGGGCGGGCGTACATCGACGGGGTGGCGTCGCTGTGGGCGATCGTCCACGGCCACGGGCACCCGCACATCGTCGAAGCGATCACACGGCAGGCGGAAACGCTGCAGCACAGCACGCTGTTGGGCATCGGCCACGCGCCGGCGCTGGAGCTGACGGACCGCCTGAAGGCCCACGTCCCTCAGGGGCTGGCCCACTTCTTCTACAGCTCGGACGGGGCGAGCGCGGTCGAGGTGGCGCTGAAGATGGCGCTGCAGTACTGGGTGAACGAGGGCCGTCCTGAAAAGAACCGCCTGGTCTCGATGGAGATGGCTTACCACGGCGACACGCTGGGCGCGGCGTCGCTGGGCGGCGACGGGCCGTTCCGCAAACCCTACGAGGCGGCTATGTTCGAGCCGCTGCGCTTTCCCAATCCCTACGCGCTGCGCTGCGGGCGCTGCTCGCCGCCGAAGGGGTGTACGCTCGCCTGCGCCGAGCCGCTAGAGGCGCTGCTGGAGGAGCGGGGCGATGAGGTCGCGGCGGTGGTCGTCGAGCCCCGAGTGCAGGGCGCGGGCGGGATCATCGTCGCGCCGGAGGGCCACCTCCGCTACGTCGCCGACCTGTGCCGCCGCCACGACGTGCTGCTCATCGCCGACGAGGTAGCCACGGGCTTCGGGAAGACGGGGGCGATGTTCGCCTGCGACCTCGAGGGCGTCACTCCCGACATCATGGCGCTGGGGAAGGGTCTGAGCGGGGGCTACCTGCCGCTTTCGGCGACGGTGGCGACGGAGCGCGTCTACGACGCCTTCCATGATGACGAAGACTACGCCAAGACGCTCTATCATGGGCACACCTACGGCGGGAATCCGATCGCGTGCGCGGCGGCGCTGGCGAGCCTGGACATCTTCGAATCGGAGCCGGTGCTGGAGCGTGTGGGCCGGAGGTCGGCGGCGCTGAGCGAGATGCTGCACGAGATGATCGCAGAGCACCCGCTGGTGGCGGAGGTCCGCCAACAGGGGCTGATGACCGGGATCGAGGCCGCGTCGGCTGCGGCGGCGTGGCAGGCGTGCCTGATGGCGCGGGAGCGCGGCGTCTTCGTCCGGCCGCTGGGCGAAACGATCGTGGTGATGCCGCCGCTGTCGATCAAGGAGCGCGAGCTTGAGCAAGTCTGCGAGGCGGTGCGGTATGGACTCGACGACGCCGCGCGGTCTGCCCCCGGCGTGGGCTGACTTCCTTCGCGCGGAGCGCGTCCGCCTCGAACGGCTCGGCCTGCGCCGGTCGGTGGTCACGCCGGAGGGGCGCAGCGGAGTCCACGCTACGCTCGATGGGCGCGACTACGTCGTCTTCACCTCGAACGACTACCTGGGGCTGGCGTCGCGGCCCGAGGTGATCGAGGCGGGGAACGAGGCTGCGTCGTCCGCGGGCGCGGGGGCGAGGTCGGCGCGGCTGCTGCACGGCTCGATGCCGGCGCACGAGGCGCTGGAGGAGCGATTGGCGGCGTGGACGGGACAGCCGTCGGCGCTGCTGTTCAGCTCGGGGTACCTGGCGAACCTGGGCGTGATCGGGGCACTGGCCGGCGGCGGCGACGCCGTCTTCTACGACGAGCGGGCGCACGCATCGATCATCGACGGGGCCAAGCTGTCGGGTGCGGCGACGGTCGCATTCCCACATAACGACGTTGACGGCCTGGACGACTTGCTGCGGCGGACACCGGCGCGCCGGCGTCTGGTGGCGACGGAGAGCGTGTTCAGCATGGACGGCGACCTCGCGCCGCTGGAGGCGCTGAGCGCGACGGCGGGGCGACACCAGGCGCTGCTGTTGGTAGACGAGGCACACGCGGTCGGCGTCTTCGGCGGGGGACTCCTCGCGGCCCATGGTGGAGGAACGGGCGCCGTGGTGGTAGGGACGCTGTCGAAGGCGTTGGGTTCGATTGGGGGCTTCGCCGCGGGCGATGCGGCCCTAATCGAGTATCTGATCAACCGGGCGCGGACGTTCATCTTCGACACGGCGCTCCCGCCGTCCGCCGTGGCATCGGCGTCGGCGGCGCTCGACGTCGCGCGGGCTGAGCCGGAGCTCGCCGAGCGGGCGCTGCGTCTGAGTTCGGCGCTGCGGTCGGGGTTGGAGTCGTTGGGCTACCCGCCCTCGCCGTCGGCGTCGCAGATCGTGCCGCTGATCCTGGGCAAGCCGTCGGCGGCGTTGGCTGCCGAGGAGCACCTGCGGGAGCGGGGCATCCTGGCGCGGGCGGTGCGTCCGCCGGCGACGCCGCGGGGAGGGTCGCGCATCCGGTTCGGCGTCACCGCCGCGCACGACGAGGGGCACGTCCGGCAGGTGCTGGCGGCGGTGGAGGCGATGCGTGGGTGAGGTCGTGCTGGTGACCGGGACCGACACCGGCGTGGGGAAGACGGTGTCGGCATCATGGCTGGCGTGGCGGGCGTCGCGACGGGGCAGCGTCGCGTTGATCAAGGCGGCGCAGACCGGCGCCGATCCCAGGGTCGACGGCGACGAGGCCTTCTACCGGGGGGCATTGTCCGGCGTGGATGTGACCATAGAGACTTTGGCGGCCTTTCCCGAGCCGCTTGCGCCGTCGATCGCGGCGCGGCGAGCGGGGCGGCAGGTGGACTTCGAGGCGCTGGCGCGACGGTGCGAGCAGGTCGCGGCGTCGCGTGACGTGACGTTGGTCGAGGGATCGGGCGGGCTGTTGGTCCCGTTGGACGAGGAGCACGACTTCGCCGACCTCGCGGCGCGGCTGGGGGCGCGGCTCGTGGTCGTGGTGCGTCCCGGCCTGGGGACGCTGAACCACACGGCGCTCACCCTGGAGGCGGCGGCGCGGCGAGGACTCGCGGTCGACGCGCTGGTCTGCAGCGGCGTTTCGCCGGAACCTAAGGTGGTCGAACAGGAGAACCTGCGCTTCTTCCGCGAGCGGTACGCGGAGATTCCGCTCGTCGTGGCGCCGCGGGCAGCGGAGGCCGAGCTGCGGCGACCGGAGCGGCTCGCCGTGCGCGTCGAGGGTGAGTTGCCGAGGTGGCTCGGAGGCTAGCCGGCCTTGCGGGCCTTGGAGCGGGGCTTGGCGGCGGGCGCCGGGGCCTGCTCGGAGCCGGTGGCGGCGAGCGAGGCCTTCAGGGCTTCCATGAGGTCGACGACCGTCGTCTTGGGCGCTTCGGGCGCGGCGGCGACGGGGCCTCCCTGGCCGAGCTTGTTCTCGATGACCTGCATGAGGGCGACGCGGTATTCGTCTTCGTGTGCCTCGGGGTCGAACCCGCCGGTGAGCTGGTCGACGAGCATGGAGGCCATCTGCAGCTCGGCGTCGGAGACGTCGGTCTCCTCGTCGTCGAAGATCTCGCCCGTGGGGCGGATCTCGTCGGCGTAGAACATGGTGGCGACGGCGAGGCCGTTCTCGTAGGGCCGGACGGTGACGAGGTGCTCCTTCTGGCGGAGGGAGAGCTTGCCGACGGCTATCCGTCCCGTTTCCTCCATGACCCGCCGGAGGAGGGCGTAGGGCTTTCGTCCGAGCTCCTCGGGCTCGAGGACGTAGGTGCGCTCGAAGAAGATTGGGTCGATGGTCTTGATGTCGACGAACTTGATAATGTCGAGGGAGTGCTTGGAGGGGACGGGGAGGTCGTCGAAGTCGGCGTCTTCGAGGATGACGTACTGGTCCTTGGTGTACTCGTAGCCCTTGACGAGATCGTCGAGCGTGACTTCCGCGTCGTGGTGGGGCGACCAGCGCTTCATGCGGATGCGGGTGTGGGTGTCCTTGTGGAGGTTGACGAAACGGATGTCGCGATGCTCGGTCGCGGGGTAGAGCTTCACGGGGATGACCACCATGCCGAAGCTGATGGCGCCCTTCCAGACGGCGCGTAGCGGCATTGCCTCACCTCTGCTGGTCGGCGGCGGGAGCCTGCCTCCTGGCCCGCGCCGGTCCTTCTTCCAGTATACGCGATGGGGGTTTTTGTACCGAGATAGCGGTGTCGCGGCGGGGTGCGGCGGGACCGCATACTATGGAGGGGAAAGAGGGTCGCGGAGAGGGAGACGGGGCGTTGGCGGAGTCGGTGAGGCAGGACAAGGACTTCGACGCGATGGGCGCCGAGTGGGACCGCTCGATCTACGGGAACACGAAGGGGTTCATCCGGAGCGAGGTGCTTTGGGAGGACATGACCGCCCAGATTCCGGGGCTGGCCGAGGGGCGGCTATCCGTCGTGGACGCCGGGGGCGGAAGCGGCCGGTTGGCGGCGCGAATGGCGAAGGCGGGGAACAGGGTGACGCTTTGCGACCCCTCGCAAGAGATGCTGACGATCGCGCGCAGGACGGCGGAGGAGGCGGGGGTTGGAGACGAGGTCACGTTCGTGCAGGCGAAGATCGAGGACTTGGCGCCGCGCCTTGGACAGCGGTTCGACCTCGTGGTCTGCCACGCGGTGCTGGAGTGGTTGGCGGAGCCCTCGGAGGCGCCGGGGCAGTTGGCGGATTTGATGGAGGCGTCGGGGCGGCTCTCGCTGTTGTTCTACAACTTCAACGCCGCGCTGCTGAAGCAGGCGGTGCGTGGCCGGCCCGGCGAGGCGCTGCGGGAGCTCGACTCCGTCGCTGAACCGAGGCCGGACGGGGCCATGCCCCTACGTGAAGAGGACGTCCGGGCGTGGCTGAGCGCCGCCGGGTTGGAGGTCGAGCACTGGGCGGGGGTGCGCATCTTTCACGACCACGTCCAAGGGACGTTGACCGAACAGGGTCTCGCGGACCTGCTCGCCTTGGAGATGCGGTGCCGGATGGAGGAGCCGTTCGCGTCGTTGGCGCAGCACCTTCATTTGGTGTGCCGGCGGAAGGCCGACTGAGCCGCAGACGGGCGGGCTGAGATAGCCGTAGGGTGGTGTCAGGGGGCCCCTCATCTCAATCTTCTCCCCACGGGAGAAGAGGCAAGACCTCCCCGCGCCACGCCTCCTACAGGGTGTTGGCGAAGGCGATGAGGGCGTCGGCGGCTTCGGCCCAGATGTCTTCGCGGGTGCGTCCGTCCTTCTTGCGGGCGGCGAAGCCGTGGTCGGCGGCTTGGAGGATGTGGAGGCGGGCGTTGGGGATTTTAGCGGCGGAGGCGGCGAGCTCATCGGGGGTGGCGAAGGTGTCGCGGGTCCCCGAGCAGAAGAGCACCGGCATGTTGAGCCCGCCGAAGTGCTCGTCGCGGAGGCGGTCCGGCCTGCCCGGCTGGTGGAGGGGGTAGGCGAAGAGGGCGAGCCCGTCGACGCCGGCGTCCTCGGCGGCGACCATCGAGGCGATGCGTCCGCCCATGGAGCGTCCGCCGATCAGGAGGGCGCGCGCCGAGGGCCGCGCCGCGGCGATGGCGGCGTGCCAGGCCGACTCGAGCACCGGCGTGCGGTCGGGCGCGCGGCGGCCCGCTTCCATGTAGGGGAACTGGAAGCGCAGGACGCTCAGGCCCGCGGGGGGCAGGCGTTCCGCCAGATAGCGCCCGAAGGGGTCGTCGAGGTTGGCGCCCGCGCCGGGGGCGTAGACGTAGAGCCGTCCGTTTCCCGCCTGGGGTGCGTCCGTTCGGACTGCGCTAACCGCGCCCTTACCGGAGACTTCTATCGAAAACCGCTGGCCTCTCAACCGCTACCTCGATCCGAGGGGGTTGAGCGCAGGGTATCAGCTTGCGGCGCTGGTGTAAGCCGTGTCCCGGAGCTGCATCTCCTGCTCGGCGGTCACTTCACCGCCGCACTGGGCGCACTTAACGTACGGGCCGAACTCGTCGTTGCCCGCGAACAGATCGCCCTTGCACCTCTGGCACGCTTTCTCCCACAACATCTCGTCTTCCTTAGTCGGCCCGTATATTTCCTTCCTCAAGCCGGGCCGTCGCTCCTTGCCGTCCGGCCTCAAACCAGGAGCCCGAACGATTTCGACATTAAAGCCGCGCAAGAGTACGCCTTTCGCTACCAAAGTGCAAGAGTTCCCTCGGCGAATTTGCGACGGATTTTCAAATTGGTCAATCTATGGCGTCGTCGGGCACGCGTGGTGACGATCACGTGAGATCAGTCAGATGCGTCGACGATATTCGTCGCGCATCTGGCGGTTTACGCCGATGGTGGGCGAGCGTTGGAGCGTCAACAGAAGGCCAGGGATCGAGGAAGTGGTGGCTTTGGATGGCGTTTGAAGGTTGTTGGGGCCCCTCATCTCAACCTTCTCCCCAAGGGAGAAGAGGTCCGGAGGGGGACCGCCCCGCGGCCGGGGAGCGTGCTATTCGAGGGCGGGGGCGATTTCTTTCATGAAGAGGCGGGCGCCTTCGAGGTAGGCGTCGATGGTGGTGGGCATGAAGTTGGTGACGAAGGAGGTCGAGCCGGCCTCCTTGAAGGCGAGGAACTCGTCGCGGATTTCGTCGACGGTGCCCTCGCAGGTGAAGAAGTCGATTTCCGAGATGGGGATGCGCCGGGCCTTCTTGGACTTCGGCAGGAAGTTCAACGGCGGGGCGCTGCTCATGACGTATTCCAGGGGCGGCTTGCCGGCTTTCTCCCGCTCGGCGTCTGCCCATTCCTTGAGCTCGACGAGCCGCCCCGTGGAGACGCTCGACGACTGCGCGCCGCTGGGGCCGCCTTCGGTCTGGCCCGACCGGCTCTGTATGGCGGGGTAGGCGTAGCAGGTGGGGGTCCAACCCTCGCCGACGCGGACGGCCCGCGCCAGGCTCGCCTTGCTGCTGCCGCCGACCCAGACCTCGGGGCGCGGCTGCTGCACGGGACGCACGACCAGGCTCACGTCCTCGAAGCTGTAGAACTCGCCGGAGAAGGTAGCGCGCTCGTTGGCCCAGAGCCGGTAGATGATTTCGATGTATTCGTCGGTCATCTTGCCGCGCTTGTTGCGGGGGAGGCGCATGACTTCGAACTCGGTGAAGTCGGAGCCGACGCCGGGGCAGAAGAGGAGGCGGCCGCCCGACAGCGAGTCGATGGTGGCGAGGCCGTGGGCGACGCCGAAGGGCTGGCGATAGGGGAGGACGAGTACACGGGGCATGATCTTGACGCGGTCGGTGATCGCGGCGAGGTAGCCGAGCATGGTCTGGGGATCGGCGTAGCGCCATCCGGGGTTCTCGTTGACGGTGTGGCCGGTCAGGGACTGGCCGGGGTGGAAGATGTGGTCGGGCATGGAGATGCCCCAGAAGCCAAGCTCCTCGATTTCGCGGACGGCCTTCTCGATCATGGACTTCTCGCCGCTGCGCGCGTCCTTGAGGAAGAGCGCGATGGGGATGCCCGTCACCAGTTTCATTGCCGGCCTCCTTGTAGGCCCTACAGGAGCGAGCTGACGTCCGGGAAGGGCGCCGCTAGGAAATCTCGGTGAGACGCACCAGCGGGATTTCGCGGTCGGTGCGGGTCTGGTAGTCGGCGTACCAGGGCGACTCGGCGGTGAGCCAGGCCCAGGTTTCCGCCCGCTCCTCGCCGGTCAGGGTCGTGGCCCTGGCGCGGTAGACCCTCGGCCCCGCTTGCACGCGGACCTCCGGGTTGGCCTGCATGTTCAAGTACCAGGCCGGATGGCCCTTCGCGCCGGCGAACGAGCCGACCACGAGGCAGTCGTCGCCGTAGGGAATCGCGGGGAGGCAGATGCTGTGTTGCTTGCCGCTGCGCCGTCCCGTGGTGTGGATGACGATGCCGGGGTAGGGGCCGAGCTCGCCCGCGATTTCGCCGTTCGTCCACTGGTAGAGCAGGACGTGGCGGCGCGAGATCCAGGGGATCTGCCAGCGCGGCGGCTCTTCGAAGGCGTGTGGGTGGTCGGCGGGAGTCTCGCTCATGGTGGTTCCTACGACACGGAGGCGGCTTCTTTTTTCGCCGCCTCCTTGAAGTGCGGGATGACGTATTTCCCGAACAGGCGGATCGAGTTCATGATCTTCTCGTGGGGAACGTTGCCGACCTGGAAGAACATCATGGCTTGGTCGACGCCGGAGTCCTTGTACATCTGGATGGTCTTGATGCAGGTGTCCGGGTTGCCCATGCAGAACGAGCCGTTGTCGATCAGGTCGTTGTAGTTCAGGTCCGCCTGTTTGTGTAGGAGCTGCGTGTCGGCCTGCGTGACGTTGAGGGCGTGGTAGGCGTAGCTGGCGGGGACGGCCTTGTCGCGCTTCTGCCAGGCGGGGTCGTAGATCTTGCGGATGGTGTCGAAGTACCAGGCGCCCTGCGGCCCCGCGAGCTCCCGGGCGGCGAGGTCGTTCTCGTCGCAGGCCGCCACGGTGAAGGCGGCGACCTGGTCGTTCTTGAACTGGCCGACCTGCTCGGTAGGGTTTGCCGCCGCCTCGCGGTAAGACGCGATGCGCTCCTTGAGCTCGCCGGGGCGGCCGATGGTGAAGCAGAGGGCGCCGATGCCCTTGTTGCCCGCGATGGGGAAGGTTGCCGGCTGCTGACAGGCGACCCAGATCGGCGGGTGCGGCTTCTGTATCGGTTTGGGCAGGACGTTGCGCTCTTCGATCTCCCAGAAACGGCCCTTGTGGCTGAACCAGCCGTCCTCCCACATCCTGGGGATGATCTCGACGGCCTCCTCCCATTCCTCGCGGGTGACCTCGAGGTCCACGCCGAAGGGCTCGATCTGGAAGGGGTTGGAGCCGCGCCCCGTGCCGAACTCGGCGCGGCCGTCGGACATGATGTCGAGGGTGGCGATGCGCTCCGCCACGCGGATGGGGTGGTTGATCGTGCCCTCCAGCAGCACCACGCCGTGTCCGAGGCGGATCTTGCTGGTGCGGGCGGCGAGGTAGCCGAGCCAGACCTCGGGGCCCGAGGAGTGGGCGAACTCCTCGAGGAAGTGGTGCTCGACGATCCAGACGTAGTCGAAGCCCATCTGCTCGGCGAAGACGACTTGGTCCGCCGCCTGGTGGAAGACGTCGTACTCGGACTTCGGCGTCCAGGGCTTGGGGACTTCGAGCTCGTAGAGCAGGCCGAAGTTCATCTCGCTTCCTCCGTGACTTTCGCGCGCGCCGCCTTGCGCAGCCGTTCGACCACGAGGCCGAAGTCGGAGACGCCCCACTGCTCGATGATGAGGCCGTCCTCGATGCGCACCGTCTCCATCAGGTTCCAGCTCACCGCCTCGCCCGTCGGCGGGATACCCAAGATCTCACCGGTGTGCGTGCCGGAGGCCTTGAGCCGGATCACGACCTTGTCGTCCTCGGCGATGACGTCGAGCACCTCGTCCTTCCAGTCGGGGAAGGCCGTCTTCCAGGTGCGGATGAGGTGCTTCATGGCGTCGCCGCCGGCATCCCCCTTGCGGAGGCCGTGGGCGACGAAGCGGGGATGTTGGCGCTTGTCCAGGTAGTCGAGGTCGCCCCTGTTGACGACGTGCTCGACTTGTTCGAGGACGAGCGCCTTGTTCTTGGCGAGTCGCGCCTTGTATTCTGCGAGCGTCGCTTCTTCAGAGGGCATGGTGACGGCTCCGGGGCGGGTCGAGCGCCATCCTACGCGATACGGCGCGGGGCCACAACAGAGCCCGCGGCGGCAGGGAGGTCGGAGTGAAGAACGGCTATCCGGTGATGGACGCCGACATCCACGTGATGGAGCCGGCGGACCTCTATCAGAGGTTCATGGACCCCAAGTGGGGCGACCGCATCCCCAGGGGCAGCGGCGAGCGCGTTTCGACGGGGATGTACGTCTACACCGACGCCGGGGGCACGATGGTGCGCACGCCCCCACCGGAGGCGAACACGGGGCGCATGACCTATCTCGGCGCGCGCTCCTACGAACCCGACCCCCGCTTCGCCGACGCCCAGGCCCGCGACTACGACCCAAGCTGCATGGTGGAGGCGTTCGACGTCGAGGGGATCGACCTCGGCGTCATCTTCCGCACCAACCCGCTCTTCGCCGACGAGAGCCAGGAGCCGGAGTACGCCTTCGCCATCGCCCGGGCCTGGAACGACTACGCCGCCGACTATGCGAGCTATGCGCCCGACCGCATCAAGGTCGCGGGACAGATCCCGCTGCACGACCCCGAGATGGCCGCCGCTGAGGCGCGCCGCTGCGTCGGCGAGCTGGGCCACGTGGGCCTGTGCATCCTGCCTGAGCCGATCAACGGCCGCGCCATCTTCCATCAGGACTTCGACGTGCTCTGGGACACCATCCAGGAGACGGGCGCGCCGGTCTGCTTCCATGCGACGAGCTCGCCCAACCAGCCGGCGGTGGGGAACCGCTTCATTCACCCCCACGGCGGGGGTCTCGAAGGAACGATGGCCCAGCCCATCGAGAACCAACTGGCGGTGGCGAGCATCATTTACACCGGCGTCCTGGAACGCTTCCCCGACCTGCGGGTCGCCTTCCTGGAGGGGAACTGCGCCTGGCTCCCCTGGCTGCTCTACCGCCTGGACGAGCGCTACGGCTTGGTCAAGGCGGCGGGGGCCAGGTACGCGGGGCCGCGCGTCCATGCGACGCTCAGCCTCAAGCCCAGCGAGTACTTCGCCCGCCAATGCTTCATCTCGATGGACGCCGACGAGTACCTGGGCGCCGATGTGATCGACCGGCTCGGCGACGACCTGCTGCTTTTCTCCAGCGATTGGCCCCACGGCGACGCCCCCTATCCGCACGCGACGGAGAAGGTGCTGGCGATGGAGGGGGTCGGCGAGACTTCGAAGCGGAAGATCCTGTGGGACAATCCCCGCCGCCTCTACGGGATGGCCTAGCGATGCTGAAGCAGTACGTCGTCGACGAGAGCATGGGGACGCGGCGCACGCTGGTGCGGGAGACGGGCCGCGAGCTGAAGGTGCGGATCCTCCTCGACGGGCTCGATGGCGGGCCCGAGGCGACGCATTCGCACCAGCCGGGCTCGAAGGTGCGCCCGCACTACCACCTTGGGGCGCAATTCCAGTTGGTCGTGCGGGGCAAGGCCACCTATCCGACGTTCGAGGTCGAGGCCATCGGCGTCCACTACACCGACCACAACACGCCCTACGGCCCGTTCGAGACGACCGAGGACTACGAGATGTTCGTGCTCCACGCCAAGCCGGCGGGCCAGCTGTACATGGACACGCCCGAGAACCGTGCCAAGGCGAACCACGAGGGCCGCGAGATCGCGCGGTCGGCGGGCGACGTCGAGTGGGCCGGCGTGGGCCTGCTGGGGCTGATCGGGCTGAAGACGAAGGTGCTGATCGGCGAGCCGACGAGTCTGCGGGCGGAGGTGATCGAGGCGCCCGCCGGAGCGAACGTCCCCTTCCCCGCGGCGGCGTACGGCCGTTATGAGATCGTGGCGGCGGGAAGCGCAATCGCCGGCGGTGCGGTGCTCACGCCGTACAACTTGCGCTATTCGGAGGGCACGGAACCCGCGGCGGCGATCGAGGCGGGCCCCGACGGGCTGACGCTGGTGATGCTCCAGTTCGACGAGGACGCGTCGAAGAGCTACGGCGGCAGCATCACCGACCGCCTGCTGGAGATCGAGGCGGAGTCGCCGGGCTAGCGGCCCTTCCAGTTGGGGCGGCGCTTTTCGGCAAAGGCGCGGGGGCTTTCCTTGGCGTCCTCGGTGTTGGCGAGGCCGCGCACGAGGGGCTCGGCATAGGCGAAGGCGTCCGCCAGCGGCAGGTGCCGCGACTCCATGACGACCTGCTTGATGGCCTTGATGGCGAGCGGCGCGCAGCTGAGGACGCCTTCAGCGACGGCGTTCGCCTCGTCGTCCAGCTTCTCCGGCTCGGCGAGGCGCTGGACGAGACCGATAGCGTAGGCGCGCTCCCCGTCGATGCGGCTGCCGGTGAACTGCATGTGGAGCGCTTCTCCCAGGGGAATCATGCGGTTGAGCATGTGGAGGCCGTAGCTGCCGGGCACGTTCCACCGCGCTTCGGGCAGGCCGAACTGCGACCGCGCCGTGGCGATGCGGATGTCGCACTGGAGCGCCAGCTCCAAGCCGCCGCCGATGCAGTAGCCGTCGATGGCGGCGATGAGCGGCTTGTCGGGGATGATCGGTATCGGCGGCGTCCGCGTCACCGGCTCGCCTCTGGGCTCGGCGCGCTTCGCGGCGAGCTGCTTCAGGTCCATACCGACGCAGTAGGCGCGGTCGCCGGCCCCGCGCACGATGCCGACCAGCGGCCCGGGGTCCTCGTTGAACTCGATCATCACCTCGCGCCAACGCTTCATCATCCCGAAGGTGAGCGCGTTCAACGACTCGGGGCGGTTGAGCGTGATGCGGGCCACGCGCTCCTCGACTTCGTACAGCAGTTCCTCTTCCACCATTAAGCGGCCCCCTTGCCCGCGCTTGGCGCACGTGTAGCGACGGCCCCCGCCGCGCGCCTCAGATACGGTGCATACCACGAACTCTTTGCGGCCGCACCGCGCAGTCGTAGGATACACACAAGGCACCGGCCCGCGCGCGGCCCGGAATCCCCAAGGGAAACGTCATGTCGATCAGGTTGAACCTGTGCTTGCTGGTGGGTATCGTCGGCCTGCTTGCCGCCGGATGCGGCGATTCCTCGGAGAACCAGCGCGGCGGCGTCTCGATGAAGATCGGCCTGCTGCTGAACTTCACCGGCTCGCCGGAGGCCTCGGAGGACAGGAAACGAGCCTTCGAGCTAGCGATCCTGCACGTCAACGAAGGCGGCGGCGTCCTTGGGCTTCCCGTGGAGGGCGTCTCCGCGGACGCCACGGGAGACCCGTCCGTTGCGGTCGAGAGGGCGCGGCGTATGATCGAGACGGAGGGCGTTTCCGCGATCGTGGGGCCGAACGCCAGCGCGGCTGCGCTGCCTGTCGCGCGGTTGGTGTCGGGAACGATCGGCATTCCCACCATTAGCCCCTCGGCTACTTCTCCTCAGTTGACGCGCGTGGATGACAACGACTACTTCTTCCGGACGGCCTTATCCGATTCCTTCCAGGGGCCGGTACTCGCGCGCGTAACCCAGGGGCGCGGCTTCAACAACGTCGGCTTGATCCACAAGGACGACGCCTATGGAAATGGGCTGGCCGCCAGCTTCGCGGCAGCGTGGGAGGGGACGCTGCGCCTGGTCTCCGTCGATGCCCCCCAGGCGAGCTACCTTCCCGAACTGCTGCGGAGCGCGGACGCGGGGGCCGAGGCGTTGGTGGTGATTACGCCCGAGGACTTGGCACTGTCCATTGTGCGCGAGGCCATCGACGAAGGTGTGTACAACCAGTTCATCTTCGGCGACGCGGTCAAAAGGGTCCGTCTTGTCAAGGAGATCGGCGGGGCGCGGTTAGGCGGCATGCATGGAACCGGACCGGCTTCCGCTCCCGATAACGCCGCGACCGCCGATTGGGAGGCTGCCTTCATTGCCGAATATGGGGAGCTGCCCGTTCTCGCCTACGTTAAAGAGACCTACGACGCCACGGTCGCCCTGGCGCTCGCGGCCCAGGCTGCGGGAAGTCTCGACGGCGCCGCAATCCGTGATCATCTGCGGGTGATCGCGGGGCCGCCGGGCCGGGCCGTTCCGGGTACGCCCAAGGGTGTAGCCGACGCTCTCACCCTGCTTACCCAAGGCCATGAGATTGACTACGAGGGCGTCGCCAACATGCTGGATTGGGACGAAAACGGCGACCTCCGCCGAGGGTACACCGGAACGTGGCGCTTCACGTCCGACGAACGCATCGAAGAACTTGACATAGTGTTCCACGAGGGCTAGCGCTCGTCGCGGAAGTTGGTGAAGACAGCGCGTTCTAGGAGCGTTCCTGCATGAACGGCCCCCCGGGTTTAGGCGCGCGCCGGTTGCTTGCTTTCGGCTAAGACGCGGACGGCCTCGGCCTCGACGCGAGTCCCTTCAAAGAAGTTCGGGTTGACCTCGCCCCAGAACCGCACGGGGTTCACGAACGAGAAGTCGCGGAAGTCGTCCTCGGTGAGCAGGCCCGTCTCGACGGCTTCGTAGGCCTCGGCGAGGACCTCGCGCATGTCGGGGACGTCCCAGTGGCCGAAGTCGGAGCTGAACATGGCTCCGAGCCGCGCGCCGAAGGGGTTGACCTTGGTGTTGAAGGCCCACGTGGTGAGCGGGTCGTCGGCCTCGCAGCCGAAGAAGAAGTTGGGGACGAAGAGGTCGCGGATGTCCTCGGGCTTCTCGATGGCGCAGGCGGAGAGGTCGTCGAGCTCGTCGGGGTGCGGCTCCGGTTCGCGGAAGAAGGCGTCAATACGCTCGGCCGCGCGCTTGGCGCGGTCGTCACCGTAGGTCTCGAGGTAGCGGCGGAAGCCGGCGTGGTCGCGGGCGGCGGGGTCGAGGTGTTCGAGCAGGTGCTGCTCGTTGCGCTTCTCCCAGTGACCGATGAGGTCGGCGTAGAGCGCGCAGGCCCACGCCGCGCCGCCTTCCAGGAAGCCGAAGTTGAGCCCGGGGAAGCGCTTGGTGACCCCGCCCATGAAGAGCGACTTGCACAGCGCCTCCGACCCCTCGGCGAAGGAGCCGATGTGATTGTAGACGAAGCGCGACACGGAGCGTCGGCTGCCCCAGCCCTGCGCGCCGGCGTGCGAGGCGACGGCGGTCTTGAGCTCGACGCAGCGGCGCCAGAGCGGGTCGTAGTCGTAGGGACTGTCGATGCCGAACATGTCGAGGCGGTAGGCCCGCATGGCGAGGTCGGGGTCGCGCTCCGCGATGTCGGGGATGGGGCGTTTGACGGGGCGGACCATGATCGCCTTCAGGCCGAGCTCACCGACGGCGTACTCCAGCTCGTCGACGGCCTCCTCGGGCGTGTCCATCGGCATGAGGGCCGCGGGGGTCAGGCGGTCGGCGTAGGGCCGGTAGAGCTCGGCGTAGAAGCTGTTGTAGGCGCGGACGGCGGCCCGCCGCAGGTCGGGGTCGGCGAGGTCGGGGAGGTTGCTGGCGTGGCTGGGGTACATGACGGCGAAGTCGATGCCGAGCTCGTCCATGCGCTCGGCGAGGAGGCCGGGGAAGGATGCGGCGGCGCGGTCGCGGGTGTTCTTGGAAGGCTGGCCCCACCAGGCCGGGACGGAGGTCCAGGTGCGGCGCCGCTCCTCCCACGTCATGCCCATCCAGCGGTCGGCGACGGACGTGCGGTAGGTGAGGCCGGCGCGCTCGAACTGGTCGACCATCGACGCCCCGCCGATCTCGCGGAGCCGGTCGAGCACGTAGTCCTTGAGGACGGGCACGAGCTCCTGCAGGTGGCCGTCGGCGTCGACGACGGGATGCCCGAGCTTGGAGCGGACTTCCTGGGATTTCGAGGCGGCGCGGGCCACGCGGCTCTCCTTTGCCCCTGCCCTGCCGGGGGCGGCGCCATTCTAGCAAACGGGCCGGGATGCGCGCCGCTTCGCAGCGGGTCCGAAGTGGCTTAGGATGGTCACGAAGGCAATGTGTAGCGCGGGCCGGTAGGGGAAGAAGATGACCGAGATCAAGCTGACCGTCGGCTCTTCGGAATTCACTGTCCTCGTGCATGAGGGCGAGGAAGGGGAGACTGGCTACTGGGGCGAGGTCATCGAGCTGCCCGGATGCGTTTCGCAAGGGGAGACCAGTGCCGAGCTCAAAGCGAACATCCGCGAGGCCATCGAGGCGGTCGTCCAGCACTCGACGACCGGTATTCTTGAGTCCTAAGCAGCCGATGGGCTTCTGCTCCAACGGCGACTGAGTCCCGCCAAGCGCCGTACTGCACAAAGATTCTCCGCAAGATATGCGGAGAATAGGCGGTGTATTCTCCGCAACCTCACGGCGCGCGGCTTGGGTATAATCCGCGAACGTTCCGGCCAAGGACGACTAGCCAAGCCGAGGTAGCCGCACCATGCCCTCTTCCCTGCCGCTCGAGAGCGTCAACGTGCTCGACCTGAGCCGCGACGTGGCGGGCGCCTATTGCACGAAGCTGCTTGCCGACCTGGGGGCGACGGTGCTCATGGCCGAGCCGACGGGCGGACATCCGGCGCGCGCCGAGGGGCCCTTCCCCGGCGGCGTTCCTCACGCCGAGAAGAGCGGACTGTTCATCTACCTCGCCTCGAACAAGCGGAGCGTGGCCGTTGACGTGGAGACGCCGGCGGGCCGCGACCGCGCCGCCGAGCTCGCGGCGGACGCCGACCTCGTCGTCGAGAGCATGGCGCCGGGCCGGATCGGCGAACTCGCCCTCGGCTACGACCGGCTCAGCGCCGGGCACGACGACCTGGTGATGACCTCGGTGACCCCCTACGGCCAGTACGGCCCCTATCGCGACTGGCAATCGGAGGAGATCGTGGGGTGGGCGCTCAGTGGCTATCTCTATTTCGGCGGCGACCCGGAGCGCGAGCCGCTCATGGTCCATAACAGGCAGGCCGATCTCCACGGCGGGGCGCACGGCGCGCTCGGCTCACTGGCCGCGCTGTGGTGGGCGCGCAGGACGGGCCAGGGCCAGTACGTCGACGTGTCGAGCTTCGAGGCGATGCTCACCGCCCACATCTGGACGACGACGATGTGGACGCAGTTGGGCGTGGTGATGGAGCGCACCGGGTCCGACGTAATGAAGTGCCGAGATGGGTGGATTCACTTCCTGTCGATGGCCGCCAGCCCCGAGCTGTTCGTCATGATCGACAAACCCGAGATGATGGACGATCCGCGCTTCCAAGACCGCGCGGGTTGGATGGCGGCGCAGCCGGAGATCCAGGCGCTGATCGGCGAGTGGTGCTTGGGCCAGAACAAGGAAGACGTGTGGCGCTTGGGCCAGGACCTCCGCATCCCCTGTGCCCCGGTCTACGACGCCGCCGACCTCGCAAGCTCAGAACACCTGAAGGAGCGCGGCTTCTGGTGGGAGATCGACCACCCCGAGGCGGGCAGGGTCATCGTGCCGGGCGCGCCGTACCTGGTCGACGGCGAGACGCTGAAGCCGCGCACCGCGGCGCCGCGTATCGGCGAGCATGCCGATGGCTGGCCGGAGGACCGTCGCGGCCGCGCGCCCACGCCCAATATCTCGGCGTTCCGCTCACCCATCGAGCCCGACCCCAAGCCGGAGATGCCGCTGCCGCTGCAGGGCGTGCGCATCATCGAGGTGACCAACAACTGGGCCGGACCGGTGGCGGGGCGCAACCTCGGCGACATGGGCGCCGAGATCATCAAGGTCGAATCGCCGCAGCGCATCGCCGCCCGCCAGGGTCACTACACCGGCAATCAACCCTTCCGCTATCACTGGAACCGGGTGTCGTACAACTGCAAGATGAACCGGAGCAAGTACGGCATCACGCCGGACCTGTCGATGCCGGAAGGGCGCGACCTCTTCCTCGAGTTGGTGAAGGACGCCGACATCGTCATCGAGAACAACAGCCCGCGGGTGATGCGGAACCTCAACCTCACCTACGAGGTCCTCCGCGAGGTCAACCCTCGCCTGATCATGCTGCAAATCGCGGCCTACGGTCAAACGGGGCCCAACACCGACTACATCGCCTACGGCGCGAACATCGAGGCGGCGAGCGGGCTTGCCTCGGTGACCGGCTACGCCGACGACGAGCGGCCCTACCGTACCGGCTACTTCTACGCCGACCCGGTCACCGCGACCCACGCCTCGGCGGCCATCCTCGCCGCGCTCCACCGCCGAGAGCAGACCGGCGAGGGCATGTACATCGACCTCTCCCTTCAGGAGAACGGCATTTCGTTTCTCCCGCAGTCGATGATCGAGTACACCATGAACGGAAAGCTGCCCGAACGGCGCGGCAACCGGCACACCGTCCACGCGCCGCAGGGGGTGTACCGCACCATCGGCGAGGATATGTGGGTGAGCCTCTGCGTGCGATCCGACGACGACTGGCGGCGGCTCGTCGACACGATCGGCGACGATCGCCTCCGCGACGAACGCTTCGCCAATGAGGAGTCGCGCCGCACCCACCACGACGAGATCGATGGAGTCATCTCGGAGTGGGCCTTGGAGTACGATCACAATGAGGCGTCGGCCATCCTGCAGGAGGCGGGCGTTCCCGCCGCGCCGGTGCTGATGAACTGGGAGATGGTGAGCAACTTGCACGCGTACGCGCGCGACTTCTACGTGATCGTGCCGCAGCGTTCGATGGGTGCGTGGCCGTATCCGGGCATCACGTGGCACTTCTCGAAGACGCCGACCGAAATCCGCCTCTCCGCCCCCGACTTCGGCGAGCACAACCGGCTCGTCTTCGGCGACTATCTCGGCCTGAGCGAAGAGCAGATCGACGACTTCTACGACCGGCGGGTCATGGCCGATCTGCCCCCCGAGGAGTTTCTGCCGCCGCCCCCGGCCTACCGGCCGTAGATTACTTCGGGGTCTCGCGAAAGCCTTCTGCGTCTACGACCAAGCGCCAGCCGTTGTCGACGAGGGCTTGCTTGCTCACTTGCTGGAAGGCGAGGGTGTCGCTGCCCCTTATGAGGACGAAGATGTAGGTGTCGAGGTCGACGCCGCCGGCGATGGCGATCTCGGTCTCGGCCAGGGCGGGGAGGTAGGCGAAGTTGGTGGTGACCCCGCCCGACGTGATCTTCAGCTCTTGGGCGTTGACGTCGAGCAGGCGGAAGATGAACTGTTCGTCGGCGTTATTCTCGAGCGTGAAGACCTGATCGACCGGCTGGGGGACGGGCGTCGCGGTCGGCTCGACCGTCGGCACGGCCGTTGGGTCGCCGCCGCCGCAGGCCGCGGCGAGGAGCGAGACGATTGCGGCGGCGAGCGCCGCCCGCGCTGCGGTCAGGGTCATTCGCGCGAAGCCTCGGAGACGCTCATGGCCTAGGAGAGCATCTCCCGCGCGGCCGCGGCGAGGTCGTCCACGTCCCAGCGTTCCTTGCCGGTCTGCCGCGACGGCTCCCGGACCGGAGACATGACGGCGACGCTCTGCCGCTCCATCTCGAAGGCGAGCCCGGTGACGTCCTTCGATGCGTCGCTTGCCAGATAGACCACGATCGGCGCGATGTCCTCCGGCTGCGCAATCGTCGCAGCGAAGGCGTTCACTTCCTCCTTGGGCATCCCCTCCACGGTGTGCAGCGATTCGAGGAAGTGGTCGACGGCGCGGGTCTGGGTGAGTCCGGGCGCGACGGCGTTCACTCGTACGCCGAACGGCTCCATCTCCAGCGACAGCGTGCGCATGAGCCCGAAGATCGCGCCCTTCGACGCGCCGTAGGCCCCCAGCCGGGTGACGCCCATGTAGAACGCTCCCGACGTGATGTTGATGATCGAACCCGACCGCTGCTCCTTCATCACCTTGGCCGCGTGCGTCGAGCAGTTGAACTGGCCGTGCACGTGGACGTCGATCGTGGCCCGCCAGTCCTCTGGACTGAGGTTGTAGAGATAGTCGCGGCGGTCCATCCCCGCGTTGGTGACGATGACGTCGAGCTTGCCGAAGGAGTCAACGGCGGCTCGGACGATCTCGCCGGCCTGCTCGTAGTCGGTGACGTCGTGGTAGTCGGTGATCGCCGTGCCACCGGCGGCGGTGATCGCGGCAACCGTCTCGTCGGCAGGCGTGGCGTCGGCTCCGCGGCCGGACAGGTCGGAGCCGAGGTCGTTGACCACCACCGACGCGCCTTCGGCGGCCAGCGCGATGGCGTAGGCGCGGCCGAGCCCGCGTCCCGATCCGGTCACCACGGCGGCCTTGCCTTGGAGCCGTTTCATGGAAGACCTCCGCTTAGTCGACGGCGAGGCGTTGGTCTTGCGGCGCGGCCTCGACCATGCGCCGCATCCCCTCGCGCCAGGGCACCTTCGTCCTGCCGATGAGCTGGTGCATGAGGGTGGTGTCGCAGCTGTTGCCCGCGATGAAGTCGTCGGTGTAGCGGAATCTGGGCTCGACGCCGATCATCTCGCCGATATACGTGCACCAGTCCTCGGCGGCGACGGTCTCGCTGCCGCACCAGTTGACCACGGTGGCGGGGCTGGTGGCGACCTCGCAGAACGCCTGCACCTGCCGGACTATGTCGTCCTCGTAGACCGGGTTGTAGTTGTTGGGCGGCCCTGCCCGCAGGGGGACCTCCTTGCCTGCCTTCATCAGGTTCATGTGCATGGCGGGGAGGCCGCCGTTGGGACCGTAGGGAACGTTGAGCCGGGCGATGATCGTGGGGAGGCCGAACTCGGAGGAGACGAAGCGGGCCACCGCCTCGCCGCAGAGCTTCGATGGCCCGTACGTCGGCGCCATGGATGCCATCGTCTGGCTCATCAGTGGGCTGCCCTCGCCGTAGGGCGGGGCTTCGGGGCCGCCGTAGACGGCGGTGGTGCCGCAGTGGAAGAAGACCTTGGCCTTCCGGGTGTGGTACATCAGGTGCCCCACACCCTCGCCGTTGACCTTGATAGCGTGATCGAAGCTGGGCTGGGTGCGCCCCGTCTGGAAGGCGAAGTGGAGGACGTGGGTGAAGTCGTCGGGGACGTGGCCTAGGTTGTCGAGGGCGTAGTCGCCCTTGATGCAGCGGATGCCCAGCGCCTCCAGCCGCTCGCGCGAGCCCTCGGCGGTGAAGCGCGCGAGGGCGTGGACCTCGTTGTTCGGCGCCAACGCCCTGGCCACGGGAAAGGCGACCTGGCCGGTCGCGCCGGTGATCAGGACCTTGGCGTCTTGCAGCATCGAATGGGGCCGCGCCGGGGTGCGCTAGCGGTACCAGCCGCTCCGCAGCACCACGGCGGGGAGGTCGCCCGTCTCTTGCCCGCCGGCAATCGTGCGCCGGCCGTTCACCAGGACGTGCTCGACGCCGTCGGCGTTCTGCACCCAGCGGGTGTCGCCGCCGGGGAGGTCGTTCTTCGGCTCTTTATAATGCGTTTCGAGCTTGTCGAGGTCGAAGACGGCGATGTCTGCCTTCATGCCGGGTTTCAGGACGCCGCGGTCCGTCAGCCCGATCCACCGCGCGTGGTCGGCGGTGACCTTCTTGACGCCGTGCTCGAGGTCCATCACCTCGTTCTCGACGACCCACTTCTTGAGGAAGTAAGAGGCCTCGCCGCTCTTGCACTCGCTGGCGATGTGCGCGCCGGCGTCGGAGTTCATCGGCGAGACGTGGGCGTGGTTGAGCAACGGCGCGCGCGACTCGTCGGCGAGCCATTGCTCTTCCGGCATGAAGCGCATCTCGAACATTGTCTCGCCGTCCTCGGCGAGGGCGAGGTCGAGGAGCACGTCGGCCTTGTGCTTGCCCATCTCTTCGGCGAGCCGCGGGATGGTCTTGCCGTTGAGGCCGCGGTTCGCGTCGGTAGCCGCCTTGTGCACCGTGAAGTAGTCCCACACGATGCGGGGGCGGCGCATGTTGCGGGCGTCCATCGTGGCCTCGGCGTCGACCTCGTCGCGGAGCTGCTGCCGGATCGAGGCGTCGCCGAAGCGGGCGCGCCGCACCTCCGGCGCCTTGCCCATGATGTCGAACCACGTGTCCATGCTGTTGAAGGTCGTGGTGCCCGAGTTGATGCTGAAGATCTTGTAGAAGGGCTGCGACGCCACGACGCCGTAGATCTCGGCGCCCTTGGTGCGCGAGTCGGCCATGAAGTCCCAGGCGTCGGAGTTGCTGACACCGTTGAGCTGGATCGTCGTACCGCTCCGCTTGGCGAGGTTGAAGATGAGCTCCTTATCCTCTTTGCTCATCCCGGCGAAGAGGCCCTGCGGGATCAGGCCCATGGCCGTGGCGTTGAGCGACTTGAGCTCGTCGGCTAGGGCGTAGAGCTCCTCGGGCGCGGCCTGACGGCTGGGGACGGGTTCGCCCCGCGCCCCGAAGTGGCTCGGCGCCCGCGACGTGGTGAGCCCGAACGCGCCGGCCTCGATGCCGTCGTGCAGCACGCGCCGCATCTCGGCGACCTCGGCCTCGGTGGCCTCGCGCTCGAGGGCGGCCTCGCCCATCACGTAGTAGCGCAGGGTCGAGTGGCCCACCATGGTCACCGCGTTGACGCCCAGGCCCTTGTCCATGCTTGCGAGATACTGGTCGGTGGTCACCCAGTCCCACGGCAGGTTCTCGTGGAAGATCTTGGGCGCGATCTCTTCCACCTGCCCGAACATCTGAATGATGTAGTCGCGGTCTTCGGGCTTCACCGGGGCAAGCGTGTAGCCGCAGTTCCCCATGAGCACCGTGGTCACGCCGTGCCAGGACGACGAGGAGCCCCGCGGCTCCCAGATGAGCTGGCCGTCGAGGTGGGTGTGCGGGTCGATGATGCCCGGCGTCACCACGAGCCCTGCCGCGTCGATCGTTTCGCCCGAGGTGCTCAGGCCGGGCCCGATCTCCGCGATCTGGGTGTCGCGAACCAGTACGTCGGCCGATTGCCGAGGCTCGCCGGTCCCGTCCACGACTGTGCCGCCCTTGATGAGAATCTCGCTCATGCCGAGTCCCCTTTCGCTCGCATCACATTCAGTGCGCCAGTGTACGACATCGGCCCAATGGACGGAAGAGCGCCCCCGCATTCCTCTGGACAGGGCGACACCCTAACCCTCGCCCGCAGGGGGAACACCCCAAACCTCGCCCCCGCAGGGGGAGTACCCCAAACCTCTCCCCCTCTGGGGGAGACTGAGAGAGGGCCGGGGGTGGGGTGGTCCGGCCTCTTCTCCCCACGGGAGAAGATTGAGATGAGGGGCCCCCTCGACGGTCACCAAAGGCCATCGAAGACGGCCCCGCCCTACTCCATAGACTCCCCGACGAGCTCGATCACATCCACCACTTCTACCTCGCCGGCCTTGCCGGCGGACTCGACGCCTTCGGTCAGCATTTGGAGGCAGAAGGGGCAGGAGACGCCGATCTTGTCGGGGGCCGTCTCGAGAATCTGCTCGGTGCGGACGTGGTTGATGCGGCGGCCGGAGCCCTCCTCGACGAACATGTGCCCGCCGCCGGCGCCGCAGCAGAAGCCGCGCTCGCGGTTGCGGAGCGGCACCTCCTGCAACTCGATGCCGGGGATGGCGGCGACGATGTCGCGGGGCTCGTCGTAGATGCCGTTGTGGCGGCCCAGGTAGCAGGAGTCGTGGTAGGTCACCTTGGCGGCGATGGGCTTGCCGAGCTTCAGCTTGCCGTCGTCCATGAGCCGCCGCACGAAGGTGGCGTAGTGCTCGACCTCGTAGGCCCCGCCGAAGTCGGGGTATTCGTGCTTCAGCGTGTTGAAGCAGTGGGGGCAGGTGGTGACGATCTTCATCGGCTTGTGCTCGCCGAGCACCTCGACGTTGCGACGCGCCATGATCTCGAACAGGTACTCGTGGCCGATCCGCCGCGCCGGGTCGCCGGTGCAGCCCTCGGCGTTGCCCAGGATCGCGTAGCTGACGCCGGCCCGGTCGAGGACGCGGGCCATGGCCCGGGCGGTGGCCTGGCTGCGCTCTTCGAGCGCGGCGGTGCAGCCGACCCAGAACAGCACGTCCACGGTTTCCGAAGGCCCCGCGCCGTTCCCCAGGCTCTTCACCGGCAGGCCGTCCGTCCAGTCGGTCCGTGAGGCCTGCGCTCCCCGCCAGGGATGGCCGCGCGTCTCCAGGCTCTGCAACGTCTGCTGTGCCGTGGGCGGCATGTTCGACTCGGTCATCACCAGGTAGCGCCTCAGGTCGACGATGCTGTCGATGTGGTCGACGAGCACGGGGCACTCCTGCACGCAGGCCCCGCAGGTCACGCAGTCCCAGACCCACTCCTCGGTGAAGTGCCGTCCCAGGAGCGGATGCGCGTCGGACGCCTGCTCACGCTCCTCCTGCGTCGCCGCCTTGGCGACGGCGGGGGCGACTTCGAGCAGGTTGTGCTTGACGCCCTCGATGAGGTCCATCGGCGAGAGCGGCTTGCCGCTGATGTTGGCGGGGCAGTTGAAGGTGCAGCGTCCGCAGACGGCGCAGGCGTAGCCGTCGACGAGCTCTTTCCAGGTGAACTCGTGGGGGTGCTTGGCGCCCCAGACCTCGGCCTCCTCCATGTCGGGCATGGGACGCAGCGCGCCGCGTGGCGTGAGCTTGCGGAAGAAGGCGTTGAGGGGCGACGCGATGATGTGGAAGTGCTTGGACATCGGGATGTAGACGAAGAAGCCCACCGTGATGAGGAAGTGCACCCAGTAGAAGATGCCGTGCATGGTCTTTGCCGCCGAGGCGGAGAAGCCCGACGATCCCAGCGCCGTGCCGATGCTCCCCGAAATCGGCGTCCCGGCGGCGATCTCCGGCGTAATCGCCCCGCCGAGGTAGGCGACGGCTGCCGGGTTCGCCTCGGCCGCCGCGACGATCGAGATCTGGGTCAGCTGGTGGAACAACATCAGCGACCCTGTCGCCATGAGGATGAGGCCGGGCTCGTAGCCCTGCAGCCCGTCCAGCCGCTTGGGACGGCCGATCCAGCGGCGCGCCGCCGCCCAGATCACCGAAGCGAGCACCAGCACGGTGAGGATGTCGAGCCACCAGAAGAAGACTTCGAGGCCGGTCGGCGAGAGCACGAAGGCCGAGTTGGTGGGCTTGATGGGGTCGAGGACGAGGAAGAGCGTGTAGCCGACCAGCTTCGAGATGAAGCCCCAAAAGATGATGAAGTGGCCGATGCCGGCCAGGTCGCGCCAACGCAACGACACGCTCATCAACACGCGCCGGTGACCGAAGACGACGAGGACCATGCCCCACAGTCGTTGCAAGGGATGGTCGAAGCGTGGGTCTTCGCGCTTCCCGAGCAGGACCGGCGTCACGAAGCGTGCGTAGATGGCGTAAGAGCCGGCCGCGATGCCGAAACCGCCGATGATGAAGAGCGGGACCCAGAGAGGGAGGACGCCGAACAGGTCGCCGGGGACAATCATCCGGTGAGGACTATCCGTTCTAGGGGTGAGCTTGTGGAGGGAGGTACCACTGCCGCCGCCTCGGCTCCAAAAAGTTTAACACATCATCTAACGCCCACTCTCCCAACGGGAGAGGATTGAGGTGGGGGCCGCCTAGCCAACCTGGCGTCAATCAGCCCCAGTCTGCCAACGGGATAGGACGGCGGCGCGGCTTATTCGGGCTTCTCCAATGGATTCAAGCCGGCGCCGCCGAGGACTTGGTCGAAGGTCATGATCCGGTCGACGCCGCGCCGCTGGCAACCCGCCAAGTGGCAAAGGTCTCTCGCCTCCAGCGTGGGATGCGCGGCGCGGAGTTGACGCGCCAGGGTGACGTCCGCCGCTTCCAGCGGCCACACCTCCACCCCCGCTCGGTCGATCAGCGCCACGGCGTCGTCGAACACGTCGGACCGCCCAACGGGCAGGTAGGCATGCAGCAACTCTTGCAGCACCTCGGCGGACGTGCAGAGTGGCGTGAAACTCTGGAAGGACTCGGTGAAGAAATCGCGAGCTCTGGACTTGAGCGGATGCGGTTTCCCAATCGCGTACATGAAGACGTTGGTATCGACAAAGATCATACGCCCGGCAGACCCCGGAGCCGCGACGCTTCGATCGCGCGCTTCTGCGCCTCCCAGTCCGGTTCCAACCCATCCCTCCGCCGGGCGTCACATTGCCGAAAGAACTCTGAGAGATCATCCACCCGCGAGAACCGGGGCTTCTTCTCCTCCAGACGGGCATGGGCCGCGGCCCGCAGCCATGCGCTGAAGGTCAGGCCCTCCCTCCGGGCCTGGTGGACGAACCGGTCTCGGTCCTCGTCGGGGATGATCAGTTGAACTCGAGCCATTGTGCCGTCCCCACCAAAAGCTGGGCGATGTGTACGGATGATACACATCATTGCCTGAGAGGGTCAAGGCGATTGCGGCCTTGGACGCGCGGCTTAAGAGGTGCTGCCGCCGTCGAGGTAGACGCAGGCGCCGGTCATGAAGTCCGACGCCGCCGATGAGAGGAAGGCGGTGAGCAGGCCGACCTCGCGGGCCTCGGCGAGTCGCCGCATCGGAATCTCCGACAGTATCTTCGAACGCAGCCGCTCGTCCTCCATCGATACCCGGATCAGGTCGGTGTCGACGTAGGTGGCGCAGATCGCGTTGACCTGCACGCCGTGGCGGGCCCATTCGACGGCTACCGACTTCGTCATGCGGTTCAGGGCTGCCTTGCTGGTGTCGTAGGTGAAGCGGTAGCGGCCCGCCCGGTCGGCGTTGATCGACGAGATGTTGACGACTTTGCCCGATCCACGTTCCAGCATGTGCGGCCCGACGGCCCGCATGCAGAGGAATGCGCCGCGCAGGTTGACGTCCATCACCTGGGCCCACTCCTCCAGGGTGTAGGGCTCGAAGAAGCCGGGGAAGTTGTCCGCCGTCGCCGGTTTCAGACCGGGGAGCGGCACCAGCGGCTTCACCACCGCGATCCCCGCGTTGTTGACCAGCACGTCGATCTCGCCCAACTCCGACAGCGCCCCCTTGACCATCGCCGCGACGCTGCCCTCGTCCGTGATGTCGGTGGGGATGGCGGCGGCGCGGCGGCCCATGCCGCGAATCTCCTCCGCCACCGCGTCGAGCTCGTCGCGGCTGCGGGCCGCGACGCAGACGTCGACGCCGGCCTCGGCCAGGGTCAGCGCGATGGCCTTGCCGATGCCGCGGCCCGCGCCGGTCACGATTGCCTTTTTGCCTTCGATGGAGAACTCAGGGAGGGTTGTCACCGTTGCGTGTTCCCGTTCACTCAGATGATCTCCTGTACGACGAGGTCGAGATAGCCCTCTTCGCTCAAGCCGACGACGCCGCGCAGGATGGGCTCGTTGTGCTCGCCGAGGACGGCGCACGGGCGGTGCACCGCGAGCCGCTCGCCGTCTAGGATGATGGGGCACTGGACGATGGGCGCCTCACCGAGCTCCGGATGAGGGACCCTGGCGACCGCGCCCCGCGCCGCGAGGTGCTCGTCGCGCTCAAGGTCGGGCCCGTGGGAGACGACTCCGGCGGCGACGCCGGCCTGCTGCAGCCGGTAGAAGGCGTCCCAGGGCTCGAGCGGGGCGCACCACGCGCCGAGGGCCTGTTCGACGGCTCCGACCGAGCCGCCGGCGGCGCCGGTGACCTCGGCGAGCTTGGCCAGCATCTCGGCGTCGCTTGCCGTCACGACGATCCACTGGTCGTCGCCGGCGCATTGGTAACAGCCCTGCAGCGGCGCGCCGAGCGCCCCGGCGCGGTTGCCCGCCGGCCGGGCCGTTTCGCCGTTCACCGCCCATTGCAGGACCTCGGGGCCGACGAGCGTCGCGCCGCATTCAAGCTGAGACACATCGACGTGGTCGCCCTGGCCGGTGACCTCGCGGCGGAGGAGGCCGTCGAGCACGCCGAGCGCCCCGAGGTAGCCCGCCATGTAGTCCATGTGCGAGTGGCCGAAGCCGAGCGGGCCCCCGCCCTCGTAGCCGAAGAGCCAGGTGAGTCCGCTAAGCGCCGACGAGGTCGGGTGGTAGCTCGGCCACGAGGCCCGGGGGCCGGTCTGTCCGAAGCCGGTGAGGCTGGCCATGATCGCGCGGGGGTTCGCCTTGGACACCGCCCCATAGTCGGCGCCGAGCCGGCCCATCGTGCCGCCGGTGAAGTTCTCGATCACCACGTCGGCGTGCTTGATCACGTCGAGGGCGACGGCGGCGGCGTCGGGCTTCTTCATGTCGATCGTGATGCTCTGCTTGTCGCGGTTGATGTCGTGGAAGGTGTAGCTCCCGTTGAGGCTGGGTTCGCCGTCGCGGAACGGCACGAGCATGCGGGAGGGGTCGCCGATCTCGCGGGGCTCGACCTTGACGATCTCCGCGCCGAGGTCGCCAAGGGCCCGTCCCATCACCGGCCCCGCGATGTTCCAGCAGAAGTCGACCACCCGGACGCCCGCGAGCGGTAGCTGCCGCTCCTCTTCCGTGGACGCCGGCCATTCAGTCCGTTCCGACCAGTCGCCTTCGACCTCCGTCGTGTGCTTGCCGGGCCGGGGCGGCGCGCCCGGCTCGGGGAGCTGGAGGCCCGCCTCGCCGCGGAAGGGGAGGCATGGCAGTGAGTGGCGCTCGTCCTCGTGCCCGGGGCGGGGGTCGGCGAGCGCGTCGAAGCTGCCGCGGAACTGGAGCTGCTCGTCCTCCAATGTCTGGCCGGGCGGACGCACCGGCGCGTTGGGAATGCCGCGCTCGGCGCCGCCGACAAACAGCTCCTCTTCAGTGACCAAGCGGGCGAACCCGCCCACCCGCTCGTTGATGAGGTCGCGGTGTTGACGGCGGTTGACCAGCTCGAAGAACGCGTCGTCGTCGAGTGGGCCGGGGTCGTATCCCACCAGCTTCATCCACTCGATCATCGCGCGCCATTGCTGCTGCGACGACAGCCCCACGAAGACGTGCCCGTCCTTGGCCTGGTAGACCTTGAACGGCGTGGCGAGGGGATGGTCGCCGTTGATGCGCTTCACGATCTCGCCGTTGCAGAAATAGAAGGAGTGCGCCGTCTCCGACATGTCGAACGACGTCTCCTGCGCGGAGAGGTCGATGCGGGCGCCCTGGCCCGTCCTACGGCGGCGGTAGACCGCGCCGAGCACGGAGATCGCCGCCCATACCGAGGTGCAGTGGTACGCCTGGAGCGCGGGCGCGGTCAGCGGCTCGCGGGCGGGGTCGCCGGTGAGCCCCATCAAGCCGCCCATGGCCCAGGCGACGATATCGGAGCCCTTGAAGTCGCGGAAGGGGCCGTCGCCCCCAAAGTCGGTGGCCGAGAGGTGGATGAGCCCAGGGTTGGCCGCCGCAAGTACCTCCGGCGCGACGCCGAGCTCGACGAGCCGCCCCGGCGGCAGGGCGTCGAGCAGTACGTCGGCCTTGACGGCGAGCGCTACGAAGCGGTCCCGCCCCTCCGCCGATGCAAGGTCGCACGCGACCGACCGGGCGCGGGAGTAGCCGTACCAGAAGAGCAGGCTCTCCCCGTCCCCAGCGGCGCGCGGCGGCGCGGAGCGCAGCGCCGACCCCTCCGGCGGCTCAACGGCGACGACGTCCGCCCCCATGTCGGCGAGCAGCTTGCAGCAGAGGGCAAGCTTGGGGTCGGGGAGCGCGAGCACGCGCACACCCTGAAGCGATCGGACGGTGTCGTCGGCCATGGCGACCTCTGGCGCGGCGCTTTGGGCTCGGTCGGCGCGGCGGCCCCCTATGTATACTGCCTCCGCCCCCGGCCCTCAACCCTCCCCCTTCCCGCATCTCCTCCTCTGGGGGAGACTGAGAGAGGGCCAGGGCGGAGAGGTCTTGCCTCTTCTCCCCGCGGGAGAAGACTGAGATGAGGGGCCCCGCGCCAACCACCGGGGGTCATCGAAGACTACCGCCCTTGAAACGGGCGCCGCCAAGCGCGCAGGCACTCCCCATCCAGCTCGCACGGGTAAGATAGGCCCGGGAGGAACCCGCCCATGACCCCGGTCCTCGACGGCATCCGCGTCCTTGACTTCTCGCGCTACATCGCCGCGCCCACCGCCTGCGCCCTGCTCGCCGACGCCGGCGCCGAGGTGGTGCGCGTCGAGGCGCCCGGAGGCGAGGAGGACCGACGGATCGGCGTCATGGGCCCGCAGGGGCAGCCCATGTGGTTCACCTGTACTGGCCGGCACAAGCGGGGCATCACGCTCGACCTCCGCAACGAGGCCGCGAATCCCCTGCTGCGCGACCTCGTCCGGCTGGCCGACGTGGTCGTCCACAACTACGCCCCAGGCTCGCCGCAGGCGGCGCTTCTGCACTACGACGCGCTCGCCGAGGCCAACCCATCGATCATCGTCGCCGCCATCTCAGCCTACGGTCAGACCGGGCCGTTCGCCGAGAAGACCGGCTTCGACGTCACCGTCCAGGCGACGGCGGGCATGATGGACCTGACCGGCCAGGCCGACGGCCCGCCCACGCGCTCAGGCGTCGCGATCGGCGACTTCCTCGCCGCCTACAACGCCGCCTTCGGCGTCATGCTGGCGCTCTGGGAGCGCAACGCGAGCGGACTCGGCCAGATGGTCGACGTGGGCCTGTTCGACAGCACGGTTTTCCCCGTGATTTCCCAGGCCATGGTCTCCGAGCTCCGCCACACCGGGCGAGCGCGGCGGCGCATCGGCAACGGGAGCTGGTACTCCTTCGTCGACTCGTTCGAGGCCTTGGACGGGACGGTGATGATCTGCCCAGCCATCGAGTCGCAGTGGCGGCGGCTCGCCCGCACCGTCGACCGTGCCGATCTCCTCGACGACCCCCGGCTCCGCGACAACCCCAGCCGCTTCGAGCACCGCGACGAGCTCGGCGCAATCGTCCAAGCCTGGGTGGAACGGCGCACCGTCGACGAGGTCGTGGCCGCCATGGACGAGGCCCGCGTCCCCTGCTCGCGCATCTTGACCGTCCCCGAGATGGCCGAGCATCCCCAGGTCCACGCCCGCAACATGCTCGTCGAAGTCGGCCGCGACGGCGAAGACACCATGACCGTCGCCGGCTTCCCGGTGAAACTCTCCCGCACCTCCGTCACCGTCGAAGGCCCCCCGCCCCACGTCGGCGAACACAACGCCTGGGCCTACGGAGAGCTGCTGGGGCTGGATGTGGGGAAGTTGGCGGCGCAGGGGTTGGTTTAGCGCGGGGCGTACGCGCAGTTACTGTCGGCTAGTTCAAAATCCAACTTTGAATTAGCCGCATTCGAGCGACCGGCGAGCCCTACCCCCGCCGCTACGCCAGCCCCAGGCGCTTGGCGTGCTCCAGCCGCACCTGCGCTACGCGGACCATGGCGGTGTCGATGAGGAAGCCGTCGCGTTGGATGGCGGTGGTGCCGGCGGCCTCGGCCTCGGCGAGGGCTTCGATGACGCCCTTCCATTCCTCGATCTCTTCCGGCGTGGGCGAGAAGACCTCGTTGATGATGGGGACGTGGCTGGGGTGGATGCACATCATGCCGTCGTAACCCAGCTGCTTCGACTCCACCGCCATCGCCCGGAGGCCGTCGTGCTCGCCGACGTGCGGCCACAGACCGGTGATGGGGTAGGGCACCTCCGCCGCCCGCGCGTCGACGAGCACCGAGCCGCGGATGTGGAGCGACTCCGCGCCCTCCGGCGTCCAGGTGTAGCCGATGGCGCGGGCGCCGTCGCCGTCCTTGGCCGAGCCGTAGCCCATGTAGGCGACGCGCGGCGACGCCGTCCCGATCTCGTAGGCCAGCCGAATCGACTGTGCCGTCTCCAGCAGGGGGTTGATCAGCACGCGGCCGATGGGGAGTCCGGCGCGGTGCTCGAAGTGGTCGAGCAGGGTCGCGGCCGCCACGATGTCTTCGGGGCTGCGCGTCTTGGGGAGGAAGATGCCGTGCAGCCCGGCGCAGACCGCCGCCTCCAGGTCGTCGCCGGCTTCGTAGGTGTCGATGCCGTTGACGCGGACGAAGATGGTGTGGCCCTGGGCGGCAAGCTCTTCGGTGACCCGCCGCACCATCTCGCGGGCCTGGGGACGGTGCGCCTCGGGCACGGCGTCCTCAAGGTCGAAGACCAGCGCGTCGGCGCCGTACTTGACCGCCTTCCGCATCCAGTCCTCTTTGTTGCCGGGCACGAAGAGGATCGTGCGCAGCGGACGGGGCTCGTTGGCTTCCATACCAGGCTCCTTAGACCGCGGGGAGGCCGTGGCCGACCGCCGTCGTCACGCCCTTCTCGTTCAGCTCGTCGATCTGGCGGTCGGAGTAACCGAACTCGCGGAGGACGGACTCGGTGGCGAAGCCCAGCGGGCGCGGCGTCTCGAACCGCGTCTCGTATTCCGAGAAGTGGTAGACCGGCGCGCTGCGCCAGAACTTGCCGTGCTCGGGCAACTCGTCCTCGCGGGCGAGGTCGTTGACCCGGATCTGCGGGTCGTTGAGCATGAACTCGTGGTGTTCGGTGCCGTCGGCGCGCACCGCGGGGACCCCGGCCTGCAGCAGGATGTCCTCCCACTGCGCCGCAGGACGCCGGGCGAATGCCGCGGTGAGCGCATTGCGCAGCGCCTCGTCGTTCTCCATGCGCGACTGCGCGGTGGCGAAGCGTGCGTCGCGGGCGAGACCGGTCGCCTCGGCGAGCGCCGTCCAGTGCTCCTCCTTGGGGCACATGAGGAAGAGCCAGCCGTCGCCGCACTCGTAGAGCCAGTGCAGCGCGTTGTAGCCGTGCTGCCCCTGGTCGGGAATCGGGTCGGCGGGCTTGCCGTCGTACTGCAGGCTCCACGACGACACCGCGTAGGCTAGCGAGCTCAGCATTGTCGTCTCGACGTACTGCCCCTTGCCGGTGCGGTCCCGCGCGTGCAGCCCGATCATGGCCGCAGTGGCGACGCCCAGGGCGCCGGCGGGGTCGGGGAAGACGCGGTCCTTGGGCGGGTTGCCAACGCCCGACTCGATGATGCCCGACCCCGCGATCGCATTCGGCGATGAGTGGAACCCCGGCCGGTGCTTCCATGGCCCGTACGTTCCATAGCAGGAGCCGTAGACGTAGACGAGCCGCGGGTTGATCGCGCTCAGCGTCTTGTAGTCGATCTGCAGCTTCTCGACGACGCCGGTGGGGCGGAAGTTGTGCAGGAAGAGGTCGGCCTTGGCGGCGATCTTGTGGACGATCTCGCGGCCCTCTTCAGTTTTCAAGTTAAGGATCACGCTCTCTTTGCCCGCCGCCGACTTGCTGTACGTCGACGACCAGTTGCGCCGCATCGGGTCGCCGGTGTTGGGCTCGACCTTGATGATGCGCGCGCCGAGCTCGGCGAGCAGCGTCATGGAGAAGGGCGCGGCGTAAAAGTAGGCGCATTCGAGGACGGTGACGCCGTCCAGCGGGCGACGGACTGACTTGCCCGTGGGCTCGGTGATCCGGCGCGGGGCCGTGGTCAGCGCCGAGACGACCTCGTCGGTGTGCTGGCCCAGCGCCGGCGCGGGGGTGCCGAAGATGGACGGCGTGTCGGACATAACGGCCAGCGGCCCGATCTGCACCGTCTCGCCCAGGCCCGGCTCGACGACGGTCTGACGGCGGCCGTTGGCGATGGTCTGCTCGTGGTCGAGGTACTCCTGGGCGCCGAGGAAGGGGTCGCCGCCGACGTCGTCGTTGGTGAAGATCTCCATCCACTCGTCGAAAGTCTTCTCCTTCATGCGGATCTCGACCATCTCCAGGATGGCTTCGAGGTCGCGGCGGGAGGGGAACTGATCGGGCATGTGGTGGAAGGCGGGGTCGTCATAGAGATGTTCGAGTCCCAGGACGCGCATCCAGTTGCGGAAGAGGTGGGGCTGGCGGCTGCACATTTGGATGAAGCGGCCGTCGCTGCACTCGGCGGTCATGAAGGCGAGGGGCATCACGCCGAAGGCGGGGCCGTCGTCGTCGGCGTTGGAGTGCATCCGGTGGAGGAAGCCGCCCATGTCGTAGGCGGTGAGCGCCGCGAGGTGACTCACGTCGACGCGCTGCCCCACGCCGGTGGTCTTGCGGGCGTAGAGTGCGGCAAGCAGTCCGTGCACCGCGATGGCGGCCGAGCCGTAGGAGGAGATCGGGGTCGGCGTGTAGATCGGTCCTTCGCGGAAGCCCTCCTGCGAGATCATACGGCCCGTCTTCGCCGCGATGATCGGCTCGTAGCCGGGCAGGTCGCGGTAGGGGCCCTGCTCGCCGAAGGCCGTGATCGAGGCGTAGACGAGGCTGGGGTTGACCTCGCGGAGCGCGTCGTAGCCCACGCCTAGGCGGTCGGCGACGTCGGGAGCGAAGTCCTCGATCACGCCGTCGGCGGTGGCGGCGAGTTGCTTGAACGTCGCCAGGCCCTCCGCCGTTTTCAGATCGACGACCGCGCTCTTCTTGCCGCGGTTGCGCACGAGGAACCCCGCGCTTCCCCGCGTCGGGTCTCCGCCGGGCGGCTCGACCTTGACGACCTCCGCACCGTTCTCCGCCAGGAACATGCCGGCCATCGAGCCGGACATGCTCACGCTGAGCTCCAACACCCGCATGCCTTCAAGCGCCGTCGTCATGGGCCAACCTCCGCGGGAGTTCCCGCCGACCGCATTGTAGTGGATACGCCGCCGCGGGCAATCCGCCCCGCCCTCAGCCTGCCCTAGGGGAGAGTGAGAGACGACGCGCGACGTCAAGCAAGCAGGCGCCCGTGCACCGACCCTCTAAGCGAACCAGCCTAACCACTTGTGTCCGAGCAAGCTGGAAAAAGTCGCCACGAGGAGCAACCCAATCACCACGGATATCCCTTGCTCCACGTGGCGTCTCCGCTCGTCCTGGAAGACCACTTCGTATTCCTTACCGGTCTGCACGGAGCGGATGTGCATGAGCCGGGCGGTGCGGTCTCGTTCCAGGTCTACAATGCTAAATGTGACAAAGACTATGACGGTTGCAAACAGTACGGAAAACACGTCGACAAGAAAAGCCGTCACACCGGAGACATCGGGCCTGGACAAGAGAGAAAGCAAAAGGATAAGGCCGGCAATAATGATGATTGCGGACAACTCTCCAAAGTTTAAGCCTTGTTGCCTGGAATGCGTGAGGGCGTCCAGGTCTGCTTCTAGAGCAATCAGTTTCTCCCGGTCCCGAGGAACAGCGTTGCGAATCGCGGCCTCAATGGTTCGCCGGCTCTTATCGTATGCCCCTTGCAATTCAGGCCCCGACGCTTCGTTGATGGTCAGGATATCCTCACAGACCTCTCCTTCAATCACATTCCGGCGGGCCAGTCCATCCAACTCTCGAACGAGCCGAAAGGCTCGATTGTCCTCATCTTGTATCCGTGCGGAGAGCCGCGCCACGCGAAACGACAGGATCAAGATGAATACCGTGGCGGCCAGAGTCAATGCGCCGAAGTAGTTTCCTACCCAGATGCCTTGATCGATGTTCCGAATGTATATAATTGTTCCGCACACCCACAAGGCGACCACCAGAGCCTTGAATCCAAGGAGCCTTTCGGCCTCAAAGTTTATGAGCAGATTGGCTGCTATGACTGCCGCGGTGCCCACGATAAGGTAAGGCACGAGAACGTCGCCGATTTCAAAGAATAGCCACAGTAATATGAGAGAGAACACTGGAGTAAGGTAACCCATTGCGTTTATGCCAGGATTGTCTGATTTCTCGTTGGCTCTTTGCCACAACATTGCGCCGGCTGCCAGCAAGACCCCACCCAACATGACGATGGGGGTCACCGACGAAAAATGCACAGGCTGATCGGTGGTTGCTCCCGCGAACAGTCCAAACCCTAGGCTTAGCGGTATCGTTAACGTATTGGTAACAACAAAGACCGCGACGGCGCCAAATAAGTCGATTGGAGCATTGATGTTCTTGTCCGCCGTGAGTTGCGTCAGCTCGCCGTCATCTGCCAGCAATGAACCCACCTTGAACGCACACACCGCAAAGGCGGTCAATGCTACGGCTGCTATTGCGGGGATGAATCCTGCCACCAGGTCAACAGGATCGGTCAGGAGAGAGTCGAACAGATCCGACAGGCCACCGGCTTGACTGGACGTAATGAAGAGGAACCCAAAGAAACAGAGTATTACGAGCCAGAAGACCATGGAGTGAATGCGTCTGGTGTAGAGCTTGGCCAGGATGAACATGGTCACGATCGGCCACAGTTCGAATAGAACTGCGGTGACCGATATATCGATGAACCGTGTGGATAACGCGAACAGAGCGTAATCGGCGGTACTCGCAAACGTGAGCAAAATAAGCCAACGGTATTTCGCCGACATGAACCGGCGAGCGAGCAACGTGAAGGTCTCCCGGTTGAACAACGGTGCGTATACGAGCCTTAGGAATACTAGGTAGGTAAGAAGGGCGCCGATTCTATACGTCCCACTGAAGAGGGAGGGATTATCGGACCCACTGGTCAAGGCTATGACCAGCGGTATGCCGGAGTAACAAAACACCGCGAACAGCATGTAGAGACTTGCTGTCCAGTTCTGTTCTACGTGATTTCCCGAAGCGGACGTCATGGAGCCGCGAGTATAGCATGGCCCCTGGCGGCACTTGTTGTAAGAGATTTTGTGTCGCTCAACGACGAGGTTTGAACCTCGCGCACCTCGCCGGGCCTTCCCAGCCCACCGCTTGCAAACAGCTTGACGGCGTTCGGCCCACCCTTCCTTGCGATTTCCACGAGGGGTACGCAAACGCCGTCGATGCGAGTAGGGTTGGGGCCAGCGCGTTCGATCGAAGGAGGCTCTCATGCCCATCGACCCGAAACCGATCCGCAGCCTGCTCTTCGTTCCCGGGAACCGCGAGGACTGGATGCGCGACGCACCGAAGTACGGCTCCGACGGGCTGATCTTCGACATGGAAGGCGCTCTGCCGCCCGACCAGATCGCCGAGGGGCGCGAGATCATCCGCCGCGTCCTCGACGAGACCGGCGGCACGGGTCCGCAACGGATCGTGCGCGTGTCGGGCGCGGCCTCCGAGAAGAACCGCGCCGACCTCGAGGCCATCGTCTGCGCCGGCCTCGACGGTGTCATGGTGCCCCAGACGCGCGGCCCCGACGACATCGCGGCCATCGACGCCGCCCTCACCGAGCTTGAACGCGAGCGGGGGCTGCCGGAGGGGCGCATCGTCATCACGCCGCTGCTGGAGTCCGCCGGGGCCATCCGCCAGTCCTACGAGATCGCCACGGTCTCGCCGCGCATCGCCTATATGGGGTCGGGCGTCTCCCGGCGCGGCGACATCGTCCGCTCCATCGGCTACCGGTGGACGGAACAGGGCCTTGAATCGCTGTACTTCCGCTCGAAGGTGCTGCTCGACGTCCGCGCCGCCGGCGTTCCCTACCCCATGAGCGGCCAGTGGAGCCAGATCGGCAACCTCGAGGGCCTGCGCGCCTTCGCCAACCAGACGCGCGACCTAGGCTACGTCGGGATGTCGTGTATCCACCCCACGCACGTCCCCGTGATCAACGAGGTCTTCACGCCCACCCAAGAGGAGATCGATAGCTGGCTGAAGACCCTGGAGACGATGGAGGCCGCCTGGGCCGAGGGGCGCGGCGCGGTCCGCTTCGAGGACGGCATGGTCGACGAGGCCCACATCCACACCGCCCGCCAGGGCCTTGACTTCGCCCGCAAGCTCGGCGTCATCGACTAGCCCTCACCGCACAACTCGCCCGCCAAGCCCCGCCGGCGGTTGCGCCACGGCCACCCTTGGTTGGGCCGCTCGCTCGGGCGCGCTCCGAGCGAGACGACCCGGGGGCCGATCCGACGTTCTTTCGCGTCGCCCCACACACTGTTAGAGGCAGTGCCGCCGCCCCCTCTAAGGGCGGGCTGGCGGCTAGTGGCCGCCGACTACGGGCTAGGCCGAAAGAACATCCGTTCGATACGGTTAGATTAGCAGCGCCGACGGGGGCTGTCAAAGGGGGCGTGTCACAGACGGTCGTACCCCGACCGACGTGCTTGATGGGGGATAGGGAACGGGCGATTCGTGAATCGCCCCTACAGGGGAGGGCGACCACAAGGGTCGCCCCTACGTTGGAAGGTCCTCCATTACCATCGCGGATTTTGCAAAGGTCTCCGGGGGGAGAAGAGGCAAGACCTCCCGGCCTGGCGGCGCGCGCCCTCTCTCAAATCTCCCCCAGAGGGGGAGGGCCGGAGGGGAGGAGAGAAGACCCCGCCCGCACCCCTGGGCAACCACGAGGGTTGCCCCTACATGGACGGCCCGCCGGTGGCTTCGGGGGTTGTGCAAGGGTCTCCAGAGGGAGGGGGGCAGACCGCCCCGCGCCACCCCTCCGACGCGCCTAGCGGCGCGTGCCCTCTCTCAGTCTCCCCATGGTTGCAATTCAATCACCACGGAAAACTGCGGTACTCGTGGGGCGTGGGCTTGGAGCCGAATGAAGGCGGCGGCGCCAAGTGAAGAGTTTCGTGAGGTTCGAGTCCTCACAAGCGGACTTCGGTGCACTGAAACAAGTACCGGGTCGTTCAAGGCCAATTTCTCAATCGCCTTCCCTGGAATCTGGCTATCGCTTGGCATGGGCACGGTGTATCTGAGGAGGGCGTC